>JAFSMU010000012.1 GCA_017447775.1 Clostridia bacterium | reverse complement strand
GTAAAAAGACCGAGTGGGAATGCGTCGCATTCCCACTTTTTTTATGCTTGTGCAAAGCGGAAACCATCGCTCTTTTCTTTCGGGGAGCGAAAGAAAAGGAGCGCAAAAGAAAGCTCAAAGGCTTTGTACTCGCCCTATGCGTGCTTCCGTTGTCTGCGACAGCCGGTTCACGCAAATTCGGGCGAAGGCAGGCAGTCCATCAGACATCAGGCGTTGTATACCTATTCCCGATGTGCAAGCTACAACTCTTGCGGCTCGACTATTCAGGAGCGCCTTCGGCGCGAAAAGGCTATGCGGCGATGTCGGCTGACGTATGTTGACGGGATGTTTGTCATAAAAAATGCGGCGGGAGAAAGCCCCCGCCCCACGTCCGCGGGCGACACCTCGCGGCGCAAAAAAACGCCCGCTTTTGCGGGCGATTTTTTTATTTTCCAAGCATTTTCATCTTCATATCGTAAAGCGTGGGGGACATATCGAGGTAGTGCGTGTGCGGGTTTTCAAAGCGCTGTTCCTCGTCCCAGATCTCGTTTTTAAGCTGCTCCTTGACAAATGCCGCGATCTCACGGACGCCCGGCAGTTTCCGTATCAGCTTGCCGCCCTCGATGTATTTCACTTTCAGCGGCACCGCGCGGCACCCCTCGAAATATCTCTCTTTCCACGGCTTTTGCGGGTCGATATAGCGGTACGGCTTTGTCATATCGACGTCCTCGCCGCGCACCGTAAGCAGATCCGCAACGGCGACGCCGTCCGCGTTGTAAATGCGGTAGACCTCCTTGAAGGCGGGGTTCGTTATTTTTTCAACGTTTTCTGAAATCTTTATCTTCGGGATGAACTCGCCGTCCTGCTCCACCGCCGCCAGCTTATATACGCCGCCCATGACGGGGGAGGTCGAGGACGTTATCAACTTTTCGCCGACTCCGAAAGAGTCTATCGCCGCGCCCTGCGCGAGCAGGGAGGAGATCGTCGTTTCGTCGAGGGAGTTTGACGCGATTATCTTGCAGTCGGAAAGTCCAGCTGAGTCAAGCATTTTGCGCGTTTCTTTTGAAAGGTACGCAAGGTCGCCGCTGTCAAGCCGCACGCCGCGAAGCCGCTTGCCCATAGGCTCAAGGACTTCCTTTGCGACCTTTATCGCATTCGGCACGCCCGAGCGAAGCACGTCGTAAGTGTCGACAAGCAAAACCGTTGCGTCGGGGTAGGTGCGCGCGTATTTTTCAAACGCGGTGTACTCGTCGGGGAAGAACATTACCCAGCTGTGCGCCATTGTGCCGCTGACGGGGATATCGAACATCTGCCCCGCAAGCACCGTTGCCGTGCCGACCGCTCCCCCGATGACAGCCGCCCTTGCGCCGTAGACCGCCGCGTCAACGTTGTGAGCGCGGCGCGCTCCGAAATCGGAAACGGCGCGCCCCTGTGCCGCGCGCACGATGCGCTGCGTCTTTGTCGCTATCAGCGACTCGTGGTTGAACATAAGCAGGATCGCCGTTTCGACGATCTGCGCCTCGATAAGCGGCGCGACGACCGTGATCACAGGCTCGCCGGGGTACATTATCGTCCCCTCGGGGAAAGCGTAAAGATCGCCGTGGAACTTGAAGTTTTCAAGATACGAAAGGAAATCCTCGCCGAACAGCCCGAGCGAGCGGAAATACTGCACGTCGTCTTTGTCAAAATGCAGATTTTCGACGTACTCGATTATCTGTTCAAGCCCCGCGGATATTGCAAAGCCGGCGTTGTCCGGGTTTTTGCGGTAGAACACGTCGAAAACGACGCGCCGCTCCGTGTCCCCGTCACAAAAATAGCCGTTTGCCATCGTCATTTCATAAAGGTCCATCACCATTGTGATGTTGCGTTTGTCTTGCTGCATGATCATCACTCCCTCCAAGGTTCAAGCCCGCGCCCCGTTACTTTGATCTGGCATGGGGCGAGCGCGTCAAGCGCCGCGTCGTGCTGCGCCGGCGTTACGCCCGCCGAGCAGTCCGCAATGACGTTTACCTCGGCCTCGGGCGCGAAAGCCTTTATCACCATCGCGTTTGAAATGACGCAAATGTCGGTACAAAGGCCGCAAAGCTCCACCTTGTCATATCCGCCGCGGCGCACAAACTCGCCAAGCTCGGTCGAGCCAAACGTCGGCTTGTCGAATATTTTTTTGCCGTCGGTGTCAAGCGCGGGCGAGATCTCCCAGCCCGGCGTGCCTTTGACGCAGTGAACAACGGGCAGGTTTTTGCCCTCCTGCGTGCCAAGATATTCGGCGGTGTGCGTGTCGCGCGTGAATACGACGTCGCCGTCAAAGTTTTTGATAAGCGCGCCGACTTTATCGACGATCTTCAAAGCCTCGGGCGTGCCGAGCGCGCCGTCGATGAAGTCCTTTTGCATATCTACCACAACGAGCAGTTTTTTCATTTTTTCCTCCGTATATATTCCGCCCTCGGCGGATTTTTTCTTTTTTATATCAAGCCTTACCATGCCGACAAATGCGGACACAAGCGCCAGACACTCGTTTATTATTCCCGATATCGAGCCGCTTAAAATATCGTATGTCAGCATTGCGGCGCAGGTGGAAAAGGCAAACCTGCGCGATATTTTCGGTATGCCTATCCAGAACAGGATGACCGAAAGCGACGAGGCAAACGTCGGAAGCAAACTTATCGCGCCGCGCCATGTGATTATTCCCGAAGCTATCACCGCGCAAATGAAGATTATCGGCCAGACAATGCTGTCCGCCCATTTTTTATTCCTTCGCTGAATAAAGATCAGCTCGCGGAACACGGCGACAACGCATATCCCCGCGCCCGAGTACGCGCCGATAAGCATATAGTGTGCAAACCAAAGTATATCGGCCACAAGCTTGCATATAAGCAGAGCGCGCCGCGTTTTTTGCTGAAGCGTCAGCATATTTACGGCGATGCCGACGCCGCCGATTATTTGCCCGACAATTTCCATTTAATACCTTTTGTGCATAAAAATATACAAATCGAATTATAGCACAAAGTATTGCCGTTGTCAAATAAAAAATGATGAAATATCGCCCGAAACAAGCAAATATATCGTCAAATGCGACAAAGCGGCGGCGCGTCTTTTCCTCTTGACAAGCGCGCGCACGTACCTTATAATGAAAGCAGAGGACAAAATACATTTTTCGGAGGTCAAAATGAAAAAGCTGCTGACTCTTTCGATAAGCCTTTTGCTTATCGCGGCGATGCTTTGCGGGTGCGCGTCGAGCAATGCGGACACGTCGGGATCCACGTCGACGATAGCTCCGACGGAGGCGACGCCGACGTATGCCGATTACACGCTTGAGCCTGAGGAGGGCAAAAATCAGCTTACGTTCTTCTGGCACGCAAACTACGTCGACTATTCAAAGTGCGATATGTGGATATGGTTTCCCGGCGGGGACGGGCGCGGGTACGTGTTCCATGAGTGTGAATACGGCGCGAAGGTGATCATCAACGTTCCCGAGAGCGTGGGAGAAGTGGGGTTCATCGTCCGCAAGAACTGCTCCGATCCCGGCGGCACGAGCTGGGGCAATGCGACCAAGGACTATGAGGACGACAGGTTTGCCGTCATCACGGGCAAAAGCACGGAAATATACCTCAAAGGCGGCGACGGCGGCCAGTATTACAGCAGTGACGGAGGCAAAACGTTGACTCAACTCAGAAAATTCAATATAGCGGCGATAACGGACACCGACAAGATACAATACAGCATCACCCCCGCCGCGAAGTTTACGTCGCTCGATCAGATAAAGGTCGAGCAGGGCGGGAGAAATATACCGATAGCTTCATTATCGAGCCTTAACAACAACGTGGCGCTTGGCGTTATAACGCTTTCGGAGCCGATAGACCCGTGCGAGAGCTACACCGTCAGCCTTGACGGGTACGGCACGCTCCCGGCTGTGCCGACAAAGATTTTTGACAGCGAGGCGTTTGTTTCAAAATACACGTATGACGGAAACGACCTCGGCGTAACTCTTTCGGACGGCGCGGCGACGTTCAAGCTCTGGGCGCCGACGGCGAGCAAAGTCGTCCTCGACCTTTACAGCGCGGGCAACGGCGTTGACGCTTACTCGAATATAGAAATGGAAAAGGGCGAGCGCGGCGTATGGAGCGCGACGGTGCAGTGCGGCCACGGAACGTACTACACTTACACCGTGACGACGGCGCTCGGCACTCAGACGGCGGTCGATCCTTATGCGCGCGCCGTCGGACTCAACGGGGAGCGGGGAATGGTCGTCGATCTTGACCTGACCGATCCCGAAGGGTTTGATAGCGACACGTTCTATCAGGATATCGACTCATACGGCGACGCTGTGATCTGGGAAGTGCACGTGCGCGACTTTTCAAACAAGATAGAGGGGAGCGCATACAAGGGCAAGTACCTCGCGTTTACCGAAACGGGACTTAAAAATTCGAGCGGGCAGCCCGTCGGCATCGATTACCTTGTCGACCTCGGCATAACGCACGTTCATTTTCAGCCGATATACGACTTTGCGACGGTTGACGAGAGCGGCAGCGGCGCGCTCTTCAACTGGGGGTACGATCCGAAAAACTACAACGCGCCCGAGGGCAGCTATTCGACGGACCCGTATCACGGCGAGGTCCGCATAAACGAGCTGAAACGGCTTGTGCAGTCGCTTCACGCAAACGGCATCGGCGTTATTATGGACGTTGTGTATAATCATACCTACGATATAAACTCGAATCTGAACAAGATCGTGCCGTATTACTACTACCGCTACGACGGCATGGGCGCGCCTTCAAACGGCTCCGGCTGCGGCAACGAAACGGCGTCCGAAAGAAAAATGTTTTCAAAATATATGGTAGACTCCGTATCTTACTGGGCGGAGGAATACCACATCGACGGCTTCCGCTTTGACCTTATGGCGCTGCACGATATCGACACTATGCAAAACGTCGAGCGCGCCGTTCATACCATCAACCCCAAAGCGATGATCTACGGTGAGGGGTGGACAGGCGGCACGTCTACCTTGCGCGAGAATCTGCGCGCAACGCAGGCGAATATTTCGCAGATCAAACCGACGGGCGACGCCATCGGCTCTGTGGCGGTGTTCAACGACGCTATCCGCGACGGGCTTAAAGGAAGCGTGTTCGATCAAAAGGACAAGGGCTACATCAGCGGCGCGCAAAACGCGAGCAACGCCGGCAAGGTGGCATTCGGCATATACGGCGGCATAAGAAACTTTGAGCTGTCGGGCGGCAAGCGGAACGCTGTCGTAAGCTGGGGCGTTTCTGACGATATGATAATAAACTATATGTCCTGCCACGACAACAATACGCTTTGGGATAAGCTGTATGCGTCTGTCCCCGACGCCTCGGATGAGGAGCGGTTTTTGATGAACCGCCTCGGCGCGTCGATACTGATGATATCAAAGGGAACGCCGTTTTTCCTCGCGGGCGAGGAGATGCTTCGCACAAAGCAGGGCGACACCAACAGCTACGCGTCATCCGACGAGGTGAACAATCTCGACTGGGAGGCGCTTAAAGACGGCTCGCTTTGTGCCGAAATGCGCGATTTTTACCGCGCGCTGATCAAAATGAGAAAGGAAAACGCAATAATTTTCAGCGCGGATATAGAGTGCGAGATACGCTCGGACAATTCGATCGCTTTGCGCTACGTTGACGGCGAAAAGACCGTTGCCGTGGCGGTGATAAATCCGAGCGCGGATGAGATGAGCTATGACCTTGGCGGCGGCGAGTTTAGCGTGCTTGTCAGCGGCGGCGATGTCGATCTAAACGGGAGCGGCGTCGTTTCGGGCGTTGTGAGCGTCCCGGGCAAGGGAATACTTTTCGTCAAAGCAAAGTAAATAAAAAAGAGCGGCGCCGCCGCTCTTTTTTGCTTATTATACCGACTATTTTTCCGCAGGCTCCCATTTGCATCTCACGGGAGACACAATGGAACCGTCTTTTTTCATTTCCGCAAACGCCTTGTCGACAACCTTGCGATCAAGCCCCGTAAGCTCGGCGACCTTTCCTGCGGAAATAGGCTCGCCTGCTTTTTTCATGGCTTCGAGAATTAACTGTTTTTCGTTCATTTTTGCACCTCTTATCATTCACCGAGCATTTCGATAATGTAGTTTTCAATTCCGATCTGTTCGATCAGGCAAAGATGACCTTTTACCCAGTTGAAATGATCCTGCTCGTCGATTATGAACTGCTCGATCATATGTCTTGTTATATAATCGTCGTCGAACATTGAAAGGCACTTTGACATCATCGGCAAAGCCTCGGCAGAGTCCTTGCAGTCGTATTCAAGCATTTCCTTGATATCGGTAATCACGGGATATTCCTGCACGGTAACGGCAGGAGTTTCACCAAGTTCGATAAGACGCTCGTTGACCTTTTTAGCCTCTTCCCATTCCTCGTCAGACTCGGCCATGATCTTGTCCGCAAGCTTGTTAAGGCCGCGAGCCTTGAGAAGCTGTGCATGAATTGAATGCTGCTGGGAGTTGCCAAACCATCCCTTAGCAAAACTTTGTAAAAGTTCGATTTTTGTCATCGTTGATTCCTCCAAAAAAGTATTTTTTGCGCGCCGCGGTGGGCGCTTGTTCAATTATATTATACCGGCGCAACAAACCTTTTCAATGATGAAGAATCATATTATCTTTCGTTATGATAGATTTTCTCTTTTTTATCTCATTTGATTAAGAAAGATATTTTCGGAGCGGCGTCGGCACGGATTTTTCGTAAATATCAGCGATCTCGTCGGGCGACGCCTTGTGCATTCCCAACAGCCACTCGCACGTAAGGTTTACTGTGCCCAGGCAATACACACGCGTAAGAAGCTCTTCCGTTTCGGTAAGCTCTTTTTTTCTGTCCGAAAGAAGGATATGCTTTTTCAGTGCGTCGCAGTTTATTTTCGTCATATACATGATAAATGAGTCATGTCCCGACGTATGACGAAACAGGTTAATCAGGTGTTCCTTTTCTGTACAAAACCAGTTTGCACCGTCGATAAGCGTCTGCTTCCATGTGTAATTATCGCCGATACGTCCCATGATCTTTGCAACGACGCGTGTATAGTCCCAGGCGATGAGGTCGTATTTATCATGAAAATTGCGGTAAAACGTAGCCGGGGAATACCCGCAGTTATCGACAATATCCTGAATTGTTATTTTGTCAACATTTTTGTTTTCAGCGACCTCGCGGAATGACTCGGCAAGGATTTCTTTTGCAGTTTTACGTTTCAGTTTTATCACCTCACAAGATCGGTTTTCGGAATAATTATACCATATAAAAGAGTATATTGCAAGTATCATTTCGGGCAAGGCGGCGCGCCGACGCACATCCAAAGGTCCGCCAAAAAGGAAAAGCGCCCAAGCGGGCGCAATATTTTTCCTTTTTGGTGGAAGCCTGCCGCGGGAGTCGCATATATTTTTTGCGCGCTCGAAAAATCTCGCTTCAAAAAATATTGCTTTGTGACGTATCGCGTCGCAAAAACAGCCGCACGGGCTGTTTTTTCTTGCTCACGGGAGTCTCACCCGTCCGCCGCGGCGGCGCGCCGACGCACATCCAAAGGTCCGCCAAAAAGGAAAAGCGCCCAAGCGGGCGCAATATTTTTCCTTTTTGGTGGACCTGGCGGGAGTCGAACCCGTGTCCGAAAAGCCATCCGTATGAACTTCTCCGCGGGCAGTTTGTCGTTTGGATTTCCCTCGTCGTGCGCCGACAAACAGGCTCACGCTTCGGTAGCGCTTTTGTGCGTGGCGGCTGCAAGTGCGAACTCACCGCTCACGTTCATCACTAAGTGACGCCCGAGCCCTTGCCGTGATCCTCAAGGGGCGGACGGGCGGCTAAAGTGCCGCGGCACTGCCGTTCAGGCAGCCATTGCTAATTCTTTTTTGTCGTTTATTTTGACAATTTGGGCAGTTTACAAGATTACCCGGCTTGCCGCGCTTATCATACTTCAAGATCCCCGTCGAAACCGGTACAGGCCCGTATGATATCCTTATTATACACCACTTTGACGGCAAAATCAACAAAAATCGCAATAAAAATTTTAATCGACATTTTTTTTGCCCGCAGTTGCATTTTGCGCGCCGTTGTAGTATAATGTATTTACAAAACAAAGCCGCGCGCAGCGGCGGAACGGAGTTATGATGAAAAATACACTTAAAAGATCTGTCATCGCGCTCGTTTTGGTGATAATGATGGCGTTAGGTCTTGCGGCAAACGCTTTTGCCGCGGGCGACGGACTTCTTGGAGCCACCGCCTCGGAGACGACCGAGATACCGCTTCTTATCATCAGCGCAAGCTTCGATGCAAACGGAAACGGCACAAACGACTTCAACCCCGGCGATTCGGGCAAACTTTACCGCGATCCCGCGGACGACTACTACGGCGAACAATGGGCTGAGCTTTCCGCTGATACATACTACGATAAATTCTTCGGAACAGGGTACAGCGTTGCGAACTTCTACAAAGAGATGACGCTCGGCAAGCTCTATTTTGTGCCGCTGAAGCTCGACAAACCGGCAGACACGAACACAAAAGACGGCTGCATCAACGTCGTTATAAACCAGATACACCCGTCGGCGTACTCCAAAAAGTACAAGGGCAGCGAGTCTGAACGTCAGGCGTTCTGCCGTAAGACGATAGACAACATCATCGCGGCGACCGACGACTATGTCGATTACTCAAAATACGACAAGAACGGCAACGGCGTGCTTGACTCAACGGAGCTGCTTATCGTTATAATGAACGCAGGCCCCTCGCAGGAAACGACGGGAAAATCCGAAGGAAACTACCCGCGCGGCTATTTTGCGGTCTGGAGCACATCGCAGGGCACAAGCGTCGTTGTTGACGGCGTAAGATACGGCAGCGCCGTCACAAACATGGGCGAATACACGACGCAGGGCAAGCTTCAATACACAGGCACCGCGGCGCACGAACTTTGCCACAACCTCGGCGCGGAAGATATCTACGACCGCAAGGTCGGCGCGTCCGGCGCGGCAAAGACGCCTTGGCCGTTTGTCAACTGGTTCTCGCTCCAATGCAGCGGCAACTACAGCGGCCTTTCCGACACGGGCGGGCGCGGCTCAACGCCGACGTACCTCGATCCGTATCAGAGGATTTATCTCGGCTGGGCTGACGAGGTCGTCGTCGGCGAGGGCGAGTACACGCTTTACTCAACGTGCACGGGCAAATACCAGGTACTGCGCGTAAACACACCCGACCCCGACGAGTATTACCTCATCGAGCTGCGCCTCAAAGAGAGCTTTGAGCGCAACCTCACCGAAAAGGGCGAGGGCGGTATTTGCGTATGGCACATCGACGAAACGACAAACAGAGCATACTTCCAGTCGGGCACGGCTTGCTCAAACTATATGTTCAACGGCAAATACCACGACCCCGGCATCGTCGTATGCCACTCGTACAACAACACCATCTACGGCATCCCGTCGGCAACTCCGTCGGCCGACCCGTTCTTCTATGCGGGCGCGGCAAAGAAACACAACCTCAAATTTGAATCGATGAACTACCGTTCACCCCTTCAGCCCGAGGACGGAGATTACGGCCTTAACTCGTACCCCGACAACTGGCTCGGCGAAAAGTACTTCAACCTCATCGTTGAGCCGCTCGACGCTCCCGGTCAGGAGATGCGCGTCAAGATCACGATAGACTCAAGGGGCATGGTCGCACCGATGAGCTATGATGTAAAGTCTACGTCCGTAACGGCGTCGGGCTCCATCTCCGCCGACGATATCTCCCTTGCGGCTGTAACCGAATACGGATATATGCTCTCCACAAAGAACGACTTTTCGGAGAACGTCGTAAGGCTTCCCCTTGCGGCAGACAAAGACACCGTAACGTTTGAAAACCTCGAGCCGTCATCGACGTACTACGCAAGAATGTACATCACAACGTCATACGGCGAAAAGACGAGCTTTACGCGTATGATAAAGACGCTTGATGAGGCAACGGAGGGCACGACGACGGAGCCTACCGTTGAACCCACGGCGGCACCCACAACGGAACCCACCGCGGCGCCCACTGAGGAACCCACGGCGGCGCCAACTCCCACAACGGCTGAGCCTACGGGAACGACCGCTCCCGAAAAGAAGGGCTGCGGTTCGTCGGTACTTGCGGGCGGCGCGATCGTATCGGTTATCTCGCTCGGCACGGCGGCGCTCATTCGCAAAAAGAAAGAAAGATAAGATAATATAATGAAAAAACGCTATGCGGTGCATAGCGTTTTTTTTATGTCCTTTCGGATAATCTATCTTAACCGTTGCAGCAGCAAAGGATCACAAGCGCGATGAGTATGATCCAAAGACAGTTGTTATTCTCGAAAAGATTGCAAAGACAGTTATTCACAAAAGTTTCCTCCCTATATTATTTACGTAAATCAGGCGAGCTTTCCTCACCTGTTAATATAGTATGCCGGGGAGGGATGTGTGTGAATTATTTTTTCTTTTTCGTCGTGCCGAATGCGTACCCGACGGTAAAGCATATCACCGTCAGCGCAAGGGAAGCGTAAGCCTCTATCGCCGTCGACGTTTTGCCGATTATGAGCATAATATAGTCAGTCGCCGCAAGCATCATACCGTTCCCGATAAAGAGCGTCGTCAGCGCCGCGCCCGACTCGCTCTGCCCGATAATGAGCATCACCGTGAAGGCAAGCGCGCACAAAAGCGGAACGGAGCAGTATATTATCGCCGATTTAAGATAGCTCTTGCCGTTTCTTGAAAAGCGAAATCCCGCAAAGCCCGTTATGAATACGGAGAGCAGGCAGAGCAGGACGCCGACAACGGATAATTTTGTTATCGGCTGCAAAAACGCGCCGAGGTCGGCGTTTATCGCAAGCATCAGCAGATACAGCCCCGCGAGCGCGAGCGGCAGAAGCGCCCAAAGATAAACAAGATACGATTTTTTTGATTTACTCATCACAACCTCCGAAAATTTCAACAGTGTCGCCAATGGCGAAAGAATAAACGTAAACGTGCCCGACCTCGCCGAACATCGCCCGACACGCCTCTCTATAATACCCGAGCTGGCGCGAGTGGCGCGAGATCAGCGTCTTTTCGATCTCATCCCGCGGCGTGCCGCGCTTGAAGTGGTCGGTCTTGTAGTCGACGACGGTGATCTTGCCGTCCTCGTCCTCAAAGGCGCAGTCGATAACGCCCTGAACGAGCATTTCCTCGCCGTCAAGCGATTTTTTCAGCTCGTCATCGTCGGTGAACAGGGAAGCGTCAAGCCCGATTATGAAGCGCTTTTCGCGAAAGATCCTCTTTGCATTTCTCATTTTTTGAGCGAGCGGGGATGAGAAGAATTTTTCAAGCGCGCGCTTGTCTATCAGCTCCGCGTCGTCACAAAATAAAAACTTTTGCTCGACAAGGTACCGTATCTCGCCGTTAACGCCGTGATTTTTGACTCTGTCAAAGTCGAAGAACTGCATAAACGTGTGCGTCGCCGTGCCGCGCCGCGATGCGCTCTCGTCGTCCTGCTCCGAAATGAAGCGCGGAACGTGCGAGAACGATTCTTCATCATCATTGTCGCGCGCGGCGCCGTCATCGTCGAGCATTCCGGGGAAAAGATCGGACACCGCCGTCTTTGACGGCATATCGACAAGCGCGCCGTATGGGTACTTGAACGACAGCCGCTCGGAAACTAACCGCCGCGCCTCGACAAGCGTCATCTCATCGTCGCCCTCGTCATACGCAAGCGTCGGTGCGCTGTCGGACGGATCGGGGTTTGACTCAAAGACGCACGTGCCTTTGCCCGCGCACCCGATGGCGATGGAGTTTATGTAGTTTGTGATCTGATAAAGCATATACGGCGACGCGTAAGCGCGCTGTGCCGCGTTTTCGCCGCCGTCGGAAAAGTCAGGCTCGCCTTTGCTTGCCGACGTCACGATCAGCTTTTCTTTTGCGCGCGTCAGCGCGACGTAAAGCAGCCGCATCTCTTCGTTCTGCCTTTGCCGCTGTATCGGTATGCGGGCGATCTCGCAGTACGGCGTCATGACCTGCCCGACGCCCGAGCCGTCGGCTATTCGCATCGCCATCATCGAGTCGCTGATAAGGATCTTCTTTTTGAGGTCCATGCCCGAAAAAGTGCTTGCCGCGGCGCTGACAAAGCATATTTTATATTCAAGCCCTTTTGAGTTGTGTATCGTCGAAAGCTGTACCGCCGCCGACTGCGCGCCGCCGACGCTTATCTTCTTTTTGCCATCAATTGCGTCCCACAAAAGCGTGATAAAGTCGTAAAGCGTCTTGTACTCGCCGCGCGCAAAGGCGATGGAATAATCGTATAGCGCAATAAGGTTTGCGCGCGCCGCCTCTTTTTCCATATCACTCTGACCGACTGAGATCGATAGAACGTCGGTGTCAAGATAAATTTTGCGGATTAGCTTGTCGCACGAAAGGCTCATCGAGAGCGCGCGGTATTTTTCAATGAACGAGATGAACTCCCGCCCTTTTTTGAGCCCCGTTTTTTCCGTGAAGTCGCACACCGCGTCGTAAAGGGAGCCGGGCGCGCTTTTTCTTATGTGGATAAGCTCGTCAAGCGTCGCGCCGAACAGCGGGCTTTTCAGCGCCGCCGCGACGTAAACGTCGCGCGACGGGTTGTCGATCGCGCTGAGCAGGGAAACGACGGTCAGAACCTCGGGGAACTCGAAAAAGCGCTTGTCCATCGTGTTTTTGCACGAAATGCCGTACTTTTTCAGCGCGTCCTCAAATTCGGGCGCGCGAGTCGACGAGCGGAGCAATATCGCAATGTCGCCGGGGTTAATACCCGATGAAACGTACTCGGATATGCGGCGCGCGACGTATTCGGCCTCTTTTTGTTTGTAATCCTCCCCCGAAAACGCCGCCACCTCGACGTCGCCCATCGCGGATTTGCCCTGCGCCGCGTTCAGCCGCTCCGACGCTGAGTACATTTGCTCCCCCGCGTTCATCACGACCTCGAAAACCGAGTTGCAGAAGGTGATTATCTGCTCTGACGAGCGGAAGTTTTTTGACAGGAATATCTTTGCGTTTTTGCCGCTGTACGACGGCGTATATTGGTCTGCCGCGCCGAGCATTCTGTTGAATATATCGGGCTGCGCCCCGCGGAACGCGTAAATGCTCTGCTTTACGTCGCCGACGCAAAAGCGGTTGTCCTCGCGGGAGATCAGCGAGAAGATCTTGTCCTGGACCTCGTTTGTGTCCTGATATTCGTCGACGTAAATCTCGTCAAGCCCGTCGGAAATGCGGCGCGCCTCGGCGCTGGGGCAGTCGTTTTCCCTGTCCCACAAAATATCGAGCGTAAAATGCTCCATATCGGAAAAACTGATGGCGTGGCGCCGTATTTTCTCCGCTTTGAAGCGGCGGTCAAACTCGCAAAGGAAGCGTTTGAGGTCGCAAAGCAGATCGGCGCTCATTTTTGCGTAACGGCAAAGGTCGTCTTTGCTGAAGTCGTAGAATACCGAAACAAACGTCGACGGCTTTGCCGGCGTGCCGACAAATTTTCCGCGGAAACTCGTCCTCTCGTTTTTGAAAAACTCGTACTTTGCGTCGGCGGGAAGATTTTTGCCGAAAGAAAGCTGTTTTGCCGGCGGATCGAAAGTGTAAAGCAGCTTTGCGACTTCAAAATAGTCGCGCCCGCTCTTTACCGCGCCAAGCGCAGATTCGAGATAGTCAAGCTCGTATTTTACGAGATTTATCGCTGAGGCGTAGCTGTTGTAATTCGGATTTACCGTTATGTATTCGTAAAAATCCCGCATTATGCGAGCGTAATATTCAAGTATGTCAACGGTGTGGCGTTTAAGCTCAATACCCGCGCCACTGCTGAAAAAATCGTCTGCGTCAACATTTTTATACATTTGTATATAATCGTCGATGGAGTCGAGAAATTTCACCTTGCAGGAGAGCTTTTCGTACACTTCGATGAGGTTTTCGCCGAGTGTGTCAAGCTTCTTTACGCTGCCGAATGAGTCGGCGAAAAGGGGGAAGTCGTCGATCGCACACTCGCCGACGATGCGTTTATCGAAGTAGTCCTCGATAAGCTCGTCCATTATCTTTTTTGAAAGGACATCAAGCGCCGTCGCGTCGGCGGGGGCAAAGTCGGAGGGAAGGGCGAGATTTGAGTAGTTGTCGCGTATCACTTCAAGGCAAAAGCTGTGGATCGTGCTTATTTTTGCCGCGCCGACAAGGAGCGACTGGCGCGCTATGTGTGAGTTTGACGGATCGAGCGCCAGCATTTCCGACATTTTGCGCGAAATGCCCGACTGTATCTGCGCCGCCGCCGCGCGCGTGAAAGTGACGGCGAGTATGCGGGTTATGTCCCCGCCCTGACACACGCGCTCAACGATGCGCCGCGTCATTACCGTCGTCTTGCCCGAGCCTGCCGCCGCGCTTACCGAAATGGAAGTGCCGCGCGCCTCAATTGCTTGCTGTTGTTCGGTAGTAAAGCCCATTTTGCCTCCGTGATAGTCTTATTTATACAAAAGTATAAAATGCTGAAAATTCAGCAGTCATCGGCGTCAAACGCCATTTGATCCATAAATTCGTCCATAAAATCGGGGCGGTTTGAAAGCTCGACGTAAATTGAATTTACCCTTATCTTCGCTATCCTCTGCCGCGCCTGCTCAAACATCAAAAGCGCGACGGCCCCAACCCCCGCGGTGTTGCCCGCAAACGTTATTTCCCCGCATTCGCGCGGTATAAGCCCGACGGTCTTTATCGAATCTCCGTCGAGGTGCGAGCCGAACCCGCCCGCAAGCACAACGTGCCCGACGTCGCGCGCCGAAATGCCCGCCTCTTTCATTATTATATTTATTCCGGCGCATATCGCCGCCTTGGCAAGCTGGACCTCGCGCACGTCCTTGCCCGTTATATAGACGTTATCCGCGACGAAAAACGCGTCGTTGCCGCGTATCTCATCAACGTTTTTTGCCATATCGCCGTACTCGCCTGAGAACGCGCCGCCCTCGTCGATTATCCCGCGCTTTATCATTATCGCAACGGCGTCGATAAGTCCCGAGCCGCATATTCCGCGCGCTGTGCCGCCGATGGTCTGGCAATTGATCGCGCCGTCATACGTTATGTGCGATATCGCGCCCTCGGTGCCTGGCATGCCGCATTCGATGTGCGCGCCCTCAAAAGCAGGCCCCGCCGCCGCTGAGCAAAGGTAAATTTTGCCGCCGTGCGAAAGCGCGATCTCGCCGTTTGTGCCGACATCGAGAAACAGCGTCGTTTCCTTTGCCTGATCTATCCCGGCGGCGACGATGCCGCACGAAATGTCCCCGCCGATGTACGACGCAAGACACGGCGCAAACGCGCAGACGGCGTTTGGCGAAAGGTCAAGCCCAACGCTTGACGCTATAACCGAATAGTTTTCAAAATAAGTCGGAACGGTGAAGGGCGCCTTTGAGATCGGCGTTGGATCTATCCCTGCGGCGATGTGCTGCATTATCGTATTGCCGCAAATTATACAAATGTTAATTTGATTTATACTTTTGTATAATTTATCGCAAAGCCGCGCCACTGCTGAATTTATCGCGTCGATCAGAATTTTTTGCTGTGATCTAAGCGCCGCGTTGTCCTCGTCTATTTTCTGCGCGCGGGTGATGACGTCCGCCCCGTATGACGACTGCGGATTTTTGAAAGACTTGACCCCGATCATCTCGCCGCGATCGAGGTCGCACAAATAAACGGCGACGGTCGTCGTGCCGACGTCAACGGCAACGCCGAGCCCTGTGCATATCGGAGAGTACGGAAGGTTTGGCAGTGCGCCGCCCGTTTCGATCTTCATCTCTTTGGCGCAAAGCTGTACCGTGCAATCGCCCGTGATCTTTGCGCGACAGCCGAGCCGCACGCCGTGCGACAGCTCTTCTTTTGACAGGTGCGCCGCCTCCGCTTCGTCGGGGGAGGTGATAGCGCCGCGGGCGACAACTTTGCATTTTCCGCATTTGCCGCCGCCACCGCACGGCGCGTCGAGGGCGATGTTTTCCGCTTTCAGCGCGTCGATTATCGTTGTTCCGATATCGACGTCAAACGTCCCTTTGCCCAAAACCGTTATTTTTGCTTTTTCCATTTTACAGCTCTTTTGCGCCGATCTGCGCCGTCGCCACAAGCGTTTCGCCGCACATGGCGCGTACAAAATATTTCCCGTCAGCGTCGGCAACTTCAAGCGACAAAACGTCCCCGAGCTTTGCCTGACGCAAGTATGATATCGAGATGCCCGTCATATATTTTTTCTCGCATTCGGGAATGGCGGAGAAGAACATATCGGCGTAGCAGGTGTTGTTCATGTGGTCGTTGCGGTCGATGAACGTGTAAAGAACGGGGAAGTCCGCCGCCTTTTTGTAAGTCAGCGCCTTGTTCATCGCACCGTGACTGTCAAGGCTCGGCACTCTCTCATCCCCAGCGCCCCCAAAGGCGTATCCGCTGTCGGACACGCGGATAAAGCGCCCCGTTTCCGTATTTATCAGAGCGCATATACACGAGCCGCACACGACCTCATCGTCGCCGCGAAGGACGCTGTAATATCTCATAAACTTCGCGCCGACGGAGTTTGCCTCCCACGTTTTTATCGTGAGGCTGTCGTTCATGTAGACAGGCTTTATCACGTCGATGCCGATCTGGCTTACGATGTACGCGCGGTGAGCGGCGTGCATATCCGTTTCATCCTGTCCGACGGCGGTGAGCTGATGCGCCGCCGCCTCCTGCACCATACGGAAGATGCCCGTGGGGCGCAGTATTCTGTTTTTATCGCAGTCGTGAGAGTTGACTGCCTGAATTTCACTCCAAATCATTTTTTCCCTACTTGTAAAACGGGGCGGGAAACCCCGCCCCTGTGATGTCGTTTATGCTTTGCCGCAAGAGCCGAGCACGTCTGTGAATTTGTGCTTGACCATCTTCTTGACCTCGGCGCGAGCGACCGTGAGATACGTTCTCGGATCGAATACGTCGGGTTTTTCCGTGAATACGCGGCGGATGCCGGCGGTCATGGCAAGACGGATGTCGGAGTCGATGTTGATCTTGCAGACAGCCATCGTAGCCGCACGTCTGAGCTGTTCCTCGGGAATGCCGACAGCGTCGGGAAGATTTCCGCCGAGGGAGTTGATCTCTTTGACGTATTCCTGCGGAACGCTTGACGCGCCGTGAAGCACGATCGGGAAGCCGGGAAGTCTTACGGCGACCTCTTCGAGTATATCAAAGCGGAGCGGGGGCGGAACGAGGATTCCCTCTGCGTTTCTTGTGCACTGCTTTGCCGTGAATTTGTATGCGCCGTGCGACGTTCCGATCGAGATGGCGAGCGAGTCAACGCCCGTGCGCGTTACGAACTCCTCAACCTCCTCGGGTCTTGTGTACGACGAATGTTCGGCCGAAACCTCATCCTCAACGCCCGCAAGCACGCCAAGCTCGCCCTCAACGACGACACCGTGCGCGTGCGCGTACTCGACAACGCTCTTTGTGAGCGCGATGTTTTCCTCAAAACCGAGATGCGAGCCGTCTATCATAACGGAAGAGAATCCGTTGTCGATGCACGATTTGCATATATCGAAATCTGCGCCGTGGTCGAGGTGAAGCGCAAGGTCGATGCCCGTGTCCTCGCACGCCGCTTTTGCCAAAGCCATAAGATATGCGGGCTTTGCGTATTTTCTCGCGCCGGCAGACGCCTGAAGGATGACGGGGGATCTTTCTTCAGCCGCCGCCTCGGTGATAGCCTGCACTATCTCCATATTGTTGATGTTGAAAGCGCCGACGGCGTAACCGCCCTCGTATGCCTTCTTGAACATTTCTTTTGTTGTTACTATTGCCATTTTGTCCTCTTTCCCGACTTTACGTCGAATACTTAATCGAGTATATTTTACATCATTTCGGAAATAATTGCAATATGATTTTTTGCGTTTTGAGCGAAAAACCGAAAACTTTATTAAAAATGCGCGCCCGTGCGCCGATAAATTCCCATAAAAAATAAAATATATGATATAAGAGCGGAAAAATTTGCAAAACCCCTTTACAAAAAAGATTTTTTATGATAAAATGCCTTTGTATGCACCGATCGCTCGGTATTTCGGAAAACGGCTGAATTTCAGCGCGGTCACAGACCGTCACCCGACGGGTACTGAGTTTTACGGCAGCATAAAAAAATATTTTATGAGGTGTAAAAATGCTCAAAGACGAAAAACAGGCAATAATTGCCGCCAACAAGACGCACGAAACAGACACAGGTTCGCCTGAGGTTCAGATCGCTATCCTTTCCGGAAGAATCACCGAACTCACAGAGCACCTGAAAAAGAACCCGAACGACAACCACAGCCGCCGTGGACTTTTCAAAATGGTCGGCAGAAGAAAGAATCTTCTCGGTTATCTGCAGAAGGTAGACATCGAGCGCTACCGTGCGATAGTCGAAAAACTCGGGCTCAGAAAGTAATCGCGTGAAAGGGCGACTTTTGTCGCCCTTTTAATCGTTTTTATCCGGGGAGGGTGGATTTGTATAGCACTTAAACAAGTGCCGGAAATTCCGACATTTATTTAAGTTCTAAACAGGTCATATCTTCCTCGGTGAAAATAAATTACAAAAACCAAGGAGGAAAAAATGGCAAAACTTTTTGAAAATTACAGAAAATTCGAGTATGAATTTGAAGGCAGACCGCTTGTTGTCGAGAGTGGCAAGGTTGCGGGGCTCGCAAACGGCTCCGTTATGATAAGCTACGGAGAAACGGTCGTTCTTTGCTGCGCCACGGCGTCCGCAAAGCCGCGCGACGGCATCGACTTTTTGCCGCTTTCCGTCGATTTTGACGAAAAGCTCTACGCTGTCGGCCACATTCCCGGCTCGTTCAATCGCCGCGAGGGCAGACCGAGCGAGAAGGCAATACTGACAAGCCGCGTTATCGACCGCCCGATCCGTCCGCTCTTCCCGAAGGACCTTCGCAACGACGTAGCTCTCACGCTTACGGTAATGTCCGTCGATCCCGACTGCTCGCCTGAGATCACGGCGATGATCGGCGCGTCGATCGCTCTGTCCATCTCCGATATACCGTGGAACGGCCCTATCGGCGGTATGTTCGTCGGCCTTGTCGACGGCAAGATCGTCATGAACCCGACGGCAGAGCAGAGAAAGGTCAGCGATCTTCAGCTTACCGTTGCGGCAAGCGAGAAGAAGGTCGTTATGATCGAGGCCGGCGCCAACGAAGTTGACGACGACACAATGTACAACGCCATTATGGCGGCGCACGAGGAGATAAAGAAGCTGCTCGTGTTCATCAATCAGATAATCGCCGAGATCGGCAAGCCGAAGTTCGAGTATCCGTCATGCGAGCTTGATCACGATATGTTCGACGAGATATTCAACTATTGCGAAAAGGACGTTATGTTCGCGCTTGACACCGACGACAAGACGGTGCGCGACGCGCGTATGCAGCCGATAATGGACGCCATCCTTGAAAACTTCTCCGAGAAGTACGAAGGACTTGACGTTATGCTCCCCGAGCTTATCTACAAGATCCAGAAGAAGATCGTTCGCCGCTGGCTGCTCGTCGATAAGAAGAGAGTCGACGGACGCGCCATGGACGAGATCCGTCCGCTTGCGGCAGAGGTAGGCATACTTCCGAGAACGCACGGTTCGGGCCTGTTCACAAGAGGTCAGACGCAGGTGCTCACAACGGTAACGCTCGGCTCAATGGAAGAGTGCCAGCTTCTCGACGGTATCGACGAGGAGACCGAAAAGAGATATATGCACCACTACAATATGCCCGGCTATTCCACGGGCGAGGCAAAGGCGCTCCGTTCACCCGGCCGTCGCGAGATAGGCCACGGCGCGCTTGCTGAGCGTTCGCTGCTCCCCGTTATTCCGTCAAAGGAGGAATTCCCGTATGCGCTCCGCCTCGTTTCCGAGGTGGTAAGCTCCAACGGCTCGACGTCGCAGGCGTCTGTCTGCGGCTCAACTCTCGCCCTTATGGACGCAGGTGTTCCGATCAAGGCTCCCGTTGCGGGTATTTCCTGCGGCCTTATCACAGCCGAGGACGGCTCGTGGGATACGATGACCGACATTCAGGGACTCGAGGACTTCTACGGCGATATGGACTTCAAGGTTGCCGGCACGCACAAGGGCATCACGTCCATTCAGATGGACCTCAAGATCGACGGTCTTACGCCCGAGATCATCCGCGCCGCGTTTGAAAGAACGCACAAGGGACGCGATTATATCATCGACGAGATCATTCTCAAAGCTATCCCCGCGCCGCGCGCTGAAATATCGAAGTACGCGCCCAAGGTCATCGTTATGAAGATCGACGTTGACAAGATCGCGGCTGTCATCGGCAAGGGCGGCGAGATGATAAAGAAGATCACCTCCGAAACAGGCGCAAAGATCGACATCGAGGAGGACGGAACGGTTTACATCCTCGCCGTCAATCCCGAAACGGGCAAGCTCGCAAAGGGAATCATCGACGCGATCGTATTCGAGCCGACAGAGGGCTGCTGCTACACGGGTACGGTAACGAGAATAATCCCGATCGGCGCGTTTGTTGAGATCGCCCCCGGAAAAGAGGGACTTGTTCACATCTCGAAGCTTGACACAAAGAGAGTTGAAACTGTCGAGGACGTTGTTGCGGTTGGCGACAAGGTCACGGTAAAATACCTCGGCACAGATGAAAAAGGCAGAATAAACCTCTCGCGCAAGGACGCGCTTATCGAAGCCGAAAAGAGCGCGGAGAACGCATAATAAGACAAAAAGAAAAAGGTCGCGCAAGCGACCTTTTTTATTTTAATACATCAGTGCCACAAACTCGCGGCTGTTGCCGGTGTAAAGACCGCGTTCCTTTATAAGCGTTGCCATTCTTGACAAAATGAAGGAAGACTTGGCAACATAGTATTCAAAATCATCCTTCAAGCTGTCGGAACAATAGCGCGCAACGATCTCTTTTGCCGTTTCGACAAGCGCTTTCATTTCTTCTTTGAGGCGGGTGTTTTCGCTGTCCGCCCAAACGGGCTGCATTATTTCGCTTATCTTGTCGCCGATAGTGATAACGCGGGGCAGCACTTTTCCGTCGTCGGTCTTAACGGCGAACCCGCAGTTTATCATCTCGTTCAAAATAAACGTATCGTTCTCGGAAAAACCGGAAACGTCGCCGCCTGAAACGGCAAGCTGTTTCAGCATTCTCCGCCCTTGTTCGCCGGGCATACTATAATTATTATAGATTTTATAGATTTTCTCTTCAAACCCGAAGCCGTTTGCAAAATAACCGCCGAGATATATGCCGTCTGCGCTGTGGAAGCTATTGTCAAACGGAGTACGCGGGCGCAGTTTTGCTCCCTTTTCATATCCCATAAAGCCCCACGTGCCGCCGTCTTTTCTGTGGAAATGATCTACGAGTATGTGATTTGTAAACGGTGAAAGATACACTCTGAAGCCGACGTTGCCGACAAAATACATTTTTACGTCCTCGTCGGAAATCGTGCCGTTTAACGTGCCGATCTCCTTTGCATGTTCGGCGGCTTTGCAAGCAAGCTTCCAAAGTGCTTCATAGTTGCGCTCGGCATATTGCCAGCAAAGCCGGTCAAGTTCTTCCTGACATTCGCGCGGCATAATGAAAAAGCTTGTAATATACTTGTCGCCGTCTATCTTTTTCAAGAGTTCACTTTTTTCGAGTATATCGACCTCTTCCTCCATATAGGGGACGGCAATGCCGAGTTCCATAGCGAGTTCCTCGACAGTCGATGGGTTGTTGCTCGCTTCAAGCAGTATGTTTTTCGGGATCTTGCGCAGTACCGCTACCCAAGGATTGATTTTTTTGATAGAGCCGGATTGAGAAAATGCAACATCTTCCGGATTATAGCTTCTCACACCGAATGTTCTTGCCATATTCATACCTTCTTTCAAAATTTTTCGACTGTTTTGCAGTCGTGTTTTGACCGTGCCGACGGGAATATCGTATTTTTTTGATATTTCCGATACGCTCATCTCGTCAACGTAATGCGAAACGAGTATTTTTCGGTAGTCAGAGCGAATGAACGCAAGCTCGCGCCGAAGCGACGCTATATCATCGGAAAGTATCACGTCGCGCTCGACGTCATCGTCGGCGGCGAGAATATCGTCGTAGTCCCGAATGTCGACTTGTTCGGGATTTTTGTAATACTTCTTCGCGGCAAATTTCGCCCAGCGGCGGCGCGCTACCGTCCACACCCAAGCGTCAAAATTTTCGGGCGACGCGCCGCGCGAAAGCGACGATATCACCTCAAACGCGATATCGCTTGAAAGCTCCTCGGCGTCATCGTCGTTCCCCGTCTTTTTAAGGCAAAAGTAGAACACTTTTCCGAGATATTCTTTTGCAAATTTTTCGGCGCTTGTCATTTTTCGCTCCTTTGCTCATCACGGTCTTCGTAATGAAAGTGGCTGTAGAACAACGATTGGATTTTGAAAATGTCAAATTATCAAAAAATCGGTCATAAGACCGACTTTTTTGTTAGAATTTTATGCCGATAAGGTCGATCGCCACGCCAAGCACAACGCCAACGGCGTAAAGCGCGCCCGTGATGGCGAGGTTTTGCTTTATGTTTTTGTTCGTGCGGAAAAGCACCGCAAGCCCGACGCCCGCGCCCACAAGCAGTCCCGACATCATCACGCCCGGCGTAATTATGCCGGAAATATACAGATCGGTTATCACGATCGACGCGGCGCAGTTCGGTATAAGCCCCACAAGCGCCGATATAAGCGAGCCGACAACGGGGATATCGACAAATATTTTCGCCAAATTTTCCTCGCCGATAAAGCCGACGGCGATATTTATCACAAGCGAGAAAACGAAGATATACGCAATTATTTCAATAAAATGGCGCAGTGCGGAGCGAAAGACGCCGTGCTCGCAGTGGCAGCCGTCGTGCTCGCAAAGGTCGTGGATATGCTCGCTGTCGGGGCGGCGGCGCACGATAAGGTCAACGATGAAGCCGACGACGATCCCAAGCGCCGCCTTTGTGCCGATGATTTTAAGTATCGTCAGCACCGGCACGCCGCCCGATATCATTATCGGGAGCATTTCGTCGGAGGTGGAGAGGAACACCGCGAACAGCGTTCCAAGCGTTATCACTCTACCTGAAAACAGGCTTGAACAAGCCGCCGAAAAGCCGCACTGCGGCACCGCGCCGAGCAGTCCGCCGACGACCGGCCCCACCTTGCCCGAGTGGGAGAGGAGCCTCTTTGTCTTGTCGCCCGCTTTATGCTCGATAAGCTCCATAAGCAGATAAATGACGAACAAAAACGGAGCTATTTTCAGCGTGTCGAGCGCGCTGTCTTTCAGCGCGTCGAGTATCGTTTGCCAGAACGGACTCATTTTGCACCTCCGCAGGCGGCGCACCTGCCGTAAAGCACCGTTTTGCCCGAGTCTATCATAAAGCCGTGCTCGGCATAAATGTGCGATATAAGCTCGTCGCTGACGTGGCAGTGCAGGTGAACGACCTTGCCGCACTCAACGCATTTCAAGTGAAAGTGCTTGTCGCAGCCCATGTTCTGCGCGTATTGATATACAAACCCGTCGCCGCCTTCGTCGCGCTCGCGGCGCACCTCGCCGCTTTTTGTCATGGAGGAAAGTATGCGGTAAACGCTGCTTTGCCCGGGGGCGTTTTCGCCGAGAGAGGCGAAGATATCCTCGGCGCTCATCTGGCGGTCGGGGTTGTTTTTAAGATATTCGATTATGGCTCGCTTGCCCTTTGTGCTGTAATTTGCCATTTTTTGCTCCAAAATGATAATAATTCTCAAATTCAAAATGAGAACGTATCTCATTTTACACAAAAATTCAGATTTGTCAAGAGGAAAATGAAAAAAACCGACGGCAACCGTCGGTTTTTGATAGATTTGTTCAAGCCGATAACTCCGATAAGGCTTTATTTCTTCCTTTTTACATACGGGATCACGAGGTTTATCGCTATGGCGATTGCGACAAGCGCGCCGCCGATGGCGGTAAAGTACCACGCGCCGCCTGTTGCGAGGGAGAAAAACAGCACAAAGAACGCAAGGACGTTAAACAGCGCGCGAAGCGTCAGCCATACGTTTTTTGCGGGGGAATTATCGTGCGTGAATTCGTTTGATCTTTTAGCCATTTGCAGCACCTCCTATCATTTTATAAAGAAGGAACGCCTGCACCGCTAAGGAAACGAAGAGCGTTATTGTAAAGTGGAATTTTGTTATGGGGTTAGTCTTGTGGCGGAACACGTACATACCGACAAGCCCGCCCACAGCGCCGCCGAAAGTCATCAGCGAAAGAAGCACGATCTCGGGCGTGCGCGACGCGTCGCCCTTTGATTTGATTTTGTCAATTCCAAACGCGACGGCGCACAAAACGGACATCGCCGCAAGGACTATAATGTAAATTTTCAGCATATTATTTCCTGCTTTTCAAAGTCAACGAATTTTGTAACGGCGGAAATAAGCGCGTCGTTTTCCTCAGTTGTCAGGCGGTGAAGCGGAGCGACGCACTCGCCGACGTCGTACCCGATATGGCGAAGTACGGCCTTTGTTGTGGCGATGACGTTATGCGAAAGAAGCTGCTCGATAACGTTGTTGATGCCGTTCTGATACGCGCCCGCCTCCTCGACCTTGCCCGCGCGGAAGGCGTTATACAGCTTTACGAAAAGACCGGGCATTATGTTGTACGTTGTGCCGATACCTGCGTCAGCGCCGACGGCAAGGCCGGCGATCAGCGACTCGTCAGGCCCGTTTATGACGTTGATGTTGCCGCCGTCATAGCTTTTTACGCGCTGCATACCGTAGTAGTCCTGATACGTCCATTTCAGTCCGATGACTGTTTTCAGCGTCATCAGCTTCTTTATAAGCTCGCGCGGGAGCGTCTTGATCCCGGGGTAGCCGTACATCAGAAGCGGCAGGGACGAGCTTTCGGAGATCGCTTTGTAGAAGTTGAAAATATCGTCGTCGCTGTATGCAAAATATATCGGCGGGATAGACGATATCGCCGCCGCGCCCGCTTTTTCGGCGTGTTTTGCAAGGGCGATCGTCGAGCTTTGCGAAACGTCGCCTATGTGGTCGATGACGGGAACGCGCCCGCCGACAGCGTCAAGCGTCGCTTCAAGCATTTCCATTCTCTGAGCGGGGGTGAGCAAAAGCCCCTCGCCCGTCGAGCCGCATAGATAAAAACCGGACACGCCGCAGCCGATGTGCCAGTCGACGAGCTTTTTCAGCGCGTCGCGTTTGATCTTGCCGCTGTCGTCAAGCGGGGTAACGAGCGCGGGCATAATTCCGCGGAAAAGTACGTTGTTTTTCATAATTTCACCTCTTTATGATTTATAAGTCAAGTATAGCGCAACGCGCGGACGTTGTCAAGCGTTTGCGGATTTCGGTGATGAAAAATCGAAAAAAATAAATTTTTTTCAATTTTTTTCCAAAAACGTATTGAAATATACGTCGATTTGTAGTAAAATAACCGCTGTAATTTTTATTTTTCGGGCACATGAAACGTCATGGCAAAGACAATTCGGAAAACGGCGCTATCCGCTTTCCCGCAAAGCTTAAAAGTGCTAAAAAAATAGAAAAATAAAATGATATTCGGAGGAAAAAAGTATGCAAAACAATGTTCGTCCCGCTGATATGAAGCGCATCGAAACGGCAGAGCTTGCCGAGGCGTTCATCGCAGAAAAGATTGCCGAGCTTCGCGCTCAGATAGGCGACGGCAAGGTGCTTCTCGCTCTGTCGGGCGGTGTTGACTCGTCCGTCGTTGCGGCACTGCTTATCAAAGCGGTTGGCAAGCAGCTTACGTGCGTTCACGTAAACCACGGACTTCTTCGCAAGGGAGAGCCGGAGCAGGTCATCGAAGTGTTCAGAAACCAGATGGACGCAAACCTCGTTTACGTCGACGCTGTAGACCGTTTCCTTGACAAGCTCGCGGGAGTTGACGAGCCGGAGAAAAAGCGCAAGATAATCGGCGCGGAATTCATCCGCGTATTTGAAGAAGAGGCGCGCAAGCTTGACGGCATCAAATTCTTGGCGCAGGGAACTATCTATCCCGACATTCTCGAAAGCGGCCCCGTAAAAGCGCATCACAACGTCGGCGGTCTGCCCGAGGATCTCGATTTTGAACTTGTTGAGCCGCTTAAATTCCTCTTCAAAGACGAGGTTCGCGTTGTCGGACGCGCGCTCGGTCTGCCCGACGGCATGGTAAACCGCCAGCCGTTCCCCGGCCCCGGACTCGGTGTTCGCTGCGTCGGCGCCATCACGCGCGACAGGCTTGAAGCCGTGCGCGAATCTGACGCTATTCTGCGCGAGGAATTTGCAAACGCAGGTCTTGCCGGCAAGGTATGGCAGTATTTTACGATAGTCCCCGATTTCAAATCGACGGGCGTTAAGGACGGCCGCCGCAGCTATGACTGGCCGGTAGTCATCCGCGCCGTCAACACGCGCGACGCCATGAGCGCGACGATCGAGCGCATCCCGTACGATCTGCTTGAAAAGATAACGGCGAGGATCACAAGCGAGGTCAAGGGCGTAAACCGCGTCCTTTATGACTTAAGCCCCAAGCCCTGCGCCACGATCGAGTGGGAATGAGATACGAAAACCGGAAAACCCAGTAAAATCAAGGCTTTCCGGCTGGAACGATCCATATTATGAAAGCCCTTCGCTGCGGGTATGCAGCGAAGGGCTTTTTGTCGTTGTTGAAGGAGTCTTGAAGATGAATCAAATCACAGGGCTTTTAAGAACAGATAACAGGGCTGATCTTTCTTGTTTCTGTAAATGTAATGATCTGTTTCGAAGAACAGCTTTTCATGTAGCAGAATACTGGCTTTATTATCGGTTCGAACTTGGTCTTGAATGATCTTGTAACCCAATTGTTTAGCGTGGTCCAGAAGCAAAAGGATTGCTTCATAAGCAAAGCCTGACCGCCTGAATGATTCATATATTTCAACACCTAATGAAGCAACAGATTGGCTGTGTTGATACAACGATGCCGATCCGACAATGGTCTCACCATAGAGAACTGCAAACATCTCAAAGTACTTTCCTTGATATGAAAAGGAGTTCCAATCATGAATCAAGTTGAGGATGTCCTCATTTGTCATATCCGGAAATTGATTGGTACGAAGGGTATCTGCATCGTTGTCTGTAAAGTGACGTATAAAAACCATGATTGTTTAATCCTTCTTAGATTTTCATTTGAGCGTTTTGACCATAACGTCGTTCAGTTCCTGAGACGGTTGTTTTGCCGCAGTATCATCGGGTATTTCGGCGCGCTCGCCGCGCGCGACGAGCAGTTTTTCCAAAAGGTATATTCGTCGTTGTTCTTGCGTCATATAGTTTACCGTTCCGATTTGTCTTGACAATATTATATCATTTATGGTATCATTTGTAAAGTAAAAAAAACCAAAAGCGGAGAACAGCATGATAAAAAACGTATTTCTCGACCTTGACGGCACGATCTTCGACTTTCACGCAAGCGAAAAGGTCGCCGTGCGCGAAACGATGGAAAAATTCGGCATTGCGCCGACCGATGACAATATCGCCGCGTACAAGCAAATAAACATCAGCCAGTGGAAGCTGCTTGAACTCGGCAAAATTACGCGTGAGGCGCTCCGCGTGCGCCGATTCGAGCTGTTTTTTGAGGCGATAAACGTAAACGCTCCCGCAGACGCGGCGGCGACGTATTACGAAAACAGTCTTATGACAAAATGCAACTATATCCCACACGGTAAGGAGCTTCTTTGCGAGCTTTACGGCAAATACAGGCTTTATCTTGCGACAAACGGGTACGAAAAAACACAGCGCGGGCGCATTGAAACGTCGGGCATCGGGCGATACTTTGAGGGCATATTCATTTCCCAGGCGATAGGGTACGACAAGCCGAGCCGCGAGTTTTTTTCGCACTGCTTTGACCAAATCCCCGACTTCAAAAAGGAGGAAACGGTGATGATAGGCGACAGCCTTTCGTCCGATATCCTCGGCGCAAGCAATGCAGGCATCGCTTCTATATGGTTTAACCCCGGCGGCGACGCGCCCGTCGGAGCGCGCCCCGATTTTATAGTTGCCAAGCTTTGCGATGTTTTGCCTTTGCTTGAAAAAATGTAAAAAAACAACGCCATGCGGCGTTGTTTTTCTATTTTACAGTACTTTCAGCGGGAGCGGGTTTTGCGCGTGCGCAAGCTCTATAACGCCGATGACTCTCGTCGCCATTTCGCAGTTTACGATAAGCGGTCGCCCCTCGGTGAGCGCATAGTAGAGATTTTCGTATATGCCCGCCGTTCCCGCGTCGAATGCCGTTGCGCTGTACGTGCCTTCTTCTTCGTGGAAGTTCAGCTTTTCCGAGCAGTAAACGGGCATTCCGTCGTCGTTTCTGAGCGTTTGCTCGATGACTGAGTGCGTCGGGTTTTCTTCCTCGGTGAAGTATTTTAGTTTGTACGTCGTCGGGGTGAGCTTCATTGTGCCGCGCGAGCCTTGAATTTTTATGTTGTAATCGCAAAACGCGTCGGTTGAGTTCATCTCGATGTCGATAAGCGGCTTTTGCGGCGCGCTCATCAGTATCTTTACGTAGTCCTCGCCGTCGCCGGACGTTGATGACGTGTCAAGCCTTGTGAATATGACCTTCGCGTCCTTGTCAAAATCGAGGAAGCCGAGCGCCATCGCTATCGGGTGCGGGCCGGTGTTGTAGGCGCTGCCGCCCATTTTCTTTTGGAGCGTCTGCCAGTCCCAGCGGCGCGACAGGCTGTTATAGCGGATGCTGACCTGCTTTATATCGCCGAGGATGCCGCTGCCTGCCTTTTCCTTTGCGTCAAGGTAAAACGGCGCAAGCTGGGTATTGTGGAACACCGCAAGCAGAACGCCGTGTTCCTTTGCCGTTTCGATAAGCAGATCGCACTCGTAGACGTTGCGTGCAAACGGCTTTTCGCTCAGCACGTTGAAGCCGTGTTCAAGCAGGCTTTTCGTAATGGGGAAGTGCATTTCGGAATACGAGGCGTTGACTACAAGGTCGATGTCCGTTTTGCCGAAAAGCTCCGTGTAGTCGGAAAGCACTGTGCAGCCGGGGTAAAGCCCGCGCGCTACCTCGCGCATGTGTTCGTTCATATCGACAACGTATTTTACGTTATAATAAAGATTGCGCTCGGAAAGGTAATATCTTCCGTGGATGTTCTTTCCGCTTCGCCCCTGACCGATGATGGCAACGTTCAGTTTTTTCATTTTATACCGCCTTTCTTCCGTTTACAAAAACGTCTGTGATATTTATGTTTTCGTCAAATACCGCGATGTCGGCGTCAAAGCCTTTTACAATGGCGCCCTTATTCAGCCCGAGGATCTTTGCCGGGGTGGCGCACATCATTCTGACCGCCTCTTCGATCCCGAGTCCGCACTCATAAGCGGCGACGCGCACAAGCGTGTCCGCCGTGGCGACGCTGCCGGCGAAAGCCGACCTGTCGTAAAGCTTGCAAACGCCGTCCTCGACGATGAACTTTGTGCCGCCCATAACGCCGCTCTTTGTGTCCGTTCCTGCGATCTCAAGGCTGTCTGTTATCAGCGCGACCTTGTCCGCGCCCTTGATCTTCACGATCATTCGGATAAGCTCGGGCGGCAGGTGCTTGCCGTCGGCGATGATCTCGACAAAAAAGTCGTCGTCAAGAAACGCCGTTTCGATAACGCCGAGCGAGCGGAACCCGCCGCGGCGCGTAACGGTTGATGTGCATGAGTAAAGATGCGTTATAAGCGCGCATCCGCAGCTTTTCGCGCGCATCATATCGGCGTATGTCGCGTCACAGTGTCCGGCAGAGGCAATTATACCGCGAGAGGAGATATACGAGCAGAACGCGCCGTCATCGACCTCGGGCGCGTAAGTCCAGCGGGCAATATACTTGCCGAGATCGTTCACAAGCGCCTCGTAGTCGTCTTTTTTCGGCGGCGTAATGTAGTCGGTGCACTGCGCGCCGCTCTGATTTTTCGAGAGGTACGGCCCCTCAAGGTGCGCGCCGACAATGTTTGGCAGCGTGCGCCCGTCGCTCATCGCCGCCTTTATATTTTCAACGGCGGCGCGCATATTTTTGATATCGCTTGCCGATACGGTGGGGAGGATCGTCGTCGTTCCGTGAAAAAGGTGGAAGTTGCACCCGAGCACAACGTCCTCAGCCGTCCCGTCAAGGAACGGATGGCCGCCCGCGCCGTGCGTGTGAATGTCGATAAACCCGGGGGAAACGAACTTTCCGGTAAAGTCGTATGATTTGTCGCACGAAAGATCTTTTTGCAAAACGTCGTCGATCTTCCCGTCGCAAATATACACGTACCCGTCAAAAACGCCGTCGGGCGTGATTATTTTGTCGCTTTTGATTTTAGTTATCATAACAGTTTTGCACTTTCAGGCTCAAGGTAGAGCGTGGCGCACGCGTGGCGGCGCAAGATCGTCGCGGGGCAGCTTTCGGAAATTGTGCCGTTGACAGTCCGGGCGACAGCTTTTGCCTTTGTCGGCGCGGGAACGATGCAAAACAGCTTTTCGGCGCAAAAGAGCGTCGGCACAGTCAGCGTTATCGCGCTTGTCGGCACGTCGGAGAGCTTTTCAAAACAGCCGTCGTTCACCTGCTGGGTGCGGCAGATATCGTCAAGCGCGACGGGCTTTGCCGTCTTTTTGTCGTTGAAATCGGCAACGCCGGGATCGTTGAATGCGATGTGGCCGTTTTCGCCTATTCCCATAACGACGATGTCGGGCTTGTTTTTGTCGATAAGCGCGCCGTAGCGCTCAGCCTCGCCGTCGGGGGATGACGCCGACGCGTCGATGTAGTTTACGCTTTTGAGCGGCACGAGCGAAAAGAGCCTGTCGCGCAGAAAATTGCCGAACCCCTGCGGCGCGTCTGGCGTAAGCCCCACGTACTCGTCCATGTGGTATGCGTTGACGCGCTCCCATTTGATACTTTTGTCGTCTTTAAGTGCCCTCAGCACCTCGTTTTGCGAGGGCGCCGCCGCGAAGATGACGTTCAGCTCGTCTTTGCTTTTGAGCATTTCTTCAATCGCCGCGGCTATGTCGCGCGCGGCGGCATTCCCCATTTCGTCGCGGTCTTTATATATTTTTACGTTCAGCTTGTCGCGCTTAAACTCTTTCATATTCTATCCTTTCCTCTTTGCCGCTTGAGAGCGAGCGGAAGATCGCGTTCATGACGAACACGGGGGAGATGAAGTCGTCGTAGCTTATTTTCTGCTCGCCGCCGCGAAGAAGCGACACGAAATTGTCAAACTCCGTTACAAAGCAGCTGCTTTGGCCGTTTACGGGGAACTCCTCGCCGACGTTGCCGCGCTCTGAGGCGAGCATTGCGTAATACGTATATATCCCGTCGGTGAAAAGTCCCACGGTGTCAAACTCGCCGTACCTGAACACAACGGTTATTTTTTTGCCCGCGTCAAACGCCATAACGCTTGCGGGGTATCGCCCGAACACTTCAAGCATCATCTCGACAAGGTGCTGTGAATAGAAGAAGAACCCGCCGTATGCGTTTTCCATGCTGATCGGCGCGCGCACAATGCCGCCAATCGTTGCGCCAAGCTCGCCGGTCTGGCGTATGGACTTGATCTTTTGAATGAACTCGCAATGAATGCAGCTCGATCCGCCCGTTACGCGCACGCCGGCGTCGCGGCACTCGCGCATAAGCGTCAGCGCGTCGCTCTCCTTTATGCAGATCGGCTTGTCGATGAACATCGGCACGCCTGTTTTTATGTACGGGCGCGAAAGTTTCAGGTGATCGTCGCCGTGGCGCGCCGTTATGATGACGCCGTCGGCGTCGTCAACGCACGCGTCGTACCTTTCAAGGACGTTTACGCCGAACTTGTCGGAAAGCTTTGCCGCCGCGTCCTTGTCTGCGCTGTAAACGCCGAGGACGTTTATGTCGGAATACTCCGCCCTTTCCTTGATAAAGTTCAAAAACGTGTTTGCGTGCGAGTTTTCGCACCCGAGAATAACGATGTTTTTCATCTTTTCCTCCGTTTGTTTTAATGATCGAACAAAGTTTATGTCAATAGACAAAAAGCCGCTGTTTTGCGGCCTGTTGTCTTATAGTGATTTTATCATCTTTTTGTTTTCGTACATTTCGGCGTCCGCTCTCTTGAATACGTCCTCAAGGCACTTGTCGTTTTCGGGATCGTAAACCGCCATCCCGCTTGCGACCGATACGTTTTCGTAGACGGGCTCTCCTTTTTTGACGTTGTCAAGTATCTTGCCACGGAATTTTTCAAGCAGGGCGCTGCGCATTTCGTAGTCGCTGCCAACAAGGATAGCCACAAATTCGTCGCCGCCGATCCTGTATACCATACTGTGCTTGAAAGAGTCGCATATAAGCTTGCTTACGTTGATGAGAAGCTGATTTCCTCTCTCGTGCCCGTACAGGTCGTTGGTGTTTTTAAGGCCGTTTGCGTCAAACATGATAAGCGCAAAATTTTTCCTTGCGCCCGACTTTATCTCTTTGTTGAACTGCCCTTCGATTATGCCGTATGACGTGCGGTTTCTGATGCCCGTCAGCGAGTCCCTGTGCGCCAGCGTCAGCGCCGTTTCGAGCTTGCGCTGCTGCTCTTGCTGAGTCTTTATCGTTTCGTTCTTGTCGGCGATACCGACGACGACATATCTCGGCTCGCCCTCGGTGGCGTTAACGATTTTAAGCTCGTAGTAATCGTAGTTTTCCTCGTCGCCCATACGGTATATGTAGGAATAGCTGTTGCGCGAGGAAAGCAGGCTTTTTACAAATTCCTTGTCTGAAAAGTTTACAAGGTAGTCAGCGTCCGAGTTTCTGACGCGCTTTGAAAGATACAGCTTCCAAAGGTCGGGATATTTCGTCTTTTCAGCCGCCGCCTTTATCTCCTTGTCGGCAAGGGAGGGAAGACTTACAAACGACACAAGCTCCGTGTCGAGATCGACGTAAATAACCGTCGAATACTCGTTTGCGAGTATCCGCATTATCTCCTCGTTGCGCTTGTTCTTCGCGTCGCCCTCGACTTTGAAATTGAGGTCGCGCAACACGCAAAGGGCGAGAATATCGTCGTTGAAGTCCGATTTATACGTATAAAACGCCTGCTGGTGCCATGTAAGGTAATTTGACGATGAGCGCGAGCGGAACATTATCGCTTGATCCGTTTCTCCCTCGTGGAATTTTTGAATAAGATACTCGCGGTCGCTTTTTTGCTTGTATTCGTCCCTGTTTGAAAGGACAGCCCTGTCAAGACGCCATTTGTTGTAATCGGAAAAGGACATCGGCTTTTTGAAGCCGCGGTTTTCGAGGTTGAGCGCGTATTCCTTGCCGTCTACAACTTCCATAATGTCGGTCGTGAGCATATCGCGCGTGAGGTTGCACTCAAAGTACGCGTAAGCGCAGTAGTAGTTTGCGCGGCGGTAAACGTCCATTTTGTGCTTCATCAGCGAACACTCCGCGTCCATTTCCTCGTATTTCACGTCGGCGGGGCGGCTTGTGACCATATACCCGTCGCTCCCGTCCGCAAGTTTTGCGTTTGAGAACGAAAGATACTGCTTATCGTTCCTTGCGGGATCGGAAACAATGACGGTGGCGTCTGTTTGCTTTGTCACAAGCGGACAGTCGGGGCAGGGCGCCTTGTAGCCTCTGATGCAATTATAGCAGTATTTTCCTTCTTCAACGTTCGGGAACGCTCCTTTTGCGGCATCGTTAAAAGAGCGGATCTTGAAATCCTCGTCGATGACGTATGCAGCGGTGCGAAAAATAACAGCCATAGTTAAAGCCTCCGGAAATTATCGTAATGTATAGACTCATTTTTCTATTTTATTCTTTCTCAACTTATAATTTATCACAAACGCACGGTTTTTTCAATACCTATAATGAAAAATAAGCTGAATTCCGGCATTTTTTTCATTTTTATTATATAGGGCGATTTATTTCCTTCGTAAAAAGGTACGGAATACTTTTGTCTAAAATGACGAGAAAAACGACTTTTTGTCATAAAATTTGCATAGAACTTCAAAATTTGCGGTTTTTTTCAAAAAAATCATAATTTCTATTGACAAATTGCGTCGTTTTGAATATACTGTATGCATAAATAGGGTAGAGGCGCGGTGCGCAATAGTATTCAGAACGATCTTTCCGGAAAAGACTGAAGAAAGGGCAAACCGCCGAGGCTCGCAAAACGCCGGAGTTTTGCGGCGCCGGGACGTCGGAGAATATCCGCCGTACTGTCACAGAAATGTGGAGAGCTATCGGATATCTGGTTATGCCATTTTCCCGCAGCTTTCGCTGCGGGTTTTGTTTTAGGAGGACAAAATGAAAAAATCCACAAGGATCGTGCTTGCGATAGCGGCGATAATAATTTTGTCGCTGATGATACTCGCCGGCGCCACAAAGGGTGCGGAGGGAACGGTAACGTGTCCCGACTGCCACGGCACCGGGGTTATCGACGGCGAAGTATGCGAAACCTGCGGCGGCGAGCAGTCAGTCACGGGTACATGGTGGGCGCTTGTGCCGCCAATCATCGCCATCGGGCTTGCACTGATAACAAAAGAGGTCTACAGCTCGCTGTTTATCGGTATTCTTTCGGGGTGTTTGCTTGCCGGAAAGTTCACGTTCTCGGGCGTGTTCGATAATCTTACCGGCACGGCGTTCATTTCCGCCGTTTCGGACAACGCGGGAATATTCGTGTTCCTCGTCGAGCTTGGTATCATCGTCGCGCTTGTAAACAAAGCGGGCGGCTCCGCGGCATTCGGGCGCTGGGCTTCAAAGCATATAAAAACAAAGGCGGGCGCGCTTATCGCGACGTTCCTTCTCGGTGTGTTCATTTTCATCGACGACTACTTCAACTGCCTGACGGTCGGCTCCGTTATGCGCCCGGTCACAGACTCGAAGAACATATCAAGATCAAAGCTTGCGTACATAATCGACGCAACGGCGGCGCCCGTATGTATGATCGCGCCGATATCGAGCTGGGCGGCGGCTGTTTCCGCTTACGCCGAGGACGGGCAGGGGCTTCGCCTGTTCATCACGGCGATCCCGTTCAACTTCTATTCGCTTTTGACGCTTGTGTTCATAATCGCTCTTTCCATAATGAGTTTTGACTACGGCAAGATGCGCCTGCACGAGATAAACGCGCAGAACGGCGATCTTTTCTCGGGCGCCGAGCAGGAGTCGAAGGACGACACGGACTACAACGAAAAGGGCAAGGTCATCGACCTGCTTTTCCCGATCATCGCGCTTATCGTATGCTCGGTGATCGCCCTTGTTTACAACGGCGGTATATTTGAGGGCAAGTCGTTTGCCGAAGCTTTTGCCGACACCGACGCGACAGTCGGGCTTCCCATGGGCGGCTTTGCGGCGCTTGTGATCTCGATGATCTACCTTATGGTGCGTAGAGTCGTTTCGTTCAAGGATTCAATGGCGGCTCTGCCGAAGGGATTTATCGCAATGGTTCCCGCGATATTCATTCTTACAATGGCGACGGCGCTCAAGAACGTAACGGGCGTGCTCGGCGCAAAGTATTTCGTTGCCGACCTTATGAATTCCGCCGCGGCGGGACTTTCAAGCTTCCTTCCGGCGATCATATTCGTTGTTGCCGTTGTGCTTTCGTTTGCGACGGGAACGTCGTGGGGAACGTTTGGCATACTTATCCCGATCGTGACGGCGATATTCCCCGCGGGCGATCCGCTGCTTGTCGTCGGTATGTCCGCGTGCCTTGCGGGCGCTGTATGCGGCGACCACTGCTCGCCTATCTCCGACACGACGATAATGTCGTCCGCCGGCGCTCGGTGCGAGCATATCAACCACGTATCGACGCAGCTTCCGTACGCCATCTCCGTTGCGGTGATATCGTTTGTGATGTACGTCATCGCGGGCTTTGTGCCTAACGCGTGGATATGCCTGCCTATCGGCGCGGTGCTGACTGTCGGCTTCCTGTTTGTCATGAAGATGATCGTAAAGAAAAAGTACGGCGGCGCCTACGCACAGACGCAGTCCGAATAAAGAAAAAAATAAAAAGCCTTCCGAAAGGAAGGCTTTTTTCATCTTATAATTTTTCATCTTATAATGCCGTGGATAAGTGTTTCATCAGGTACCGGCGCGTCGGAGTACGAAATCGCCGATGTGAACCGCTCCGTCGCAGCACCGATCGACGCTTCGACGTTTGTGTGAAGGTACGCCATAACGTCGCCGCGCATGACTTTATCGCCCGTTTTCTTGCATAGGATAATTCCCGCGGCAAAGTCGATAGTATCCTCCTTTGACGCGCGCCCGGCGCCGAGTATCGCCGCCGCTATGCCGATCTGCTCGGCGTTCATGTGAGAGATATACCCGTCGCGCTCGCTTATAATGGGGATGACGTGCGCGGCCTTGGGGAATTTTGACGTATCTTCAAGGTACGACGCGTCCCCTCCTTGCGCTGATATCCATTCCTTCATCTTTTCAAACGCCGCGCCGCTCTCGATCGAGCCGACAACGAGCGATCTCGCCTGCTCGGCGGGGATCTTTTTAACAAGCGCCGTCATTTCCGTCGCAAGCGCGACGCAAACGTCGTAAAGATCGCCGCGCTTTTTGCCGCGCAGCACCTCGGTTGCCTCTATCACTTCAAGGCTGTTGCCGACGGCATTCCCGAGCGGGCGGTCCATATCCGTAAGCAGCGCCGCGATGTTTCGCCCGCAGCTTTTGCCTATCTTTACCATATTTTCGGCAAGGAGCTTTGCGTCATCGGCCGTTTTCATAAACGCGCCGCTGCCGACTTTGACGTCGAGGACGATGTTTTTTGAGCCTGCCGCAAGCTTTTTTGACATAATGCTCGACGTTATCAGCGGAATTGAGTCGACCGTCGCCGTTACGTCGCGCAGTGCGTACAGCTTTTTGTCCGCCGGAGTCAGATTTGCCGACTGACCGACAAGCGCGATGCCGACGCGCTCGACCTGCGCCATAAATTCGTCCTCGGTAAGCGTTGTGCGGTAGCCGGGGATAGATTCAAGCTTGTCGACGGTGCCGCCCGTGTGCCCGAGCCCGCGCCCCGTCATTTTTGCGACTTTGCACCCGAGCGACGACACGATAGGGCATATCACAAGCGACGTTTTGTCGCCGACGCCGCCCGTTGAGTGCTTGTCTATCGTAAAATCGCCGAAGCGCGAAAGGTCGACCGTGTCGCCCGACGTCGCCATAAATTTTGTAAGCGCGACGGTCTCCCGCTCGCTCATTCCGCGAAAGAAAATCGCCATACACAGCGCCGACGCTTGATAATCGGGTATTTCGCCGCGCGTGTAGCCACTGACGAAAAAGGAAATCTCCTCATCCGAAAGCTCGCCGCCGTCCCGCTTTTTGCGGATGATATCATACATTCTCATATTGATCACTCCGAATAATTATTTTGGGTAAAAGTGCTGTGATCCCGCATTTTACGAAACCACAGCACAAAATTTATCGTGCGCCCTTGTCGTACGGTATGCCTTCCGCCTTCGGCGCGCGCGAACTCTTTGACGTGAACGCAAGCACCACAAGCACGGCAACGTACGGGATAAGGTTGTAGAAATACATCGGCAGATTGAGGTTGTTCAAAAAATCGAACTGCGAATAAATAACGCCGAGGCATTTGAGGAATCCGAACAGCAAAGCGCCGAGCGCGATGCCAAGCGGCTTCCAGTTGCCGAATATCATTATCGCAAGAGCGAGGAATCCCATTCCCGCGACAGCGCCCGACGCCGTGCCGTTTGCAACGGTGGCGATATAGACGTAGCCGCCAAAGCCCGCAAGCGCGCCCGAGATCGTCGTTCCGAGGTAGCGCATTCTATTGACGTCGATGCCGACGCTTGCCGCCGCCTGCGGATGCTCGCCGCATGAGCGCAGACGCAGACCTGTCTTTGTCTTGTAGATGAATACCGAAAGCACAACGAACAGCGCAATGCTTATAAACGTCGAAATATAAGCCTTATCGAAGAATATGCTTCCGACGGGGCCGAGGTCGTCGTTGAGCATGGCATAGCCGAAGTCGACGGATTTGCCCGAGCCGCCTATCGCCGGTTCCATTTCAAGCGCGTCTTTTGTAAAGAATATCTTTATAAAGAACAGCGCTATCGCCGGGGCAAGCATATTCAGAGCCGTGCCGCCTATCGTCTGGTCCGCTTTCAGCTTTATCGCCGAGAAGGAGAGAAGAAGGGAGAACAGCGCGCCCGCGATCGACGCGACTACCATCGCAATAAGGAACGTAAGCTGGTTGTGATCGACGAAGAACGTCGATTTGCGGAGAAAATACGCCGCAAGCGCGCCCGCAAACGCGCCGAAGATCATAATACCGTCAAGCGCGATGTTGATGATGCCGCTTCGCTCCGCAAACATTCCCGCAAGAGCGACTATAAGAAGCGGGATCGTGAAAATAAGAGTTTTTTGTATCAAAAAGATCATTTCTCATCCCCTCCTTCCGCGTCTTTTGCGTCATCGGTCGGCGCGTCGTCATCCGGCGCCGATTTTGCGTCGTTATCGGTCGGCGCGTTATCATCGGGCGCCGATTTTGCGTCGGATTCAACGGATTTTTTATCCGGCGCGTCGTCATCCTCAACTTCACGCCGCACTTTTTCGTAATTTACGATAACATCGGGCGTGCTGACAGCCGCTTTCTCCTTTTTCTTGCGGGAGAGAAGGTCTTTTATGAACTTCGCAAAGCCCGCAAAGTAGATTATCACCGCAATGATAAGCGATGAAACGTACTCGTTGAACGACGTCTGCGCGGCAAGGTTTGAGCCGCCGACGTTGAGGAATTTCAGGAATATACCCGAGAAGATAACGCCTATCGGGTTGTTGCTTGCAAGCAGTGCCGCGGGGATGCCGTTGAAACCGTCGGCGGGGAGCGTCTGGTACGTGTCCCACTTGAAGTCCTGCGCGCCGTTAAGGCACCACAGCGCCGCGCCCGCGGCGGCAAGGCCGCCCGCTATCGCCATTGAAAGAACGATGTATTTCTTTTCGTTCATTCCGGCGTATTTTGAGGCGTGCTTGTTGTAGCCGCACGCTTTCAGCTCGTAGCCGAACGTCGTCTTGTTCATTATGATATAAAGCACGACAGCGGCGATTATAGCAAGGAATATGCCGATATCCATATACGATCCGCCGAACAGCTTGTCAAGCCCCAGCGTTATCGTTTTAACGCCGTTTGTCGCCGTCTTTTTGATGAAGTTGACCTTCGTTTCGGCGTAGTTTACAAAGCTTTCGCTCGTCGCCTTGAACACCCAAGAAACGACGTTTGCGGCGATCCAGTTCGTCATAATGCAGACGATGACTTCGTTTACGTTGAATTTAGCTTTGAAAAATCCCGGTATCGCGCCCCAGAGAACGCCGAGCGCCGTGCCGGCAAGGAAGGCGAGTATCCACACGATCCACGCGGGAACGACGTCAGTCGGGATAGAGAGCGCCACGATAAGCGATCCCATAGCGCCCATAAGGTACTGGCCGGGCGCGCCGATGTTGAACAGTCCCGTTTTGAACGCCAGTGCAACGGAAAGTCCCGTCATTATAAGCGGCGTTGCGGAGAAGAGCATATTGCCCATCTGGAACAAAACGTCCTTGCCGTTGCCGGCGGAGAACGGCCCGCCGAGCACTGTGAAGAAGCCGAAAATGGCGTCTGACACGGGGATGTTTTTGTCGAATATCGAAAGCGCCAAAAGCACTAAAAATCCGACGAGAAGGCCGCCGACAATACATATCAGCGACGCTATGACAGAGCGCGTGCCCTGCTTTTTCCAAAGTGTTTGAAGTTTATCGGTAAAACCCGAATTTCCGCTGCGGCTCACGCTTTGTCACCTCCCGTCATATCCTGCCTTTTTGCGCCCGCCATGTAAAGTCCGAGCTCCTCGACGGTCGTCGTTTTCGGATCAAGCTCGCCGACGATCTCCCCCTCATACATAACGAGGATCCTGTCGGAAAGGTCCATGACCTCGTCAAGCTCAAGCGATACAAGCAGCACCGCCGCGCCCGCGTCGCGCGAGGCGACGATCTGCTCGTGAATGAACTCTATCGCGCCGACGTCAAGTCCGCGCGTCGGCTGGACGGCGATGAGAAGCTTGTGATCTCTGTCAAGCTCGCGCGCGATGATCGCTTTCTGCTGGTTGCCGCCCGACATCGAGCGCGCAGTCGTAACGGGGCCTTGTCCCGAGCGGACGTCGAATTTATCGATAAGGTCGACGGCGTAGCTTCTGACCTCGGCAAAATTTATAAAGCCGTGGTTTTGGAACTGCGGCTCGAAATATCTTTGAAGCACAAGATTTTCTTCAAGCGAGTAGTCGAGAATAAGCCCGTGTTTATGTCTGTCTTCGGGGATGTGGCTTATGCCGTGTGTATTTTTGTAGCGGATGCTTTTTCTCGTTATGTCCTCGCCGCAGAGAATGACGGAACTGCCCGGCTCGGCTTTTTCAAGTCCCGTCAAAGCCGAGACGAACTCGCTTTGCCCGTTGCCGTCGATGCCCGCGATGCACACTATCTCCCCCGCGCGCACCGAAAGGGAAACGTTGTTTACGGCGTTTTTCTTGTGTACCTTGCTCTTTACGGTGAGGTTGTGTATTTCAAGCACTGTTTCTTTCGGCTGGGCGGGCGCTTTGTCGACGGAGAATTTGATGCTCCTGCCTACCATCATCGCCGAAAGCATTTCTTTTGTGGCGTCTTTGATGTTCACCGTGCCGATGTACTTGCCCTTGCGTAAAACGGTGCATCTGTCGGCAACTTCCATTATTTCGTTGAGCTTGTGCGAGATGAATAGTATCGACTTTCCTTCCGCCGCCAGCCCTTTCATTATGTTCATAAGCTCGCTTATCTCCTGCGGAGTAAGCACCGCTGTCGGCTCGTCGAAGATAAGCACCTCGTTGTCGCGGTAGAGCATTTTAAGTATTTCCGTGCGCTGCTGCATACCGACCGTTATATCCTCGACGATCGCGTCGGGATCGACGTTGAGGCCGTACTTTTGCGAAAGCTCGACGACTTTTTTGCGCGCCTCCTTTTTGCGAAGGAAGCCCGCGGTATTCGGCTCAACGCCGAGGATAATATTGTCAAGAACGGTAAATACCTCGACGAGCTTGAAGTGCTGATGCACCATGCCGATGCCGAGGGCGTTTGCGTCGTTGGGATCGTTTATCGTTACTTTTTCGCCGTTTTTGTAAATTTCTCCCTTTTCGGGCTGATAAAGGCCGAAAAGCACAGACATAAGCGTCGATTTGCCGGCGCCGTTCTCGCCGAGAAGCGCGTGTATCTCGCCGCGTTTGAGCTGCAAAGTGATATTGTCGTTCGCAATGATGCCGGGGAATTCCTTGGTTATGTTTCGCATCTCGATAACGTACGGGTACTCGCTTGCTTTTTCAGCTTGTTCGTTTTTTGTTTTTTCGTTATCCATATCGGCTCTTTCTTTCTTATCTATTTATCAAAAAAGGGGATGGCTTGCCGCCATCCCCCCTCAAAGAACTATTATTTTTCAAGAGTTACCTTAACTTTTTCAAGTGTGAGTGTGGAAACGTCATCCGGGTACAGAGCGTCGGGGATGATCTTTCCGCTCTTTACGTCTGCAAACAGAGCGTTGTACTTATCAACTGTGAAGTTTTGGAGTCTCCATGTAGCTGTCGGGAGGCCTGTAGCGTCGTCAGCAGCGCCGAGGTTCTGGGCCTTGTTGGCAAGGACTGTGTCCCACTCACCTGCGAAGAACTGACCGAGGACCTTCTGAACAGATGCGGAGAGTCCCTTTACAGCGGACGTGATAACCTTTTCAGACTCGCCGGACTGGTCAACGTCAACGCCGATGATCTTTGCGTCTTTATATTCGCTTGCCGCACTCTTAACGGACTGGAACATAGAACCGCCGCACGCAAATACGACCTCTGTGCCGCTTGAATACCAGCCTGCGATCTGTGTCTGGAGCTCAGATGATGCGGAGAACGTCTCACCGAATTTGAAGCTGTACTTCATATCAACGTCAACGCCTTTGATCTTAGCCGCGTCTTCAGCGCCCTGGATAAAGCCGTAACCGAAACGGCAAACAGCCGGGTTGCCGCCGCCACCGCCGCCCGTGAAGCCGAGCTTCGTGTAGCCTTCCATAACTGCCGCATAACCTGCAAGGTAGCCGGACTCCTGCTCTTTGTAAACGATAGCCGTTACATTGTCAAGGCCCATTGCCCAACCGTCAACGAATACGAACTTGATGTCCGGATTCTCTTTTGCGACCGTTTCCATAGCCGTAGCCTGAAGGAAACCGGGGGCAACGATGATCTTCGCGCCGTTGTTGATCGCCTGTCTCATAGCGGCGATACGGTCGTTGTCCGTAGCGTCAGCGCCGTTTGCGGGCTGATAGTACTTGTAGGTCTTGTTGTTCGCTTTCGCGTAAGCTTCAACGCCTTCCCATGTGCCCTGGTTGAAACCTTTGTCCATGAGCTGACCGACGTCTGTTACGAGAGCGACTTCGTACGTGCTCTTTCCGCAGGATGCGAAAATGATCGCCATACTCAGCATCATAGCCAAGCAGATAACGATGCTCAGAATTTTTTTCATGTGAACGTCCTCCGAAGAAAATTTTTAATTATTTATGGCTTTTGCCATCTGTTTCAATTATAGTATATCCAGAAAATAATTGCAATAGTTTTTTTGGAAAAAACAGACTTTTTTTGATAAAAAATATACAAATTTGTCAATTTTTCAAAAATACATTTGTATAAAATACACCAAGAAAATCATTTTATAAGGTTTTTCGGCGTAAACGCGCGAGGGAGAAGGGCGCCGAGCGTCGTGCGCTCAAATTCCGTTTCGGATCTGATCAGAAGCACGGGCATTTCGGGCGCGCAGAACTCGACAAGCGCCTGTCTGCATACGCCGCACGGCGGATACGACGGGGAGAGCACCTGCTCACGTCCGCCGCAGACCGCGAGAAGCGAGAAATCGCGCACGCCATCGCTTACGGCTTTGAACAGCGCCGTGCGCTCGGCGCATATCGTCGGGGTGTACGTCGCGCACTCGATGTTGCAGCCCGTGTAGATCTTGCCGTTGCCGCCGAGCAGCGCCGCGCCGACGGTGTGAAGGGAATACGGCGCGTATGCGTTTTTCATTGCGGATATCGCCGCGCCGACAAGCGCCGATTCACGCTCGTCGGGCTTTCTTATCAGCCCCATAAAGCTTTCGCCGTCGCCGCGCCACGAAATGCCGAGATAATCGGCAACGCTTGCCGCAATGTCGCAAAAGCCGACTCGTGTGCCGAGGTTTTTCGGCTCGATGTTCTTTCCGTAAACGATAAGCGGCGTGTACTCGCGCGAGTGGTCGGTGTGGCTGTCGCCGGGATCGCAGCCGTGGTCGGCGGTGATGATAAGAACGTCGTCATCCCGCATCTTTTCGGTAAACGACGGAAGCCACCTGTCAAACTCGGCGAAAGCCGCGGCGTAACCGTCAACGTCCTGCCGATGACCGTAGAGCATATCGAAATCGACGAGGTTTATAAAGCACAGCCCCTCAAAATCGCGGTCGAGCGCTTCAAGCGACACCTTCATCCCCTCGGTGTTGCCGTGGGTGAAGGTCATATCGGTAACGCCTTGCCCGGCAAAGATATCGTTTATCTTGCCGACGGCGTACACTGTCTTGCCCGCTTCGCTCAGCGCGTCGAGAAGCGTCTTTTTCGGCGGAAGAAGTGAAAAGTCGTGGCGGTTTGTCGTGCGGGTAAAGTTTCCCGCTTTTCCCGTGAACGGGCGCGCGATGACTCTGCCGACGGCGTGTTTGCCGGAAAGGATCTTTCTTGCGATGCGGCAGTATTCGTACAGCGTTTCGACGGGGACGACGTCCTCGTGCGCCGCGATCTGAAATACGCTGTCAGCCGAGGTGTAGACGATAAGGTCGCCCGTTTTGACGTGCTGCTCGCCGTAGTCGTTTATGACCTCGGTCCCGGAGTACGGCTTGTTGCAAAGAACGCCGCGCCCGGTCTGCTTTGAAAACTCGTCAAGTATCTCTTTGGGAAAGCCGTCGGGGTACGTCGGCAGCGGCGAGGGGGAAACGACGCCGGCTATCTCCCAGTGGCCGATCGTCGTGTCTTTGCCCATGGAGCGTTCCTGAAGGCGGCACACTGCCGCCGCCGGATCGCTTTCGCGCGGGAGAAAGTCTTGCCCGTCGATGTTGCCCATGCCCATTTTTTTCATTGACTCAAAGCGGAACTTGCCCGACGTCGAGATGCGTTTCAGCGTATGGCAGTCGTGATCGCCGAAAAGCGCCGCGTCAGGCTCCTCGCCCACGCCGAGCGAGTCGAGTACTATCAAAAATACACGTTTCATATTTTTCTCCGAAATTATTTGTCAGCGAGCTTTTTCGCCGTTTTGAGCGCAAGCTCCATCATTTCAGTAAACGAGTTCTGGCGCTCCTCCGACGTTGTCGATTCGCCCGTTACGAGATGGTCGGATATGGTGCATATCGCAAGCGCGTTCTTGCCGGCGCGAGCCGCGTTCATATAGAGCGCCGCCGCTTCCATTTCCTCGGCGAGAATGCCCATTTTCGACCACGAAAGCTGCGACATGAAGTTATTCGGAACGCCCTCTTTGTCGACGTAGAAAACGTCGGCTGAAAGAATGTTTCCGACGTGGTACGGCGCGCCCATTTCCTCGGCTGTGTCAACGCAGGCGCGGAGCATCTCGTAGCTGCATATCGGCGCGAACGTGCCGGGGAGGTTGAAGGTATGCGCGAAGTTCGAGTTTGTCGACGCGCCCATTGCGATAACGATGTCGCGGACTTTTATTTTTTCGCTCATGGCGCCGGCGGAGCCGATACGCATGATGTTGTCAACGCCGAAGAAGTTGAACAGCTCGTACGAGTATATGCCCATTGACGGCATACCCATGCCGCTCGCCATTACCGTTACGGGCGTGCCTTCGTATTTGCCGGTGTAGCCCTGAATGCCGCGGACGTTGTTGACAAGCTTCGCGTCGGTGAGGAAGTTCTCCGCGATGAATTTTGAACGGAGCGGGTCGCCCGGCATAAGCACCGTCTTTGCAAAATCCTCGGGTTTTGCGTTTATGTGTGGTGTGGGATAAAGTGCCATAGTGTTTCTCCTTTCGGTTTATGTCAAATTATTTTCTTCAAGCTTTTTTGCGATGCCGACGATGCGGCTCGTTCCGAGGCGCGACGCGCCGAGATTTATAAAGTCCACCGCGTCATCAAGCGACGAAATTCCGCCCGCCGCCTTGATTTTTACGTGGGGCGCCACGTATTTTTTCATCAGCGCAACGTCCTCTTTCGTCGCGCCCGCCTTTGAAAATCCGGTCGACGTCTTTATATATTCCGCGCCCGATTCCGATACGACGCGGCACATCTCTATCTTTTCCTCGTCGGTAAGCAGGCATGTTTCGATAATGACTTTGAGGAGCTTATCGCCGCACGCGGCCTTGACGGCTTTTATTTCGTCAAGCACGTCGCCATACTTTCCGTCCTTTACCCAGCCGATGTTGATGACCATATCGATCTCGTCGGCGCCGTTCTTTACCGCGTCCGCCGTTTCAAAGCATTTTGCCGCCGTTGTGTCGTAGCCGTTGGGGAAGCCGATGACGGTGCATATTTTCAGCTTGTCGCCGACAAATTCCTTTGCGGCTTTGACGTAGCTTGCCGGTATGCATACGGACGCCGTGCCGTACTTTATTCCGTCAAGGCAAAGAGATTTGATCTGTTCCCACGTCGCGCTCTGCGAAAGCAGTGTGTGGTCGCATTTTGAGAGTATTTCCTTGATATCCATTTTCCCGTTCTCCTTAAAAATTATAATATGTCCTCGGCGATGTCGCCGTACGTTTCCTCAATTTTGGCGCGGTAGCACTTGTAGCACATACCCGTATAGCTGTCGTTGCCGCCGAGAAATACCTGCGCGCCCTTTATGACTATTTTGCCGCTTTCGTCAAAGCGCGCGTTCACCGTCGCCTTGCGCCCGCAGCGGCATATCGACTTTATCTCGGATATGCTGTCCGCTATCTCGAAAAGGCGCATACTGCCGGGGAACAGCTTTGTCTGAAAGTCTGAGCGAAGCCCGAAGCACAAAACGGGCACGTCGAGCTTGTCCGCGATGTCTTTCATCTGGCTGACTTGCTTCGGCGTCAAAAACTGGCACTCGTCGCAGATGATGACGTCGGTGTACTTGCCGCCGTTTGAGCGCGCGGAAAATTCCGCAAAAATGTCAACGTCGGCGCTTATCGCTTCCGCCTCGGCAAAAAGCCCGATCCTTGAGCGAAGCACCGTCATCACCTTGCCGTCGCCGTCGCGCGTGTCGTCGCGGGTGTCGGTCGCCGGCTTTATCAGCCACACGGTCTGATCTTTTTCTTCGTAGTTGAATTTTGTCATCAGCGCCTGCGCCGTTTTTGACGAGCCCATCGCGCCGAACTTGAAATATAGCTTTGCCATACGTCACCTTTTTTGTGAAAATTATCGCTTTATGTCAATTCTACCATATAAAAACGCATCTTGCAAGGCTTCTTTATCAAAAAAGTAAATAAAAAGTCCCCCGAGGCCGGGGGACTGTGATCAAAATTCTATTTCCATTCCGTCGTATGAAACGATAAAACCGTATTTTGCCGCCGCCTCGCTCATTTCGTCATAGAGGATACGCTCGCCGTTGTGCGAAAAATGGTTGCATACGAATATCGTCTTGCAGTCGGCGGCGCCCATTTCGATAAGCCTGTCTTTTACGACGGCGTTGCGCGAAAGGCTCATGTGCCCGTGGTATTTGAAGTCCTTGTCGCCCATTGTGCAGTCAAGAGAAACAAGCCCAAACTTTTTGCCGCTTTCTTTTATGAAGTCGAACACCTCGTCAAAGAAGATGTCGGTGTCGTGCCCGTAAAGCAGAGCCTTGCCGTCTTTTTCTATAATATATATGTAGGGATGCTCTGTGCCGTGGTACGCGGGGAGCGGGGTTATGTCGTATCCGTCGGCGGTGAACGTCTTGTACGGCTGAACTGTTTTCAGATTTACCGTGTTCGGAATGTCGCGCGGGAAGTTGCGCTGATATTTTTCAACGTTCAGCGCAAAGCCGTCGTAAAGGTCTTCCGAGCCGTAGATCGTAAGCTGTGGGCAGTCGTCCTCAAGCCTGCCGAACCACTTGCGCCGATTTCCGAAGTCCTGCGGGTAGTAGTGGTCCTCGTGGCTGTGCGTGATGATAAGCGAGGATATGCGCGTAAAGTCGATGCCGTGAATGATCGAGTGCATAAATGCGTCCGCCGGCCAGTCGATAAGGAGTGTGTTGTCAACGATAGCCTGTGTGCGGGAGCGAATGTTCTTGCCGCCGAGCGCGCGTGCCTTTTTGCATTGCTCACATTCGCAAAACAGCGCCGGTATGCCCTCCGCGGCGGCTGTGCCTAAATACTTGAATTTCATATAGTCGTCCGTCCTTTCAGCGTTTCAGTTTATTTTATATATCGCGCCCCGACGTAAAGTCGTGGCAAATGCAGCGGTCCCTAAATACTTAAACTTCATATAGTCGTCCGTCCTTTCAGCGTTTTAGTTTATTATATATATCGCGCCCCGACATAAAGTCGTGGCTAATGCAGCAGTACCTAAATACTTGAATTTCATATAGTCGTCCATCCTTTCAGCGCGGCTTTTTGCCGCAAATACATAATATCACTTTTTGGTGCAAAATTCAAGCGTTTATACAAAATCGGCGTCAAATCATTGACAACGCGCGGCGTTTAGTATATAATATACACATCAACAAAAAGGAGAAAAGCTATGTTTGAAACAAGGGTAAAGATCGAGGAAAAACTGTTCAAAGATATTTATTTTTCAATTATGACGCTTTGGGTAAAGATACTGAATATCGCTCTCGCGGTCGTTGAGGGCGCAATGGCCGTTTTAATGATAGTTAGCGCCGTCGGGTTTTACAAAAAAAACGGCACGCATTACATCCCGTATTACATTTTTGCGATTGTTTTCCTGGCCCTTGCCGTCTTTCTTGTTGTCAATTTCTTCGTCATTCAGCCGAGACGCTACGGAAAATTATACGCTGAACGGCTCGCGGAATCAAGCGGGACGGGCGAAATGTACTACGTAACGTCATTTGGGGATGAAGGCGTTGTGACAGTCAACAGCGCGACGGATAACAAGACCGTTTTGAGATACGAAGTTTTAACAAGGCTTGCAAAAAGCAAGGACTACATCCTTGTCGGAACAAAAACAAGGCAGTATGCGATAATCAACGCGGCGCAGCTTTCGTCAAGCGACGTTGACGCGATGATGAAGATCCTTAAAGAAAAGTCAAACATCAAAAATCTGAAATAATTTCCCGGGGCAAGTTTTGCCCCTTTTGTTTTTTCTATTGCATTTTGTGTGTTTATATGTTAAACTGTAAAAAAACACATCAGGAGAAAATAATGGCAGGACCAAACAGACACCCCGTTTTGACGGTGATCTTTTCCGTCATTCTTGTTCTTTTGCTCATTGCGGGCGGATACGTCGCGTACGTTTTTATCGATTATCACCGCATTGACGACAAGATAGTGCTTGACGTTGAGAAAAACTACAAATATTCAGACGAGATAAAGCCCGCGGCAAAAGCGGGAGAAACGTATTCCATCGTTACGTGGAACATGGGCTTTGGCGCATACAGCGACGACTACTCGTTCTTTATGGACGGCGGCAAGTACTCGCGCGCGTTTTCAAAGGAAGCCGCCATATCGAACATCAAGGCGATGACAGACAAGCTTTCGGAGCTTGATCCCGACTTTATGTTCATTCAGGAGGTGGACACAAACTCCACAAGGTCGTACCACGTCGATCAGCGCGCGCAGATAATGGGCGAATTTCCGCAGTACGTTTCGGCGTTTGCGAAGAATTATGATTCGGCCTACCTGTTCTACCCGTTCCTGTCCCCGCACGGAAAGAGCGTTTCGGGCATACTTACCGAGTCGAAATACAACATAACAAACGCGCTCCGTCGCCGGCTCCCGATAGAAACGGGCGTAACGAAGCTCGTCGACCTCGACCGCTGTTACAGCGTTTCGCGCGTTCCCGTCGAGGGCGGCAAGACGCTGTGCCTGTATAACTTCCACCTTTCCGCATACACGACAGACGGCACGATCGCTACCGAACAGCTGAAAATGATCGTCGACGATATGAAAAAGGAATTTGAAGCGGGCAACTACGTTATCGCCGGCGGCGACTTCAACAAGGACATCCTCGGCAATTCCGAGGAAATATTCGGCGTACCCAGCGGCAACGCAACGTGGGCGCAGCCGATCCCCGCTGGCGTTATACCGGAGTGGCTCACCGTCGTCGCCTGCTCAAACGCGCCGTCATGCCGCAACGCAGACCGCCCGTATGACGAAACCGACTTTGTCGTAACGGTCGACGGCTTCCTCGTTTCCTCAAACGTTGAGGTCGAATTTGCCGAGGTAAAGGATCTCGGCTTCAAAAACTCCGACCACAACCCCGTGGAGATGCACTTCAAGCTGAAATAACACAAAAGCCGGCATGACGCCGGCTTTGTCATTTATTATCAAAAATCTCCGTTTTTTGCCCGTAGGTATTGATTTTTGATAAAAAAGATGTATAATGAAAGTAACCACAAAAATATTTTTTGGGAGGGAAATTATGAAAGAGTTTACAAAGGCACTTGAGGGACTTCCGTTTATAGTCAAGCTCATTTTCTGCATACCGGCGCTTGATATTATCTGGTCGGTATATAAACTTCTCAAAGGCATCGAAAGCGGCGACGTTCTCAAAATCGTCCTCGGTGTTCTGACTATCGTACCCGGCGCGTTCTTTATGTGGATACTCGACATTATCTGGGTCATCCTCAAAGGCAAACCGTTCTGGTTCAACGATTGACGCGAAAAAAAGCGGCGCAGGCCGCTTTTTTTATTTGCTTTTTTTGATTTTGGTATTGATTTTTTAATTCCTTGTGGTATAATAGGAATTAAGAGGTGAGCAAAAATGATGATTTCGACAAAAGGGCGGTACGCGCTTCGCGTGATGATAGACCTTGCCAAATGCGGCGGGGAAGCGCCCGTGTCGCTTCGCGACATAGCCGAAAGGCAGAATATATCGATGAAATATCTTGAAGCGATAATCGCAATGCTTAACAAAGCCGGCTTTGTGGAAAGCTACCGCGGCAAAGCGGGCGGGTACAAGTTGGCGCGCGCGCCGAAGGATTACACCGCAAACGAAATACTCGTTCTGACAGAGGGTACGCTTGCGCCTGTTGCGTGCATCGACAGCGGGTGCGAGCGCTCGCGCGAGTGCGTGACGCTTCCGCTTTGGCAGAAGCTCGATTCGGTCATAGAGGGGTATCTCGGCGGCGTTACGCTGGAAGATATAATCGACGGAAAAATATAAATATTCAAATATGTAAATATGTAAATTTAAGGAAGTGATATAAATGTTTGTATATGCGGACAACGCAGCAACGACAAGGATGTGCAAAGCTGCGCGCGACGAAATGATAAAATGTATGGACGAAACTTTCGGCAATGCGTCAAGCCTTCACACAACGGGGCAGCTTGCAAACGAAAAACTCACGGCGGCGCGCGAGAAAATGGCGAAATACCTCGGCTGCGCCCCGAGCGAGCTGTACTTTACGTCGGGCGGCAGCGAGGCGGACAATCAGGCGATCATAAGTGCCGCAACGCTCGGCGCAAAAAAAGGCAAAAAGCACATCATATCTACAAAATTCGAGCATCATGCCGTGCTTCATACGCTAAGCAAGCTGAAAAAGCAGGGCTTTGAGGTCGAGCTTCTCGACGTTCATAAATCGGGCATCGTTACGCCCGATCAGGTCGAGGCGGCGATAAGGGATGACACCGTGCTTGTGAGCGTGATGTTTGCCAACAACGAGATCGGAACGATCGAGCCGATAGCCGAGATCGGCGCCGTTTGCCGCCGGCACGGAGTGCTTTTCCACACCGACGCCGTTCAGGCTGTCGGTCATCTGCCGATCGACGTCGGAGCGATGAATATAGATATGCTCTCGCTTTCGGCGCATAAGTTCCACGGGCCCAAGGGCGTCGGCGCTCTGTACTGCAAAAAGGGAATATTCCTTCAAACGCTGATCGAGGGCGGCGCGCAGGAGCGCGGCAAGCGCGCGGGAACGGAGAACGTCCCGGCTATTTCCGGTATGGCGGCGGCGCTTGAATACGCGTGCGACAATATGCAGAAAAACAGCGAGAAGCTGACAAAAATGCGCGACAGGCTTATCGAGGGGCTGTCGAGGATACCTCATTCCGTCGTCAACGGCGACGTTGAGCATCGCCTGCCCGGCAACGTCAATATGTGCTTTGAGGGCATCGAGGGCGAGTCGCTTCTGCTTCTTCTCGATATGAAGGGGATCGAGGCATCGTCAGGCTCCGCCTGCACGTCGGGCTCGCTTGATCCAAGCCACGTTCTGCTTGCCATAGGCCTTCCGCACGAGGTAGCGCACGGCTCGCTCAGGCTGTCGCTCAGCGAGGAAAACACACCTGAGGAGATCGAGTATATAATCGAAAAAGTGCCCGAGGTCGTTGAGTATTTGAGAAATATGTCGCCCGTTTGGGACGAACTTTGCAAGGGGGAAAGAAAACATGTTATATAGCGAAAAAGTAATGGACCATTTCAAAAATCCGCGCAACGTCGGCAAGATAGATAACGCCGATGGCATCGGCGAGGTAGGCAACGCAAAATGCGGCGACATTATGCGGATGTATCTTAAAATCGACGATAACGGCGTCATCACCGACGTAAAATTCAACACATTCGGGTGCGGCTCCGCCATCGCCACAAGCTCGATGGCGACGGAGATGATCAAGGGCAAGACTGTCGACCAGGCGCTTGAGCTTTCAAACAAGGCTGTCGTTGAGGCGCTCGACGGACTTCCGGCGCACAAAATTCACTGTTCCGTGCTTGCCGAGGAAGCCGTAAAGGCCGCCGTCAAGGACTACTACGACAAAAAGGGAATAGCGTACGATCCCGAAATGTTTGCCGGTATCAACTCCTGCGAACACTGCGAAGACTGAAAAAAGCGCCCACGGGCGCTTTTTTCGATTAATACGGTATATTTTTATGACGGTTGTGTTTTATGCTTTTACTGTGAAAAAATCTCTTTCAGAAGAGTTGTCTGTTCTTCGTTCAGCATGCACGATTTGGCGGTTTCATTTATGTTTTCAGATCCTATGAACGTGATCTTATCGGGCGCAAAACGAGATTTTATTTCAAGCATTTTTTCAAGAGCGTTGTCATTTCCGTGAAAGTCGTAGTTGTTAAAATCGAAGACACGGCCGTCGCTCATTTTTATTTTAACGGCGAATTCCCAGTGACTCCATCCTCTTGGATTGAAGTCAAAGCGAGTCATTATCGTCAAAGAAGAAAAGTCGGCGACGGTGTAAGCCTTATCGCTTTTTTCGCCGAATAAATTATGGCTGACAACATTATCATTTTGTTTTAGGCTATCGTGTCCGAAAAAGCTGAGCGGCAAAAGGAGCAACGTAACACATAAAGCGATAAGCCAAACGGATATAACCCACTTTGAAAATCTTTTTGCCGACGGTTTTACATATAAAGTTTTCCTTCGCTTGTCAAAAAACGGATAAACGCTTTTGTCCCACGGCTCTTTTCCGTATTCGACTTTTTTGTTTCCGAAAACGGCTTTTCTGCCCGCCATTTTAGACCCGAAAAAGGTGATGGCGCTTAACATAACAAACAAAATAAACGGTATCTCGAAAAGCTCGCTTGAATGTGACGAAAACGCAACGGTATCGGGATCTGAGAACGCTATTTTATCACGGAGCAGTCCAAACACGGCGAAAAGCGCAAAAGAAAAAGCCACGGAAAACACGATCGCCGCCCTGTAAAAGAATTTGTCGGCAAACGAAAGAGGCGGTATGCGCGATTTATGCGTGTTTTTTCGAGATTTTGAACTCAAAACGATCCACCTCCAAAATAGATAAAATGGCGAAAATCAATTTGTTTTTCACGATACTTTTGATAAATGAGCAATGTGGCATTATTTACTTTATTTATATCTTTATATCTTTTTTTCCATCGTGGTTTTTTGAGGCGTCATGCCGCACGCGTCGTAAAATCGGCGTGCCGCGGTGTTCTGCTCCCATACGTTAAGCGTTATGCTGTCGCAGCCGACGCTTTTTCCAAAGCTTTCGACGTATTCAAACAACCTGCCGCCAATGCCCTTGCCGCGTGCCGATTCGTCAACGCACAGATCGTCTATATAGAGCGTTTTTGCGTTTTTTTGCAAGCGACTGTTTTCCGTCTTTTTAATTATGCAGAACACATACCCCAAAACCGCACCGTCGTCCGCCACGAAAACGGGCGTATTTTCGGTTTTAAATATTTCATCAAGCTCCGCCGCGTCATATTTTGTCGCAATATTGAACAGGTCCGGACGCGCCGCGGCATGGATAAGGTTTACCTGTTCAAGCAGACGCAACACGGCGGGAATGTCGCCCCTTTCGGCTCTCCTTATGTTCATTTTGCACCTCTTTCCCGACTGTTTATGTTAAGTATATCACAACTTTGACAAATGTCAAGTTTTATCGTATTTCGTCTTGACTTTTCGCACATAAATATATATAATAGTTAAGTCAATCTATTTATAATCGGTGAAAAAATGCTGAAGAAATACATAGGAACAAAGCAGTTTTACAAATTGGCGCTTGCCATCGCTCTGCCGATAATGCTGCAAAACGGCATTACCAACTTCGTCAGTATGCTCGACAATATTATGATCGGGCGCGTGGGGCAGGCTCAGATGACGGGCGTTTCCGCGGCGAACCAGCTTATTTTCGTGTTCAACCTCGCGGTGTTCGGCGCGCTTTCGGGCGCGGGAATATTCGGCGCGCAGTTCCACGGAAAAGGGGACACTGAAGGCGTTCGCAATTCGTTCCGCTTCAAGCTGATAATATGCGCTGTTCTTGTCGTGATCGGGACGGTCGTGTTCTCGGTGTTCGGCAAGGACCTTATAATGCTTTACCTTCGCGGCGAGGGCGACGTTCTTGACGCTGAGGCTTCGCTTGAATACGGGCTGAAATACACGCGGGTAATTATGTTCACCTTCCTGCCTTTCGTGCTGTCCCAGTGCTACGCAAGCACGCTGCGCGAAACGGGCGAAACGGTGCTGCCGATGACGGCGGGGATCGTCGCAGTGTTTGTCAATCTCGCGTTCAACTGGATACTCATTTACGGCAACCTCGGCTTCCCGGCGATGGGCGTTGAGGGCGCGGCGATAGCGACGGGCATCTCGCGCGTTGTGGAAATACTGATAATCGCGATAACGACGCACGTCAAGGCGAAGAAAAAGTTTTTATTCGCGCAGGGGCTGTATAGAAAGATATTCATTCCGTTTGCCCTGTTCAAATCGATTTCGTGGCGCGGCCTGCCGCTGCTTCTCAACGAAACGCTATGGTCGGCGGGCATGGCGACGCTTGCACAGTGCTATTCCGTTCGCTCGCTTGACGTTATGGCGGCGATAAGCATAACGAACACGCTGTATAACGTGTTCAACGTGGCGATTTTTGCGCTTTCGACAACGGTCGGAATTATCGTCGGTCACTCGCTCGGGGCGGGGAAGGTAGACGAGGCGCGGGACGCGGCGCGCAAGATGATAGCGCTTGTGTTCGTGCTTGCGATAGTCGTCGGCGGCGTTTACGCCGCTTGCTCGACGTTCTTCCCGAATATTTACGAAACGTCGGATAGCGTAAAAGCGCTTGCTTCAAGCTTTATCATCGTCGGCGCAATCTTTCTGCCCGTCAGCGCGACGTGCCACGCTTGCTACTATACGCTCCGCGCGGGCGGAAAAACGTTCATCACTTTCTTGTTTGACAGCGTTTTCGTTTGGGTGCTCGCTGTGCCGACGGCGTTTATCCTTTCGTACTTCACGGGACTGCCTATCGTCGCTGTGTACGCCTCGGTCGTCGGGCTTGATATGATAAAGGCCGTCGTCGGAATAATCCTTGTCAAAAAAGGCGTGTGGGTAAACAACATCGTCGAAAACGAAGAAAAGCCGGCAAAAGCCGAATAAAAAAGCGCCCGCGGGCGCTTTTTTTATTTATTTCTTTACGCTCATCCATACCGTTTCTGCGTTGAATTTGTCTTTCAGCGGTTCAAGTATGCCGTCGTCGATCAGCGCCTTCGTAAGCGTTTCAAGCACGGGCATCGCGGCGATATCCGCGACAAATTTATACTCGGGGATAAGATAATCGGACAGTTCTTTTTTTATGAACGATGCGATTTCCGCCGCCGTTTTTTCCGCCTCAGCGCTGAACAGTTTAACTATTTTGTCGGAGACCTTGTCCGCCGCGTCGTCGTCCTCGTAGTTCATCACAAGGAATTTTGTGTAAAGCGTGTCGCCGTCGCGGTAGATGTAGTTTTCCTCGATCGCCTTTGCCGCCGTTTCCTTCTCATCGTCGGTAAGCGAGTTTGCATCAAGACCGTTTATAGCGCGGATAGCCATTTGCAGTTTTTCGTCTCTTGCAAGATTGAGACCGCAGTGGAAATGCGGTTCGATCGGAAATTCTTTTGAGTAGCTATATATATTTGATATATACACAAAGGAATGTCCGAGAATGTTACGCGCCGTAGCATTGTCGCAGCCGCCGAACCAACTTTTGCCGAAATTTTCATATCCGTAAACCGAAAACTCGCGTTTCGGCATTTCAACGCCCGGAAAATACTTTTCGGAAAGAATATTCTTGACTTGACGGATGAAATTATATCCGATGTTCTGCACCTGCTGCCAGATGACAGCGTTCAGCGTGACGTTTTTGTTTATAAACGGCACGGCGAGATATTCGCTTTCATGTTCTTCTATGAACTCCCTTACCGTTTTGCAGATAAACGGAACGCGGCTTTCGACTATTTCCCACGCGCGCTTTGTCTGCTCCCTGTCGAGAAGGACGAAGTTCATTCCGTATTTTCCGCTTTGCACCTCGCGCAAAACTCCGTATCTGCCATACTGCCCTCTGAGAAGAATGTTTATTTCGTCCTCGACGTATATCATCGGCACGTTAAGTTCTTCCGAAATCTCCTTTGCCGTGCGCGGCTTTTTTGAGCAGAGCGACATTATGTGAAGCGAAAGCTCGCGGTTGCATACCTCTCTCGGATCGCTCCAAGCAGGACTTCCTGTTCCCCAGATCTCGTATTCAATGTGGTCGAAAGATGTCGGCTTTTGTATTTTATCCATATTCATTACCTCATTTCTTATTTCGTTTCTCGAAGAAAACAAGCGCTGACGCACCGCCGTTTCGCTGATGCCAAGCTCCCGCGCGATCACCGCCGTCGGCTTTGCGTCGAGATAAAACGCCACCGTCACGTCTCTGTACGAGCGCGCAAGAAATGCTATCGCGCGAAAAATGCTTTTTAAGTCCTCCTCGTCGCTGTCCGAAACTCCCTCATCGGCAATATTGTTCAGATATTCGTCAGCATCGCCTTCGTACGAGCGCTCGCGCTCCGCTCGCCGCTTTTCCGAATATTTCGCGTATACATTGTGCGCGACGCGCCAGACGTACGCCTCCGCGTTTTCGATCTCGCCGTCCGTTTTCGCCTGTTTCAGTATTTCAAGCGTAATGTCGGACGACAGATCCTCCGCCTCGTGCGAATTATTCGTCCTTGCGTAGCAAAAGCCGAACAGTCGGTCGAGCATTTCGCGGTCGAGCAGTTTGATAAGCTCCTGTTTTTTCATTTTTTGACCTCTTAAAAGCGCTTTCACCCGTAAAGTGTCGGCAAAATAAGAAATGTTAGCGTGTTTTTTGAAAAAAATCGTTTTTTTCAGTTTTATTATATCATTTTTCATTCTTCCTTGCAATCGTTTTGTCCGTCCTGATCTCTTTTTTCCTCTTTTTCAAAAAATGCACTTGCATATATGTCGCGCGTTTTCAAATAATAATCACAGACCATATAGGGAGCGTCAAAAAATGAAAATGGAATACACCGATATCAGCCGAGAGGCCGATATGATGAAAAAAGGGTTTCGGCGCGCGTTTGAGGGTATGAAGAAAAACGACCTTGAATTTTCCGTCAGGTTTTCGTGGGTCGATCTTTTGATGGTCGCAAGCGGGATCTGCGCGATAATCGCTGTCGTTTGCTGGGTAAAGAAGATCGAAAAGAAAATCGCAATCAAGCGCGAGGCAAAGCGCCTTATCAAAGCCGCCGAAGAAAATAAAGAAAAAGCCTTGTAATAACAAGGCTTTTTTGCTTTTATACATTTGTATAAATAAGCTTGCATTCGGGCGGCGCGTCGACTTTTACGTCGGTCTTTCCGTCTTTTGTTCTGACGGTGACGCGGATATTACCGTTTGGCGTCGGCACCGCTCCCTCGGCGTAAGTAAGCCCACACAGGTGCGGCTCGACCGTGAATTTTTCGTACCCGGGTTCTATCGGCTTTATGCCGAGGATTTCGGTTTTGAGGAAAATCGCCGGGGAGGCGCTCCACGCGTGGGCGGCGCTGCGCCCCCATAGGCCGCGCTCGTCTTTGAACGTTTCAACGCATGTTTTCAGCCCATCGTCAAGCATTTCGCCCCATTCGCGGCGGATGACGTCAAGCGCCGCTTCATATTTGCCGAGCTTTGCAAGTGCCGCGAGCGCAAAACTCAGGAAAAACGGCGTTCCGATACGCACAATTCCGCCCGGCGCCTCGGTTTCGTCGGGGGTGCCGAACGTGCGGCGCGCGGGCGTTCCGCGGCGGAATTTTCCGCGGGCGATATCGTCAAGCAATATCTTCTCGCACTCAGCCTTCCGCTTGCCGTCGGCAATATCATAAAGCAGGGCAAACGTCGCCGTCTGAACGCTTATGCGGCGCGCCGAAAGGTAGGTTTTATACGGTTTTGCTTCTCTGTTTTTGAACTTGCAAAAGTCAAGATAAAGCGCGTAACCGTCCTCGTCGCGCACGGTGTCGACATAAGAAGAAAGCTCGTCGTCCCAGCAGTATTTGTTGATCTCCTCTTTGAGCTTTGCCGCCTTTTTCGAGTATTCATCGGCCTTTTTCGCATTTTTGAGCCGTGCGAAAAGATTTGATACATTTGTATAACAAGCGCAGAGCATCATATTGTTCGCGCTGACCTCGCCGTACGGGGAGAGGTCGTTGTTCGCCCATTCGATAAGATTCCACGCGCCGCACGGCGCAAAAAGTCCGCGCGGGGAAAAGTGAGTCTCGGCGCGTCGCAGACACTCCTCGACTGCCGCAAGGCGCGCGTCGAATCCGTCGTCTTTTCCGAAGTGCATAAAGTGGTCGATGACGTGATTCACCCACGAAAAACTCCATATCGGGATGCCGCCGTCGGGGTAGGTGGGGAAGCAGGCGCACGGCAGGTAAGTATCATTTACGTACAGCGGATTTGAGCCGCGATAGTACGTGCGAAGCCCCGGCTTCATCGACTGCGCCACCATATCGAGATAGCCCGCGTCAAAGTCTGCGTCGCCGAAGGAAAGCATATTTACCATCCCCGTTATCGCAGCGTCCCCAACCCAGACGTTCTGCTCGTAACCGGGGCAGTCGACGTAGCTGTCAAGCATACATACGGCGGCGGTGTCACACGACATTTTGTAGATATCGTCAAGCTTTTTGTCGTTTGAAAAGAAAGCGCCCGCGTCGGCGGTGTCGCACGTCATTTCCACTGCCGAAACTATAAGCGAGCCGATCTCAACGTCGGCGGGGAGCAGCAGCGTCGCGTACCTGAACCCGCGCAGTCTTTCGGAGGTAAATTCGCATTTACCCGCGGGTGAGATCACCTTGCCGCAAGACTTTTCGTTCATCAGCCGCGGCGCGCCGTTATCGTACATCTCAAACGTGTAAAACTCCACCTCGGCTCCCGCGTCGGTTTCAAACGAGATCTTCAAAAATCCCGCGCGCTCGCGCCCGAAGTCGTACGTTATGCTCCTCTTTTTTTCGGCGCGGGTAAGCGGCGCCGCCTTGCCGTCGTCCGATAGAGGTAAATCGCATTTACCGTCGTTTACTGTTTTGTACGATAAAATATTATGCCACAGCGACTCGGTGGGGAATAAGTAGTCGTATTCGTCGGGAAAAACGTCGGTATCAGCTGTATTTTTTGCAATTTCCACAACTGTATCAGGCGTTTTATACGATTGTATATTATCATTCCACGGGTAAGTGTACCGGCGCTCTTTCGGCGCAAGATACGATGCTCTCCACTCGGAAAACTCCGCGCCGCGAGCGCGTATCGAGCATACGCCGAAAGCGTATGCCGCAAGCGTGTGCCGCCCCGTGCCGACGTCGATCTCACCGTCGGGGACAGGCTCCCCGTCGATGAAAAGCGCGCGGACTCCGGCTATTTTTTCAAGGCTTATTTTCCCGCCCGGCGACGTGAAGCGCGATATGATAACGCCCTCGCTCCTCATCTCAAACGTAAGCGGCTTGTCATCGTCGGCGATAGTGCCGTCGTATTTTGCGCCGACGGGGAATATCTGCGTTTTTTTCTGCGCGCTCCGTCGGCTTTGGTAAAGCGATGTGCCGTCAGGCAAGCGCAGAGGCGTCGCTTCGGTGAACGTTTCGCCGTACCGTATCGAATTCAGGTTCGGCGCGCGCCGCGCGTCGAAGATCTCGCACCCGCCCCGATTTATATAGTGCGAAACGAAAGTGCGCGAGCGGTCCCTGTCGTAAAACCAGAACGGCATTTTCATCCGCTCGCCGTCGATGATCAGCTCGCACAAAAACCCGCGAAAAACGGGGGCGCTTGCGTCGGTGTATTTTACGATTATCTCATTTTTGCCCACCGCGAGAAAGTCCGCAACGTCGTAAACCTCATACGCGCGGCAAAACGCATACGAGCGCAAAGCGTAGCTTGCCGCCGCGGCGCCGTTGATGAACACGTCAAAGCAGTCGGAGCCGCAAAGGTACATCTCGGCGCTTTCGGGCTTTTTTTCGCACACAAATTCTCTTATGAAGATATATTTTGCGTCGCTCGCCATACCGACGGGCGCGATAAGCAGCGCGTCCGACGGAAAATCGCGGTCTTCTTTTATGATTTTTGCTCTGTTCATACGCACCTCCGTGTCATATCAGCGATATTTTATCATATATGATAAAAAAACACAAGTAAAATCGTCGGTTTATGTTGACTTTTTTTGCCGATTATGTAAAATAAAAGATGTAATTTTATATTTTTCAAAGGAGATAACCCCATGGAAAAAATCAAAGTCGGTATCATCGGTTGCGGCGGCATCGCCAGAGGCAAGCACTACCCCACCCTCAAAAAAATGGATGACGTTGAGATCGTCGCTTTCTGCGACATCATTCCCGAGCGCGCGCAGAAGCTCTGCGACGATTACGGCAACCCCAACGCCAAAGTTTACACCGATTATAAGGAACTGCTCAAAGACGAGAGCATCGTCGCCGTTCACGTGCTGACTCCGAACCGTTCTCACAGCTTCATCACCATCGACGCTCTTGAAGCGGGCAAGCACGTTATGTGCGAAAAGCCGATGGCAAAAACGGCCGCTGAAGCTCGCGCCATGGTCGATGCGGCAAAGCGCACGGGCAAAATTCTGACTATCGGTTATCAAAACCGCTACCGCAACGACAGCCGCTATATGAAAGCCGCCTGCGAAGCGGGGGATCTCGGAGATATCTACTACGCGAAAGCGCATGCAATTCGCCGCCGCGCCGTTCCGACATGGGGCGTGTTCCTCAATGAATACGAGCAGGGCGGCGGCCCGCTTATCGACATCGGCACGCACGCGCTCGACCTCACGCTGTGGATGATGAACAACTACAAGCCGAAGATGGTCGTCGGTCAGACGTTCAAAAAGATCCCCGGCGGTCCCGGCACGGGCAACGCGTGGGGCGACTGGAAAGAGGACGAATTCACGGTTGAGGACTCGGCTTTCGGCTTCATTGTTATGGAAAACGGCGCCGTTATCTCGCTTGAAAGCAGCTGGGCGCTCAATACTCTCGACGTTATCGAAGCAAAAACGACGCTCTGCGGCACAAAAGCCGGCGCCGATATGCGCGACGGAGTTCGCATCAACGGCGTAAAATACGGCAAACAGTACGTCGAAAAGCCGAATCTCGACGTCGGCGGCGTCGCATTCTTCGACGGTGCGTCGGGATCAAAACCCGAGGAGATCGAAGCGCGCGTGTTCTACAACGCAATTGAAAAGGGAACGCCGCTCACCGTTCTGCCCGAGCAGGCGCTCGTTGTAACGGAAATACTCGAGGCTATTTACAAATCGGCAAAGACGGGCGCTCCCGTATATTTTGACAAGTGAGGTAAAATAATGAAAGTAACTGTCTGGACTGAAAACGTACAGGAAAAGCAGGATTATGTCAAAAAGGTCTACCCCGACGGCATCGGCGGGGAGATAGCGAAATTTCTCTCCGAAGAGGACGACATCGAGGCGAAATGGGTAACTCTCGATATGCCCGAGTGCGGCCTTGACGACGAAACGCTTGACAATACCGACGTGCTTTTCTGGTGGGGACACTGCGCGCACGACAAAGTTCCCGACGAGGTGGTAAAGAAAGTGCAGGAGCGCGTTCTTCTCGGAATGGGTCTTGTGGTGCTTCATTCAGGGCATCACTCAAAAATATTCCGCGCGCTTATGGGAACGACTTGCTCGCTGCGCTGGCGCGATCACGAATTTGAAAGAGTCTGGAATATGGCTCCGTACCATCCGATAGCAAAGGGCATCCCCGCGATGTTTGAGCTTGAAGACGAGGAAATGTACGGCGAATTTTTCGATATACCGAAGCCCGACGACGTCGTTTTCGGCGGTTGGTTTGACGGCGGCGAGATATTCCGCTCGGGCGTGACGTTCACGCGCGGCGCGGGGAAGATATTCTACTTCCAGCCGGGACACGAAACGAACACGGCGTACTACAACCCGTATGTGCGTCAGATCCTCAAAAACGCGGCGCGCTGGGCTGCGTGCGTTACTCCACGCACTCGCCTTGACTGCCCGCACGATTCGAGAACGACAAACGCCATCCGCGAATCAGGCGAGGAAATTCAGGGATTCTGATATGATAGACCCGTCCGTGTTATAGGGCGGGTTTTCGTTAAAAAAGCCTTCCTTTGAGGAAGGCTTTTTTTATCAATCGAAGAAATCGAAATCGTCGCTGCGGCGGCGCGGTAAGGGTCTTTCTTCCGGCTGCGGCTCTTTCGGCGTTTCAACTGGCGCGGGAGCGGGTTTCGGTTCTGGCTTCGGCGCAGGCTTTGGCGCCGGCTTTGCGGCGGGCGCTTTGCGCGCGGGAGCTTTTTTTGCAGGCGCGGCCTTTTTCGGCTCGGCGACGGGAATTTCAACGTCAAGCGACACGCTCTCGCTCGCGGCAGTCCCGGCCGACGAGAGCGCCGACATGACAGCGGCGATATCGCCCGCCGTTTCGGTGTTTACGCTGTAAACGACCGTTTTTCCGTTGCGGCGCGAGTCAAGCACTTCGCTCTCGCACAAAATCGCAAGGTGATGGGAAAGCGTCGGCTGTGAAAAAGGAGCGGTGCTTTTGAGTATTTCCGTTCCCGTCTTTGCCCCGTCAAGCAGGGAAAGGACGATGGCGAGTCTGTTCTGATCGGACAGAGCCTTGAATATTTTTGCGGCTTTTGCAACATTTATGGATGATGACATAATTACCTCCGTTGATATTTTTTCTCATAGATTATACCATATAAATTCAAATATGTCAATATGTAAATTGAAAGGCTCCTTGCGGAGCCTTTTTTTTAGTATCTGTAAAGCCTGTTGTAGAATTTCACCGCGGCGGGATTTTTCAGGTGCGAGTCAAGGTCGAGCGTGTTCAGTATTATTTTGCCCTTGCCGCACGCGATCTGCGCCGTGACGAATACTTTGTGCAGCGGCTTTCCCCACGCGCTTCCGCTGTCGTTGTTGCCGCTTGTCAGTATCGGCACCGCACCGTCGCACTCAAAGGTGCGATCGATAAGCGGCGTTATCATATCGTCATTTTCCGAGTACCACATGGAAAAATCATACGGTTCAAATCCAAAAACAAGCTCGTGCCCGGTGTTTCTTGAAACGAAGTGAAGCGGGCGCATACCGCACGTCTTGACTTTGACGACGTGCCCCGCGATATTATACTCCCCGGCTTCAAGCCCCTCGATGACGACGGTCTTTCCGTCCTCGGCGAGCTTTTCCGCTATCTTTATGTTTTCGGGCGACGCCGATAAAACAGTCGCCGTCTTTTCCTTTATCTCTTCCTTTTTATATATCTCGATAGGCTCGTCGGCGTAGTGGAGCACGTTACCGTTTTTGTCGCACAGTATCGCTCTGACGACGTATTTATCGCGCTCGCGGCACGCGGGTGCTGTGAACGAAATTTCGCCCTGCATCACGCTGTCGTTCGCTTTGACGTTTGCCGCAAATTCGCCGCGCATGACTGCCGCGCCGTCCTTTATCAGCTCGCATACAAGCCTGTGCCCGTCGGACGATAACTGCGTATCGTTGCAGATATACGCCTCGATATTGACATCCTCGCCCTCAAAAAACGTCTTTCTGTCGGTGCGAAGGCTGACCATCGTCGGCGTCAGCAGGTCGCGGTACGCATAAAACGCGGGCTTCGGCACTCTTTCGCAGTCGACTATCGTCTTCATCCAACCGGACGGGAACGCGTCGATGAAAAGGTGGATCGCAAACGAAACCATGCGCGAGTCGCGGCGGAACGCGCCGACCTGAAGCTCAGTTCCCGACACTTGATGACGGCGGCTCTCGCGCACCCAGCCTTCAAGCGTATTTTGCGTGTCGTAGAAGAAAAAGTGCATATTTCCGCTCTGCGCGTTGACAATGCGCGAGGGCGACCACGAGGACTCTTCCTCTTTTGTTTGCGGCAGCCACTCCTTCGGGTAGCGGCGGCGCATAAGATCGACGCTGTCAAGCCCCTCCGCGCCGAACTCGCCGCAGGCGTAGTACCACCTGTCCTTGACGCCGAGCCAATACCCGCGGTTAAGCCTCCCCATATCTATCCCGTGGCCGTTGTACCAAGTGCAGTAGCAGTGATTGTCGGGCAGGGTGGCCGAGGGCGGATCGTAGTCGCCGTCGATATGCTTTATCGCGCGGTCGGGGTTGTAGATCCTTACAGCCTCGTCGCACGCGCGGAAAAACCCTTCAAGCTCGTGCCGCGCAAGGTGGCGGTGGGGCGCGTTGTTCGCGTTTTTCGACGGCTCGTTGAAATAGCTTATGAGAATACAGCACGGGTGTGAACGGATAAGCTTTTCCATTTCCTGCGCCTGACGGACACCCTCGGCAAACTTTGTTCGGCGCATCGCCGCAAACAGCGGCAGATCCGTCTGTATCATAAGACCTATCTCGTCGCAAAGATCGTATATCTCGTGCTGAACGGGGCGCTGGGTAAGGCGCAGAAAATTCATATTGCACGCCTTTGCCATAAGCATATCGTATTCAAGCTGTAAAAGATCGCCGCGCATAACGTCCTGCTGCTCAAAGCCCATCGTGTTCGCGCCGCGCAGACGGCAGGGGACGCCGTTAAGGTACGGCATACCTTTTATCTCTGCGTTTTCGTCGAATGAAAACGAGCGCATCCCGAACCTTGCGGCGCGCGTTTCTATTTTATCGCCGTCGACGAAAAGCGTCACCTGCGCCTCGTATAAATACGGCTCATCAGGCGTCCAGAGGCGCATCCCGTCGCGGCGGAAGGTGAACCTTACCGTGTTCTCGCCGCAAAAAAGCTTCAGCTTTGTCGGAGCCTCGCGCCCGTCGGGATGGGAAAGATCGTATTCGGAAACGGTAAAACCGTGCGCGTCGTTTGTGAACGTGAACGGCTCGTACGAAAAGTTTTCGACTTGCGTCTGCTCAAAATTGTATCCGTAAACGGAGTAAGAAAGCGAAAAACTCTTCGGCGGCAAAGTCTTTGTCGAGTAGACCGTTGCCCAAACCTCAAACTCGCCGCTCTCGATCATCGGGCGCACGAAAACGTCGGAAATAAAGTATTCGGGGCGCTCTTCAAGGTAAACGCGCTGATATATCCCGAACCCCGGCGGGCAGTGATGCCAGCCCCACGCGGCGTCGTCGTATCCCGGGCCTGTCGCGGCGTAGAGCTTGTCGCCCTCGATGCGCGTGGACGGATCGTCGGGGGTGGCGTTGCCCATGTAGATAAAGTCGTTTTTCAGCACGATTTTAACCTCGTTTTTGCCGACGCGCGCAAGCGGCGTTACGTCGAATTCAAACGCGCCGAAAAATCCCTCGTGCAGGCCCGCAAGCACGCCGTTGAAATATACCTCGGCTATGTAGTCCGCGCCGTCAAAATGCAAAAAGAGTGCGCGTCCGGCGGGTATTTTTTCAAGTTCGACCTCGGTTTTCCAGATCGCCGTCGCCTTGCCGACAGGGCCGTTGTAGTACGGTATTTTCACCGCAAACGGCTCGCCGCCGTTTATCGAAACGTCAAAATCGCAAAGGTCTGTGATCTTGCGCGCACTGTCAAAATCAGGTGAAACGCGGCGGCGGAACGGCGCGTATTTTTCTTTCAGACGAGCGATCTCGCAGTCAAGCTCCGCCTTCGTCTTCATCTTATTATATACGGCGCTCGGCTTGCCGCCGTATTTTTCAAGCGAAAGCCGCCCGCCTTCCTTTTTTCGCGGAGCGGGAGTTATAAGCGGCAGGCGCGAGGACGTTTCTCTTGCCGCCGCAATAGAAGCAAATAAATCAGCCATATCTTCTCCGAATGATGTTTTTATACTCCGATTATCGCATAGTTTCACCGAAAATACAAGAGAAAAAATCAAAAAGAATGCATTTTTATCTCTTTTGCGGCATAAAATATAAGTTGACGAAAAAAATAAATTTTTTTCAAAAAAAGGGTTGACAAAGGGGAAATGATGTGATATACTAGCAAAGCGCCTTTTGAGGAAGAGAAATCGGAATTTGGGGCGCCGAACAGGTCTTTGAAAACTGAACAACAACGAAAAAGAACTCGTTAATACTTTGAAAAGTACAAAAAGTAAGAAGCTAGAAAAAGCTCTGAATTGATTTAAGCGCCCTGAAGGGTGATTAGAT
>JAFSMU010000011.1 GCA_017447775.1 Clostridia bacterium | reverse complement strand
GTATAATAGGCTCACAAAACACCGCCAAAGGTAAAATCAGGAGGAAATCATGGCACAGTTTGAGATAATACACGGTTGCGAGGTATACTCTTACGAGATAAAGAACGACGATATTTACGGCAGCGATATCAACGAACAGATGCTCACGCGTCATCGCCGCTCGAAAGAGATTGACCGTGAGTGCGCGAAGTTTTCTCCCACGGCGGCGCAGGCAAGGCGGCTCGGACGCATTGCGTAAACGGCTTTGATGATCGGTTTTTTCTTCCAAAACGTCTGAATTTTTTGCGCCGCAAATTTGCGGCGCAAAATTTTTATGAAAAAAAGACTGCCAAGCGGCAGTCTTTTATATTCTCGGAACATATCTTAACATCTTTGCGTATCGCTCGCTTTGCGAAAGTACAAGGTCGGCGGGGCTGCCGCGCTCGATATAAATATCGGTAAGTTCGGGGCAGTTGTCAAACGTGCTTCTGTAAATCTCTTTAAGATTTATCGGCAGGCGCACCTCTTTCAGTTGTGTGCATCCGTAAAACGCCTGCTCGCCGATGCGGCGAACTGAATCGGGAAGCGTAATGTCGCGCAGGCCGCGGCAATCGTAGAACGCTCGGTCGCCGATTTCGTCAAGACCGTTTGAAAGATCGACGCAGAATAGGTGCCTGCACTCGAAAAACGCGTTGCGCTCTATAACGCTGACCGAATCTGAAAGATGCACCATTGAAAGTTGCTCGCACGAGGAAAAAGCGTTTGCGCCGATCCGCTCAACGCCCTCGCGCACAAAAATCTCAAACAGAAACGGGCATTCTGTAAATGCGCGCGGCTCGATCTCTCTGACCGGAAGCCCCATCGCCTCCGACGGCACCTCGCACCGCGGCTGGAGCCTGTCGCGATAGCCGCTAACAGTTACGTATCCGTCTTTTTTTGTGAATTTCAGCGGATACTTTGACTCGCGCACACGATCGGATAATGCCGAGAAAAATTCTTTAATAACAGACATATCGCCGCCCCCTTTCTTCATTATATATTATAACATATTTTTTCGGTTGTGTCTATATTGCGGCTCGATTTGATAAAAAAAGCTCCCTTTCGGGAGCTTCTTTATAATAATTACATACCGCGTTTTATATAGCTTGTGTGAAGCACTTCGTGCGCCTTGTGCGAGCCGGGTGTACCGAAGAACTCGTCGTAAAGTCTCTTTACGCCGGAGTTATCCTGCGATTTTCTGAGGTCGCGGGATGCGTCGTCGTTGTAAAGAACCTTTGCGCGAACAGCTCTCAGGTCAACCGAGTTGCGTACGGATGCGGGCTGATAAGGCTGGCCGCCGCCGTTTACACAACCGCCGGGGCACGCCATGATCTCGATGAACTGAACGTCATACTCGCCGCTCTGAACGCCGCGAAGGAGTTTCTTCGCATTCTTTGTGCCGGAAGCGACGGCAACGTTGATCTTCGTTCCGCCAAGATCGTAGGACGCGAACTTGATGCCTTCCGTGCCGCGGACCTCGGGGAAGTCGACCTTCTCGATCTTCTTTCCGAGAACTATCTCAGCCGCATATCTGAGAGCGGCTTCCATAACGCCGCCCGTTGCGCCGAAGATAACGCCTGCGCCGGAGGAAATTTCAAACGGTTCGTCGAACTTTTCGTCTTTGAGTGCGCGGAAGTTGATGCCCGCACGCTCGATCATTCTGCCGACCTCGCGCGTTGTTATTGCAACGTCAACGTCGGGAACGCCGCCTGCGTTCTGATCAGGTCTGCCAACCTCGAACTTCTTTGCCGTGCAAGGGATAGCAGATACGAATACGATGTCTTTCGGATCGTAGCCCATCTTCTGCGCGAAGTACGTTTTCATAACCGCGCCGAACATCTGCTGAGGCGATTTGCACGTCGAGAGATTTTCCGTCATCTCGGGGAAGTAATGCTCGCAGTATTTGATCCAACCGGGCGAGCATGATGTGATCATCGGGAGTGTTCCGCCCTTTGTCATTCTTTCAACAAGCTCTGTTGCTTCCTCGACGATAGTAAGGTCTGCCGTGAGGTTCATATCGAATACGCCGTCAAAGCCGAGGCGTTTGAGAGCGGCGACCATCTTGCCTTCGCAGTCTGTTCCCGGCTCGTAGCCGAAGCATTCGCCGATCTGTGCGCGAACGGAAGGAGCCGTGCAGATGTAAACGTGCTTTGTGGGATCGTCGAGAGCGGCGAATACCTTGTCTGTATCATCTCTCTCGTGAAGCGCACCCGTCGGGCACGCAACGATGCACTGACCGCAGTTTACGCAAGTCGTCGAAGCGAGGTCTTTGTCAAACGACGTGCCGATGACCGTGTCAAAGCCGCGGTTTACGGCGCCGATAACGCCGATGTCCTGCATGTTCTTGCAGGCCGCAACGCAGCGGCGGCAAAGAACGCACTTGGAATTGTCGCGAATGATTGCGACGGAAGAATCGTCGATGGCTGTCTGCGTCTTTTTGCCGCTGAAGTGATTTTCGTCAACTCCGTAGTCGCGGCAGAGCTTTTGCAGTTCGCATGTCGTGGAACGAACGCACGACAGGCACTCCTTATTATGATTGGAAAGGAGCAGCTCAAGGTTGAGCTTTCTCGACTTCTTTATCTTTTCGGAATTTGTAACGATGCTCATACCCTCTGTTACGGGATATACGCAAGCGGTTACCATTCTTGCCGGCCCGAGCGAGGGACCGCGCATCTCCTGAACTTCCACAAGGCAAAGACGGCAGGCGCCGATCTCGTTGATGTCCTTGAGGTAGCACAGCGTGGGTATATCGATTTCGGCGGCTTTTGCGGCTTCAAGAACAGTTACGCCCTTGGGAACCTGATAGCTTACGCCGTTGATTTTAATATTAAGCATATCCATTATCGTTTGCTCCTTTCTCAGCTTTTGTAGATGGCCTTGAACTTACACGTTGCGATGCAGGCGCCGCACTTCACGCACTTCGACTGATCTATAACGAGATAAGGAAGCTTCTTGCCTTCTTTGACTACCGCGCCGTCGTTGACGTGGATAGCGTCCGCCGGGCAGCCCTTTGAGCACATCTTGCAGCCAACGCACTTGTTGTCGTCGATAATATACTGCATAAGGTTCTTGCAGACGTGAGCGGGGCACTTCTTGTCCACAACGTGAGCAACGTACTCGTCGCGGAAGAAGCGGAGCGTTGAAAGTACCGGGTTCGGAGCCGTCTGACCGAGACCGCAAAGCGATCCGGACTTGATGTAATTGCAAAGCTCCTCAAGCTTGTCGAGATCTTCAAGCTCGCCGCGGCCGTCTGTGATTTTTTCAAGAGTTTCAAGCAGACGAACGATACCTACGCGGCACGGTGTGCATTTACCGCAGGACTCGTCGACTGTGAATTCAAGGTAGAACTTCGCGATATCGACCATGCAGTTGTCCTCGTCCATGACGATAAGACCGCCGGAACCCATCATACAGCCGATAGCCGTAAGGTTGTCGTAGTCGATAGGCGTGTCGATAAGTTCAGCCGGGATGCAGCCGCCGGACGGGCCGCCTGTCTGAGCGGCTTTGAACTTCTTTCCGTTCGGAACGCCGCCGCCGATTTCCTCGATGATCTCGCGCAGCGTTGTACCCATAGGAACTTCAACAAGTCCCGTGTTGGTGATCTTGCCGCCGAGAGCGAATACCTTTGTGCCTTTGGATTTTTCCGTACCCATGGAAGCGTACCAGTCGGCGCCGTTGAGGATGATCTGAGCAACGTTTGCATACGTTTCAACGTTGTTGTTCATCGTCGGCTTGCCGAACAGACCTTTTACAGCCGGGAACGGCGGACGGGGACGCGGCTCGCCGCGGTGTCCCTCAATGGAGGTAAGGAGAGCTGTTTCCTCACCGCATACGAATGCGCCCGCGCCAAGACGGAGAGTGATATCGAAATTGAAGTCTGTGCCGAGGATATTGTTGCCAAGAAGGCCCTTTTCATGCGCCTGTTTGATGGCGACCTGAAGTCTGTGTACGGCGATAGGATACTCTGCGCGCACGTAGATGTAGCCCTCGTCTGCGCCGACAGCGTAACCCGCTATCTCCATAGCCTCGATAATTGCGTGAGGATCGCCTTCAAGGATGGAACGGTCCATAAACGCGCCCGGGTCGCCCTCGTCGGCATTGCAGACAACGTACTTCTTGCCCTTGGGCTGATCTGCGGCAAACTGCCATTTGAGTCCTGTCGGGAAGCCGCCGCCGCCGCGTCCGCGAAGACCGGACTTCTTCATCTCGTCGATGACCTGCTGAGGCTCCATCTCGTTAAGGACTTTCGCAATGGCGCGATAACCGTCGCGGCCTATGTACTCGTCGATGTTCTCCGGATCGATAAATCCGCAGTTACGAAGAGCAACACGGTGCTGTTTTTTGTAGAACTGAGATTCGGAAAGGGAGGTCGGTTCAACGTTTCCGCTTGCCGTTTTCTCTTTGTGAAGAAGTCTTTCAACTTCCTTGCCGCCGACAAGGTGCTCGTTTACGATCTCGTCAACGTCGTCAACGGATACGTGCGTGTAAAACGTGCCCTCGGGGTAAACTATCATGATCGGACCGTTGGCGCAAAGACCGAAACAACCCGTCTGGATAACTTTTACTTCGTCGGAAATGCCACGCTCTTCAAGAGCTTTCTGCATAGCGTCGTGTATCTTGACGCTTCCGGAAGACGTACAGCCCGTACCGCCGCAGATAAGAACGTTTCTCTTATGGCCGGCAGCGATGCCTGCGCGGATGTCGAGCGTTTCCTTCACGGACTGCTGTATTGTTGTAAGATTTTCAATGTTCATAAGTACAGATCCTTTCGTGAAGTTTACTTACTGATATTTGCGAATGATGCCGGCAACGTCGGCAGGTGTAAGACGGCCGTAAACGTCGCCGTTTACCGTCATGACGGGAGCAAGACCGCACGCGCCGATGCAGCGTGTGGCTTCAAAGCTGTATTTGCCGTCGCTCGTCGTTTCGCCCGGGTGAAGACCGACTATCTCGGTTACCTTGTCCGCAAGCTGACCGGAACCCTTGACGTAGCAAGCGGTGCCGAGGCAAACCGCGATGGCGATGTCGCCGTCCGGATTGAGCTTGAACTGCGCATAGAACGATGCAACTCCGAAAACCTCAGCCTCCGGAACTTCAAGTCCGAGCGCGACAGTTTTCTGAACTTCCGGCGGGAGATAGCCGTAGATTTCCTGCGCCTTTTGAAGAACGGGAAGAAGGTTGCCCTCTTTGCCCTTGTATTCCTCAATAACGGCGAGGAGCTTTTCCCGCTTTTCTGCCGAATCATTGAATGTGACCGACGTAAGTTTCTTTTTCATGGAAAACTTCCTCCGTTTATGTATTTTGCGTATCGGCGGCATTGCCGCCGTTCATAGCACAAATATTATTATACACCCGCGCGCGAAAAATTGCTATACTTTTTTTGAATTTTTTTTGCGTTTTCCGCTATATTTTTTCGGAAAAAACGGCAATTTCGTGAAATACGGAAAGTGCCCGCCGCTGTTAGCTTTTGCTAACATTTGCGCGGAGCGGCAGCCGCCCCGTGGCGTGCGCAAAAAAGCTCCCTTTTGCAAGGGAGCCTTCGGCATTGATTTTTATTATTTTGCCGCAAGATGAAAAGCGAATCCGCCGATCTCGTCTTTGAGGTAGATGATGTTGAGCCTGCCGGCGCCGTCGTATTTTGCCGAGCTTTCGTCAAATTCAAAGCCGAGCTTTTCAAGATAAGCTCTGGCGCGGTCGGGGTTTGACGTTCCGATGGCGATGTGACCGCACGCGCCGCGGAAAGGCGATTTCATGACCTCGACAAGAGTGCCGACAAACGTGGCGCCCGCGCGGTCGTCGGGAAGCAGACCGAGCAAACGGCACAGCTTTTCGGAAACGTTGGCCGCCTCTTCTGCATTGTCGCAGTTGATGCCGACGTGCTTTATTTCAAATCCGAGCATACGGCGCACGGCGTCGGCGGCGCAGCGTGTGATCGAGGTAAAATCGCCGGCGTCGATAAGCGCTTCCTTCGCCATAAAACTTCCGCCGCACGCCGCAACGCACGGAAGCGACAGATATTGCATCATATTGCCCGGGTCGATGCCGCCCGTCGGCATAAAGTGAAGATTTTTGTACGGGGCGCTTACCGCTTTGAGAAAAGCGGCGCCGCCCGACGCTTCGGCGGGGAAGAATTTGACCGTATCAAGCCCCAGCGCCATCGCCTGCTCCATCTCTCCGCACGACGCGCACCCCGGGATGACCGTTACGTTTTTCGATATGCAGTATTTCACCGTGTCGGGATTAAAACCGGGCGAAACGATGAACTTCGCCCCCGCTTCGATCGCCTCGTCCACCTGAGCGCGAGTCAGCACCGTACCCGCGCCGACAAGCATTTGCGGACATTCCTTTGAGATGCGCGATATGGCCTGCGCCGCGGCGCTTGTGCGGAAGGTGACCTCGATCACGTCAAGCCCGCCGTCAAGCAGCGCGCGGGCAAGCGGAACGGCGTTTTCCGCGTTCTTTATCTTTATCACGGGAACTATCCCGCAAAGGTATATTTTTCTTGTGATATCGTTCATTTCAGCCTCCAAAAAAATAATTGCACCTGAATTATATAATAAAATCTTGCATTTGTAAACAATTTGTTGTATAATTTACTTAAACGAATTTTTTTGGGACACAATAAAGGAGAACGATATGAAAGAATTTCTCGGTGACGATTTTTTGCTTGACAGCGATCTTGCACAGGTACTGTATCACAACTACGCGGAAACGATGCCGATAATCGACTACCACTGCCACGTAAGCGCCTCGGAGATACTCGAGGACAAGCACTACGAAAACATAACTGAACTGTGGCTCTCGGGCGACCATTACAAATGGCGCGCCATGCGCTCGTGCGGAATAAACGAGCGGCTTATAACGGGGGACGCTTCCGACTACGAGAAATTCGAGGCGTACTGCGCCGCCATTCCTCAGCTTATCGGCAACCCGCTTTACCACTGGTCGCATCTTGAACTCAAAAGGTACTTCGACTACGAAGGGGTTATTTCCCCCGAAACGTGCCGCGAGATATGGGATCTTACAAAAGAAAAGCTCGCCGGGGACGATATGGGCGTGCGCGGCATAATCAAAAAGTCAAACGTGGCGCTGCTTTGCACCACCGACGACCCCGCCGACAGTCTTGAATATCACATCAAGCTGCGCGACGTGACCGATTTTGAAACGCAGGTGCTTCCCGCGTTCCGTCCGGACAACGCGATGAAGATTCAGAACGCGGGATTTCGCGATTATATCATCCGCCTGTCGCGCGTTTGCGGCGTTGAAATACGCGATTTTGCCACGCTTTGCGACGTTCTTCTTTCCCGCATAGCATACTTTGATGCGCTCGGCTGCCGCACCGCCGATCACGGTATGGATTTTGAGTATCTGTTTGACGGCTCGCTTTCCGCGGCGCAGGCCGTTTCCATTGCGGACGTTTCGTTCAAGCGCGCCATGGCGGGCGAGCTTATACAGAATGATATGGCGCTCGCTTACCGCTCGGCGCTTATCCGCGTGCTTGCACACGAGTACACAAAGCTCGGCTGGGTAATGCAGATACACGCCGGCGTTATAAGAAACCCCAACACCGTCGAGTTCCGCCGCGGCGGCGCCGACAGGGGATACGACACGATGGGCACATTTGACATCCGCACCCTTGCGGATATGCTCGACGCGCTCAACTACGAAAATTCTCTTCCCAAAACGGTCATTTACTCCATCAACCCGAATGATAACGCCGCCATAGCGACGCTTATCGGTTCGTTCCAGTTCACAAGCGACGAATCGGAGGGGCTTTGCAACCCGATGAAGATCCAGCACGGCGCGGCTTGGTGGTTCAACGACAACAAGGCCGGCATCACGGCGCAGCTTGAAAACCTCGCAAATCTTTCGGCGCTTTCCAAATTTATCGGAATGCTGACAGACTCGCGCAGCTTTGTTTCATACACGCGTCACGAATATTTCAGACGCATACTTTGCTCCGTTATCGCGGGATACGTCGAGCGCGGCGAATATCCGCTCGACATAGACACGCTCGCGCAGACTGTTTGCGATATATGCTACAACAACGCAAAAGACTACTTCGGCTTTAAGCTCATCTGATACACGAAAGGAAAAAAACACAATGGCAGATACCAAAAATACAAATACATCATCTGAAAACTGCACGCACGACTGCTCAAGCTGCTCTGCAAACTGCTCGTCTCGCGGAGGCGCGCCGCAGTATGAAAAACTCAATCAGTACAGCCACGTCGGACGCGTTATAGGCGTCGTATCCGGCAAGGGAGGCGTCGGCAAGTCTATGGTTTCATCTCTGCTTGCGACAGAGCTTTCCCGCCGCGACGAAAAGGTCGGCATTCTCGACGCCGATATAACAGGCCCGTCTATCCCGAAGGCATTCGGACTCAAAGGCACGTGCAACGCCTCGCCCCTCGGCGGCATCGAGCCGATGGAAACGACGACGGGAATTGAGGTTATGAGTATCAACCTTCTGCTCGAGGACGCGACGTCGCCTGTCGTATGGCGCGGCCCCGTTATCGCAGGCGCTGTAAAGCAGTTCTGGACGGACGTCGTCTGGGGCGACGTCGATACGCTTGTCATCGACTGCCCTCCGGGCACGGGGGACGTTCCGCTGACGCTGTTCCAGTCTATCCCGCTTGACGGCATCGTTATCGTAACAAGTCCGCAGGACCTTGTTTCCATGATCGTCGCAAAAGCGGTCAAAATGGCAAAAATGATGAACGTGCCTATCATCGGCATCGTCGAAAATATGAGCTACGTCGTCTGCCCCGACTGCGGCAAAAAGATAGAAGTATTCGGAAACAGCCACGTCGACTCGGTCGCGCTCGACTACGGAATACCTGTTCTTGCAAAGATACCGATAGATTCAAAGCTTACGGCTCTTTGCGACAGAGGAATGACAGAGCTGTTTGAAAACGACTATATCACCGCCGTTGCGGACAGTGTTCAGGCGCTTCCGAAAAAATAAACTGTATGAAGAGCGTTCTTTTTGTCTGTGACCTCAATATCTGCCGCTCGCAGATGGCGCAGGCGATAACAAACGAGGTTTACGGGAGCGACTATATCGCCGATTCGGCGGGACTGTTCACGACGCAGGGACGGCCTATGTCATACGACGCGCGTGCGGCGCTTACAAGGCACGGCTACGATAAAGACAAGCTGCGCACGCAGATATCAAAACCGCTAACGCGCGAGCTTGTGTCGAAAAGCGACATCGTCGTCGGCGTAACGTCGGCGCACGCCGAAAAAATAGCGGAGCGCTATCCGGAATTCAAAGACAAAATAACGACGTTCAAGGCGGGCATTTCAGTCCCTGCCGACTACGACGAGAACGCGCACGACGAGTGCTTTTTCGCGCTTTGCCGCGAGATCGAAAAACTGCTTTATCCGGACGGTTCAAAATGGAGATCGAAATAAGGCGCGCGACGTCGGCGGACCTTTCCGCCGTTTCGTCGCTTTGGCAAAGGTGTTACTCTATCCCGTGGAGCGACGCGGCGATAGAAAATGAAATAAACGACGCATCATCCGTTTTTCTTGTCGCGATGGCGGGGGGAGCGCTTGTCGGCTACGCGCTTATGAAATGCGCGGTCGGCGAAGGGGAGCTGTGCAATATCGCCGTTGAGCCGGAACAAAGGCGGCTCGGCGCGGGGCGCGCGCTTGTGAGCGAGCTGCTCCGCGTTGCAAAATCGCTCGGACTCGACGTCGTTATGCTTGAAGTGCGCGCGTCAAACGACGCGGCGATATCGCTGTATGAAAACGCCGGTTTTGAACGCGTCGGAATGAGAAAAAACTACTACCGCGCGCCGCGCGAGGACGCATACCTTTACAATTACTATCTTTAAGAAAGACAGATGAAATGAAAATACTCGGATTTGAAAGCTCATGCGACGAAACAAGCGCGGCGGTGCTTGAATTTGACGACAACGGGAAGATAACGGTCTTGTCGAATATCGTTGCGTCGCAAATAGATATACACGCGCGTTTCGGCGGCGTTGTGCCTGAAATTGCAAGCCGCGCACATACGGAGGCAATATCGAAGATCACATACGAAGCGCTTGAAACGGCAAACGCCGCCATCGGCGATATTGACGCTGTCGCCGTAACGGCAAGCCCGGGGCTTATAGGTGCGCTTCTCGTCGGAGTCAACTTCGCAAAATCGCTCGCCTATGCAAATAAAAAGCCGCTTATCGCCGTCAATCACATCAAAGGGCATATTGCGGCAAACTACATAGACCACCCGGAACTCAAACCTCCGTTTCTCGCACTCGTCGCGTCAGGCGGCCATACGTCGCTTATCAAAGCCGACACTTACCGCGATATGACGACGATCGGTGCAACGCGCGACGACGCGCTTGGCGAAGCGTTTGACAAAGTGGCGCGCGTTCTCGGTATGCCGTACCCCGGAGGCGCCGCGATGGATAAGCTGGCGTATGAGGGCAAGCCGAATATCAAATTCCCGTCTGCCGCAATAAAGGACGACACGCTCGACTTTTCGTTTTCGGGCATAAAAACGGCGGTGCTGAATCACATCAACTCTTGCTCGCAAAAGGGCGGGGAGCTGCCGAGGGCCGATATCGCGGCAAGCTTTGTCGAGGCGGCGGTTTCGTCTGTCGTCATCAAAATGAACGAGGCGCTGGACAAATACCCGGACGTTCACCGCGTTGTGCTTGCGGGCGGCGTTGCGGCAAATTCACACCTTCGTGCGGCGCTTGAAAATCTGTGCAAAAACCGCGGCGTGCAGCTCTATATGCCGGCGCTGAAATACTGCGGCGACAATGCCGCGATGATAGCTTCGGCGGCCTACTTTGAGTACAAAGCGGGCGCGTTTTCAGACGTGTCGCTCAACGCATCGGCCGTGGCGGAAGTGTAAAAGACGTCATTTTAGACAAAAAAATATACGAATTTTCGGCGTTATTTCGCTTGATTTTATTTCATACAACTGTATATTTTTCGCCGTTATCCAATTGAAAAGTTTTCCACATCGAGTGGAAAGAATTTTTGTCGAGCAACGGCAGATTTTGTCAAAATCGGGCAAAAGCAAGGCCAAATCGGGCTTTTATAGTGGAAAACTCTGTTGATAATGTGGAAAAAACAGCGAACTGAAGCGCCTGTTCAATGTGGAAAACTTCATATTAAGGCAGCCGAATACGTTCCATAAATGGAAAATATTTACATCAAGCAACAGACATAGAAAAACAAAGCGAGAGGTGCTTTATGATAAAGCTAAAATACGGCGCGTCGGTCATATCTCTGCCCGGCGCCGTGAAGGATAAAATAAGCGAGGCGGGCGAGGCGGAGCTTCGCGTTCTTGTCGCGCTTTGCGCGGGGAATAGCGAGGGGGAACTTGCATCCGTTTGCTCACTCGACGGGGGTGCGGTTTCAAAAGCGCTCTCTTTCTGGCGCGGCGCGGGGATCATCGAGGGCGATGAGGAGCCGATGCAAAAGCGCCGCATAACCCCGAGCGACAGCACATCGCGCGTTTACACGGGGGATGAGATAGCAAAGATACGCGAGAGCGATCCGTCGGTCGACGGACTTATAATAAAGTGCCGCGAAATACTCGGCTCGCACGTGTTCACTCACGCCGAGTCAAGCTCTGTTATATATCTTCGTCAGGGGCTTGGGCTTGAACCGGAGTACATAATGCTGCTCTGTTCTCACTACGCGCGCCGCGAGAAGATAACGGTGCGTTTTATCGAAAAAAAGGCGATATCCCTTTACGATGGCGGCATCCGCACCGTCGACGCGCTTGAAGCGTACCTCGACGGCGAAAACAAAAAGCATGACGTCGAATATCTTGTCCGTCGCCTGTTCGGCCTCGGCGAGCGCGCGCTCGTTCCGCGCGAACGGGAGTACATATCAAATTGGGTAAAATGGGGCATGAGCGAGGAGATGATTCGCCGCGCTTATGAAGAAACGATATCGAACACCGAGCGCCCGACGCTCGCATACGCCAACGCGATAATGGACAACTGGCACAAAAGCGGCGTTTCAAACGGCGCTGAAGCCGAAGAAAAGAAAAAAGAATTCAAAGAAAAATCGGGCAAAAAGAGCAAAAAACAGAAAAACGATCCCGGGTTTGATCTTGACGAATTTCTCGATCTTGCCATCGCGCGCGGCGAGAGCAATATCGGAAAATAAAGGAGGAGCGTATGCCTTACAGCAGTGAGAGCGTTACAAAAGTAACGGAACTGTATGCAAAGAAAAAGGTCGCGGCGGAAGTTGCGGCCGAAGTCGAAAAAGCGCAGCTGTATTCCGCTGTGCCGGACGTGAAAAAAATCGACAACAGGCTGTCGTCGATAGGTCTGCGTATTTTCAAAGAGAGCATGCGCGGCGGCTCAGATCTTTGCGGCAGAATAGATAAAATCCGCGTGGAAGCCGAGGAGCTTGTTTCGGAGCGAGCAAGGCTTGTTGCCGCCGCTGGATTTGACGCAGATATGGGGGAGCCGAAGTACGAATGTCCGCTATGCAAAGATACCGGATATGACAAAAACGGGAAGATGTGCAAGTGTCTTCACCGTGCGCTTGTCGACGCGGAGTTCAAGAATTCCGGTATGTCGGGCCTTATATCAAAGCAGGATTTTGACAACTTTTCGCTCGAGTATTACATCGGCGTCGATCGGACGAAAATGGAAAACAACCTTATTCGCGCAAAAGCTTTTGCCACGGCCGTTGCCGAAGGGCAGTGCCGCAATATGCTCTTTATGGGCACGACGGGACTCGGCAAAACGCATCTTTCAAGCGGCATCGCAAAGAGCGTGATCGAGAGCGGGTGCAGCGTTATATACGAAAGCGCGCAGAATATGTTTTCGGATTTCAGCTACGAGCGGTTCAACAAAAGCTTTGGCGACAAAACGCCGTCAAAAACCGATAAGTACTTCGAGTGCGACTTGCTTATAATCGACGATCTCGGCACGGAGGTATCAAATCAGTTTACGTCAGCCTGCCTGTATAACGTGATCAACACGCGCATCGTGTCTGAAAAAAGTATGCTCATCTCCACAAACGTAAGACGAAACGAGCTTCTCGAACAGTACAACGAAAGGATCGTTTCGCGCCTCATAGGCGAGTTTGAGGTGTGCGCCTTTGTCGGCAAGGACGTACGAGGCGAAAAGCTTAAAATGAACAAAAAATAAGAGCATTTCCAAATTTCACAAATAAAAAAACCATCGCTTGTGCGATGGTTTTTATTTTGTGGTTTTATTCGCTTTTTTCAGCGCCGGCCTCAACTGCCTGCTCAGACTCGGATGCTGAGTACGTAACGGTTTTTATCTCGCCGCCGCACTCCGAACAGAATTTTTCGGACTTTTTCGCCTCTTTGCCGCACTTTTCACATACGTATTTTACATACTGCTTTTCGCGCGACTCGATCTCGCCGCCGCAATCAGGGCAGAATTTAACGCTTGAAGAAACCTTTTTGCCGCATTTTGAACAAACGAATTCAAATTCCTTTTTAACGCTTCCGGCAATCTCGCCGCCGCAATCGGGGCAGAATTTTGTATTCGCGGAAACTTTTTTACCGCATTTTGTGCATTTGTATTCCATAACGGGACCGCTTGCAGACGATTCGAATTTAGCGATAAACATAAAATCGCAGAGGAAGTACGCCACGTTGAAAAGAAGAACGACGAAAAGTCCAAATCCGGGGCCGCCCTTGTTTACAAATGCAAGGATCATCGAAAGAACGAACTGAAGCGCGTTCAGACCGCAATAGCCCCAAAGGACGTATTTCCCGAGATTTTCATAGCTTATGCCGGGTATTTCGGGGATAGATGCTCCGAATGCGTCGCGCACGAGAGCTATCACGCCGACGGCGATAAGAGCGATGGCGGCTATCAGTACTATAAGCTGAACAAGGCTTACCATAACTCCGATGAAGCCCGCGTTGCCCCAAATGCCGAGGAAGTCATAGCCGCTTGCTCTTGAGGTTTGCCTGCCTCCCCAAGCGTCAACGGTTATTGAAAAATATGAAAATGCGAAAAGGATAAAGTTAAGTATTCCGACAAGGATATAAAGCAGCGATCTGCAGTTTTTCTTTAAGAATGACATAAATTCCTCCTGTTTTCGACAAAAGTCGATCTTGTTAACTTAATAATATCATATACAAAACGAAAAATCAATACATAACAAAAAACAATTATTATATATTTCAAAAAATAAATGGCGCGGCGGAAAAATAACTGTTGACTTTTCGCCTTAAAACTGCTATATTATATGTGTATGACTATTTTTTCATTCGGAGGAATAAAAAAGCAATGGAACTTAAAAATATCAAAGACGTAGCGGTAAACCAGAAGGAACTTGAAATAAAGGTTGACCGCGCGACATTCGACGCCGAGGTTGACAAAGCGTTCAAAAAGAACGCCGCAAGCATCAACATCCCCGGCTTCCGCAAGGGCAAAGCGCCGCGCTCCATCATCGAAAAGATGTACGGCAAGGGCGTATTTTACGAGGACGCGCTCAACGCGATCATCCCCGGCGCATACGACGAGGCGCTCAAAGAATCAAAGCTTGAAGTCGTTTCCCGCCCCGAGTTCGATCTTAAAAGCATCGAGGACGACGGCGTAACGCTTACGGCAAAAGTGTTTGTAAAACCGGAAGTTACCGTTTCCGAATACAAGGGACTTAAAGCTGAGCGCGAAAGCGTTGAGATCACGGACGAGGCAGTAAATACGGAGATCGACCGCGTAAGACAGAGAAACGCCCGCATGATAGAAGTTACCGACCGCGCCGCAAAAACGGGCGACGAGGTATCGCTTGATTTTGACGGATCTGTCGACGGCGTCCCGTTTGACGGCGGCAAAGGCGAAAAATACAGCCTTAAACTCGGCTCCGGCACGTTCATCCCCGGCTTTGAGGATCAGGTAGTAGGCAAAAATATCGGCGAGGACTTCGACGTTAACGTTACGTTCCCCGAGGACTATCAGGAAAAGACGCTCGCAGGCAAGGCCGCTGTTTTCAAATGCAAGATCCACGAGATCAAGGAAACCGAACTTCCCGAACTTAACGACGATTTTGTAAAAGACGTATCGGAATTTGATACAGTTGATGAATACAAAGCCGACGTAAAGGCAAAACTCGAAAGCGACGCAAACAAAGCCGCTGACCGCAAGCTCGACGACGCGCTTATGGAAAAGCTCTCGTCAAACCTTATCGGCGAGATACCCGACGTTATGTATGAAAACGAAACGGAAAATCTGCTTACGGATTACGAAAACCGCCTGCGCTATCAGGGACTCAGCCTTGATATGTATATGAAATACACAGGTCAGGACGTTGAGGCGCTCAAAAAGCAGTTCCGCCCGCAAGCCGAAAGACAGGTAAAGACAAGACTCGCTCTTGAATACGTCGCAAAGACGGAAGGTCTTGAAGCTACGGACGAGGACGTTGAAGAAGAATACAAGAAGATCGCGGAAGGCTACGGCCTTGAAGTTGAAAAGGTCAAGGACGCTATCGGTGCCGAGGCTGTCAAGGCTGACGTTGTAGTAGGCAAGGCAGTTCTCTTCGTGCGCGACAATGCGGACGTTTCCGGCGCAAAGAAGAAAGCGACAAGAAAACCCGCCGCAAAGAAAGCAACCGCGGAAACGGCAGAGGAAACGGCTCCCGAAAGCAAACCCGCCGCAAAGAAGACGACAAGAAAAACTACCGCAAAGAAGACGGAAGAGGAATCCGAAGACAAAGCGGAGTAATACATCAACACGGTATTCGCAGGCGAAAGTCTGCGAATACGACTTAAATCCAACAAATTCTACATTTTTTTCAAGGAGGTAAACAAAATGGCACTTGTACCGATGGTAATAGAAAAGACTGGAATGGGCGAAAGGTCATACGATATATATTCAAGACTGCTCAACGACCGCATCGTATTCCTTTCCGACGAGGTAAACGACGTAACGGCGTCGCTCGTCGTGGCGCAGCTTCTCTACCTCGAAGCGCAGGATCCCGACAAGGACATTTCGCTTTACATCAACAGCCCCGGCGGTTCGATCTCTGCGGGCATGGCGATATACGACACGATGAACTTCATCAAATGCGACGTATCGACGATATGCGTCGGTATGGCGGCGTCGATGGGCGCGTTCCTGCTTGCGGCGGGAGCCGAGGGCAAGAGATTCGCTCTTCCGAACAGCGAAATAATGATCCACCAGCCGCTCGGCGGCGCGCAGGGACAGGCGAGCGATATCAAGATCCAGGCTGAACACATAATCAAAATCCGCAAAAAGCTCAACGAGATTCTCGCAAAAAAGACCGGCAAGAGCATCGAGGTCATCGAGCGCGACACAGACCGCGACAACTGGCTTGACGCCGAGGCGGCAAAAGAGTACGGCCTTATCGACAAAGTCATCGAAAAACGCGCCTGATCGGAAGGAAATATATGGCTAAAAGAGAAAGTATGCACTACTGCTCGTTTTGCGGCAGGCGCGAGGCGGACGTAAAGCTGCTCGTTCCGTCGCCGGACGGCGTGTTTATATGCGGCGACTGCATAAGGGCGTACAACTCCGTCATCGAGGACTACGAGTCACACGACAAGGACGATCTCGGCTCGGAGGAGCTTCCGAAGCCCGCGCAGATAAAGGCGGTGCTTGACGAGTACGTCATCGGGCAGGACGACGCAAAGATAACTCTTGCGGTTTCGGTTTACAACCACTACAAGAGGATATCGCATAAACAATCGAAGAAAAAAGACAATGACGACGTCGATATCCAGAAGAGCAACGTCTTGCTTCTCGGGCCGACGGGCGTCGGAAAGACTTTCCTCGCGCAAACGCTTGCAAAAACGCTGAAAGTTCCGTTTGCGATAGCCGACGCGACAACGCTTACGGAGGCGGGATACGTCGGCGAGGATGTTGAAAATATCCTTCTTCGTCTTATTCAGGCGGCGGATTACGACGTCGAACTCGCCGAGCGCGGCATAATTTACATCGACGAGATAGACAAGATCTCGCGCAAGAGCGAAAACCGCTCGATCACGCGCGACGTTTCGGGCGAGGGAGTACAGCAGGCTCTGCTTAAAATACTTGAAGGCACCGTCGCAAACGTGCCTCCTCAGGGCGGGCGCAAGCACCCCAACCAAGATTTTATACAGATAAATACGGAAAACATCCTGTTTATCTGCGGCGGCGCGTTTGACGGGCTTTCCGAGATAATCGAAAAACGCCGCGGCAGCGGCACGATAGGCTTCGGCGGCGAGATAAAGACGTCGAGCGAGCGCACGTCGGAGGGCGTGTTCAAAAACGTAACGGCGCACGACATTGTAAAGTACGGGCTCATCCCCGAGCTTGTCGGGCGTATTCCGGTCATCGTTGCGCTTGACGCGCTCGACGAGGCGGCACTGTGCAAAATCCTTCTTGAACCGAAAAACGCCATCGTCAAGCAGTATAAAAAGCTGTTTGAAATGGACGACATCGAGGTGGAATTCACAGACGCGGCAATATCGAAGATAGCGCATCTTGCCGTTCAGCGCGGCACTGGAGCGCGCGGACTCCGCTCGATCATGGAAAAGTTCATGATACCGATAATGTATAACGCACCGTCAGACGAAAATGTAAAGCGCATCGTCATCGACGAAAAAGACGTGATAGAATGAAAAAACACCGCCATAATGGCGGTGTTTTGCTTTGGTTTGAAAAATTTTTTATAATTTTTTCAAAATCGGCAAACCAAATCGATTTTTTTGACACTATATATACGGAGGCACAAAAAACTGCTTGACAAAAGCGGTTTTCTATGCTATTCTTAATTCACCGAGGGGACGGCACCCATAACAAAAAACGGACGGCAAAATATTTTCCGAAAAGCCACAGGGGACGGCACCCATTACAAAAATACGGACAGGGGCTTTGTTTTTTCGGAAAAATACGACGAAAGGGGACGATACCCATAGAAAAAAACGTAAAAGTCGTCGATGAAAAAGGCAACATACTCGAAGCGACCTACCCGAAAAGGGCAAAAGGTCTTGTGAAATCAGGCAGGGCACGCTTTGTGGATGAAAACACCATTTGCCTTGCGTGTCCGCCAAAAATTTTGGAGGATATTAAAATGGATAACATAAACATCGACAAAACTACAGGCGAGGTAATTGAAATACCCGCGTCGAAGTACAATCTCGAATACGCACTCGAACAGATCGAGCGCATCGCAAACGACAAGGCGTATCTTACAGAAGCATTTGACGCGCTCTATGCCGCCGCTTCAAACAACGAGCCGACGATAGAACAAGGCGGCTCAAATGACAAGGTCGCCGAAGCGGTCGCCGAAACGGTAAAAGTGCGCGAAACGACAAACCAAAAGCTCATCGAGTTCTACTCGAAGATGGTGGACGACTTAAAGCCAAAAACAGACGCCGACTCAAAGCAGCAGTTTCTTGATTTTGTGATGAACTCCGAAGCGAGTCGTCGCCCCGGCACGGGACAGACAAACTACGCCGACATCTGGAAAGCGATGAACAACTAACACAAAAAAGCCCGCAAACGCGGGCTTTTTATTTTATCGTATTATGTTCATCTTCCCCAGTATTTTCGGTCAAGACTGCGGAACTGTATCGCCTCGGCGACGTGGCTCGCTTTTATGATGTCACTGCCGTCAAGGTCAGCTATCGTGCGGGACACGCGCAGTATTCTGTCATACCCGCGCGCTGATAGCCCGAGCGCGTCAAAGGCGCGTTTCAGCATCGTTTTTGCACCGTCGTCGAGCTTGCAGTATTTGCGTATCTGAGCCGACGTCAGCGTTGCGTTTGACGTTATCTTGTCGCTCCCGTAGCGGCGTCTTGCAAATTCGCGCGCACCGTTTACGCGGCGGCGCACGTCGGCTGATGTTTCCTCGGCTGTTTTTTCGGAAACTATCTCGTCGTACGAAAGGGACGGCATCTCGATCTGTATATCTATTCTGTCAAGCAGGGGGCCGCTTATCTTTGAAAGATATTTTCGTATCGAGTCGGGCGTGCAGGTGCATTTTTTCGTCGGGTGGCCGTAATATCCGCATTTGCAAGGGTTCATCGCGCAAACGAGCATAAAATCAGCGGGGAACGTCATCTTGCCGCCGACGCGCGTTATCGTTACTTTTCTGTCTTCAAGCGGCTGACGCAAAACCTCTGTTGACGGGCGAGAGAATTCCGGCAGTTCATCGAGGAACAAAACGCCGCCCGACGCAAGCGAGATCTCGCCCGGCACCGGTATTTTTCCGCCGCCGGCAAGACCGGCGCACGACATTGTATGATGCGGCGCGCGGAACGGGCGCGTCGTGATCAGCGACGTATCGGGCGGAAGAACGCCCGCAACGGAGTGTATTTTCGTCGTTTCAACCGCTTCGTCAAACGTCATTTCGGGAAGTATTGTCGGAATGCGCTTTGCAAGCATGCTCTTGCCCGTTCCGGGAGGGCCGATAAGCAGGATATTATGCCCGCCGGCGCACGCGACTTCAAGCGCGCGTTTGGCAAGCGCCTGCCCCTTTACGTCTGAAAAATCGAGCTGCGTTTCTTCGCTGTGCGAAAACTCCGCTTTGTCAAAACGCGCCGCCTCAAGCGACTTTCTTCCCATTATGTGATCTATAACGTCTGTGACGCAATTTACGGGGTAAACTGTTATCCCGTCAACAACCGCCGCCTCTTTGGCGTTGCAGGCGGGAACGAAGATCTCTGTTTTTCCCTCGCTTTTTGCGGCCATCGTCATCGGCAACACGCCGAAAACACCGCGCACCTCTCCCGATAGCGACAGCTCGCCGAGAAAACACATATTATCGGTCAGAGCGTCGCCGAACACGCCCGCGCTTTTCATAATGGCGACAAGCATCGCAAGGTCGTAAGACGAGCCTTCCTTCTTTCTGTCGGCAGGCGCAAGGTTCACCGTTACCGCCGCGTCGGGAAACAGATATCCGCTGCTCGTCATGGCGGAGCGGATGCGCTCCTTCGACTCCTTTATGGCGTTGTCGGGAAGGCCGACTATCTCAAAGCGCGGTATGCCGTCGTGCGCGTCGCACTCAACTGTTACGAGGTAGCCGTCAATGCCGTACAGCCCCGCGCTGAATACCTTTGAAACCATATAACCTCCGAAAATGCGCTTTTTTCTTTATTCTACAATATTTTTATCATTATATCAAGATTTATTTGCATAATTGCGAATACAATTTTCATTTTCTCGGCATAATATAATTTATGTACGGAGGTGAAGGTATGCAGAAAAATCTCACAAACGCGGCAAAGCGCGCACTTGAATCGGCGACGGATGAGGCGCGGCTGCTTGGCACGTCATACGTCGGAACGGAGCATCTTTTGCTCGGACTTTTGCTTGAAGAGGGGAGCGTTGCAGCAAACGTGCTTAAAATGCACGATATAACTTACACGGACACGCGCTCGATGATTTCGGCTCTGTCGGGCGGCACGGGCGACGGATTTGCGGAAATGACGCCGGGATTAAGGCGCATAATATCCGACGCCGCCGAGAGCGCGGCGCGCCGCCAGAATTCCCGCGTCGGAACGGAGGATCTGCTCCTTTCGATGCTGTACGACCGCGAGTGCGTGGCGGTAAAGCTCATTCTTTCGCAAAACGCGAGCATAAGCGAGATACAAAACGACCTGATGTCGTTCTTCGGCGATATATCGTCGCCGGGCGACAGGCAAAAGCCGAAAAAGGAAACGCCGCCGGGCGTTTCGCTTCAATACGGGCGCGACCTTACATCTGCGGCGCGTATGGGCGCGCTTGATCCGCTTATCGGCAGAAAAAAGGAAGTAGAGCGTGTTATAGCCGTGCTTTCACGCAGACGAAAGAACAACCCGTGTCTTATCGGTGAGCCGGGCGTTGGCAAAACCGCCGTCGTCGAGGGGCTGTGCGAGAGGATAGTTTCCGAAAACGTCCCCGAAACGCTTATCGGCAAAAGCGTTATCATGATGGATATCGGCGCGATGATATCGGGCGCCAAGTACCGCGGCGAGTTCGAGGAGCGGCTGAAAAAAGTTATGGACGAGGTAATAAAGAGCCGCAACGTCATACTTTTCATCGACGAGATACACACCATTGTCGGAGCCGGCGCCGCAGAGGGCGCCGTTGACGCGGCAAACATACTTAAACCGTATCTTGCGCGCGGCGAGATACAGGTCATCGGCGCGACGACAACACGCGAGTACCGCCTTCGCATCGAAAAAGACCCCGCGCTTGAGCGCCGCTTTCAGCCGATCAGCGTCGACGAACCGAGCGTTGAGGAGTCGGTGCGGATACTTGAAGGACTGCGTGAAAAATACGAGCTTCACCACGGCGTGACTATCGAGGACGGCGCGATACGTGCGGCGGTCACGCTTTCAAAGCGATATATCCCCGACAGATTTCTTCCCGACAAAGCAATAGACCTCATCGACGAGGCGGCGGCGTCAAAACGGATGGAAACGTACACCGTGCCAGATGAAATAAAACAAAAAGAGCGCATGAGCGCGGAGTTGATCGCAAAAAAAGAGCAGGCGATAAAAATGCAGAACTTTGAGGCGGCGGCGCGCCTTCGCGACGAGGCGATCAGGGCGGAGCGGGACGCGGAGAAGATGAGGGAGGAGTGGCGCCGTGAAACAGGCGGGCGGCGTCTTTTCATTACGGAGGACGACGTTGCCAGAATGGTAACGCAAAGCACCGACGTTCCCGTCGGAAAAATCGGAAATGATGAGAGGGCGGCGCTTTCATCGTTTGAGGACAACATAAAGCGCGAGCTTTTCGGTCAAAACGACGCGGTTGATATATGCGCCCGCGCGATAAGGCGTGCGCGTGCCGGATTCGCCGGAAGAAGCCGCCCTGTGTGTTCGCTTTTGTTTGTCGGCGGGACGGGCGTCGGGAAAACCGAGCTTGCACGCCTTATCGCAAAGGAGCTGTTCGGCTCGCGCGACGAAATGCTGCGTATTGACATGAGCGAATATATGGAGCGCCACAGCGTTTCGCGCCTTATCGGCTCGCCGCCGGGATACGTCGGATACGGCGAGGGAGGGAAGCTTACGGAGGGCATACGCCGCCGCCCTTACTCTGTCGTTTTGTTCGACGAGGTAGAAAAAGCACACCCCGACGTTTTGAATTTGCTTTTGCAGATACTTGACGACGGAATGCTGACCGACTCGGAGGGGCGGCGCGCCGATTTCCGTTCCGCTGTGATCATAATGACCTCAAACGCGGGAAGCACCGAAAAGACGAACAAAAGCGGATTTATCACATCGCCTGACGCCGAGCGGGAGCGCGTGATTTCGTCGCTTAAAGAATACTTCCGCCCTGAGTTTTTGGGGCGCATCGACGAGGTCGTGTATTTTCATCCTCTGGGTGAAAAAGAGCTTGAGGGGATCACATCTCTGATGCTTAAAAGAACGGCTTGCGCCGCCGCCGCTGACGGGATCGAGCTTTCGTTTGATCCATCCGTTGCGTCGTTGATCGTCAAAAAGAGCGACATAAGATCGCTCGGCGCGCGCCCGCTGCGCCGCACCGTTCAGACGCTTGTCGAGGACGAACTCTCAACTCTTATCATCAAAGGAAACGTCAAAAGCGGAGGGCGGATATTTTGCCGCACCGACGGCGACAAGCTGAAATTTGACGTGTATAACCCCGGCTTTGTCAACCCAAATTAAAAAATGGGTTGACAAAGCTTTTCGTTTTGTGTATAATCAAAACGGAGGCAAGATATGAACACTAAAAGCAAAAAACTGACACTTGATATTTCTTACATAGCACTGTTTGCGGCGCTTATCGCCGTATGCACTTGGATATCCATACCTTTTGCAAGCGGCATCGCCGTAACTCTTCAAACGTTTGCCGTAATAATGGCGGCGGCACTGCTCGGCTGGAAGCGCGGGACTATCGCCGTGCTTGTCTATATCGCCATCGGCGCATCGGGAGCGCCCGTTTTCTCGGGATTTCGCGGCGGTATCGGCGTGCTCGGCGGCGTGACGGGCGGATATATAATCGGGTTTATTTTCACGGCGATAATAGTCGGCCTTGTTTGCGAAAAAACGCAAATGAAGACGCTGCCGATGATCATTTCGATGGTTGCCGGCGTTATCGTATGCTACGCATTCGGAACGGCGTGGTTCTGCATATATTTCAAAGGGGCGAAAACGGTAGGCTCTGCGCTTATGACTTGCGTTGTGCCTTATCTGCCGTTTGACGCGGCGAAGATCGCGCTTGCGGCGTTCCTTTCAAAGAGGCTGTATAAAAAGGTAGGAGTCTGATATGTCAATAAAGGACGAGGTTCTGCGTCGTCTTGAAGACGGAGACGGCGCTGCGATATCGGGCGAGGCGCTTGCAAAGGAGCTTTGCGTCAGCAGGAACGCCGTTTTCAAAGCGGTAAGCTCGCTGCGCGCCGACGGGTATGATGTTCTTTCGTCGCACGGCGGATATTCGCTTTCGCCGCAAAGCGTGGCGCTTTCAACGCACGGGATAAAAAAATACCTTTCGGACGAAAGGTTTGACGTTTCGGTGTTCGGCGAGGTCGATTCCACCAACACCGTCGTCAAAGACATGGCTGAGCGCGGCGGGCGCGAGTGGAGCGTCGTCGTTGCGGAAAAGCAAAGCGCGGGGCGCGGCAGACTCGGGCGGACTTTTTTGTCGCCGCGCGGGACGGGGGTGTATTTTTCGCTCCTTTTAAGACCGCATCTCCCTGTTGAGCAAACGCTGAAGATCACCGTTGCCGCCGCCGTTGCGGCGCGCCGCTCTATCGAGAAAAACTCGGGCAAGCGCGCCGAGATCAAGTGGGTAAACGACATATACGTCGGCGGGCGCAAGGTGTGCGGGATACTGACGGAGGCGTCTATCGACGCCGAGCTTTCGTCGCTGCGGTATGCCGTTGTCGGCGTCGGGATAAATATCAGCGAGCCGCAGGGCGGCTTTGACGGCGAAATAAAGAACGTCGCCGGCGCGATAAGCGAAACCTCGACGGGAAGCCTTCGTGCGCGCGTCATCGCCGATTTCCTTTGTGAATTTGCCCACATTTACGACGCGGGGCTTGAGGGCTGTATTGACGAATACAGAAGTTGTCAATACCTTGACGGAAAGGACATAATCGTTTTGCGAGGCGATGAAAAAAAGAGCGCCAAAGCGCTCTTTGTAGATGAAAATTGCCGCCTTTTCGTAAGGTTTGACGACGGCACCGAGGACAGCCTCGGCTCAGGCGAGGTCAGCACGAAAATAAAGACTTGAAAAAGCCTTATGGCTTTTTCTTTTTTTCCTTTTCCTCAAATCCCATCTCGCCAAGGCTCGTCTTGAACCCTTCGCCGATCGTTTCATCCGATTCGCTGACGATGATGAACGAGCGCGGATCGACTGTTTTCGCAATGAACTTTATTTTGTAAAGCTCGTTCTTTTTTACTGCGCACATGATTATTTTCTGCTCGCGCTTTGTGTACCATCCCATGCCGTCAAGCAGTGTTACGCCGCGGTCGAGCGTTTTGGATATCGTTTCGGCGATCTCGTCCGTTTTTTCTGAAAAGATGTAGACAAGGCTCCCCTTGTCAAAGCCGCCCGTTACAAAGCCGAGCGTGCTTGTCATCATAAACACCGCAAGGAATGAGTAAAGCACAGTCAGCCAGTCGTTCATCATTATAGCTGCGAACACAATAACCGCGCCGTCGCAGATAAGAATAAGCGTGGACGTGCTGACGCGCTTTATTTTTGTTTTAAGCAAAAGCGCCGCAATGTCAGTGCCTCCTGTCGTTATGCCGCGCCAGAACAAAACACCCAGCGCCGCGCCAAGCGTGATACCGCCGAACAGCGCGTTCAGTATCTTATCGGACGGATCAAACGCGGCGGGGAAAATATTCAGTGCCGCCGTAACGTCAACGAAAACGGACGTCGTAAGCACGCCTATGATCGTCTTTATGCTCGACCGCCACCCATATGCTATGATAAAGCCGATTATCAGCGGCACGTTCAGCGCGATGATAATAATACCGGTCGGCAGTCCGAATTTTATGTTCAGCACTGTGGCGATGCCGCCGACGCCGCCGACAAAAATGCTCCCCGGAACGAGAAACATATTGTACGATATTGCGTAAAGCAAGCTTGAAGCGACAAGAAAAGCCACGTCGGTGAGCTTTGGAAGGATCTTCTGTTTGAACACGTTTACCTCCGTTGTCATTAAAACCGAGTCAATCGAATATATTTTTTTCAGTTACACCTATATTATACAATATTTCACAAAAGGTTGCAATAGTGAAAAGAATAAAAGTTTTTCTCGGAAACGCGCTTATACTCGCGGCTGTAACGCTGTTTATGCGCACCGTATCTGTCGTTTGGGGCGCGTACGTTTCGCGCATTATCGGCGCTGAGGGAATGGGGCTGTTTTCGCTTATAACGAGCGCGTACGGATTTGCCGTCGTTCTGGCGACGTCGGGAATAAATCTCGCTACGGTGCGGCTTGTGTCAGAGGAGATCGCATTCGGGCGGGGCAGGGGAGCGACGGGCGCCGTTGTGCGCTGTCTTGCCTACGCTCTTATATTCGGGGGCGCCTCGTTTTTTCTTCTCTTCTTCGGAGCGGACTTCATCGGAAACAATATCCTCGGTGACGCGAGGACGGTCATCTCGCTCCGCACGCTGTCGATCAGTCTGCCGTTCATCGCCGTAACAAACGTTTTTGCGGGGTACTTTTCCGCCGTGCGCCGAATATACAAAAGCGCCGCGGCAAACATCGTCGAGCAGTTTATAAAGATCGGAATAATCCTTTCGACGATCGGTATGCTTGCGCCGCGCGGGATAGAGTATGCGTGCCTTGCGCTTGTGATAGGCACAAGCGTGTCGGAGGGACTGTCGTTTTCGTATATGTTTGTTATGTATCTTATCGACCGCCGACGTTTGCCGCGCTCGGATGCGACGGTGCCGCATGATCTTGTCCGCCGTATGATCGGAATTTCCCTCCCCGTCGCCGCGGGCGCGTATCTGAGATCGGGACTTGTAACTCTTGAACACGTCCTTATCCCGCGCGGACTTCGCGCATACGGGGAAAATGCCGCGGAGGCGCTGTCCCTTTACGGAGTGGTTCACGGCATGGTTTTCCCGCTTGTGCTGTTTCCGGCGGCGCTGTGCCAGACGTTTGCCTCGCTTATCGTGCCTGAACTTTCCGAAATGAGCGCGACATACGGCACAAAAAAAGACAATCGCCACATAAACTACGTCGTTTCGCGCTCAATAAAATTCGGGCTTATGTTCGCGCTCATTACCGCGGCGGTGTTTATCACGTTTGCGGACGGACTCGGCGAGCTTGTCTACCACAACGCGCTTTGCGCGAAATATATCCGCATATTCGGCGTGCTTGTGCCGGTGATGTATCTTGACACCGTCGTCGACGGAATGCTGAAAGGACTCGGCGAGCAGATGGCGTCGATGCGATATAACATTATCGACGCGGCGGCAAGCGTCGCGCTGGTGCTTTTGCTTACGCCGCGGCTTGGGGTTGACGGGTACGTTTTGTGCGTGTTCATAACGGAGATACTGAACGCGTCGCTGAGCTTGCACAGGCTGATAAAGGTAACGGGCGTGCGTCTTAAAATAATTGAATACGTCGCCGTTCCTGCTCTTGCGGCGGCCGGAGCCGCGGCGGCGTCAAATCTTGTCTTTCGTCCCATCGGTATGCCGACGGCGATGTTTGTAATAATAGGTATAACGGTATGCGCCGCCGTTTATCTTGCGCTGTCACGACTGCTTGGAGCGATATCGCGCGACGACGTGCGCTGGGCAAAAAACGCGATGAAATAAAAAATCCGCCCGCATGTGCGGGCGGCTGACTATTTTATCAATAGTTTTCTTTTCTGACCTCAAAATAGCTCTGCGGGTGATTGCAAACGGGGCAAACGTCGGGTGCTTTCTTACCCATAACGAGATGTCCGCAGTTGCGGCATTCCCAGATGGTTTCCTCGCTCTTTTCAAATACCTTCTGCATTTCGATATTTGAAAGAAGCGCGCGGTAGCGTTCCTCGTGAGCCTTTTCGATCTTTGCAACGCCGCGGAATTTATCCGCGATGTCGGAAAAACCTTCCTCGTCGGCAACGCGTGCAAACTCGTCGTACATATCCGTCCATTCATAGTTCTCGCCTGCGGCAGCGGCGGCAAGATTCTGCGCCGTTGTGCCAAGCTCGCCGAGCGCCTTGAACCACATCTTTGCGTGTTCCTTTTCATTGTCGGCTGTTTTGAGGAAGATATCGGCGATCTGCTCGTATCCTTCCTTTTTTGCAACGCTTGCGAAATACGTGTACTTGTTTCTCGCCTGCGATTCGCCGGCAAAAGCCGTCATAAGATTCTGTTCTGTTTTTGATCCTTTGAGTTCCATTGTGTTGTTCTCCTTATATTGAATTATTTATATATTTACATATTTATATGTTTCTCTATTACGTCGATAAGTTCAGCGATGGCGCCGTCTTTGCAGTGGCACAGATGCACGGAGCATATATCTTTTACGGCGTCCGTTGCGTTTTCAGGGCATGCTGCGACGTCGGCGAATTTAAGCATATCAACGTCATTGTCAAAGTCGCCAACGCACCAAAGCACAGCGTCGGGATACTGTTTTTTCATTTTTTCTTTCAGATGGCTCAACTGCGTCGCTTTCGTAACGCCGTGCGGCATTGCTTCAAGTATCGTTTCGGCAGAGCGCGTGAACGCAAAGCTCGATTGGTATTTCGGAATAATGTATTTTGCAACTTCGGCAATTCTTTCCTTGTCAGAGCGGAAGATCGCCTTGAACATCTTGTATTTTTCAAAATTTGCAAGCGGCTCAAACGTCGCAAATTTAAGCATCCCGTATCTTGAAAGCTCCGTTTTGATGTATTCGTCCTCTTCTCTGATTATAAAGCCGCCGTCGTATGACGCGCGGAATCCGACGTCGGGGAAAGCGTTTGCCACGTCGGACAGCATTTGAGAAAGCTTTTTTGAATCGGTATAAACGGGATTTTCGATAACGTCTTTTTCTATGTCGTAAAGAAACCCGCCGTTACACAGCACGCACGGAGTATTGACCAGGGACAGCAGATCGTTTGAAACGACTGTTATGTCTTTGGAATTTCGCCCCGACGAAAACAGAAAATGTCCGCCGTTTGAAATAAAGTATTTTACCTTTTCAAAATTTTTCGGGTTTACGTAACCGTACTCCCATACGAATGTGCCGTCGATGTCGGATGCTAAAATAATGTTGTCGAATTTTTTCAATTTTTGCCTCTTAGGTTTTTGAGTATTTTTTCAAAGTAGTCGGGGAGCGGACTCTCAAACGTCATTTCTTCGTTTGTCCTCGGGTGGACAAGCGTCAGCTTCTTTGCGTGCAGACATTGCCCCACAAGCCCCGATGAGCAGTTGTGCATAACGTAGTTTTTTATCCCGCCGTAAACGTCGTCGCCGAGCACGGGATGACCGATATGCGAAAGATGAACGCGTATCTGATGCGTTCTCCCCGTTTCAAGCGAACATTCGACGTACGTCGCGCCGAGGAAGTTTTCGATCACGTGAACGTGCGTTACCGCCGGCTTTGAGTTTTTCTCCGTCACCGCCATTTTTTTTCGGTCTATCGGATGGCGCCCGATCGGGTAGTCGAGCGTAACGTCGTCAAATATGCTTCCGACGGCGATAGCGTGATATACCCGGCGCGCCGTGTGCGCTTTTATCTGCTCGGAAAGATTGACGTGCGCCGCGTCGTTCTTTGCTGCGACAAGCAGGCCGCTCGTCATTTTATCGATACGGTGTACTATCCCCGGTCTGATCACGCCGCCGATGCCCGAAAGCGATCCGTTGCAGTGATAGAGAAGCGCGTTTACAAGCGTGCCGCTTTTGTTTCCCGCCGCCGGATGAACAACAAGCCCTTTCGGCTTGTTTATTACAATGATGTCGTCATCCTCGTAGATTATATCAAGCGGGATGTCCTCGGGCGCTGCCTCGCTCATTTCAGGCTCCGGCTCGTCCATCTCGATAACGTCGCCCTCTTTGACTTTGTAGCTTTTCGGCACGGCAACTCCGCCGACCTTTACCGCGCCGTCGTCGATAAGCTTTTGTATGCGCGAGCGCGTATATTCCGTTTCATCGGCGATAACGGCGTCGATGCGGCGGCCGCTGTCCGCCTGATCAATTATTATTTTCATTTTCTTGTTCTTGCTTTGGCGCATCGGCATTGTCGGATGATGTTGTATTTTGTGTGTCGTCCGTCGCTTTTTCGCCGCTGTCGCCTGCCGTTTTTTTATCGGAACGGAAAAGCGTCTTGTCGAAAAAGACAAGGTAAATAAACATCATCACAGCGCCTACCGTTACGCATATATCCGCCACGTTGAACACGGGAAAGTTGAAAAACGAGAACTCAATAAAGTCAACGACCGATCCCGCAAAGACGCGGTCTATCATATTTCCTATCGCGCCGCCGATTATAAGCGAAAGGGAAAAGCCGAACAAAAAGTGCAGCTTTCTGAACTTATATAAAATAAACGGCAGAACGATTATCAGCACGGCGCTGATAACGATGAACACCCAGCGACTGTCGCTGAACATTCCCCACGCCGCGCCCTCGTTGCGTATGAATTTGAAATTGATTATGTGAGGTATAATCGTGTGCGTTTCGCCGAGCTGATACGACCCGGCGATAAGCGCTTTTGTGAGCTGGTCAAGCCCCACCGATACCGCGATGACGGCTATCCATATTATCATCATATCAATTCTCCGACGGCTTTGCCGTTCCCGCGTCTATATCAAGGGCAAGCTGTACTCCGTCATTTTCAAGCGCCTGCGCTTGCTTTTTCTCGTATTCGCTCAGCATTTCAAGCGCTGTCGGTATGCGGCGCTCGTGGCTGACGCCGCCGTTTTCAACCTCGATATATCCCTCGTCGCCCGCCGTGTGCGCAACAGGCTCGGGAGTTTTTGCCGGCGCTTTTTGCACCGTTTGCGCCGCGGGATTTTTCTGCGCCTGCGCGGGAGTCGAGATGTCTTCAAGGCTTACGCCGTATTCCGCCGATATTTCGCGTTTGAGTTTTGATACGACGCGCTCAACGTAAACGTCGGCGCTGACAGGCTCCGCTTCAAGCTTCGGCTGAAGATGCTCGATAAGCTCGATGTGCGCCTTGTATTTTTCAAAAAGCTCATACTGGAACGACTCGACCTCACGGCGCGCGGCGATAAGCGCGTTTCTCTGCTCCTCAACCTTCGCGCGAAAGCCTTTCAGTATCGCGTCACAGCTTGATTTTATGGAAAATAGTATCCCGTCCGCGTTTTCGTATGCATTGCGGACGATCTCGCTCGAGCGGCGCTTTGCGTCCTCGACCGTGTCCTTTATTTTTTCAAGCTCATATATCTTTTCGCGTGCCGCTTCAAGCTCTTCTTCAAGCCTTGCGTTCTCTCTGTAAAGATCGGAGTACGCCTCGCTGAGCGATTTTACGTACTTGTCAACCTCCGATACCGAATATCCGCGAAGCGAGCGTGAAAAATCTGTTTTTTGGCGGAATTCTTGCTTGTCCATATAAAAACCTCAAATAAAATTAACGGCACGGCGAATTTCGCCGCGCCGTCGGATGCGTTAGCGTTATGTTGTATTATGTCAAAGTGTCGCTTGAAAGATTGCTTACGACAGGCTCTGCGTGGATCGCGCTGGACTTCGTTTCGCTTGCTCTCATTTGATCGCCCGTTACGTCTACGTTGTGCGGCGTGATAACGAAAGTATTGTTGGCAACTCTCTTGAGCTGGCCGTCGATGGAGTATGCAACGCCGGAGAGGAAGTCAAGAATTCTTCTTGCAGTTTCTCTGTTTGTCGCTTCAAGATTGAGCACTACCGTGCGATGATTGAGAAGGTGGTCTGCGATCTGCGTAACGTTGTCGTATCTTTCGGGCTTAACGACTTTAAGTTCGATAGCAACCGCGCTGATGCTCATACCCGTGTCGCCCTGGCGGGAAACGCCGGACTGCATAAGGGAGAGATCCTCGTCCTGTTCGATCGGATAATCAGCGTAGTTATCCTGTTCTTCGCTTAAAAATTTGCCCTTGATTTTATCGAGAAAACCCATTTTGTACCTCCGAGATTTTTGTTTTTAGTTTTTATTTAATGAATTTTATATTGGATTTTAATTCTACAAATGTATTATAGCATACAAAATATTGTATTGCAATTCTTTTTTTGAAAATTTTCAAAAAAATTTTTCACGTCCTGCGTTCTCCGAAAATACCTGTCCCGACGCGTATCTCAGTCGAGCCGAACAAAAGCGCACGCTCGTAGTTTCCGCTCATACCCATTGAAAGGATCGGCTCGCGCACGGCGGGGCGAATTTTCTTGAAGCGGGAAAAAAGCTCCGCCATCTCGGAAAAATATACGTCGTAGCCGCGCTCATCCTCGCATTTCGGCGCAACTGTCATAAGCCCGCGCACGTTTATATGGGGAAATTGCTCCAATGAGGAAATAAAGCTTTCAAGCTCGTTTGGCATGATTCCGCTCTTTTGCATCTCGCGCCCTATATTGACCTCGATAAGACAGTTAATGGTTTTTCCGATCTTCGCCGCGTACTTTTCTATTTCCGCGGCAAGCGGTTCGCTGTCAAGCGATTCTATCAAATCGACCTTGTCGGCGATGTACTTGACTTTGTTCTTTTGCAAATGCCCGATAAAGTGAAGCTCGGCACCCGCCGCTTTAACCGCGCCGTAGTGGGAAATAAGCTCCTGAACGCGATTTTCTCCGACGGCGCGCAGTCCGCCGAGCTTTATCGCCGCCGTTATCTCGTCGTCGGTGCGCGTTTTTACGGCGCCGCACAGAAGCGCGCCGTACCTGTCAGACGCCGCCTTTATTTTTTTAACGTTTTCAGCTATGTTTTCCGCCGTCATTTCAGCACCTTCCCCGCGTTTTGACCGCCGCCCGATATTGCGACTTTGCCGATGATCTCGCTTTCCGACTCGACGACCGCATACTCGCCGCCGTCGTATACAACGCTTACCGAAACCTTGACCGCCCGTCCGCGCTCAAACAGATAAATGTACCTCTCTCCGTCCTTGCCTTGCAAAGCTGCCGACGGAACGACGTATCCCGTGTGAGCCACGTCGACGCTTGCCGTTATCTGCCGATTTTCAGCCGCGCTTTGCCCGCCGTCACACTCAAACACCACGGTGTAAACACCGTTTTCAACGTCCGAAATATACAGCGCCGTCATCGGTATGTTTTCATCGCCGATCTGAACATAATAAAGCTCGCCGACGCTGAAATTTTCGTATTTTGTGTCGGCGGCGAGGCGCCACTTGCATTCTGTTGCGATCTTGCCGACGGCACCGCTTACGTCGGATGCGGATTTTGACGTAAGTTCGCCGAGCATCCCCGGCGTCAGCTTTATCGCCGCCTCGAGCGAAAAATCGCCCTCGCGCCCGTCGACGCGCGAGTAGAAATAACCCGAAACGTCCGTCTTGATCTCGCTTTCGCCGCTTTTTGCGACCGTTGCGCCGACGGCGACCTTCTCACCTTCGCTCCGCGTTGGTACGGCGTCGGCTTTGTCCGAATAGATCACGTTGTCGTTTCTGAATACGTACCCGTCAAGCGCGACGCTCTCATGCACCGTTCCTTTTGTGATAATGTGATATTTAATGTCCGGCGCGATCTGCCGCGAAAGCTGAAAAGAAAGAAACAACGCGAGCACTAAAAGGGACGCTGCGGCAACGATAATAATGACGGTCTTTTTCTTTATCTTCATTTTCCGCCCTCCTTTATCGCGTCAAGAGCGGCTGATAAAAGCTCGCCTGAGCTTTCGCACCTGTCGACGTACAGCCGACATCCGCCGTACCGCCTGAACCACGTAAGCTGTCTTTTCGCATAGTGGCGCGTCGCTGTTTTGAGCTGCTCCACGGCGTCGTTAAGGGAACATTCGCCGCGAAGATACTGGATAAGCTCCTTGTATCCGATCGCCTGGGACGCTGTCGTACCCGCGTTAAGAGCACCGGTTTCAAGCGCGCTCCTCGCCTCGTCGACAAGGCCGTCTTCTATCATTTTGTCAACTCTGCGCTCTATTTTGGAGTATAGCTTTTCTCTGTCGTCAAAATCAAGCACGATAAGGAAAACGTCGTCCCTCGGCGCGCTGTCGGCGGCTTTGTCCCACTCGGTTTTGGTCATACCCGTCGTTTTGCAAATCTCGATGGCGCGCACAACGCGCTTTACGTTGTTTTCGTGTATCGCTTCGGCGGCGTTGGGATCGAGCGCTTTCAGCATACCGTGCAGCGCCGCGTTGCCGTTTTGCTCTGCAAAGGCGAAAAGTTCGCGCCGCAAATTTTCGTCAACGGCAACGTCGCCGTAGTCGCGCCGGCGCAAAAAGCTGTCAAGATAAAGCCCCGTACCGCCGCATAAAACGGGCGTTTTGCCGCGCGATAATATATCGGAAACGGCGTCGTTTGCCGCCGCGGTAAAATCAGCCGCGGAAAACTTATCCGTCGGCTCGCATATATCGATAAGATGATGCGGCACCCCGGCGCGCTCAGCCGGTGTCGGCTTTGCCGTGCCTATATCGAGCGTGCGATATATCTGCATTGAGTCGAGCGACACGATCTCGCCGTCAAGCGCGCGGCAAAGCCCGAGCGCAAGTGCGCTCTTGCCGGACGCGGTCGGCCCCGCTATCGCTATCGGAATCATATCGCTCACCCCTTCTTAAAGTATCATCATCGCGTCGCCGAAAGAGAAGAATCTGTACCTTTCCTCAATTGCCATCTTGTATGCTTTTTTCGTAAGTTCCGTCCCCGCAAGCGCTGAAACAAGCATTATAAGTGTGCTTTCGGGCAGGTGGAAGTTCGTTATCAGCGCGTCAACTGCCTTGAATCTGTACCCGGGATAGATGAAAATGCCCGTGTCGTCCGTCATTGCGCGCACCGTCCCATCGTCGTCTGACGCGCTTTCAAGCGTGCGGCATGACGTTGTTCCGACGGCGATAACTCTGCCGCCGTTCTTTTTTGCATCGTTGATCTTTTTCGCGCTCTCCTCGCTGACGGAGAAGAACTCGCTGTGCATAACGTGCTCTTTTATATTTTCGACTTTGACAGGGCGGAACGTGCCAAGCCCTACGTGAAGCATGACCGGCGCTATCTCAACGCCCATCGCCTTTATCTTATCGAGCAGTTCCGTCGTAAAATGAAGCCCCGCCGTCGGTGCCGCGGCGCTGCCAAGCTCTCGCGCGTAGACTGTTTGGTAGTCGTCGTTGTTTTTCAGTTCCTCCGTTATGTACGGCGGAAGCGGCATTTTGCCGATCTCATCGAGTATATCGTAAAGCGTGCGCCGTCTGTCGTAATCGAATACGACGATGCGGTTGCCGTCGTCGACGATGGCTTTGACGGTGGCTTTGAGCAGACCGCCGCCGAACACGACCTCCGCCCCCTCTTTGAGCCGACGCCCGGGGCGCACGAGCGTTTCCCACTCGTCAAGCGAGCGCTGACGCAAAAGCACGAACTCGCACTCGGCGCCGTCCCCGTCCTCGCGCACTTTTTTTCCGTAAATACGCGCCGGAATGACTTTTGAATCGTTTATCACAAGCACGTCGCCTGGGCGCAGATAATCTGTTACGTCGTGGAATATCTTATCCTCGATCGCTCCCGTCTGCCTGTGCAAAACCATCAGCCGCGCGTCGTCGCGCCGCGGCGTCGGATGCTGGGCGATAAGCTCCGTCGGCAAGTCGAAATCAAAGTCCGACGTTTTGAGGTCTGTATTTGTAAGTGTGTTTTTTATCATACCGTTCTCCGAAATTTTTGTATCGACAATATATTATCATAAAAAAAATAAAATATCAAGAGAATGAAGAAAAAAGCCCTTGCGGGCTTTTGTTATACAAGTGTATTTTATTTTGATACAAATGTATAAAATGGTGAAAACGCGGGGCAAACGCTGACTTTTACGCGTTTCTTTCTTTTATCTTTCCGACGAATTCGCAAAGGTCGGCGTCGATTGGCGACACGTCCTCGCAAAGCGAAACTGTCTCGACCCAGAACGTTTTGTAAATACGCATAAGCATAATTTCGGTGCGCGCCACCTCGCGCTCGCGCTCGGACTGAGCGGCAAGCGCATTCTTTGCCACATCATAAGCCTCGTCGGATTCGTATTCCTCGCGGTCAAGCTCTATCGGCGCCTCGTCGACGGCTTTTTCGCGCACCGTTATAAGCGCGCGGCTGACGTATCCGTTTTTGTAATTTTCCTCCGCGAAGTCGATGTCGGTGTACTCGTCGTCATACTCGCCTATCTTTACAAATTCAAGTACGCTCTCGCAGCCGAGCGAGTCGAGTTCGGCAGAATACCGCTCGTTTATCTCGGTTATTTTTTCCACAAGCTCGCGTTCTTTGGCGATAAGATCGGCGGTGCTGATTTTTTTGCGTGATATCTCCATTTTTTGCTCCTTTTTTTGAGTTTTTATATTGAAAAAATATTTGTTTTGATGTAAAATTTAGTCAACGGAGGGATTTTAAGATGAATGATGCCACAAACACAATGGAATTCAATGCGCCGGGGCGCGGCGACAGCGAAAACAGAAAAATACTCTCGCAGGTGTACGCCTCCCTTTCCGAAAAGGGATATGATCCGATAAGTCAGATCGTCGGCTATCTTCTCTCGGAGGACCCGACGTACATCACAAACTACAACAATGCCCGCGCCGTTGTTTCAAAGCTTGACCGCGACGAGATCCTCGGCGAAATGGTGCGTCTTTACCTCGGTCTTGTCTGATCCGCTTCAATTATAACCCAACGCAAAGGGAAATTGCAATACTTTTTTTCAAAAAGCCGCCGCGATATCGAGTATCGGGCGGACTTTTTCGTATATTGACGAAAAATCGGACGGCGGAAGCGGGTTTTTCCCCGCGCCGCACTCCACGGTGAACGCCGGGATCCCGAATTTGTCGATCACCCAGTCCTTGAACCCGCCGTGCCCCGCCGCGTTCTCGGGGCGCGAGAGCGCATAACCGCTGGCAAGCGAAAATTCTTCCGCAAGCTCCCGCGCGCCGTCGGGACATTTGCCGTCGTACTCGAAGTATATTTCCTCGCCTTGCGTGTGCAAAGCAACGACATTGTGCAGGCGCTGAGACAGACGGCGCACAAGCGCGCACAGCGCCGCCGTTTCAGGCTCGCTTTCGGGATACTCGCCGCCGTAACGCGTCGGCGACGGGGATGTTATGCCGAGCGCCCTCTCCGCCGCTTTGCACTTGTCAAAGCCCGCGTTGTAGTTGTGGTTCAGGTCAACGCCGCGCGCGTTTGCCTGCCAGTGAACGACGTCGCCACGGCTCACATTTTCAAAAAACGGGCGCATCGTTGCGGCGGCGCCGAGCGCGCCCTGCGATACGGCGCATCCGTCGACGTTCAGCATCGGAACGACGTATACATGATTTTGCGGAGAACACTCAAGCGCATATTTGAGCAGAATATTTGCCGTTATATGCTCCGCGCCGTGATGTGCGCCGACAAAAAGGGAACACCCCTCCCCGCCGCCGACGGAGATGCACGGTATCGGCACCCCGAGCACCGTTTTCCCGATAAAGAAAACTTCCGCACCGGCGCGCACTGAAGAAAAGCACGCTTCAAACAAAGCCGCAGTGTCAATAACTGAATCAAAATCGACCATTTTTACCTCGCAAATAAGTATTTCGGCGCGTTTTTGCACCGTATATACGCAATTTTATGAAAAAAACGAAAAAAGTTTCAAAAAAATCAAACAAATGTTTGCATTTTTGAAAAATGTGTGATATAATACAAGCGGATAAAAGCATAAAAAACGAATAAGGGAGATAATTTTATGGAAAACCTCACCGAAAAAGAACGCAAAGTGTATGATTACATCAAAAAAGTTCTGGAAAGGGACGGATATGCTCCTTCCGTGCGCGACATTCAGAACGCGCTCGGCATAAAAAGCACGTCGACTGTCCACTCGTATATCGAGCGGCTTGAATCGAAGGGTTACATCAAAAAAGAACAGGGCAAGAGCCGCACTCTCCGCACCGGAGAAGAAACGCCGGAAACGCACTCCGTAAGGGTGCCGCTTCTCGGTCAGGTCGCTGCCGGTCTGCCGATACTCGCCACCGAAAACCTCGATGGATTTGTCGAGTTCTGCACGCCGCGCGGCACCGTAACGTCCGAGCTTTTCGCGCTCAGAGTAAAAGGCGAAAGTATGATAGAGGCGGGCATCATGAACGGCGACGTCGTCATCGTCAGCCGCACAAGCTACGTCGACAACGGAAATATCGCCGTCGTTTTGATCGGCGAAGAAGCGACCGTAAAGACGTTCTACCGCGAAAACGGCCATTTCCGCCTCCAACCCGAAAACAGCACGATGAAGCCGATAATAACAAACGAAGCCGTCATTCTCGGAAAAGTCATCGCTTCGGTAAGATACTATGGCTGAGCGGGACAAGCTTCACACGGGCGAGCTTTATCTGCCCGGCGACAAGGACATTGTGCGTGAACAGACCGAGTGCCTTGAAAAACTCTACGACTACAACTCAACGCGCCCGCACGAAGCTGAAAAACGCGCGGCGCTGCTGAAAGAAATGTTCGCCGAGATAGGCGAGGAAAGCTACATCGAGCCGCCGCTATACGCAAACTGGGCGGGGAAGCACGTCCATTTCGGGCGCGGCATATACGCGAACTTCGGCTTAACGCTTGTCGACGACACGCATATTTACGTCGGGGACAATACGCTTTTTGGGCCGAATGTGACAGTGGCGTCGGCCGGGCATCCCATCGACGCCGATCTGCGCCGGCGCGGATATCAGTATAATTTCCCCGTCGTTATCGGCAAAAACTGCTGGATAGGCGCGGACGCCGTCATCGTTCCGGGCGTGAAGATCGGCGATAACACGGTGATAGGCGCGGGCAGCGTCGTCACAAAAGATATCCCGTCGGGCGTTGTCGCCGTCGGAAATCCGTGCCGCGTTATGCGGCAGATCGGCGAGCGCGACAGGGAGTTTTATTTCAAAAACGCGCGCGTCCCCGACGAACTTAAATAAATTTATTCGTCTTTTTGCACAAAAAACAAAAAAACAGTTGCATTTTTATCAAAAATATGGTAAAAAGTAAAGTGTGCTATTTTGCGGTCAAACCGCATTAACAGATTTTGAAAGGATCGGATACTGAAAAATGAAAAAGATCACGGCGCTTTTGCTTGTTGCGGTGATGCTCATTTTTGCTTTGGCAAGTTGCGGAAAGTCATACGTAAACGTGAGCAATATCAAAACCGAGGATTATATCGAACTCGGAGATTATAAAAAATTTACTTATGACGAGATAAAGGCGGCGTACGACGCGCTCTGCCTTGAAAACTCGAAAGCATATCGTCAGTTCAATCTTGACTGGGGATATAAATTCGAGTTCAACATCGTGACGGAGATAAAGCAGGTCGACGGCGATAAGGTAACTTACACGAAAGTTCCCGAAATGTGCTACGAAGGCGACAATACGCGTACCATCGAAATATTTGAAGACAGCGTAAATCAATACAGAATGAAATTCGATAACGCTCTCGTTTACAACAGAAAAACGGCTGAATCGAAATCTTCCGATTTGAGAACGGTAACGATCGGCGTTGCTTTCGATTTTGAATACGTCGCACCGTATTATCCCCAAAACAGCGAAGTTTCCGGAAAAACGCTCAGAATGACCGTTACCCCGGTCAGCGTTATCCCCACACCGTACAACGACGACAATATCGTTGAAACGATAGGCAAATTCCTCGACTCGACAAACGACGCAAGCACGCGCAAGATCCTCTCGATCGGCGACGTTGTCACAGCTGATATCGACGGCACCGTCGACGGCGAGCGCCTTGACGGACTTAAATATTCAAGCCGCGTGTTCGTGCTCGGTTATTCCGGTTATCCCGCAGAGTTCGACAAACAGCTTGAAGGCGTTTATGTGGGAAGAAAACTCAACTTTGACGTAACTTTCCCGTCCGATTGGACAAACGAAGAGCTTGCCGGCAAGACGGTAAACTTCACCGTAAGGGTGATCAGCTCCGTAAACTATGACCTCGCCGTTTCCGAAAACTCGACGTTTGCCGATTTCGCAGATCTTAAAAACGCGGCAAAAGTGCAGTTCTTTACGGAAAGATATATGATGCAGGCGGTTTATGAACGCACAGAGCTTAAAAGCGCGCCGAAGAACCTTTACAATGAGTACTATTCATTCTTCAAAGCACAGAGCGAAAAGCAGATAAAGGCGTTCATTGACAGCGCGGCTCAGTCCGGCAGCACAAAGACGCGCGACGACGCGATATCGATAAACTGGGGTTCCGCTTCAGCATACGAAAAATCGCTTGAAAACAGCGCAAACGACGCCGTAAGGAGAACGCTTGCGTGCCTTGCGGTCGCAAAAGCGACGGGCTACGAATACACCGACGAAGATTACAAGAAAGACCTTGAATCCGAAACGAAGTATTACAACGCGGTAAACGAAACAAATCTCACAACAAGCGAATTTGAGGAGATGAACGACAGAAACATCCTCAAAACAGACTTCCTTGAAACGCATCTTTCAAAATACATCGCATACAAGCTCGATTGGATGCCGATAGTAAAGGTAACAAAATAATGAATGACGATAAAAGCCGACGGAAACGTCGGCTTTTTGTTTTTTCAAAAAATCAGTCTGACATTACACCTTGTCCGGTATAAATGTAAAAATTATATTAAATTTCAAAATATATGTGGAAATTTTATTGTTTTTATGATATACTGTAAAATACCGTAAAATCGGTAACTATAAATTGCTCAAAGAGTTATCCGGCTTATGCCGTGAAAATATATCTCGGAAAGGTTCAAAATGTCTACAACAACAGAATTTATCAAAAAATATACTCTTCCGTGCCTTGTCACGCGCGATATGGTCGCGTTCCCGGGGATACCGGTCAGCATAGAGGTTACACGTGCCTTTTCAAAGCGGGCCTGCGAGACGGCGATGAAGGGTGACAGCATCATATTCATCGTGTGCCAGAAAGACTATGCCGAAAAGGATGTTACGTCAGAGAACATATATCCCGTCGGCGTAACGGCAAAAATAAAGCAAATGGCAAAGACGAGCGGCGGAGTCACGCGCATAATCGCGGAGCCGAGGGAGCGCGCCTACGTATCGTCGTTTACAATGGGCAGATATCCCGTTGCCGAGGTTATGGAGAAAAGCGTTACCGTTGCCGACAACGGCGGCGTCAAGGGCGAGGCGCTGATGCGCGACCTGAAAAACACGCTCTCCGATTTTTCAAAATACCTGCCGAAGTTTTCAAAAGAGCTGTGGCTCGTTATGAACTCGCTTCAAACGCCGGGTATGCTTTGCGACTTTGTGGCGGCAAACATCGTCGGCGACGTGCAGGATAAGGAAAAGATCTTGTCGGAATTCGATCCGCTGCGCCGCCTTGAACTTACGATACTCATTCTCGAACAGGAAAAACAGATACTCTCGGAAGAAGATAAGATACACCGCCGCGTGCGCGAAAACCTTGACCGCAACCAGCGCGATTTTTACCTGCGCGAGCAGATGAAGATAATCCAGGAAGAGCTTGGCGAGGACGACTCGGACGACGCGGGCGTTTATCTTACGCGTCTTAAAAAGGGCGACTATCCCAAAGAGGTGCGCGAAAAACTTGAGCGCGACATCCAGAAGCTTCGCCGCACGCCCGTCGGCAGCGCGGATAATACGGTGCTTACAAACTACATAGAAACGTGCCTTGATATCCCTTTCGGCAAAAAAACCGACGACATTCTCGATATCGAAAAGGTGCAGAAAATACTTGACGAGGACCACGACGGACTTGAAAAGGTCAAAGAGAGGATCGTCGAATATCTTTCGGCGGTGAAGCTCAACCCCGATATGAAAAACCAGATAATCTGCCTTGTCGGCCCTCCCGGAACGGGCAAAACCTCAGTTGCGATATCGATCGCCCGCGCGCTTGAAAGAAAATTCGTGCGCGTATCTCTCGGCGGCGTGCGCGACGAGGCTGACATCCGCGGCCACAGAAAGACGTACGTCGGCGCGATGCCGGGGCGCATCATAACTGCGCTGACAGAGGCGGGATGCATGAATCCGCTGATTTTATTCGACGAAATAGACAAAATGGCAAACGACGGGCGCGGCGATCCCGCGTCGGCGATGCTTGAAGTGCTTGACGGCGAACAAAACAAGGCTTTCCGCGATCATTTTGTGGAGATGCCCGTCGATCTTTCGTCGTGTATGTTCATAACTACGGCGAACACGCTTGAAACAGTCCCCGCGCCGCTTATCGACCGTATGGAGATAATCGAGCTTCACTCCTATACGCGCCCCGAAAAATTCTCGATAGCGAAAAATCACCTTATTCCAAAGCAGGTAAAACGCCACGGGATGAACGGGCGGATGCTAAAATTCGATGACGAGGCGATCTACCGCATCATCGACGAGTACACACGCGAGGCTGGCGTGAGAACGCTTGAAAAGCAGATCGCAAAATGCTGCCGCAAAGCGGCAAAGCTTATCGTTGACGGTTCAAAGAGCGTGCGCGTCAAGTGCGCGAATTTAACCGATTTCCTCGGCACGCAGCGTATGATAAAAGACAAGATATTCGACGAGGACGAGGTTGGCACGGTCAACGGTATGGCTTATACCGAATCGGGCGGCGAGCTGCTCCGCATCGAAACGCTTGCAATGCCCGGCACGGGCAAGCTTGAACTCACCGGCCTTCTCGGTGACGTTATGAAAGAGTCGGCGCAGGCGGCGATAAGCTATGTCAGATTCAACGCGGGGACCCTCGGCATCGACGAGGAATTTTACAAAAAATACGACATACACATCCACTTCCCCGAGGGCGCCGTTCCAAAGGACGGACCGAGCGCGGGCGCGGCTATAATCACGTCGATCGTCAGCGAGCTGTCGGGAATCCCCGTGCGGCGCGACGTTGCGATGACGGGAGAGATAACGCTGCACGGCCGCGTTACGGCGATCGGCGGGCTGAGAGAAAAGACGATGGCCGCATATCTTGCGGGCGTTCAAACGATAATAATACCGAAAGACAACGTGACAGATCTTTCCGAAGTTGCGGACGAGGTAAAAACGCACGTCAAGATCATCCCCGTATCAAACGTTTCGGAGGTGCTGAGCATAGCTCTGGCACGCCCTGCCGTCGCTGCCAAGACGGAAGCGCACCATATTGACGGCGCGCGTGCGTCGGCGAGAAAGTAAGGATAAAATGGCACTGAATTTTCAGAATATAGAGCTTAAAATGACGGCGGGAAGGAAAGATCAGTTCCCGCGCGAAAACATCCCGCAGATCGCCCTGTCAGGTCGGTCAAACGTCGGCAAAAGCTCGCTCATCAACGCCGTCACAGGCAGAAAAAACTACGCGCATACAAGCTCGTCCCCCGGCAAAACGGTAACGATCAACTTTTATCTGCTCGACAAAAAGATATACCTTGTCGACCTTCCGGGCTACGGCTATGCGCGCCGCTCGGGCGATCATCAGGAGAGCTTTTCAAAGCTCACCGAGGCGTACCTTTCGCAAGACGGAAAACCCGATTTCGTGTTTCAGCTTGTCGATCTCAAAGTCGGCCCGACACAAAACGACATCATGATGATAGACTGGCTCAACTCAAGCGGCATACCATACGCCGTCGTCGCCACAAAAGCCGACAAGATAAACGTAACGACGCGGGAACACAATCTCGAAGCTCTGAGATCTCACCCGTATCTCATTCCGCCGTATGCGGAAAGACAGATAGAGGTCGTCGGCTTCTCGTCGCTCACGGGCGACGGCAAGCAAATTGTGCGTGATATAATTTCGGGCGTATCAAAATAAAAAACAGAGGCAAATAAATGAACTACGTTATTTTAATGTATCTTTTAAGAATACCGGTGGTGCTTTTGTCGCTTTCAGTGCACGAGTTTTCACACGGGCTTATGGCGTATAAACTCGGCGATCAAACGGCAAAGAATTTCGGACGCCTGACGCTCAACCCGATAAAGCATATCGATCTTGTCGGCCTTCTGATGATGATAGTCGTCGGCTTCGGATACGCAAAGCCGGTGCCCGTGAATACAAGATACTTCAAGCACCCGCGCTCCGGCATGGCGCTGACTGCGGCGGCAGGGCCGATATCGAATATTCTTCTTTCGATTATTTCGATATTCATATTCAACTTTGTCGCAATGATAAATCCCGCGCAGACAAGCGGATTCGGATATAACGTATGGATCGGCGCGATGATGTTCTTCGTCATCGGCGCGGAGCTGAATCTCTTCCTTGCGCTGTTCAACCTTATCCCGATCCCCCCGCTTGACGGCTCGCGCATAGCGTTTATGTTCCTGCCTACAAAATGGTATTTCGGTCTTATGAAATACGAGCGCTATATTATGATCGGATTTATGGCGATAGTGATTATACTTCACCGCGTATTCAACATAAGCATCGTTTCGGGCGTGTCGATGTTCTTCCTCGGCAATTTCGAGATACTGCTTTCAAAGATACCGATTTTTGCGGGCAATTTCAACGTTTTCGTAAACGTGCTTGCCTTATGCTGAGCGGGTGAAATATGGAACTTGTATTCAAAACGGAAGTCTATGAAGGGCCGCTCGACCTGCTGCTTGCGCTGATAGCCAAGAACAAGATGAACATAGCCGACATCAAGATCGCCGTCATTTTCGATCAGTATATGGAATACGTCGAAAACATGGACGTCGACGATATGGAAAGCGCCGGCGAGTTTATCCGTATGGCGTCGGAGCTTATGCTGATAAAAAGCCGTATGCTTCTTCCGAAAGAGGACGAAGACCCGCGAGAAGAGCTCGTGCGTACACTTATGGAGTACAAAACGGCAAAAGAGGCGGCGACGCGGCTGGGCGAGCTTGAATCGGAATTTATCGGGCGATTTGAAAAGGACTCGATGGAGGTCGTTATCGACAAGACAAAGCTCGACGATATGGACATATCCATTCTTTCGGGCGCGATGACAAAGCTGCTTATGACGATGCGAGAGATTCGCGAGATCGAGCGGGTTAAGCCTATCGAGTCGATAAACCCGATCATCAAGAAAAAAATCGTTCCCGTGCCGTCAAGAATAATGCACATAATGCGTTATATGTATAAAAAGAACGACGTTGCCTTTGAGGAGCTTTTCGACGACGTTACGTCGCGCTCCGGCATTGTCGCAACGTTTTACGCCGTGCTTGAACTGCTCAAATCAGGGCGTGTCGAGCTGCTTCGCGACGCATACCAAACTGACGGTCAAATCATTTTGAGATTTGTAAAAACAAGAAAAAAGGACGCCGAAAATGGATAGCGAAAAGATACTTACAAGGGATGAAATAAAGCGAATAATCGAGGCGGTACTGTTTGCTGCGGGGCACGCCGTGACTTATGAAAAGCTCGCCGAGGTGATCGGCGTCAGCGAGGATGAAATATCGGACGCCGTTGACGAGTATATTTCCGAGTACGACGCAAGCGGACTTGTCCGCGGCATACAGCTCCTTAAACTCGGGCGCGCCTGCCAGCTTACAACGAAAGAGGTCTTCATCGACTACGTCAAAGCCGCGCTCGGCGTAAAAGAGGGCGGCAACCTTTCCCGCGCGTCGCTTGAAACGCTTGCGATAATCGCATATAACCAGCCCGTTACGCGCTCGTATATCGAACAGGTGCGCGGAGTCGACTGCTCATATTCCGTCGGCGTGCTCGTCGAGCGCGGACTAATTCGCGTTGTCGGCCAGCTTGACGTTCCCGGAAGGCCGAGACTTTACGCAACGACAGAGAATTTCTTGCGTATTTTCGGGCTTTCGAGCATAGACGATCTGCCGCCTGTGGCTCTGCCGACTTCATCGGAGCCGAAGGAAGCGGCAAAAACGGAGGAACAGGAATAAAGCAAACGACGCGGAGGTGATTTTATGTGGTGGCTGTACGTTCTGATCGGACTTGTGCTGATCATCGCGACAGTGCTTTTGTCGCCCGCGCGTCTGACGCTTGAAGCAGGAGCGAAAACGGAAATAGACCTGCGCGTCCTTTTCATAAAAAAGCGGCTGTATCCTCAAAAAGATAAAAAGCAAAAGAAAAAGCAAAAAAAGAAAAAGAGCGAAAAACCGGCGGAAAAAAAGAGCGAAAAACCGCGCGAGACCGACGGCGAGCAGGCGATGAATACCATCGGAATGATAAAGGATATCGTGCTTGAAGTCCTGCGCCGCGCGCGCACGATAGTCAGAGTAACGCTGAAACGGCTCTATCTTGTGATCGCCACCGACGAGGCGGCAAAAACGGCTGTCATCTACGGTGCGGCGGCAAACGCATACGACGAGCTTGCCGAAGTGCTTCGCCGCACGTCAAACTATAGGGAAAAGGCGGGGGCGGTCACGATAACGACCGACTTCACCTCCGAAAAAACGGTATTTTCGATCATAGTCGAGTTCCGTACCAACCTGCTCGGCGCACTGAGGATCGTTTTGCCGGCAATAATAAAGAACATCAAAACATCGGATAATAACATAATTCAGAAAGGGAAAAATCATGGATAACAACACCGCAAACGGAAAAAACAAGGTATCTGACGTCATCGCGTCGGCGCTTTCAAGCATCAAGACGATGGTGGATGCGGACAGCGTTATCGGTACGCCGATAGAAACGCCGTCGGGCACGGTGATAATCCCCATTTCAAAAGTATCGGTAGGCTTTGTCGGCGGCGGAAACGACTACGCGGGCAAGAACACGCAGGCGTCGGGCAAAAACAATTTCGGCGGCGCGTCGGGATCCGGCGTTACGGTAAAACCCGTCGGATTTGTCGTTGTAAACGGCGCCGGCGCCGTCAGCATACTCAACCTCGATGAGCCGGGCACGACAAACGACCTCGGTTCGTCGATCCAGACGATAATCGACAAAGCGCCCGAGGTTATCGCGAAAATAAAGGCGGCTTTCGGCAAAAAGAAAAAGGACGGCGAGGAGTCGGAGAGCGCCGATGGCGAGGAAAACAAAGCCGACAAATGAATAAAAAATCCGCCTCTGTAAATCATAATAAAAAATGATCACAGGGGTGGAGAAAATGAAAAAAACAGCGGCGGCGCTGATTATTGCCGCCATAATATCGATTTGCCCGATAAGATCTCACGCTGTCGGAACGTCGGCGGAGTCGGCGATTCTTATCGAGGCGCAAAGCGGCGACGTACTTTACGAAAAGGACGCTGACACGCGCCGCGGCCCCGCTTCGACGACAAAAATAATGACGGCGCTTATCGCCATTGAAAACTGCGATCTTGACAAGATCGTCGAGGTGTCGCCGATGGCGGTCGGCATTGAAGGCTCGTCCGCGTATCTTTATGCGGGCGAGAAGATCACAATGGAGTCGCTCCTTTACGCGTTGCTTCTTCAAAGCGCAAACGACGCCGCGGCAGCGATAGCGTATGAGGTCGGCGGCGGCATTGACGGGTTTTGCGCGATGATGAACGAAAAAGCGGAGTCGCTCGGGCTTGTGAATACGCACTTTTCAAACCCGCACGGGCTTGATGACGAAATGCACTACACCACTGCGCGCGAGCTTGCGATGATCGCCCGCGCGGCGATGGAAAACGAAACGTTTTGTCAAGTCGTTTCTACCGTCAAAAAAGCCGTTCCGATGGAGGACGGCGGAGCAACGCGCGTGTTTATAAACCACAACCGACTCCTTCGGTGTTACGACGATATCGTCGGAGTCAAGACGGGATATACAAAAAAATGCGGGCGCACGCTCGTTTCGGCATCCGATAAGGACGGTATGAAGTTTATCGCCGTTACGCTTTGCGACGGGGACGACTGGCGCGACCACCGCGCGCTTCATGACTACGGTCAGTCGCTTTACGAGCGCGTAAAGCTGATCGGGCGCGGCGAGGGATTTGAAGTTTCATCGCGCGGCGAGAGCGTGTTCGTCGGGTGCGATGACGACGTTTATGCGACGCTCCCGCGCGTGCGGGGAGAGATCAAAGCCGTGGCGGAGTATTCATCAAACGGCGGCGAGGTGAACTTTTATCTTGGCGAAAAGCTTGTCGGGCGCGCCGAGCTGCACGGAAAAAAATGAAAGGCAGAACATTTTGGAACTTGTAAGACTTCAAAAGTATCTATCGGAGCAGGGCGTGATGTCGCGCCGTGCCGCGGAGGATGAAATACGGCGCGGCCGCGTGCTTGTCAACGGCGCCCCCGCCGAAATAGGACAGAAGATCGATCCCGATAACGACGTTGTAAAGTATAACGGCGAGCGCGTCGGCGGCGGGGTAAGAAAAGTCTATATTATGCTGAATAAGCCTGTCGGCGTCGTCACGACGATGAGCGACGAGCGCGGGCGCACGTGCGTTGCCGATCTTGTCGGCGGAGTGGGCGTGCGCGTTTACCCGATAGGGCGGCTTGACGTAATGTCGGAGGGGCTTCTCTTGCTTACCAACGACGGCGAGCTTTCAAACAGGCTGACTCACCCGAAATACCACAAACCGAAGGTGTACCACGTGAAAATTTCCGGCGAGCTTGAACCGGAAAAGGCGCAGGCACTCACGCGCCCGTTTAACATCGACGGCTACATAACAAAGCCCGCCGATATATCGGTCATAGCTATGGACAAGGACGAAACAACGCTTGAAATGACGCTGTTTGAGGGACGCAACCGCCAGATAAGAAAAATGTGCGAGGAGCTTGGTCTTCACATAAAGACGCTGCGCCGCATTGCGATAGGTGAGGTAAAGCTCGGCAATCTCGCGCCGGGCAAATGGCGGCACCTGACGAGGACTCAGGTGGAATCACTGTGGAGGTAATATGCTTATAATACGACCTGTTGAAAGCAAGGAAGAACAAGAAAAGATCTGCAAAGCGTGCAACACTCCGTTTCGGGCAGACGCTATGGCTTACGCCGCGCGCGAGGATGAGAAGCTGCTCGGCGTGTGCCAGTTCACAATGGACAACGAATGCGGCCACGTTTACGATCTGTGTTGCGCCGAGGGCGTCGACGATTTTGAGGCGCTGTTCATAATGGGGCGGCAGACGCTCAATTTCATCGACCTTTGCGGCGTTCACCGCGCCGTTTTCCACGGTGAAGAAACGCGCGCCACAAAGGCCGTCGGCTTCCGCCGCACGGGCGACGCGCTTGAAATGGACCTTGCGGGCTTCTTTACCGAGCCGTGCAAGCACGAAAAATAGCGCGCCCCTCTTTACAAAAAGGCAAATTTTTGATATACTTAATACAGGTGAAGAATTCCACCATAAAGGCAGGTGAAAAAATATGATAATCGAACTTGAAGACGCAAAACAGCGTCTTCGTGCGATGGGCGACGTGACAAAAGAGCTTGAATCGTCGCTAAAAATCGAAAAGCTGCGCGAGAACGTGCGCGAGCTTGAAGAAAAAACGTTTGCCCCGTCATTCTGGGACGATCAGGAAAGCTCTGGCAAGGTACTTCGCGAGCTTAAGAAGAGCAAGGACACGATAGAAGCGTACGAAAAGCTCTGCCGAGACATAGAGGATACTATAACGCTTTGCGAAATGGGAATCGAGGAAGGCGACGAAAGCCTTATTCCCGAGGTGCTTGGCGAGGAGAGCCGCATCCGCGAAAAAGCGGAGAGTATGCGTATCGAAACGCTGCTTTCGGGAAAGTATGATAAAAACGACGCTATTTTGTCGCTTCACCCGGGTGCCGGCGGCACCGAGGCGCAGGACTGGGCGCTGATGCTCTATCGTATGTACACGCGCTGGGCTGAAAAACACGGTTTTACGGTAAAGCTTGTCGACTGGCTCGACGGCGACGAGGCGGGCATCAAGAGCGCGACCATACTCGTCGAGGGCGAAAATGCATACGGCTATCTCAAAAGCGAACACGGCGTTCATCGACTTGTGCGCGTGTCACCGTTTGACGCGTCGGGCAGAAGACATACGTCGTTTGCCTCCTGCGAGGTAACGCCCGAGATCGAGGACGACGACAGCATCGTGCTTCGCGACGAAGACCTTGAAATAACGGCTCACCGTTCAAGCGGCGCGGGCGGCCAGCACATCAACAAGACCGACTCCGCCATCCGCATCGTTCATAAGCCGACGGGTATCGTCGTCGGATGCCAGACGGAGCGAAGCCAGCTTCAAAACAAGGAAACGGCGCTGAAAATGCTCCGCTCAAAGCTTGCGGAGATCAAACGGCGCGAAAATCTGGAACGCATCGACGATATCCGCGGCGAAAAAGCGAATATCGAGTGGGGCTCGCAGATACGCTCGTACGTCTTTATGCCGTACACGCTCGTCAAAGACGCGCGCACGGGATATGAAACTGGCAACGTTGCCGCCGTCATGGACGGGGACATCGAAGGCTTTATTAACGCATACCTCAAAATGATGGCGTAATCGCCGCCGTTTTGAAAACAAAAATAAACATCAGAAAGGGGAACTTATCATGTTCAAGAAATCGACAAAATTTTTCGCGGGGATCGCGCTTTTGGTTCAGGCGCTCACAGCGCTTATTATGTTCTTCATCAAGCTCGGCCAGAAGAAACACTCCGGCGCATGGCTTGCGCTTGCCGCTATAACAGGCGCCGCAGGCGGATACCTTGTATATGACTCCAAGGATAAATCCGACCGCTGCGAAGGCTGCGAGTGCGACGAGGACTGCGACGACTGCTCATGCGAGGGCGACTGCAACGCTTGCACGTGCAACGACGAGGACGTTGACATCGACGAGGGCGATCTTTTCTCGCGCAATGAAGAGGAAGAAACAGAAGCCGAAACGACGGAAAGCGCAGAATAAACAAAATTCACTCGGGCGGGGCGCGGCCTCGCCCGAAATTTTTCTGTAAAAATGCAAAAATACGTGAGATAAAACCACTTCTTTTTCGACTAAAAGGCGAACACCAAAGGAAAGGAGCTGCAAATGGACAGCGGTGAAAGTAGCTACCGCCGCTTTCTTGAAGGTGACAAAAGCGGATTTGACAACGTGATGGATATGTACCACGCGCCGCTCGTATCGTTTATTACGCGATACGTCGGAGATGAGAACGACGCCGAAGATATCGCGGCGGACACGTTCCTTGAGCTTTTGGTGCATCCGTCAAGATTTTCGTTCAAATGCTCGCTTAAAACGTATATCTATTCCATAGCGCGCCATCGTGCTGTCGATTTTGCCAGAAAAAAACGGCATCAGATTTTCGACGCCGATCTTGACGTTTTGCCTGACGGGGAGGACAGCCCCGCCGATACGGCAATATCAAAAGAGCGTAACGCCGCAGTCAGAGAGGCGCTTGCAAACATCAACGGCGAATATGCCGAGGCGCTTTACCTATTATATATAGACGGGCTTTGCGAGGATGAGATAATGCGTATCACAAAAAAGAACAGACGGCAATTATCCAATATCATTTATCGCGCAAAGGCGGCGATGAAAAAGGAACTTATAAGGAGTGGTTTTTCTTATGAAGAATAACGAAGAATTCAGAAAAGACGTTTACGAGCGTCTTGAAAAATACAACGAAAAAAAGGCTCAGCGCAAAAGAAACTTTGTCAGATTCGGTTCAAGTGCCGCGGCGGCGCTTGTGCTTGCGGCGATAGTCGCATTCCCGATGACGCGCCTTTCCATGAACGAATCAACGGCAACAAAGGCGCGCGAAGGCGATGAGGTTATCGCGGCGTACAATGTTGACGGCAACAAACAGAACGAAGGCGTCGGCGGCGCGCCGACGAAAGTGCAGCCAAACGTCGAGGACACGGCGGCGATAGCGCCGACAACGGCTGTCGCGCCGACAACAGACGAGCCGAACACAAAGGCGGGCGGGGAAGCGCTTTCGACCGAGGCGGCAAACGATCCGAAGATCGACGCAACGGCCATGGCAAGCGTGCGCTCAACGACAAACGCAACTCCGAGCGATACCGAAGGCCCGGCGATAAACAACGAGCCGCGCAACGATGAACCGTTCTATACCGTGGTTCGTACGTCCGATTATTCCAAATTTGTAATTCCGTCTTACAACACAAGGCTTGCCGTCAATTACGGGATAACATATTCGACGCAGCAGGGAAATATCGTTCAGTGGGACGCTATCGTTAAGACGAGCGAAGAGCTTGACGAGATCATGAAAGAACATAACGATAAATCGGTATATTATGCAAACTCGCTTGCCGTTTCCGGCGAATGTGATTACTACTTTGTCATAGCCGTTTCCGGCGAGGGCGTATCATCGACGAAAAATGCCGGGATCAGCCATTATAATTTGAACGTTTCCGAAAAAGATTCAGATAAAGTAACCGTTTGCATCTTCGGGATCGACGGGAGTGCTGAAACCGACATTGTTTTATGGTGAATGATCATATATACACAAAATAACATCATCGAAAGGACAGATTTATGAAATTTCTCAAATCCACGGCGGCGCTCGCACTTGCGGTTTTGATGCTTGCGCTGTGCGCCTGCGGCACAAAGGTTGAAAAGGTCCGCGATCTGCTCTGCGATATCGACGTTGACAGAGTTTCGGCGGCGGGCATTGATGAAAACGAAAGCGCTGCGCTTGCGGACGCGTATCTCCGCATTTTCGGCGGCGTCATCACGGAAGATAAAAATTCGCCGCTTATATCACCGCTTTCCATAATAACGGCGCTTGGAATGCTTGCCGACGGCACCGCGGGCAACACACGCGCACAGCTTGAAGAGCTTTTCGGACTTAAAACCGAGGAGCTTGACGCCCTGCTTTCGTATCTTGACGCTCGCCTACGTGACACGGGCAGCAAAAATGTGAAATTTACGTCCGCGAACTCGCTTTGGCTTACAAACAACGGCGGCATAAAGTTCAAAACGTCATACCTTGAACGCGTAAAAGCGTCGTATGCGGCGGAAATTTACGCTGTCAACTTTGCCGATCCGACGATACCCGACGAGATCAATTCCTGGGTGAAAAAACACACCGACGGGATGATCGAAAAGATGATCGAGCCGTCGGACGTTGACGGAAACACCGTTTCTGCCATTCTCAACGCGCTGACATTCGACGCAAAATGGGAAAAGGAATTTGAAAAAGTATCGGACGGGACGTTTGCGTCGTACACCGGGGACGAGCGGAACGTTTCAATGATGTTTTCGTCCGATTGCCGATATTATGAACTTGACGGCGCTGTCGGCATTTCAAAGGACTACGACGGCGGAAAATACAGATTTGAAGCCATTTTACCCGACGGAAAAACGGACGTGTTCGATTTTGCGAAAAATCTCGACGGGAAAACGATAATGTCGCTTCCCGAGCGCGAGGTCAAAACGTCGGTGCGGGTTGGCGTGCCGAAATTCTCGCTTGACTGCGATTTTGATCTTATACCGGCGCTCACGTCAATCGGAATTACCGACGTGTTCGGCGGAGCGGCTGACTTTTCAGAGCTTGCCGAAATAAAGCCGGGCGAAATATACGTCGATAAAGCCATTCACAAAACGCACATCGAACTTGACGAGTCCGGCACAAAAGCCGCCGCCGCGACGTATATCAGCACGCGCAAAAATGCCGTTATGTACGAAAAAGAGGTCATTCTCGACAGACCGTTTTTGTATATGATAGTCGACGCCGAAACAAATCTCCCCGTGTTCATCGGGATACTTACCGACGTTAAATAAAAATAAAAAAGCAGGCACTGCCTGCTTTTTTATTTTCCGAATTTGTTGTAGACAGTTTCAAACCACTGTTCGCTTTCGGGAATTTTGCGGCGCATCTCAAAACGCGAACGCGTTTTTCCGTCTTTGTATGACGTGTACTGAACCTTGTCAAAATGCTCCGTGTCGATCTCGGTGCTGCCTCCGACAAGGTACGAGCCGCGCGACTTGCCGCCGTCGGCGATATAGTCCCTTATCGCGCCGAGATATGTAAGCGAAGTTATGATTATGTCGCGGTTTATCAGCGCCTGCATAAGCGCGCGTGTGTCGCTGACGCGGTAGTTTTCGTAAAAGCACGAAAGCTCGCGCTCAAAGTACGATATAGCCGATAATACGTCGCCTTCGCTTCGTAAAAACGCACCCGCGCCGAACATCACCTTGCCATACTCACCGCGGCGTGAAAGCACCTGCGCCGTATCCATGCCTCCGCCGAGCATCGCCGTCAGCGCGTCGGCAAATTCCGTCGCCTGCGGCGCTATTTCGGACACGTCGATTATTCCGACGCTCTCTTTTGCTATCTTTTGCGCGGCGCGCGTTGAGCTTACCTGCGTGGAATTGAGCGCCGAGCCGCCGGGGCGGTAAACTCCGAACACGCCCGCACATTCGCCGACGGGATAAAAGCGGGAGAGCGTCGTGCTTTCGTAGTCCGCCGTTATCGCAAGGCCGCCGTTGTTGTGCTGGGCGCACACGGCGATCTCAAGCAGCTCTGTGTGAAGGTCGATTCCGTTGTCGCGGTAAAGCTTTACCGCGCGGCTGTTCATTTTTTCAAGACGCTCTATCGGCGTGCCGAATGTCGCGCCCGAGTTTTCAAGATACGTCCTCGCCTCGTCCGACAGAAGCGAAAAGTCGAATCCCGCGGGGTTTTTCGTAAAGTCAAGGTAGACCTTGCGCCCGTTTTTGATCTCCGTATATACGGCGATGTCGACAAGGGAGGAGCGCGTCCCGACGTCTACTTTGCGCGGGTCAAACGGCCACTGATACCCTTTCATGAACGTCGCGTCAAGCGCCGCCTTGACTGAGCCGAAATACTCCGGCAAAAACTCGCTTTCCCCGTCGTCGCCCACTGAAACGTAGCGCGGCACCACCTGCTGATACGTCCCCGAAAGGTTCCAGCGGAATTTTGTCGACGCTATCCCGTACTGCGATTCCGTAAGGCTCGCGCCCTCCGCCCCCGCTTCAAACGCCGCGCCGAGCGCGCACGTCTGGCTTTCGGGATAAACGGAATTTTGATATATGGCGCTCGGACCGCCGACGGCGTAAATTATGTCGCCGGCGAGTATTATGCACAGCCCGAGCGGGTCACCGTCGATTGCCGATTTCTCCCTTTGCGTTATCACGCCGACGGCGCGATTTCCGTCGGTCAGTATTTTTATAACTCTATGCCCGTTCAGCACGGGTATGTTTTTTGACAGCACCGCGCGTTCAAGCGCCTCGGTCATATATTTTGACGTGAGCGGGCCGCATGACGTTGCGCGGCGACGCTCGTCGTGGTCGGTGCGATAGCCGACAAATTCGCCGTACTCGTTGTACGGAAACGGCACGCCGAGGTTTACAAGCTTATAAAAGCACCTCTGCGAGTACGCCGCCTCGATAAGCGCCGTGTCGCCGTTCATCGCGCCGCCGTCGTATAGCGACTTTGCCATATCGTAAACCGAATCGGGAACGTCGCCCGAGCTTTGCAGTTTGTAATACGTCTGCTTGTCGCTGCCCGTGTTGCGCGATGTGCCCATCATACGCCCCTCGGTGATCAGCGCGATATTCTTTTTGCCGAGCGAATACAGCGTGTCGGCGGCGTTATATCCGGCCGCGCCCGAGCCGACGACTATCGCGTCATATTCGAGTACCGGAATATCACATACCGAAATGTTTATGCTTTTCATAGTCTTTGAATGTGGAAGCCGCCGTCGACGTTGATTACCTCACCCGTCGAGTACGCAAGATATCCCGATGCGAGCATAAGAACCGCGCGCGCCACGTCCTCGGGCTGTCCCATGCGGGAGATCGGAAGAAGCCCGCCCTCGATAAGCGCGTCGTATTTTCCCTTAACGCCCGCCGTCATCGGCGTTTCGATAATGCCGGGGCGCACTTCATATACGCGGATGTTCGTCGACGCAAGGCGGTCGGCAAACAGCGTTGTCACCATCGCAAGCCCCGCTTTTGAAATGCAGTACTCGCCGCGGCTTGTGCTCGACGTGTAGACCGACATCGACGTAATGTTGATTATCGCCGAGCCGAACCCGCCGTCTATCATCGCGTTTGCAACGCGCTGAGTGAGGAAGAAAGTGCCTTTGAGGTTGATGTTAAGAAGCCTGTCCATGCTTTCTTCACTCATTTGGAGAATGTCGTTTCTCACCGTCGGCGCAACGCCCGCGTTGTTTACAAGCACGTCGATCTTCCCGAATTTCGATACAACGCTCTCAACAAGGTTTTTGCGGTCGGCGTCGGATGAAATGTCCGTTTTTATATAGACGGACTCGGGGGAGATGGCGCGAAGCTCATCCATAAACGCGCATACGTGCTCAGCGTCGCCGGCGGAAACAGACGCGGCAACGACGGTAAATCCGTTTTGGGCAAGCGTAAGCGCGATCGAGCGCCCTATTCCGCGCTCAGCTCCCGTAACAATTGCAATTTTCATTTTTTATCAGCCTCCATTACGTTTTTTCTGTATATGGGTAAATATATTTCCTGATCTCTTATCGGGCATCCCGTAACGCTTCCGTGGCGCATAAGCTCGGTGCATTTTGAGCACGTGATGCAAGTTTTTGCCGAGTTGAATTTGCCCGCGAGCATATCTTTGGCAAACGTGTCGTAAGCAAAAGCCATTCTTCCGAAGCCGACAACGTCGCAGTACCCGCCGTCTAACGCCGCCGAGGCGACGTTTGGCGAACACTCGCGCAGATAGCTGTAACCTGTTCCGACGACGGTGAGGGCCTGAAGCGCCGTCTTTATTTCTTTTGCCGCCGAAAGAAGCCTTGAAACGCCCGCAAGCGGCGGCTCGGGCGCGACGTACCCGCCCTTGTTGTACGGGCGGTTGATGTGCGGCGCGATGTACGGCGAGCCCATCGTCATATCGATCAGCGAAAGCCCGAACTCGTCCATAAGCTCCGAAAGCAGCCGCTTTGCTTCCGTAAGATCGAATTTTGCGGCGTCGCCTTTGTCCGTGCCGTAGCCGTAAGGGTAGGGCAGCATATCGGAAACGCCGAAGCGCGACGCGAGAATTTTATCTTTCGGCAGATAAGCGCGCACCGCCGTGAAGATGTCCTTTATCAGCCGCGTGCGGTTTTCATACGAGCCGCCGTATTTTCCTTCTCTTAAAAATGACGACAGCGCTTCGCTGAGCAGATACTGGTGGCATATCTTTATGTCCACACCGTCAAAGCCCGCGCGCACGGCAAGCACCGCCGCCTCGGCATAACGCGCGTGGAGCTGATCAAGGTACTCGTCGGAAACGGGCGGCGTGCCGACGTCCTGCGGGCGCACCTTTTCAATTTCCGTGTTTTGCTGCATTATGATCGGGTGGGGCGTGAATTTGTTCTTTGAAAAGCGCCCCGAGTGCGTCAGCTGTGCGATTATCGGCGCGTCGGTGATCTTTTTCACCTCTGCGATCATTTCCGCGTACTTGTCAACGTTTTCCGGCGTTATCATAAGCTGATGATCCGACGTTCTCCCCTCGGGCACAACGGCTATCGCCTCGCTCCAAAGGAGCGCCGCGCCCGACGCCGCAAAGCGCAGATATCTGCGGCGGGTAAGATCTGACGGAGAGCCGTCCTCCTCCCCGTCAAAACCCTCCATCGGGTGAACGGAGATCGAGTTTTTCAGCGTGTAGACTTTTTCTCCCGCGTCAATATCTACCGTGCGGGAAAGGGAGGAAGTGTCGCGCGATATCGGTATGTCGTATCCCTCGCGGGCGACTATCGCTTCAAGCTCGCCAAGCGACGAAAAATTATACGTATTCGCGTTTTTCATTTCGTATGCAAACATAATACACCTCACGCCATCGTTTCAAGCATTTTTGCCGTTACTTCGTATTTTGTCGGCTCGCCTGCCGCGTACGCCGAAAATTCGTTCCACATATATTCGGACAAACGGTGGTATTCCGCGCCGATGCTCCCCGCGATGTGCGGTGTCAGAAATACGTTGTCGAGTTTGTAAAGCTCGCTGTCGTCGGCGGGCGGTTCGACGGGATCGGTAACGTCGAGGATTGCCGCTTTCGTGGGATCATCTTTCATCGCCGCTATCATATCGGCCTCGACGACCTGCGCCCCGCGCCCCGTGTTGATAAATACCGCGCCCTTGCCCATTTTGTCAAACAGTCGCTTGTCTATCATGCCGCGCGTCTGCTCGTTGTTTGCAAGGTGATTTGATATAACGCGGCAGTTCTCGAATATCCACTCAAGCGGCTTTTTTGTAACGCCAAGCTCCGCCGCCGCCTCGTCCGGCAAAAACGGATCGAAAACGTATATGTCAAGGTCGGTATGGGCAAGGTTTCGTATAACGCCTTTTCCTATCATCCCCGCGCCGAGAAGACCGACTTTGGCTTTGAAATTGCCGAAGAACAGCCCCTCGGGATCGGAATTGTCCCAGTCCGCGCGCGACCTTACGCGCCGCTGAAAGAACCCTTTGTTCGCAAGTATTATCTCCGACGCGGCGATCTCGGCAACCGGCACCGAATTTGCCGCCCATGCGCTGAAAACTTTAACGCCGCACTCGATAAACGGCCGCGCGAAATACTGCACCGTGCCCGCCGCGTAAAATACGGCGCGAAGGCGCGGCAAATAAGCTTTTATCTCGTCAGCCGTCAAACGAAGCATACCCCACGTCGAAAATATGATATCGACGCCTTTCATCTCGTCGGCGCGGGCGAAAAATTCCTCGCGCGAGCGCACGGGCGACAGCATCACCGTCGCGCCCGATATTTTTTCTTTAAGCTCATTTGAGTAGACCGCGTCGATGTTCTGCGGCCGCTCCGTCATAATTACGGATATCATTTTACCACCTCGTCATATCTCTTTTTTATTTCCATCATATCAATAAGCATATCTTCTTTTTTGCTCTCGTCGCGAAGCAGCGCCGACGGATGATAAACGGCGCACATTGAAAACGCGCCCCGCTCGTACCATTTTCCGTGGTCGCGCGTTATTTTGAATTCGGGCGAGATCAGCCTCATCGCCGCGATGCGTCCAAGACAAACTATCACCTTCGGCGACACGGCGCGCACCTGCTCGCGCAGATACTGAATGCAGGCGTCCTCTTCCTCGGGCTTCGGGTCCCGATTGTGCGGCGGGCGGCATTTCAGTATGTTGCATATATAAACGTCGTTCCGCGGAATACCGACGGCAAGCAGGTATTTATCAAGCAGTTTCCCCGCCGCGCCGACAAACGGCACGCCCGTTTCGTCCTCCTGCTGTCCCGGCGCTTCACCGACAAACATAAGCGCGGCGCGCTCGTTTCCCGTGCCGAAAACGGTGTTCGTTTTTGTTTGTCCGAGCGGGCAAGCGCGGCAGACGTCGCATTTTTGCTTTATTTCATCAAGCGTCATTTACGTAACCTCAAAAAAATAAGTGTGCATTTTTCCTTGCACACTTATAATATTATATTATTTAATTAAAGTCAAGAGAATTCAGCAGTTTTCCGAAATGATTTTCACCGCGTCGCGCTCGCAAATGCACTTGCAGTGTTCCGCTATGTACGAATCGGCGCACGGGGCTGAGCAGAGTGTTCCGAACTCCGATAAAAACGAGAGCGAACGCACAAAACGCGGCAGGGTAGGCTTTCTTTCCGCGTCCCTCAGCACAAGATAATACCCGCTCCCGCAATCGTCAAAATATACCGCGCTCTTGCCTTCAAATTCACGCGCGGCGACGTGGCGGCAGGCGCAGGCAAGGTCTTTGAGCGAATCGAATCTGTAACACACGCATTCCTCGCGCTCGCTTTTTTCAATTGACGTCCGAATATTCTCTTTTGTATATGCCACTCCGTCACCTCCGAAATCGCCAAATGTCCTTTTTACGAACAGCTCGCACCCGCCGCTGCGCGACGCCACCGCGCGTATTTCTATGCGTCCTTTGGCGGCGTCAAAACCGGTTTTATCGCGTGCGCGGTCAAGCACTTGCCACACGGCGCGGCGAGTTGCCGTGTTTTCGTAGTCCATCTCGTCAAACGAGATGCCAAGCTCCTTCATATCCGGCGCGCCGAGACTTATCTGAATGCTCTGCCCGTCGATTTGTAAAAATCGCATATCTTTCTCCGTAAAAAATCGCGTCTGCCTTGATTATATACCATTCGGGCGAAAAAAGTAAGACATAAAAATCTGGAAGAATTCCAAAATTTGATATTGATACTTGAAAAAATGCGAATTTATGGTATGATATAATTGTATAATTGTAAATACTATGAAAAAACGTACTTTAAGGTTACGGTGATTTTATGATGCTTACCCTCGGGGATTTTATATATGTATTCATCATCGCGGGCGGCGCTTTGGCGTCGGCTCTGCTTACGCCTGTCTGCCGCAGGCTTGCGCTGTCTTTCGGCATTGTGGACAAGCCGGACGGCCGCCGGAAGCTCCAACGCGCGCCCGTGCCGTATTTCGGCGGCGTTGCGATCATTCTCGGCTTTTTGCTTGCGTCGTCTGTCGGTATGGCGGCAATGGGATATATGGCGAAGAATTATCTCATAATCGCGTCTGGGGCGCTAGTTATGATGATCGTCGGTCTTGTCGACGACATTATTGATATGAAGTCGTATATTAAGTTTGCCGCGCAGATACTGATAGCGACGCTCACCGTCGTTTTCGGCGGCGCCGTCGAGTATATCACGCTTTTCGGTCACTATATTTCCCTCGGCATATTCGCGGCGCCCATAACGGTAATATGGATAGTTCTCGTTTCAAACGCTGTCAATATGATGGACGGGCTTGACGGCCTTGCAAGCGGCATTTCGGCGTTTGCGCTGATGGCGCTTCTCGTTTCGGCGCTCGTTTCCGGCGACGTCGTCAACGCCGTGATCTGCGCCGCCCTGTGCGGTGCGGCGCTCGGGTTTTTGCCGTATAATCTTGCCCCCGCCTCGATATTTATGGGCGACGCGGGCGCGCTGTCGCTTGGGTACGTCATGGCGTGCGTATCCGCTTTCGGATTTTTCAAAGGGCAGGCGTTTTTCTCGCTTATCGCGCCGGCGCTTATCCTCGCCTTGCCTGTAAGCGACGCTGTGCGGCTTTTCTTTGTGCGGATACTTCACCGCCGCAGTCCGTTTTCATCAGACAGAATGCACATCCACCACAAACTTATAGATACGGGCCTTTCGCCGCGCGGAGCGGTTATGGTTCTGTATATAATCTCGGCGATGCTGAGCATTTCGGCGATGGTCTATATCCGCTCGCGCATAGCGGCGGTGATAATTGCCGTAACGGCGCTCGCGTTGCTCGGTTTCATACGTTTCTCTCCGAAGCTGCCAAAGCTAATCGGCGGGGAGAGCGTCAAAGCGTCGGCTCCTGCCGAAAACGATACAGACGGGGAGGGTAAAGCATGAGCAAAGATAAAAACAGCGGGGCGCTCTCGCTCATATCGGTGCTGAGCATCCTCGCCGCACTGATCGCCGTGTGCGCCGTTGTAATTGGGATCCTTGTTTCAACGGGCGTGATGAACGTTTCGTGGCTGAAAGTCGATCCTTCAACGCGTTCTTCATCGTCGTCGGGCGAGGGTGACGTCGTCATCCGCGGATACGAGGAGGCCGGACTTGACGAGGCGGCGGTGCGTTCCGTTCTCGGAAACGTTCCGTTTTCGGACACGTTCTACTCGCGTTTTTTCACAACGTATATCGGCAGATACGGCGTTGAGGGCGTCGGCGGTATTTTCAAGATAGAAGCATACGACGTCTATCGCTCAAAAGACAAATACAAGATCATAACGTATAACAACTTTATGCAGCCGCAGCGCACCGTCGTATGCGACGGGAAGCGTGTTCGCGTCAGCGACGAGGTCACGGGAAACTACGCAGATTATGAATTATCCGATGCGTTTTCCTTTTCCGCCGTCTGTCCGATGCCGGATTTTTCCGTTTTTCTGACGGGGAAGTACGAAATAACCGATTTTTACATTGTTGACGGCGAGTATAACATAACGTGCCGTCACACAGACGCCGACACGACTGACGAGGTGCATATCTCGTCGGACAGCGGCGCGCTTACTTATTTCAGAACTGACTTCGGCGGTCAGAGAATGAGCGAATATACGCTTTTCAACTACGATACGTCATACGAGTTTGCCACCGATGAATTTAACGTCGATTAAAGCAGTATAAGCAAAATCAGCAGCCCGAGCGAGAGTATATCGTCGCCGTCGCGCGACAGAATAAGCAAAGCCGCGCCGAAAAGGAGCAGGTCTTCGCTCGATATTCCGTCAAGCAGACCGTGCTTCGGCGGTGCCGGAAGCCTGTCGGGGCGGCAGTCGTCGGGCTTTGGAGGAGGCGGAGGCGGCGGTGGCGGAAATCTGTCCGCGCCGACCGATGTGCCGCCGTATTCGGGCGGAACGGTTATTTTTTCGGGCGAATCGCCCATAAAATTCTTGCTGTACATAACTCACCTAAAAGCCGATAAGATTTTTGGCGGTGTCCGTCATTTTCAGCGCGCGAATGAGCTTGTCGACGCGCTCGCGCCGCTCGCTATCAAGATACGGGCGCAGTGCGGAGAGCAGGGCGCAGTATCCGCCGACTTTTGACGGAAGAACAGTCGCTTGAGCGGCTACGTCGGGTTTTTGCGGGCTTTCCGACGGAGGCGGCGAATCGCCTTTTTTTGAAAGTGTGTCCGCTATCTCACGCAGCTTTTGCATCGTGTCGCCGTCGGAGAGTATCTCGTCGAGCTTGCCGCCGAACATTGCGTCCATTATTTTCTCCCCTTGATCGCGTCGATCACGCTTGCGGCGCGCTCCTCGCCGAGCGATGACAAAAGGTGCGAAAGATCGCTTTCACTCATTGAACGAAGCATCGTCCGTACACGCTCGGGGTCGATCGTTGCGTTCCTCATTCCGAGACGCGAGGTTACGACGTTTATCTTCTCTGCAAATTCGCGCGCGTCAAGCGACAAAAGCGCGTCAAGTTCATCTTTGTCTATATTCATACCGTTTTCCTTTCGGGGACGTTTGTCTGTCATCATTTTATGTTTCGCACCGTTTTGTGTGCGGGAAAGAGGAAGAAATGTCATATTTTCCAAAGCAGAATAAAAAAGCGGCGCTCACCGCCGTGTTTATTCTTGTGCTGTCAGTTATCGTGCTGTCGCTTAAAAACGTGTTCCCGTCCGCGGGGATTTACGTTTCAATAGGCTCCGTCGCGCTTTTGACGGCGTCGCTTTTCATAACGATCCGCTTTGTCATAACGCATTACGCGTATGAGATCACGTCCGACTCGCTCATCATCACAAAAACGGTCGGCCAGAGAAAACAGACGGCGGCGTCGATACTGCTTAAAACGGGCAAAGGAATTTGCCAAAGGCCGAAGAGCGCCGAGCAAAAACGCGAATTTTCCGAAAAGTTCGGCAAGACAGACTCCCGCCTCAGCTTTACGCAGAATATCTTTTGCAGCCAGCACGTTTACGTGACCGAATTTAACGGGCGCATTTACGAAATACTGCTCGAATGCGACGATGAATTTGCCGAAGCGCTGAACGGCGCCGTTCTATCGGCGAGAGAAAATCACGACGACGAGTTTGATGAATAATAGAAAAAGGTATTTACAATTTTCCTTTTTATGATATAATTTAGTTGCAAGATCCAATTTTACATATTTTCGGAGGTTCTGTATGCTTGACATGATAAAAAGAATTATTTCCGCGCAGCTTGGGGTCGACGAGAGCGATATCACCGAAAGTACGCGTATTGTGGACGATTTGGGTGCCGATTCGCTTGACGTCGTGGAGATGCTCATGGGGATAGAGTCGGAGTGCGGCATTTCCGTTCCGGACGACGTTGCGGCAACGCTTGAAACGGTTGGCGACGTCGTAAAATATCTTGAAGAAAATAAATAATCCGTATATAAAAAACCGCCCGAGTTATCGGGCGGTTTTTATTTTGTCATTCTATGTGGAAAATACCGCATTTTCACATCGCGCCGCCCGTCGCATAAAATGAAATAGCCTATCTGAAAGGACTGTTTTATCATGGATGAAAATCAGATTTTTTATTTCGGGCGGCTGTCTGTTCACGTAACGGCCGCCGACGAAGCGATACCGATCGAGGGGGCGACTGTCGCCGTGCGGCTTTTTGACGGCGATTCCGGGCGAATCATCGCCGTGTTGCTGACAGACGAAAGCGGAACGACAGAGGAAATAATCATCCCCGCGCCCTCCCCTGAGCTTTCGCAAAGTCCGTTTAACGACGTTATGCCGTATGCCGTCGTCAGCATAGAAGTGCTTGCCGACGGGTATTATCCCACGGCAAACACGGGCGTTCCGGTTTTTCCCGGAGTGACGACTCAGCAAAACGTTAATCTTATCGCATGTCCCGAAAACGCCGCCTCGCCTGACGTGATCGTTACCGAAAGCGGCGCGCCGAACATTTGAGGAGGTGCAAATGGCAGTTACACCTGTTATTCCCGAAAGGATACGCGTTCACCTCGGCTCCCCCGGAAGCTCGGCGCAGACGGTTTACGTTTCGTTTCCCGATTATATAAAAAACGTCGCGTCAAGCGAGATATTCCCGACGTGGCCGGATGAAGCGTTGCGCGCAAATATTTTGGCGCAGATATCGTTTGCGCTCAACCGCATCTTTACCGAATACTACCCGTCCCGCGGGTATGATTACGACATAACAAACGACACCTCCGTCGATCAGTCTTTCGTTTACGGCAGGGAATACTACGAAAACATTTCGCAGATCGTCGACGAAATATTCAACAACTACATATCGCGCCGCGGCAGCATCGAGCCGCTTTTTGCTCTTTACTGCGACGGCATACAGACAACGTGCGACGGACTTTCGCAGTGGGGCTCGGTCGGGCTTGCCGAGGACGGACTTGATGCGCTTGAGATCCTTCGCACGTACTACGGCGACGATATAGAGATCGTAAACAACGCGCCCATCGAGGAGATCCGCCCCTCAAATCCGATCCGCCCGCTGTCGATAGGGGATGCGGGCAGCGACGTTTCGTTTATTCAGATGCGCCTCAACCGCATATCGACAAACTACCCCGCAATTCCGAAGATATCGCCTGTTGACGGAGTTTTCGGAGCGGAAACCGACGCCGCCGTGCGCGAATTTCAGCGCATTTTCGGGCTTGATGTCGACGGCGTCGTCGGCAGAGCGACGTGGTACAGGATACAATTTATTTTCAACTCCGTCAAGCGCCTTTCGGAGCTTGACAGCGAGGGACTTTCGTTTGAAGAGATACCGACGCAATTTCCCGCGGAGCTTTCGACGGGTGACAGCGGGATATACGTTTTCGCCGCGCAGTATTTTTTGCGCTGGATATCGACGTTTGATCCCGTAGTGCCGTTTGTGGAATTTGACGGCGTTTACGGCGACGAAACGGCGCGCGCCGTCAGCGCTTTCCAAGAGGCATACGGCTTGCGTCAGACGGGCGTTATCGACAACGATACGTGGAACGTTCTTTACGACGTCTACCGCGGTTTTATCACGTCGGCAAGCGAGGAGCAAATCGGGCAGGGCGCGCGCCCGTTCCCGGGCAACGCGCTGAAAATCGGATCGACGGGCGAGGACGTCGCAACGCTTCAAGAGTATCTCAATGCAGCGGCGTCCGTATATGACGCAATTGACGAGGTAGAGGTCGACGGTGTATTCGGCGAGGCGACGCAAAACGCGGTATACGCCGCGCAGGCGCTTTTCGACTATCCCGTGACCGGCGTTGTCGGGCCGGTGCTGTGGGACACTCTCGGAATAATCTATTCCGCGGTGATAAGCGGAGAATATCGCGCGCCGGGGCAGTTTTCCGGCGAGGCTATGAGTTTGGAGGAGTGATATGGAATACAGAGATGACGTTTATGAAATTCAGACGTGGCTCCGCCGCCTTTACGGAACAAACGTCGACGGTTCGCCGCTTATTCCGAGCGGGATATATACAAATCAGACAGCCGACACGGTGCGAATGTTTCAGCGCGAGCATAATTTGAACGAAACGGGCGTTGTGGATTACGAAACGTGGTGCGCCGTAAGGGGCGCTTGCATGGCGGCGGAATCGGCTGACTTTGAGGAGCGGATCGCGGCGTTTCCGTCGCCCGATTACGTCTTTTGCGAGGGCGAATGCAGTGACACGGTGCTTATTTGTCAGATGATGCTGTGCGCCCTGTGCGTTGCTTACGACTGCTTTGACGACGTGAACTTAAGCGGCGTGCTCGATGAGGGGACGGTGCAGGACATAATGATGTTTCAAAAGATAAACCGACTGCCCGAAACGGGGCAGGTCGACCTTGCTACGTGGAACGCGCTCGTCAGAAACTACAACGTGTTCGCCAACAATCCCTCGTACACGGGATAAGAAAACCGAAAGAAAAAAGCTCCGCCATAGCGGAGCTTTTCTTTGTCTATCAAAGTTTTTCCTTGACCTTGGACGCCTTGCCGACGCGGTCACGGATGTAATAGAGTTTCGCACGGCGGACTTTACCGTGGCGGATGACCTCTACCTTCTCGACCTTGGGCGAGTGGAGCGGGAACGTTTTCTCAACGCCTACGCCGTACGCAACGTGGCGAACGGTGAACGACTCGGAGATACCGCCGTTTTTCTTGGCGATAACAAGTCCCTCAAAAAGCTGAACTCTCTCTCTGTTACCCTCTTTGATCTTGTTGTGAACAACAACCGTGTCACCAACCTCAAACTGGGGCACATCGGTTTTGAGCTGCTCGCTGACAAAAGACTGAAGCTTATCCATTTATGTTTCCTCCTTTTGAATTTCGGGCGTTCTTGCGAGCGCGCAGCGGACCGCCCTGCCATTTTTACATTAGCCATAGAATTGTATCACAATTTTTTTCAAATTGCAATACCTTTTTTGAAAAAAACCGCGCATTTTCACATTTTTTCAGCTTTGCCGGCGGCCTTTTGCGCCTTTTTTTCATCCGAAAGCTGTTTTTTCATCGCGCGTCGCGCGTCGTATTCGTCAAGCAGCGGCTTTGGCGTGATCTTGCGGAACCATAAAAAGCACGGTATCGCCACCACGGATTCAAGCACGGCGCACAGCAAAATAAGTATCGGCACCTCGCCGTGTATCCCGATCGCCGAAAACGCGTCGATGATAAATCCCGCGTGGCCGATGTTTTCATATATGGCCTGCCCCACAAGGCGTGAAATGAACGCGCCGAGGTTGTTGACGATGGTGTAAAAGGCGAGGTAGTTCGTCCTGTCGGAATCGGGCAGATTTATATACGGCATCGTCGCGATTATGGTGCCGCGCACAACGCCCATAACGTGCTGCCACAGACGGACTATAGTATAAAGCACAAGATTTCCCGGCGTTATGAATGAATAAAGCAGGTACGACAGCGCCTCGATAATAAGCGAAAACCCGAGCGCGCGGAACCAAGTCTTTTTGGCGATAAACTTTTTCCACATCGCGCCGAACATAATGAAGAACAGAAAATACAGCGCGTTTATGCCGCTTATAAGCCGTTTCGGCACGCCGATGTCGTTCATTATGAACGCGTTGATGTACCCCGCGTGGATGTTCGTCGCAAAAGTCACAAGCACGACGATGATTATCGTAAGCAAAAACGGCTTGTTTTTGAAGGGAAGCGTGAAAATGTCCTTTACGTTGGGCTTTTCAACCGTTTTCGAGTATTCGTATTCTTTCGGTATCAAAAGGAAAATGACGTCTATCACGGCAAGCACGTACGCAAGGTATCGCATACCGGTAAGGAAAGGCGCGTATGCGGAAGGATTTGTCTTTTCGAGGTCGTCGGCAAAGATGCTCATAAAGAACACCGCCACGTAAACCGTTGCGTTGATACATTGGCTCGACGTAAAGTAATCGGCGCGCACGTTGTCGGTAAGGAAGTTTGCGTGCCACGCACTGTAACCCGGGCTGAACAGGGCGCTTATGGCGTTTGCCGTTATTATAAGCGCGACGAAAGCGATCGTCATCCCGGCGGTGTTTATTATTTTTCCGTCCGCGTCTTTTGCAAAAAACAGCGGCAAAAGCGTAATGCCGAGAATGTTTATCGTGTGCGTCGCAAGTCGCGCGACGGCAAGGATGACCTTGCGCCGCTTGAACCTCTCAAGGATCGCGGGCGAGAATATATGAAGGAACGTCGTGATATACGGCACAAGCAGAAGAATACTTATGTCGCTGTATTTGAATCCGTATGAAAGAAGAAACGCCGTGTAGAATATGTCGCCGGAAAATTGACCGGCAAGGCCGCCGAAAACGCCGCTGAGCAACATACAAAGCCTGCCGCGCCCGTGTTCGTCCTTTGGATTATAAACGCGATAAAGCCCCGATCCGCGAACTTTTTCGGATAGGGGAACGCGCGCTTTTGCAGAATTGTCTTCCATATCACAGCTCCGTTACTGTATTGCGCTATCATTTTAGCGTAACTTTTGCCGAATGTCAACATCAATTTGTGTTTTTTAAGAATATTGTGTATATTAAATGAAATAATAAATAAAAAAAGGCGAAAAGATGGATAATTTCGGCAATATTTGCGGTGTCATATCCGCTCCGTTTGACAAAATGAGCGACTTCGGCACAAGAAAAATAAACGCTCACGGCGTCGAGTACGCCGTTTTCTATATACAGAATTTCTCCTCGCGCGAGCTTATAAACAGGTACGTCATTGCTCCGATAACGGAGTTTGGCGGGACAGCGGCGCTTTGCGATATCGTTCAGAGCGTGTCGCTCTCAAAAATCGACGATCCCGCGGCGGCGCACTCTCACATCCTTGACGGCGCGTGCGTTATAGCGTCGAGCGACGGTGAATTATACTACGCAATGACAAACAGCGAGGACGGCCGCTCACCGAGCGAGCCTGAAACGGAAAACGTCATCCGCGGCGCGCACGAAGGATTTACCGAAAACGGCAGCTTCAACGCGATGCTTTTGCGCCGCCGCATACGCTCGACTCACCTCAAACGCGAGGACGTCTGCGTCGGCTCAAACACAAAAACGACTGTCAGCATAATGTACCTTGACGACGTGATAAGGCAGGACGTTCTTTTAGAGGTGCGATCTCGCATATCGAAAATACAGATCGACGGCATTCTCGATTCGGGATACGTCGAGCAGTATATTCAGGACGGCAAGTACTCGGTGTACCCGACTGTCGGAAACTCCGAGCGTCCCGACAAAGTGGCGGCAAAGATACTTGAGGGGCGTGCCGCGATAATCGTCGACGGCTCGCCTGTGGTGCTTACCGTGCCGTATCTTTTCATCGAGGGGTTTCAGGTGACGGAGGATTACTCCAAAAGCGCGTTTTTTTCAAGCTTTGAGCGGGCGCTCCGCTTTTTCGGGATGATGATGTCGCTGTTTCTGCCCGCGTTTTTGCTTGCCGCAAACTCTGTGCCGTCCCTTGTCGGCGGGCGCCTTGGGGAATATCTTGAATCTGTAAGGGCGGATATCAGAATACCGCTTGCCGCGGAGCTTATAATCGTTTTCATCATATTTGAGCTTGTCCGCGAGGTCGGACTGCGTATGCCGAAGGCTGTCGGAAGCGCCGTCGGCCTTGTCGGCTCGCTTATCATCGGGGACAGCGCCGTCGAAGCGGGACTTATCTCATCCCCCGTGCTTATTGCGGTAGCATTTTCCGCCGTGTGCAACTTCCTCGCGCCGCCTTATATGAACTCAAACGTCGTTTTTCGCGCGTATCTCATTTTGTCAGCGGGGCTTTTCGGGTACGCGGGTTTCTTCTTTTCAACGGCTGCGGCATTAATCTTTTTCTGTTCAAAGCGATCTTTCGGCACGCCGTATTTTTCACCGTTTTCGCCCGTATCGAAAAGGGGACTTGCCGATTTTCTGATAATGCTCCCGCTCGCGCGAAAAAGGTTCATACCGTCATCGGTGTCGGGCAAAAAAATCGTTCGTTCCGAAGGGAGAGAAAAATGACGCGCCTCAAAATAAAACGCGAGATCACAATAACTCCCGTTCAATGCGCCTGCCTTGCCGCGGCGACCGTGTTTTCGATGCTGTATGCCTGCGGCGGAGGATATGCGGCGGCGCTTGTGTATTTCATCATCTCCGCGGCATCGTCGGCGACGTCGCTGCTGCTGTTTAACAAAGAGCGGCGGCTTGCCCGCTCCGAAAGAGCCGTGTTAGCCGCCGTTTCGGCGCTCGGCGCGGGAATCGTGATACAAAAACTTTCATTCGGCGTCGCCTCCGTTTCGGGAGCGCGCATAGTTTTTGTCGGCGTGCTTTCGCTTGCCTTGTCGCTTGGCGCAGTGATGCTTTCGGTGAGGACTCTCGGCAGGTTTTCAGCCATTATGGTGCTTCCGTGTATCGTCGTTGCGGTGGCCGGCATGATATCCGGCGGTGAGAAGACGGCGCCCGCCTCCGGCGGCGGTGCGCTTTATGCGCTTTTGTGCGTCGGCGCGATGATGGCGCTCACGCTTCGCACCGCCGTTTCGGGCGATGAGGATATGTCAGACTCCGCCAAGGCCGAGCGGGAAGAAAAAGTCCCGCCGCACTACCGCGCAATACCCGTATGCGTCGGCTCGGCGCTCGGCGCGGGAATTTATTCGGCGACGCTTTTTTTCGGGGTGAAAGTCGGCGCGCTGACGACGTATTTTTTGTGGATAACGCACGTTATCGGCGCGGCGGTTTTGCTTATTCTTCCCGCCGAGTCCATCGCATACGAGCGCGGAGCGGCACGCGCCGCCCATACTGTTATTTTGTCCGCGGTATTTCTCGCGTCGGCTTTGACGAAAATATAAAAAAAGCGTTCCTCAAAGGAACGCTTTAACTTTTATAGCCGTGCCGTCGGGGTATATTTTCACCTCGCCGATCCCGATAAAGCTTTTGCCGTAAACGCGGACAAGCCCGCCCGCCTCAAACGCCGTGCCGATTTTGCGCTGGTATATCTGACATCCGTTTTTGAAAAGACGCTCGAAAAACTCCGGAAGGGTTGCTCGCGGCAGATCTTCAAACAGTATCTCGCACGGGCAAAGCGCCGATACGCGCTCCTCTGCGCTCATTTTTTCAAGCTCCTCGACGGTGTGTGCGTCCGATATGTCAAACCCGCCCGCGTGCGTGCGGCGAAGCGCCGTCATTATCGCGCCGCAGCCGAGCTTTTCGCCGATATCCGTGATCAGCGTGCGGACATAGGTGCCTTTGGAGCAGACGATTTTCAGCTCATACTCGTCGCCGTCGCCGTCTGCCGAAATGGAGTACACTTTTATCGGCCGCGCCTCTCTTTCAACGCTTATCCCCTGCCGCGCAAGATCGACAAGCTTGCGCCCGCCGACTTTCAGCGCGCTGTACATCGGCGGCACTTGCATTATATCGCCGCAAAACGAGCCGACAGCGGATATGACATCAGCCTTTTCCGGTATGGTTTTGTCCGTTTTCGCAACGCTTCCCGTGGAGTCGCCCGTGTCGCTGATATAACCGAGCTTCATTTTGGCAACGTACGCTTTTTTCTCGCTCATGACAAGGTCGCTCGCCTTCACCGCCTGTCCAACAAGCGCGACAAGCACGCCCGTTGCCATCGGATCGAGCGTGCCGGTGTGGCCGATCTTCCTTGTGCCGTATAGCTTTCGCAATTTGCCTACGACGTCGTGCGACGTCATATGCGCGGGCTTGTCTATCGCTATCGCGCCGCCGCGCGTTTCATTCGAAGCGGCACTCATCTATGATCCTTTTGACCGCGCCGTCAAGCTCGGCCTCGCTGACGCTGCACCCCGCGGCGCCCGGATGACCGCCGCCGCCGAAAGCCGAGCATATCTTTGCCACGTCCACCTCGCACGCTGAGCGCGTCGAGATCTTGTACTGCCCCGGCTCGCGCTCACGGGCAAAAATCGCAACTTTGACTCCGTCAACGCGGCGAATGGTGTTTATAACGTCGTACGTGTCCTCGTCTTCAAAGCCGTGCTCGGCTTTGTCGGCAAGAGTGATTTTTGTGTAGACTATTTTTCCGCCGCAAAAGTACGTGACGTTTGACATCGCAAACGCTTCCGCCGCTATCGCCGCCTTGCTCTTGCACTCGAACAGATTGTGGCATATCTCGGCGTGGTCAGCACCGTATTCGATCAGCTTTGCCGCGACTTTATACGTGTACGGCGTTGTGTTGGCATATCTGAAACCGCCGGTGTCCGCCGCTATCGCCGCGTAAAGAAGCGCCGCGGTTTTTTGCGGAATGTCGCCGTAAAGCAAACGGTTTACAACGCGATAAATTATCTCGGCGCACGCGCTGGACGCCGCGTCGACGTACTGCACCGACGCAAAACTGTCGTGCGTCGCGTGATGGTCCATCGCAAGATCGACTCTGCCGGCAAGATCTTTGTATTTTCCGAACTGCCCGGGCGACGCAATATCGACGCTTACACGCAGATCGGGCTCAAAACCGTCCGGCAGGCTGTCAAGCGAAAAATCGCGCTCGCCGTCCGTCATAAACGTCAGCGACGACGGTATTTTATCGGCGCAGACGGGGAATATCGTCTTTCCGAGTGAGCGCATCGTATATACAAGCGCAAAGCACGAGCCTATCGTGTCAGCGTCGGGATTTTCGTGCATAAACACGATTATCCTCGAATGCTTCATCAGCATCTTGCATATCGAATTTATTGATATGTTGTTCATTGCTCATCCTCCGACGGGTCGCCCATCGGCGCGTTTTTGAGAAGCTGCTCGATATGCGCGCCGTGTTCGATAGAATCGTCGTACTCAAATGAAAGCTCGGGCGTCACGCGCAGATTTATCTCCGTTGCAAGCGCGTGTCTGAGGTATCCGGAAGCGCTGACAAGCCCTTTCTTGACTTCTTTTATCTCCGCCTCGTCGGGCTTTCCCATAACCGAGAAAAACACGCGAGCGTATTTCAGATCGCCTGAAACGCGGCACTGCGTTATTGTGATGAACCTTTCCGCAATGCGCGGGTCCTTGACTGAACGGAGCGCGTCGGCAAGCGTGCGCGTCACCTCGTCGTTTATCCTTTCTTTTCTGTAACCGGACATATTTGACCTTCCTTTTTTGTTTTCGTAGCTCTATTGTATCATATCTGCGGCGAAAAATCACCTATATTTTCAAAAAAAATCGAGTATTATGAAAAAAAGTTTGAAAAAACTTTCAAAAAATGAAAACCGTATTGACGAAAGAAAAAATATATTATATAATATCATAATACGACATAGTCAAAAAAAGGAGGGGACGCTTTTGGAAAACGGCGCAAACAAGCCCGATAATTCGTCGGCATACGACGATTTTTGGGATATATCAAAGCTTGTCCCCGAGAAAAAGAAGACGCAGAGCGTGCCGCACACGCCGCCGACTCCCGTCGCGGTCATGACGGGCGACGTTGAAGCGGAGAGCGGCGTGCCGATACCAAAGAGGAACGATGAAATCGACGCCGGCGACGAGGTCGTTTGCGAATACGATCTGCCGGGCGGGCTAAGCCATGTGCGTATATCGAAGCTGTCCGGCAGGGCAGAGGATTTTTCACGCGGGGGAACGGCTGTTTTTTACAAAGATATATGCCGCCTTTGGCGGAAAAAATGCGCGCCGTGCCGCCGCGTTGCATTCTTTTCGTATATGCCGTCGTACCGCTCGATGAACACGGAGCAGATGAAGTTTTATCTGTATTTCCGCGATCGCGCGCGCCACGGCGAGTATATCGACGCCGATTACAGTTACGTTTTGATGTACCTGTATGAGATAATCAACATCGGCGATATACTTCCCGCAAAGACGGGCGCGCGGCTGATCGCGCTGATCTGGCGCGCCTACCGCGATATGTATCCCGCTCTCGATATGTCGGCGGGCGAGTGGCTTTGCGACTACTGCCTTATAAACGGCATACCGCTCCCGACCGATATAACGTCGTCTTTTGCGTCGCAGGCGGCGAAAAATCTGAAAAACGCAGACCTGTATTTTCCATCGCCGACAGAATCGCCGGGTTTTGATACGGTGATGACGTATTCGCCGTACAGCTATAAAAAAAGCAAGTACTACGCGGGCAACGAGGAACTGTTCGACACGCACGTTCCCGCCGCCGCAAGCGAAGCGGCAAAGGCGTTTTTCGTCCCGTCTGTGTTTGAGGACGCACCCGTTTATCACACTGTTTCGCGCAGTTACGTCGGGGCGCTTAACGTAAAATGCAGCTACAAGATCGAGGTCGAGTGCCGCTCGGCAAGGCGATCGAAAAAGATATCCGACGGCGCAAAAGCCATAATCCGCGCTTGCGAGAACGGAGTGCGCGCATATCTTGGCGTAAGATCCATCCTTTCGAGAAAAGCACTGCCGGATGACGTTTTGCGTGCGATAAAAAAATATTTCGACGAAAATCTTGCCGCGTCGCCGCACAAGAAAAAGACGGACGAGAGCGAGGAATATCTGAAACTCTACGAGCCGGACAACACCGGCACGGCGGATATCTCCCGCGCGCTTGACATCGAGCGCGACGCGTGGCAGACGGCAATCGAGCTTGAAGCGGAGGAGCTCGAAGAGGACCCCGCCGAAATCGTCCGCACGGAGTCGGCAGAGCCGAGCGGGCTTTCCGATACGCTGAAAAAAATACTGAAAGACTCGCTTGGCGAGAGTTTTACCGCCGTATGTCGCCGCGAGGGGATAAATCCGACGGAGGCGGAGCGGCTTATAAACGAGGCGGCGTACGATATTATCGGCGACGCGCTTATCGAGGACGGTGAGCTGATCGAGGACTACCGCGAGGAAGTTTTGCCATTTATCGAAAACTGATATAAACACAAGGAGAAAAGATGAACGAACAGATAAAAGTTCCGAAGAGGATACTGACCTCTCTTCTTCAAAGCCTTTCCGCAGGCGTTGTGCCGCGGGTCGGCGCGCCGTATATCGCCATCGGGCGCACGGCTGAAATATCGGCTTTGCGCCGCGACCTTGACGCCATCTCCGACGGCGGAAGCTCGACGCGCTTTATCATCGGCAACTACGGCAGCGGCAAGAGCTTTCTTATTCAGCTTATGCGCGGGTATGCCGTCGAGCACGGCTTTGTCTGCGCCGACGCAGACCTTTCTCCCGAGCGCAGACTTTCGTCGTCAGGCGGCGGCGGACTTGCGACGTACCGCGAGCTTATAAAAAATCTCGCCGTAAAATCAAGCCCCGACGGCGGGGCGCTGCCGCATCTGCTTTCAAGGTGGCTTTCGGACCTTTCGTTTGAGATCGAGCAGAGCGGCGTCGGGACAGACTCGCCTCGCTTTGACTCCGAGCTTTCCCGCCGCGTTTACGAAACGCTGCGCGAAATTGAAACGGGCGTCGGCGCATTTGATTTTTCAAAGGTCGTTTCGATGTATTTTTCCGCCGTGCGCTCGCTTGACGCACAGCGCGAACAGGATTGCCTGCGCTGGCTTCGCGGCGAATTCGGCACAAAGACCGAAGCGCGCGCGACTCTCGGCGTTACGGGGATAATAAACGACGACAACTGGTACGACTATATAAAGCTTATCGCCGCTTTCTCGCGCCGCATCGGCTACGGCGGTCTTGTCGTTTTCATCGACGAGTGCGTAAATCTGTATAAACTGCCCAACCGTATCTCGCGCGAGAACAACTACGAAAAGATACTTTCTATCTTTAACGATACGCTTCAGGGAAAAGCCGAGGGGCTGTGCGTCGTCTTCGCCGGAACGCCGCAATTCCTCGAAGACCGCAGGCGCGGACTTTTCAGCTACGAGGCACTGCGCTCCCGACTGAACGACACTATGTTCGGCGGCGGCGCGCGGGAAACACAGCCGATGTTCGGCCCGATCATCAGGCTCAAACGCCTGTCGGACGACGAGCTTCTCGCACTTGTGGCACGCGTCACGGTGCTGTTCGCGCAAGGGTACGGCGACGTTGACGTAACTCCCGAGGAAATGCGCGATTTTCTCTACTTTATGCTCTCCCGCGCAGGCGCCGACACAATGATAACGCCGCGCGAGATCATCCGCTCATACCTTACGGCGCTCGGAATAATTATGACCGAAAAAGGCAAGCGCTTGCCCGATATTTACACAAAGGTCGCGCCTGAGCCGGAGCGCAAAAAAGCCGTTGTCGACCCGGAGTCGATAGAAATATAAAACAGAAAAAATATCCCAAAAATATATTTCGGAGGAAAAAATGGACTTTTCAAGATTTTTCACCCCAAAGAACACAAACGAAAACAGAGAGGGAGCGCGCGCATATTTTGTGCCGTTTTCAAGCCGCGAGGAAGCGCTGACAAAGCCTCAGGAGGAGAGCTGCCGCCGCGTTTGTCTTGACGGCGTGTGGAACTTCCACTACTTCGATACGCCCCTCGACGTTCCCGCCGATCCGTTTGAGTCCGACTGCGACTCGACGATCCCCGTTCCCGCCTGCTGGCAAAACGAGGGATACGGACAGCTTTGGTACACAAACGTAAACTACCCCGTGCCGTACGTTGCGCCCACGGTCCCGCTCGACAACCCCGTCGGCGTTTACAAGAAAAAATTTGACTTTTCGCCGCGCGGCAGAACGTACATCATGTTCGACGGCGTATGCTCGCTGTTCCTCGTTTACCTCAACGGCGAGTACGTCGGAATGTCCAAAGGCGCGCACCTGCCGCACGAGTTTGAGCTGACAAAATATATCAAAGAGGGCGAAAACGAGCTTTGCGTCGTCGTAACGACGTTCAGCGACGCGACGTATATCGAAGACCAGGATTTTCTGCGTTTCAACGGCATTTTCCGCAGCGTTTATCTGTTGTCCCGCGAGGAAAGCCACATCCGCGACTTCTCGATAAAGACGAAGAACGACGGCACCGTTTCAGTTGATTTTGACTTTGACGGCGAGTGCGCGCCGAAGGTGACGCTCTTTGACGGCGACAAGGCGCTTGACGGCATGAAGATCGAAAACCCGACGCTTTGGAACGCGGAGCATCCGTACCTTTACGGTATGCTTATCGAGTGCGGCGGCGAGTACATTTACAAAAAATTCGGCTTCTGCGAGGTTACGATCAAAAACGCGGTGTTTATGATAAACGGTCAGCCGATAAAAATAAAGGGCGTAAACCACCACGACACCGATCCGAAAACAGGCTGGACGATGACGCGAGAGCAGTTTGAAAAAGACCTGCTTCTGATAAAGCAAAACAACCTCAACGCGATCCGTTTTTCGCACTATCCGCCCCCGCCGTACGCGCTCGAGATGTGCGACGAGCTGGGATTTTACGTCGTCGACGAGTGCGATCTTGAAGCTCACGGTCAGGAGCGCGTTTTCCGCGGAACAGACCCGTATTTCGCCCTTTCGGGAAATCCCGAGTGGGAGAGCGCATACGTCGACAGAATGACGCGCACCTACGAGCGCGACAAAAACAGCGTGTGCGTCGTTATGTGGTCGCTCGGCAACGAGAGTTGCTTTGGCGAAAATCACAGAAAAATGAGCGCGTACGTGAAATCGCGCGACAGTCGCCCGATCCACTACGAGGGCACGACAGCGCCGCGTCGCTGGCAGGATCCGCGCCCGCCCGTCAGCGATACCGATCCGTGCGTCGACGTCGTTTCGACGATGTATTGGGGACACGACGGAATGGTGGAAGAGGGCGAGAACAAGGGCGGTTTTACGCGTCCGTTCTTCCTCTGTGAATACGCGCACGCCATGGGAATGGGCGCGGGAAGCATTGAGGAATATTGGGACATTATCTACAAATACCCGCGTCTTATGGGCGGGTGCGTCTGGGAGTGGGCTGATCACGCCGTTTACGTCGAGGACAACAAAGGCGGACACTATCTCTACGGCGGGGACTTCGGCGATTACCCCAACGACAACAACTTCTGCGTCGACGGACTCAACTATCCCGACCGCCGTCCGCATCTGGGACTTCTTTCGCTCAAAAAGGCGGTAGAGCCTATCAAATTCCGTTTTGACAAAAACAAAGTCGTTATCACAAACAAGACGGACTTCTCGCGCTCGTCGGAATTTGTTATCGGATATACGCTGAGCGGCGGAGCCGAGGGGTGCGGCGTTATCAATACAGACATCGCGCCGCACGAGAGCGCCGAGTTTGAAATAAAGGGACTTCCGAAAAAAGCAGACGAGCGCACGTTTATCGAGTTCTACGCAAAATACGCAAGCGATACGCCTTACGCAAAAGCCGGCGACGTTTGCGCGTGGGAGCAGGCGGAGATATGCGTCGAGCTTGCAAAAAAGAGCGCGCCCGTGTGCGAGCCGATTCAGTGCGAGGACGGCGAGAGATTTATCTCCGTCAAAGCTTGCGGCACGACGTACCTGCTTGACAAGGCGCTCGGCGTCCCCGTTTCCATGATCAAAAACGGCCGCGACGTAATGACAAAGCGCGCCGAGTGGATAATGCGCCGCGCTCCGATGGACAACGATATGAACGAAAAGCGCGTCTGGGCTGACTACCACATAAGCGACGCAAAGCTGTACGTCACATCAGTCGATACGGAAGTTACGGAAAATGCGGCGACGGTAAAACTTGTCGGCACGTTCGCGGCAAAATCGCAGCTCCCGTTCTATAACGCGACAGTCGAGTATACGTTCACGTCTGACGGTATGACGGTAAAAGTTCACGGCGAGCGTCCGGAAAGACAGACGATCCGCAGCGTGCCGCGCCTTGCGCTTATGTTCACGCTGCGCGAAGGGTTTGAGGACCTTTCATATTTCGGCATGGGGCCGTATTCAAGCTATTCGGACTTCTGCAACTTCGATAAACTCGGAAAGTTTACCTCGACGGTCACAGACGAGTTCGTTCCGATGATAAAACCGCAGGAATGCGGCAACCACATCATGTGCGAGTGCGCCGCCGTTTCCGACGGCGAGGCCTGCGTCACCGTAGGTGGAAAGTTTGAGTTCTCCGCGCTTCACCACAGCCCCGACGAGATGACGGAAGTTCAGCACGTTCACGAGCTGTCAGACGACAAAAAGACGTATCTTATCGTCGGGCATAAACAGCACGGCGTCGGCTCCAACAGCTGCGGCCCGCGCCCGCTTGAACAATACTGCTTCAACGACAAAACGGTCGACTTTGAATTTACGGTAAGCGTAAAATGAAGAAGATCAGAATACCGAGCGAGGCGGTCTATTTTATCGCCATAATCGTAATGGCGCTGTCTGTCGCTATGATATCGGCAAGCGACTTCGGCCTTTCCATGATCGTCTCGCCCGCGTACCTTGTAAGCCTTAAAATCGGTATATCGTTCGGTCAGGGCGAATACATAATGCAGGGAATCATGTTCATCATCCTATGCATACTGATGCGAAAAGTAAAGCTTGTGTATTTCGTTTCGTTCCTGACCGGGCTGATCTACGGGGCGGTGCTCGATTTATGGCGGCTTATCCCGCTGTTCGATCCGTCAAAAACGCCGCCCGAAACGATCTCGATGCCCGCAAGGATCTTATTGTTTGCTTTCGGTATGATGCTGACGTCGTTTGCCGTGGCGCTGTTTTTCAAGGTTTATATCTACGCGCAGGTTTACGATTTCTTCATCGTCGCCGTGGCGGTAAAATACAAGCTCAACGTCAACAAATTCAAGATCATCTTCGATTTTTCGTTCCTGGCGCTGTCGGTGATACTGACGTTTGCGCTGTTCGGAAAGATCGTCGGGATAGGCTGGGGAACGCTTGTCATGGCGGCGCTGAACGGTGTTATGATCACGCTTTTCGGGAAGCTGATCGACAAGACCGTCGAAATAAAACCCGGCATTCCGCGCCTTGCGGAAAAATTTGCCATAAACTGACTTTTTGATGTTGACTTTTTATGCACGTCATGATAAAATCAAGGTAAAGTTAATACATCGCTGTGCGGTTGCAACGCGTAAAAGGGAAGTTCGGTGAGAATCCGTCGCAACTGCCATTACCGTATGCGGCATAGCCGTCAAGTCGGAATACTTTCCGCACAGCGCGACAATTTTCGTTTTGGGTGAGAAAACGCAGTCGACATACGCCGCGCCGGGCTTTTGTTTGCGCGGAGTTTTGAGTCGCCTGAAAATCCTCACGCAAGTGGGGATTTTTTTATGGAGTACACAAAAAGCGTATGCATCGGACTGCTTAAATCAAAACAGGCGGAGATCGTCGACAGGTACGTGCGCCGCTCCGATTTTTCCGACGAGGAAGTGGCGGCGATAAAATCATACCTCGGCCCGTGGCCGCGCGCACTTGAAGCGGCGGGGATAAAGCCGCCGCGCGATTTTGACAGGATCGAGAAAAACAGGGAAAAGCGCGCCCGAGCCAAAGCGCGTCGCCGTGCGGCGAAAAACGGCGGGGAAAAAGAGTAAAATATCACGCAAAGCGTGAAAAAATAAAGGAGAAAACATTATGAAAAAAATCATTTCGATCATCGCTGCAGTGCTGATGCTCATATCGGTGCTCGGCGTCGTTGCGTCAGCAGAAGAACCCGTAACGCTTACCTCGACGGCAGCTCCCGGCAAGGTAAAAGTAACGATCTACGACGGCAAGAGCCTTGTTCTCACCAACTGGTCGGTAGACCTTGCGGGCGATGACACCATCGGTTCCGTTCTTACTTCCGTTCACAAGGAACTCGGCAAAAAGTATGAAACGGCAAAAGGCGAATACGGCGACTACATCACTTGCCTGTGGGGCGTTGAAAACGGCGGCTCTTACGGCTACTACCTCAACGACAAAATGGCAATGGGACTTACCGATCCCGTAAAGAACGGCGACGTTCTGGTTGCTTTTGCTTATGCTGACGCTGTCGGTTACAGCGATTCTTACAGCTACTTCTCCGAGAAGAGCGTTACGAGAAAAGCCGGCGGCGACGTCACGCTCACGCTTTCCCGCATCGTGTTCGACGAGAGCTGGAATCCCGTTGCTGTAGCCGTTCCGGGCGCTGAGCTTACCTTTGACGGCAAGGCTACGGGCATCAAGACGGACGAATCCGGCAAGGCAACTCTCAAAGTTGACAAAGAGGGCGTCATCAGCGCGACTCTTGACGGCACGAAGATAATCCCGCCGTACTGCACGGTAGGTCTTATCGGCGAGGAAACTCCCGCGCCGCAGGCGCAAAGCTCGTTCCCGTGGGTAGCGGTCGTTATCGTTGCGGCTGTTGCGGTATGCGCTTGCGTCGTCATAATCGTTGTTAAGAAGAACGTTGTTAAGAAGAAAAAATGAAAAATAAAATAATTGCCGCGGCGCTGGCGGTGATAGCGATAATTTTTGCCGTCGCCATGCCCGCCGCGGCGGGCGATGCCGTCGTTGACGAAAAATCCGTCATCGACGGTATTGTTGAATTCAAGATAAAACAGAGCGGCGTTGAAAACGCACAGGAATTTATCGACAAAACGCTTGCAGAGGGCGCTGGCGCGTCGTCGGAGTGGTACGTTCTTGCGCTGTCGCGGTACGGAAATAACGATTTTTCAAAATACGCCGCGGCGCTCGACGCGTATATATCCGAGGGGCACACGCTCGGCGCGGCGACAAATCAAAAGCTTGCAATAGCTCAGATAGCGGCGGGGTACGCAACAACGTTTACCGATACAGTCGTCGACAAAACGCTTGACGGCGGTGGAGTTATGAGCATGATATTCGGGCTTCATCTGCTGAATATCGGCGCGCCGTCGGAAAAATACACGGCGACGTCAGTTGCAAGGGAACTGCTCAAAATCAGAAAAGCAGACGGCGGCTGGGCGCTTTCGGGCGATCATTCCGACGTCGACGTAACCGCGATGGCGCTGACCGCCATCTCGCCCCACAAGGATATCGACGGCGCCGACGACGCGATAGATGACGCGCTGTCGTTTCTTTCCTCGCGCCAGCTTGATGACGGCGGCTACAAAAGCATGATGAGCGACGAAAATCCCGAAAGCGCGGCGCAGGTACTTCTTGCGCTGTCAAGCCTCGGGATAGATTACGGCGAGGACGCGCGCTTTATCAAAAACAAAAACACCATCCTTGACGCGATGATGCGTTTTGCCGTCGGCGACGGATCGTTTTCTCACAGCGTCGGCGGCGCGTACAATTCAAGCGCGACTGTTCAGGTCATGTATTCACTTGTCGGCGTATTGCGTATGAAAAACGGTATGTCGCCGCTGTTTATGCTCAACTATTCCGGCACAAAAAGGATCGAGAAATCAGCGCCGACGGGCGAGTCCGGCGTTCCGACGTATAAAATTATCGCAAGCGCGGCGCTTGTTTTCATTTTCGCGGTCGTTTGCGTCATTTTAATAGTTGCGAAAAAACGAAACTACAAAAACTTCATCGCCGCATCGGTCATTCTTTGCGCCGCGCTGCTGTTTGTATGGCTGACGACGTTCACCTCCGCCGAAAACTACTACGGCAAGGAAATAATAAAGAAAAATCCCGTCGGCAGTGTAAGTATAACGGTGCGCTGCGATACGATCGTCGGAAAATCAAACGACAAGCACATCCCCGTCGACGGCGTTGTGCTTGCAAATACCAAGGTGCCGATAGAGCGCGGCGAAACGGTGTACGATATACTGATTCAATGCGCCAGAAAGTACGGTATTCAGATAGACGTCGACGCGGCGGGTTATTTTGCCGGCATCGGCAATATCTATCAGCTTCAATTCGGTCAGCTATCGGGGTGGATGTATTTTGTCAACGGCGAGGAGGCAAGCGTGTCTGCCGACAGGTACGTTTTGTCCGACGGGGACGTTATCGAATGGCTCTACACCTGCGACATCGGAAACGATCTTAAAAAATAATCAAAGGAGGCAGAATATGCGCTCGCTCGACGGTCACAGTCCGCTTTCGGCGTTCATATATTTTATGTCGGTCATCGGCTTGTGTATGTTCTGCCGCGACCTTATAATTTCAAGCATATCGCTGTTGTTTTCCGTGCTTTACTATTTTGTGTACGGCGCGGGGCGCGGCGTGGGTTTTCATATTTTCGCCGCTGTGTTCTTTGCTTTAATGGTGGCGATAAACCCGTTTTTCTATCACGGCGGAAGCACGGTATTGTTCGTTCTGGGAGATAACCCCGTAACGCTTGAAGCCGTTATTTACGGCGTCAGTGCGTCTGAAATGGCGGTGTCGGTGCTGTACTGGTTCCGCGCATTTACCCGCATTATGACGGAGGACAAGCTCCTCTCGCTTGCGGGGCGCTTTTCGCCGAAGTTTTCGCTGATGCTCTCCATGGTGGTTCGGTTCGTGCCGCTGTTTGCGCGGCGGTCCAAAAAAGTTAACGACGCGCAGCGGGTGCTTGGCGCGTACAAAGAGGACAACGTCGTCGACGCGGTAAGGTGCGGCGCGCGCGTCTTTTCGGGAACGGCGGGCTGGGCGCTTGAAAACGGCATCACTACTGCCGACAGTATGGCGGCGCGCGGCTACGGGACGGGGCGGCGGACGTCGTTTTCGCTCTACCGCTCGCGCGCACACGACTTTGTTCTGATCGCGCTGACGCTCGTTTTGCTTGCCGGAGCCGTCGTCGGTGCGGCGGCAGGGGAAAAATTTTCGTTCTATCCCGAGATAGTCGTGCCGGGCGGCGCGTTTGCGATACTGCTTTATACTTTTTATACGGCGCTTTGCGCCACGTCTACAATTCTTGAAATATCCGAGAGGGCAAGATGGAAATACTTAAAGTCGAAGATCTGAGCTTTTCATACGCGGGCGCCGGATCGCCGTCGCTTGACGGGGTTTCTTTTTCGGCGCGCGCGGGGGAGATCATCGCCGTGTGCGGCGCAAGCGGGAGCGGCAAATCGACGCTTTTGCGTATGATAAAGCGCGAGCTTATACCCGAGGGCGAGCGGAGCGGCGACGTTTTTATATGCGGTGCAAGGCAAAGCGATCTTACGCCGCGCGACGCCGCGGCCGATGTCGGCTTCGTATTCCAGTCGCCCGAGATGCAGATAGTGTGCGACAAGGTGTGGCACGAGCTTGCCTTCGGGCTTGAAAACCTCGGCACAGAGCAGAGCGTTATCCGCCGCCGCGTCGCTGAAACGGCGTCGTATTTCGGCATCGGCGGGATATTCGATAAGCGCACCGACGAGCTTTCCGGCGGGCAGAAACAGCTTGTTGCGCTTGCGTCGGTGTGCGTTATGTCGCCGAAGATAATTTTGCTCGACGAGCCGACCTCCCGCCTTGATCCGATAGCGTCGCTCGAATTTGTTTCGATGCTTCGCCGCCTTTCGCGCGAGCTTGGAATGACGGTGATAATCGCGGAGCATACCCTCGGCGGAATAATCGATATGTGCGATAGGCTCATCGCCCTTGACGGCGGAAAGATCATCGCCGACGGCTCGCCGCGCGACTCGATAAAATCTCTTGCAAAAACACCGCTGATCTATACGCTTCCCGCGCCCGCGAGGGTGTTTATATCGACGCACGGCGAGGGCGAATGCCCGCTTGGCGTGTCGGAGGGGCGCGCATATATCGAAAACAATTTCAAAAACGAAATCCGCTCGCTGCCTCGCTCAAATAAATCCGGGACCGGCGGCGCGGCGCTCGAAATGAAGGATGTGTTCTTCCGCTACGACAGGCGCGGCGACGACGTTTTGCGCGGCATGTCGCTTCGCGTTAGCGATGGTGAGATATTCTCGATCCTCGGCGCAAACGGCTCGGGTAAATCGACGGCGCTTTCCGTCATATCGGGAATACGGCGCGCGTATTCGGGGCGTGTGCGTATATTCGGAAAGGATATATCCGAATACAAAAACCAAACCCTTTACCGCGGCTGCCTTTCGATGCTTCCGCAGGACGTGCAGACCGTCTTTTTGAAAAACACCGTTTACGAGGAGCTTTGCGATGTCGGCGGCAAGGATTTTGAGCTTCCGTTTGATATTTCTCACCTTTACAAAAAGCACCCGTACGACCTCAGCGGCGGCGAACAGCAGCTTGCCGCGCTTGCGAAAGTCTTGTTGACAAAACCTCGCCTGCTTCTTCTCGACGAGCCGACAAAAGGGCTTGACGGCGCGACAAAGCGCCTACTGAAAACGATCATTTCGTCGCTCAAAGACGGCGGCACGACGACGGTCATCGTAACGCACGACACCGATTTTGCCGCCGATATATCAGACAGGTGCGCGCTTGTGTTCTCGGGCGAGGTCATCTGCTGTGACGACGTCGATAAATTCTTCTTTGAAAGCGAGTTCTATACGACGGAAACGTCGAGGATGACTCGCGGTTACTACGACGGAGCGGTGCGCGTTGACGACGTTTTGCGCCTTGCCGAGATAAACGGGAGGCGCAAGTGATAGCTATAAAAAATGAAAAAGCGCGCACATTTTTGCGCGTTGCGCTGCCGTTTTTCGTCATTCCTGCCGTCGTTGTCGCGGGAGCCGTTGCGTTTGGCGGCACAAGATACGTCTGGGTGACGCTTGCCGTTTCAATACTTGCGCTGCTGCTTTTTATCAGCGGCTTTGAAAAGAAAAAAACTGGCTCGCGCCGTATCGTCGTTACGTGCGTCATGGCGGCGCTTGCGATAGTCGGGCGATTTATTCCGTTGTTCAAGCCGATAGCGGCGCTGACGGCGATATGCGGCATCTACCTCGGCGGCGAGGCGGGCTTTCTCTGCGGGGCGCTTTCGGCGCTTGTGTCGAATTTCTACTACGGCCACGGACCGTGGACGCCGTTTCAGATGCTTGCGTGGGGGCTTATCGGCGTGTTTGCGGGGCTTCTTTCACGCCCGCTTAAAAACAGCCGCGCCGCGCTTTGCGTGTTCGGCGTCGTCACGGGACTATTCTTCTCGCTTGTTATGGACGTATGGACGGTGATGTGGGCGGGCGCGTTTGATTTTTCTCAGTATCTCGCGGCGATAAAGACGGCGATACCGCATACGGTGATGTACGTCGTTTCAAACGTGGTATACCTTTTGCTTTTGCGCCGCCCGATAGGAGAAAAACTCGATCGGTTAAAGATAAAATACGGCGTTTGACGGCCGTTGTCGGCCCTATATGATGTGTCGGCGCCAAGGCGCGCGGGCATATTTTGTGCCGCGTGCGGAAACTCGCCGAAAAGTGCGCGAAAAATTAAAATAATACTTGACAAATACGCCTTTTATGGTGTATAATACCATTTGTAACTTTGGCATTTATGCCTACGTCGGCAAAAGAAGGAGGTGCGAAAGATGAAAAGAACATACCAGCCCAAGAAAATCCAGCGTGAAAAGGTTCACGGCTTCCGCAAAAGAATGAAGACGGCTGACGGCCGCAAGGTTCTCAAGAGAAGACGCGCAAAAGGCAGAGCAAGACTCTCCTATTGATCAATACACTCTGAAAAGAAAGCCTGTGACCACCATAGGCTTTGATTTTTTTGCAGGGCAAAAACAAAACTCGGAGGACGCCGATGAAAAACATGGCAATTTCCGAAAACCACCTTTATTCAAAGGTGTACGCAAAGGGCGAAAAGGTCTTTTGCAAACATATTGCGGTATATGTTTTGACCGATTACCGCGCATCGCGGCTTGCCCGCGAAAATCCGCTGAAAACGAAGGTGAACCGCGTCGGGATAACGGTCACCAAAAAGATCGGTAAAGCGGTTGTACGCACGCGCGTGCGCAGGATCGTGCGCGAGGCGTACAGACTTGTCGAAAAGGAATACGACGTGCGCCACGGCAAGCTTGTTGTGCTTGTCGCAAGGGCAGCCGCCGTCGACGCAAAAAGCACAGACGTTATGGGCGATCTTGTGTATGCATTGAAAAAGCTCGGGATGTTGGGTGAGCGAAAATGAAATATATAGCCATATTTTTCGTAAAGCTGTATCAAAAGTTCATATCTCCGCTTAAACGCACGCCTTGCTGCCGCTTCACGCCGACCTGCTCGCAGTATGCGATAGAGGCGTTTCGCGAGTGGGGGCTTATTTGCGGGCTTGGGCTTACGATCTGGCGCATACTAAGGTGCAATCCTTTCGGCAAGGGCGGCTATGATCCCGTCCCGAAAAGAAAAAGACGCAAACAAAAAGATTTGACAACACAAACCTCACAAGGAGAAGAAAAGGATGTTTGATTTTATTTTCAGAGGGCTCGGCACGGTTCTGAGATTTTTCTCAAATCTGTTCGGCGGCAACTTCCTCGGAGGACTTTTCATATTTGCGATAATCCTCAACCTCGTAACGCTTCCGTTCAGCATCAAACAGCAGCATACGTCCATCCGTCAGGCGAAGATGCGCCCGCGCGAGATGGCCATAAGAAAGAAATACGCCGGAAGAAACGACCGCGCAACGCAGCAGAAGATGCAGCAAGAGATCATGGAAATGTACCAGCAGCAAGGGTACAACCCCATGGGCGGCTGCTTCCCGATGCTTCTTCAGATGGCAGTGCTTCTGCTTTTGTTCCAGGTAATCATCAATCCGCTGAGATACGTTGTCGGCATGGAAAATAAGGCGGCTGACGCATACAAGGCTTTCGTTACGGCAAAGCAAGAAGAGGGCGGCCTCGGAGAGGACGTCAGCGGCGGATATCAGGAGATCAACGTCATCAGAATAATGAACTCCTACAAAGGCGACGAGGACGTACTCGTTAAATTTGAAGAATTCTGCGAAAATTACGAAGTTATCCAAAACAAAGGCAAAGAGAACGAAACGGTATCTCATCCTTACCGTGACGGCGCTTCGTCATACGTTAAAGAGCTTGAAAGAGTCAGCGACTCCAAGATAAACTTCAACCTGTTCGGCATACAGGACTTCCTTGCAAAACAGCCGCAGATCGGCGATCTGTTCAAAAAGTGGACGACGGACGTCGTGCTTATACTCATCCCGCTGCTCAACTTCGTGGCGCAGTTCTTCACGATGAAATTGCAAAAGAAGTTCCAGTTCCAGCCGCTTCAGGGCGATCAGCAGAAGCAGATGGGCTGCATGGGCAAGGTGATGGATTGGGTATTCCCGGCGCTGACGCTGTTTATCGCATTCAGCGTGCCTGCCGCCATCGGCATTTATTGGCTGTTCAATAACCTTCTCGGCGTGCTTCGCTCCTTCATTCTGCACAAGGCTATGCCGCTTCCCGTATTCACGGAAGAGGACTACAAGGCGGCTGAGCGTGAGCTTCGCGGCAAGGGCGGAAACGAAAAGCTTGTCAAAACGCCTGACGGTGTTCGCTCAAATCCCAACTCTTTGCACACAATAGACTTTGAGGAGGAAGACTACGCCGTTCTGCCTGATTACGAGTCGATCTATGACAAGAGCGCGGAGGAGCGCGAGCAGGCAAAGGCTGATATGAAGCCGTCGAAAAAAGGCGAGCCGAACAAGAACATCGAAGCGGCGCCCATCAAAAAGGACGGCAAAGAAGACAAAAAGGACTAACGGTCAATCGAAAGGAAAAACCAGATGAAAGATCAGATAAAAGTTGAGGCAAAGACCGTTGAAGAAGCGGTCGCCCTCGGCGCAGAGAAGCTTGGCGTATCAAAAGACTCCGTAAGCTTTGAAGTCATAACGGAAGCAAAGAAAGGCTTCCTCGGAATCGGATCAAGCAACGCCGAGGTCAAAGTAACATACGTATATGCACCGCTTGAAGCGGCAAGAAAATTCGCGCAGACGCTTATCTCAGACCTTGAGCTTGACGCCGAGGTAACGATACACGACGACGGCAACGGCGAGGCGCTCCTTACAATATCCGGCAAGGATTCAAGCGCGCTTATAGGTCACCACGGCGACACGCTGGACGCGTTCCAGTACCTTATAAACCTCGCGGCAAACAAAAAAGAAACTGACGACCGCAAGTACACACGCATCTCCGTCGATATTGAAAACTACCGCGAAAAACGCGAAGAAACGCTGCGTCAGCTCGCTCGCCGCACCGCCGCAAAGGCAAAGAAGACCGGCAAGAGCGTATCTCTTGAACCGATGAGCTCATACGAGCGCCGCATTATCCACTCGGAAGTGCAGACGATCGAGGGCGTATCCACAAATTCCGTCGGTGCGGAAGGAATGCGCCGCGTAGTGATCTATCCCGAAGGCGCGGAGGTCCCCACGGAGGAGAGCGTTAAAGCTCCGCGCGAAAAGAAGCGCGGCGAGAAGAGGAACGACCGCCGCCGCTCGCGCGACCGTCGCCGCTCAGGATCAAAACCCGCAGAGCAGAGAGAAGAGCGCGCGCCGCGCGCGCCGAAGCGCTCCGATCTTCCGTACCACGAGCCGAAAAAGCCTGTCAAGGCAAAGGATCTCGACTCGTACTTCGAGAAGCTGAAAGAATTTTCAAGCACATTCGATCAATAATCACATCGGCGGCGGTAATACGCCGCCGAATTTTAATATCAAATCATCAAAACCGCGAGGGGATATTATGAATTCAATGTTTTCATCCACCATCGCCGCCGTTTCTACGCCGCGCGGGCGGGGAGGTATCGCAGTTATACGCATTTCCGGCGACGATGCGATATCGGTTGCCGATAAGTTCGTGCGCGGCCGCGCGCCGCTTGCTGACGCCGAAGTAAGAAGGGCGAATATGTATAAGATCGTTGACGGCGAGGGGAACGTGCTTGACGAGGCTCTTGTTACCGTTTTTCGAGCGCCGAATTCATACACGGGCGAGGACACCGTTGAGATAAGCTGCCACGGAAGCGACGTTTTGTGCGCGGAAATACTCGAGCTTGCTTTTTCGTCGGGCGCGGTTCCGGCGGGGCCGGGAGAGTTTACTCGCCGCGCATTTTCGGCGGGGAAGCTTACGCTGACGGAGGCGGAGTCGGTCATTGAGCTTATCGACGCAAAAAGCCGCGCCGCACTTGCGCTCTCGCGCAAAAATCTCGACGGTGCGCTTTCTGACGAAACAGATGCGATATACAAAAAACTCCGCGCGGCGCTGGGCAGCGTTTACGCGGGGATCGATTTTCCGGACGAGGATCTTGAAACGCTCGACGATAGCGGAATGGCGCAGGAGATAACGGACGCCATTTCCATGCTGTCGCGCCTTGTGTCGTCGTACAAGACGGGACACGCCGTTATCGAGGGCGTGCCGACTGTCATTTGCGGAAAGCCAAACGTGGGAAAGTCGACGATGCTAAACACCCTGCTTATGCGCGAGCGCGCCATAGTTACGGACATCCCCGGCACAACGCGCGACGTCGTCAGTGAAACGGCGGTGATCGGCGACGTGCTGCTAAACATCAGGGACACGGCCGGCATACGCGAAAGCGGCGACGAGATCGAGCGCATCGGCATATTGAAAAGCGTCGGGCAGATCGAGGAATGTGAGCTTGTGATAGGAATGTTTGACGCGTCCCGTCCGTGCGATGGCGACGACGAGCGCGTGATATCCTTGCTTTGCGACGCAAAGGAAAGCGGGCGTGACGTTATCGCTGTGCTGAACAAGTGCGACCTGCCGCAAAAATTTGACGAGGCGCGGCTCTCGTCGCTTGGCGGAGCTGTTCACATCGTCGCGTCAGACAAATCATCGCGCGACGTCATATCAAAGAAGATCGGCGAAATATTCTTTGCCGGGGGCGCGTCAAGCCTTGACGGCGCGATAGTTACAAACGCGCGCCAGCACGCATCGGTGACTCGTTCGCTGAATCTTTGTAAAAGCGCGCTCAGCGCGCTGAAAACGCTCGGCGCCGACATTGCGGGAAGCGAGATCGAGCGCGCCATGGCGGAACTTTCCGAAATGGACGGGCGTCAGGTCGGCATCGACGTTGTAAACGAAATTTTCGGCAAATTCTGCGTAGGAAAATAAAAAATACCCGCCGTGGCGGGTATTTTTTCATTTATTTTTCAAAAGTTGCGGCGACTTTTTCAAGCAGATCGCGTATTTCAAGGTGCTGCGGGCAAATCGACTCGCACGCGCCGCATTTAAGGCAGTCGGACGCACGCCGTCCCGCCGATGTATGTACGTTTTCATAGTAGTAATCGGCGTTCCACCCGGAGAATGCCGTTTTTGCGTTCATGCAGGCGAAAAGGTCGGGGATCGAAATGCCGAGCGGGCATTTTTCCATGCAATATCGGCACGCGGTGCAGGGAATAAGATGAAGCCGCCCCATCTCCTCGCGCACGCGGGAGAGCGCGTCAAGCTCGCGGTCGTCAAGCGGAACAAAATCTTTCATAAAGCCGACGTTTTCATTCATCATATCCATGTTGCCCATGCCGGAAAGGACCATAAAGATATTGTCAAAGCTTGCGGCAAAGCGGATGGCGTAGCTCGCGGGCGAGCCGCCGCCGAGATCGTCGAGTATCTTCTTTGCGCCGTCGGGCAGGTTTACAAGACTTCCACCCTTGACCGGTTCCATTACGATAACCGGCTTGTTGTGCTTAACGCACACATCGTAGCAAAGACGGCTCTGAACCGCCGCGTCGTCGTAGTCTATGTAGTTGAATTGAATCTGAACGACCTCGACCTCCGGATGCTCGGTCAGTATTCTGTCAAGCAGGTCGGCTTTGTCGTGGAAAGAAAGCCCGAAATGACGTATCAGCCCCTCCTCCTTGAATTTGTACGCTGTTTCATACGCGTGAAGGCGCGTGTATTTTTCGTATTTTATGGAGTCCTGCGCGTGCATAAGATAAAAATCGAAGTAGTCGACGCCGCAGGCGCGAAGCTGAGATTCAAACAGCGGGCGAATATCCTCCGTCTTTTCAAAGAAGTTTGACGACAGCTTGTTTGTCAGCAAAAATTCCGAGCGGTCGTGTCGTGAGCTTAAACAATCGCGTATCGCCGTTTCGCTTTTGCCGCCGAGATACCCGTGCGCCGTGTCGAAATAATTAAATCCCGCGTCGATGAACGCGTCAACCATTTTTGAAAACTCTTCCTTATCGACCTCTCCGTCCCTCATCGGCAGGCGCATACACCCAAAGCCGAAATTGCGTTTTGCCTCACTGAAAAACTTGTTCATAAACCCTCCTTATTTTATCTTTACGGTGAGCGCGTAATTTAATATCGCATCATCCAGTCGCTCGTAGTCGTCGTAATCGGACAGCACCTCGACTGTCCAGAATGAATCTTCACTTTCAAACATATAAAACTCAGAATCGATTATAACGCCCTTGTCGGATTCCCACGCGGTTGAAAAATACGTAAGCCCCTGAAACGTCGCAATTCCCGCGTCTCCGCCGGCCATTACCGCAAGGCAGTTATCGACAAACGTGTTGAAATCGACCTCTTCATCAAACTCCGATTTTTCGTACCTGTCGACGTAAAACGACATTTCGCCGGAATAAAAGCACGCATAATAGTCGTCGTAGCCATCCGCCTTTTTGAATTCGTCGGTAAGCGTTATCGAAAATGTGCCGTCGTCAAACGTTTTTTCGGGCGCCGTATAATCGTAAAACTCGGCTGATCTTGCATAGCGCAAAAGCGTGTCCTTTTGGCTGCTGAATTCAACCTTGCGGCACGCAAACTCAACCGTCCAGTATGCGTCCTTACCCTCGTACATTGCCACGATTATCACAAAGTTCTGCTTGACCTTGCTTTCAACGCGTTCAAGCGCTTTTTCGACTGTCACATAAGAAAACCCGTCATCTTCCACAACGCCGTCCTCGTCCACTTCGTAAATATCGCAGTTGTATTTTACGTAGTCGTCAAAGCTGTTTACGGGTATATCGGCAGTTCTCAGCGGAGAGAAATATTCTTTAATGACGTAAATATGTATATCCGAATCCTTGTCCCAAAAGTATGCGTCAAAAGACTCCGATTCCGAAACTGCAAACTGCTTTTCAAGCGTCAGAGTCAAGCCCTTAACTGAAAAATCTTTGTCGAAAATCTTAACTTCGCACCCGCTGACCATAGTTATCGCAAAAACAAGCGTTGCCGCGACAAGAATTGACGCCAGCACTTTTTTCATTTTTTTCATCCGAATTTCACGCTCCTTGCATATTTCATAATATCGTCTTCAAGCGACTTCGCGCCAAGCGCTTCGCAGTCGAAAATGATCATATAATACGTTCCGCCAAACTCATACATACACACGGTGTCAACGGCCTTTTTGCTTTCTGTATCGTCCTCAAAAGAAAAATATGCAAACCCGTCGTCGTATCTGATTTCGCCGCCGTCTTTCCCGAAGTCCTCGTGCGCGTCTGAAACGTATTTATCAAAGCTGTCGATCCCGCGCTCCGCCATGTCTTCGGGATACTCTTTTACTATATACAGGGTAAGCTTGTCGGGATCGGAATAATAGATCGCGTCAAACCATCCGAGTCCGTCCATCGGTTCAAAGTCGCTTGTCAGTGTAATGCTCATTTTGCCGACGGAAAAAACCTTCTCGGACGGCGCGCAGGATGGTAGTGCGAGCATTGCGACGATAAGTAAAACTGTCGCGGCTTTCTTCATTTTTTCCTCCTTTATTCGAGAATGTTTGTCGTAATATAGTCAACTCCCCACGATGAATACTTTTCGGCGCGCTCGGGATCGTCAATTGTCCAGCAGTTTATTTCAAGCCCCTCGCCGTGAAGCATTTTTATAGCGTCGTCGCTGTGATTAAAGCGCCACCAGTCGCCCATGTCGGCGCCGATACGAAGACGCTTCATATCGTCAAAGCGCGCGTCAAGTTCGTTTGTGCACAGGAACATACAGTCAAGACTCGGGTTTTTCTCTTTTACAAAAGCGAGATTTTCAAACCCGAAGGCGATAAACGTTATGTTGTCAAGATACCCCATGCCGTCGATAAGATCAACAAGGCGGTAAACGTCGTCCTTTTCCCAGATCTCGCGCTCCTTTGAGCCTTTTATTTCAAGAAAACAGTGCTTTTCGTATTTTTTGCAAATCGAGATGTATTCTTCAAGCGAGGCAAGGCGCAGATCGGCGCGTCCTTTTGTGCCGTCCTTGTCGAAGAGCGTGATTTTGCGAAGCTCGTCGAAGTTGTTCTCCTCGACGCCGATATCGACTCCTGCCGTGCGAGCGAGCGTGTCGTCGTGGCAGAGGATGAATTTTTTGTCTTTGGTCACTCTTACGTCTGTTTCTATGCCGTAGTAGGAGCGGTTGCCCGCCGCGACGAATGCGGCGCAGGTATTTTCCGTTTCAATGCCCGATACGCCCCTGTGCGCGACCATTCTCGCACCGCTGTTGTTGAATTTTATAGTGTTCATTATTATTTCTCCGAAAAACATATCTGAATAAATAATAACATAAAAATTGTATTTTTACAAGTGCTTGACAATTTTTTTGTCGTTTGGTAAAATACCTTTGGGGTGATAATATGAAAAACTACATCGGCGTGGATATCGGCGGAACGAAATGCGCGGTTTTGCGCGCCGACGAAAACGGTAAGATCGTTCAAAAAATAAAGTTTCAAACGACCGATTACAAAAGCACGCTTGCCCGCATTCTTGACGGGGTAAACGAGCTTTTAGACCGCGACTCTGTCCGCGTCGGTATAAGCTGCGGCGGCCCGCTTGACAGCGCGCGCGGCGTAATTCTTTCTCCACCGAACCTGCCCGGATGGGATGAGGTTCATATAACGGATATAATCAAAGAAAAAACGGGGCTTGACGCCGCCCTTTGCAACGACGCCAACGCCTGCGCGCTCGCCGAGTGGAAATTCGGAGCGGGGCAGGGAACGAAAAATATGGTTTTCCTCACGTTTGGTACGGGCATGGGCGCGGGACTTATCCTTGACGGACGACTGTACTCCGGCACGTGCGACCTTGCGGGAGAGATCGGGCATATTCGCCTTGCGCCGCGCGGCCCCGTCGGGTTTGGCAAGGCGGGCTCGTTTGAGGGCTTTTGCAGCGGCGGCGGGATCGCGCGGATGGCGCGCGCCGAAGCCGAAAAAATGATATCGCGCGAAAAATATCCGCTCTTTTGCAAAAGCGAGGCGGAGCTTGATCTGATCAGCGCAAAATCGGTTGCGGAGGCGGCTGAGCGCGGCGACGCTGCAGCGATCAAAATATACAAAAAGAGCGGGGAAATGCTCGGGCGCGCGCTTGCCGTCATCGTCGACGTTCTCAACCCGGAGATGATCGTCATTGGCAGCGTGTTTTCAAGAAGTGAAGCTCTTTTGCGCGGCGGTATGGAAAAAACACTTCGCCGCGAGGCAATACATCGCTCGCTTGACGTATGTCGCGTCGTTCCGGCGATGCTGGGGGACGAGATAGGTGATATCGCCGCCGTCACGGTTGCGATGAATGAATAAAAAAGGCTGACTTTGTCAGCCTTTTTATATTTCGGTGATGTCGGCAAGTTGTATGTCGATGACTTTTTTGAGCGATTCCGGGGATATCTCGACCTGATACCCTATTTTCCCGGCGCTGAACATTATCTTTTCGTAAAGCTCGGCGCTCTCATCAATGACGGTGGGGAACTGCTTTTTCATCCCTATCGGCGAGCATCCGCCGTGAACGTAGCCCGTTAGCGGCAAAAGCTCCTTCGACTTTATCATCGCAATGCTCTTTTCGCCGACTGAGCGCGCCGCTTTTTTCAAATCAAGCTCGCACAAAACAGGCACCATAAAAACGTAATTCTGCCCCGACGCGCCGACGGTCACAAGCGTTTTGAACGTGGAATCGGGGTCTTTACCGAGCAGCTTTGCCACATCGCCGCCCGATAGCGCCGTCCCGTCGCCGTATGTGTAGTGCGCGTATTCTATCCCCTTTTGTTCGAGAACGCGCATAACGTTTGTCTTTTTTTCTTTCTTCATAATACAAAACGAAAAAGGGCGCATACGCGCCCTTTTTGAGAAACATAATTATTTAACGTCAACTTCTGCGCCTGCTGCAACGAGGTCAGCTTTGATCTTTTCAGCTTCTTCCTTGGAAACGCCCTCTTTGATAGCCTTGGGAGCGCCCTCAACGAGCTCTTTAGCTTCCTTAAGGCCGAGACCTGTAACTTCGCGAACGGCTTTGATAACGCCGAGCTTGTTAGCGCCGAACGATGTAAGAACAACGTCGAACTCTGTCTTCTCTTCAACTGCTGCTGCTGCGGGAGCTGCTGCGCCTGCTACTGCAACGGGAGCTGCGGATACGCCGAATTCCTCTTCGAGAGCCTTAACGAGCTCTGCAACTTCGAGGATTGTGAATGTTTTTATCTGATCTACGATCGCTGTGATTTTTTCAGATGCCATGATTAAATTCCTCCATAAATGTTTTTTTGATGATTTTTGAAATTTGGATTATGCAGCTTCCGTACCGCCGTCTTTGTCGACGATCGCCTGAAGTACGTAAGCAAGGCTGTACAGAGAAGACTGGATGCTTCCGAGTACTCTGCCGATGAGCTGTTCCTTGGAAGGAAGCTCTGCAAGCTCGTTTACGCCTGCCGCGTCAAGAACGCCGCCGTCAACGAAACCTGCCTTGATCTCGAAAGAGTCGATTGTGTCCGCGTATTTTTTAAGTATTTTAGCGGCAACAACGGGATCGCTTTCGCTTGTCGCGATTGCGGACATTCCCGAAAGGTTTGCGCCCAGAGCGTCAAAGCCTACCTCATCGCAAGCTCTCTTGATAAGAGTGTTTTTGATGACTGTGTACTCAACGCCCGCTTTTCTCAGCTCGGCACGGAGAGCCGTGTCTTTTTCAACTGTGATGCCCTCGTATTTTACGATAACGCCCGCAACTGAATTTTTAATTCTTTCGCTGAGATCCGCAACGATTTTTTTCTTGGATTCAAGAACCTGTGCACTTGGCATAATTTTTTACTCCTTTCGCAAAATTTCAAGCCAAACTTTTTCTTTTGCCGAATGGCAAAAAATAAGTCTTCCCGCAGATCCGATGGATGCGGAAAGACGCACAAAATCAACTTTTGTATCTCTCCTCGGCAGGTAGTTTGACCTTTTATTTTTGAACCTGCTGTCTTAGGATCGCCAAATTATAATATCACAACTTGCGTTTTCTGTCAATAGTTTTTTTGATATTTTTTGCAAAAAAAGGCGGATTTTCTCGCTTTTTTCGCTAATCCGCCTTAATCGCGTACCCTTTGCCCCTCACCGACGAGATGATCTTTACTCCGAAATGCTCGTCAAGCTTTTGCCTGAGGTATTTTATATAGACGTCAACGACGTTTGTTCCGCCTTCCCCGCCGAATATCTGCGCCGCTTCCTCGCGTGTGACAACGTCCCCGCGCTTTGACAAAAGAAGTGACAAAAGTGCGAATTCCTTTTTGGAAAGCTTCACGTTTTCGCCGCGGAATACGGCGCTTCGCTCGTCTGAATGAAGAATGATGCCGTCCGACGCCGACTTTTTCTTTTTGTTCGCCGCGTCGGGCATGGGCGAGCCGAGGACCTCGTCAAGCATTTGCTCAACGTCAAACGGGCGCGTGTACGTCGTGAACTCGCACTCGCCGAGCGTCGCTATCGCGTCGCTGTACCCGCAGATAACAGCGTCCGTCCCGCCTGCCACGGCGCGACGCGAATAAAGCGCCGCCTCGCATATTATAAGCGTGGGCGCACTCGCCGCGGCAGACTGCAAAGATCTGAACGTCTGAACGCTCTCCCCGCGCCTCACGATCGAAATTTCAAGCATCCGCGCAAAGCGCGCGTCCTCAAATACAAGCGCCGTCATGATACGGGCGATCCCGCCGCGGGGATCTTTATTTTGCGGCACTTGTCGGCGCCCGCGTGAGCTGAAATGTCAGTCGTTGCGTACGCGATCTTCTGCCCGGCTTTAAGCTGGAACAGCGACACGCCGCTCGACGTGCGGGTGCTCTTTTTCGGTATCAGTTTCGTGCTTATCACAATGCCGCGTCCCGCGTCGTTTACGATCAGAATGTCGATCGGTTTTTCTTCCATAAACACCGCAACGACGGGCGAGGATGATGAAAATGCGTTTACGAGCTTCTTCCGCGCAGCCTTCGTTTCATATGCGGAAACGGGGATTTTAACGCCCTTGCCGTTTTCAAAAACGAATACGAAGTTTTTGTCCTCGTCGTATTTTTTTATCGGCATCATGCACATCACGCGCTCGCCTTTGTCGAATTTTGCGGGAATGAAATCGCCAAGCTCCGACGCCTTCTTCGTGCCGAAATCGGCGGCGCGCATTTTGTATAGCTTCTGCGCGTCGGAAACGAACAAAATCTCAACCGTGTTGTCGGCGTCAATGCACTGCATTACCTCATCGCCCGGTTTGAGCGCCTGCTCGTCGTTGCCTTTGAGGGAGAGCAGGGTGATTTTTTTGAAGTATCCCTCGCGCGAGAGGAACAGCTTTACGTTGTAATTTTCAACAACTTCGTTTTCGTTGTACTCCGGTGTGAAATCATCGTAAATGATCTGAGTTCTGCGCGGCGTGGCGTATTTTTTCTTGATGTCAGTAAGCTGCTGCGCGATAAGGCGGCGCAGTTTTGCCTCGCTCGATATGATGGAGCGAAGATCGGCTATTTCCTTTTGGAGCGAGTCTATCTCGGATATGCGCTCGATGATATACTCGCGGTTGAGGTGGCGCAGCTTTATCTCCGCGATATACTCGGCTTGAAGCTCGTCGATGCCAAATCCCGACATAAGGCGCGGCACGACCTCCGACTCTTTCTGCGTTTCACGGATTATCTTTATCGCCTTGTCGATATCGAGAAGGATCTGCCCGAGTCCGAGGAGCAGGTGGAGCTTTTCATTCTTGCGGTCAAGGTCGAAGCTCAGCTCGCGTTTTACGCATTCGGTGCGGAATTTTATCCACTCTGTAAGTATTTCTTTTATCCCCATGACCTTCGGTGCGCCGTCGATAAGCACGTTGAAATTGCAGGAGAAATTGTCTTGCAGAGCGGTTTTTTTATACAGCTTTGACATCAGCTTGTCGGGATCGGTGCCGCGGCGCAGATCAAGCGTCAGCTTAAAGCCGGAAAGGTCGATCTCGTTGCGCGCGTCGGTAACTTCTTTCAGCTGACCGAGCTTTATCATTTCGGTTATTTTTTTGAGGATTATCTCGATTGTCGTCGAGTACGGTATTTCAGTTATTTCGATGCAGTTTTCCGCCTTGTCGTAGTTGTAGCGGGCGCGCAGAGTTACAGGCCCCTCGCCCGTTTCGTAAAGCGACAGCATCGCCGCGCGGTCGTATATTACCGACGCGCCGCCCGAAAAATCGGGCGCTTTAATGATGTCAAGCAGGTCGTCTGTCGTGATCTCGGGGTTTTTGAGCAGCTCTATCGTGCCGTCGCATATCTCTCCGAGGTTGAACGAGCATATTTTCGACGCCATACCGACGGCGATGCCCATATTCGGCGAAACGAGGATGTTCGGGAACGACGTCGGGAGCAGTACCGGCTCCATTGAGGTCGCGTCGTAGTTATCCTGCATATCGACGGCGTTTTTGTCGATGCCGCGGAAAATTTCAGCGCAGAACGGGTCGAGCTTTACCTCGGTATAACGCGACGCGGCATAAGCCATGTCGGACGAATACTGCTTGCCGAAATTTCCTTTTGAGTCGATAAACGGGTGAAGCAGCGCTCCGTTGCCGCGCGTAAGCCTTACCATCGTTTCGTATATCGCCGCGTCGCCGTGGGGGTTGAGCTTCATCGTCGCGCCGACGACGTTGGTACTTTTCGTCCTTGCGCCTGTAAGCAGCCCCATTTTATACATTGTGTAAAGCAGTTTCCTGTGCGCGGGCTTGAATCCGTCGATCTCGGGGATGGCGCGCGAAACGATAACGCTCATAACGTATGGCATATAGTTTTTTTCTATCGTTTCGGTTATCGGCTGTACCGTAACGGGCGCGGGTGGCAGCTCGATAGGTGCTTCCGTCTTCTTTTTTCTCGGTGCCATGTCCTGCCCTCCTTATATGTCAGCCTCGGCAAGATAGAGCTTGCCGTATTTTGTTATAAAGTCCTTGCGTTCTTCAAGATCGTCGCCGAGGAGCGTTTCAAAGATATACGCCGTCTTTTGCGCGTCCGTCGGTGAAACTTGAATAAGCCTTCTCGTTGCGGGGTTCATCGTCGTTTTCCACATCATCTCCGGCTCGTTTTCGCCAAGTCCCTTCGAGCGCTGAATTGTGTACTTTTTGCCCTCGAGCTTTTTGAGTATCTCCGCCTTTTCGTTTTCGTCGTAAGCGAAGAGCGTTTCGTCCTTCGTCGTTATTTCAAACAGCGGCGATTCCGCGATGAATACTTTCCCCTCGCGGATGAGCGTTGGCAGCAGGCGGTAGAACAGCGTAAGCAGCAGCGTGCGTATCTGGAAGCCGTCCTCGTCGGCATCGGTGCATATTATGATCTTGCTCCATTTCAGCTGGGAAAGATCAAACGTGTTCTGCGCGCCCTTTGTCTTTGTCGGTATCTCGGCGCCGCACCCGATGACCTTTAACAGATCGACGATAATATCGCTTTTGAATATGCGGTCATAGCCGTTTTTAAGGCAGTTGAGCGTCTTTCCGCGCACGGGGATGATCGCCTGAAATTCGGCGTTGCGCCCCTGTATGCACGAGCCCATAGCGGAGTCGCCCTCGACGATGTAGACCTCGCGCTTCTCGGGATCTTTTGAGCGGCACGTGACGAACTTTTCCACTCTGTCGGAAATTCCGCCCGACGATTGAAGCTTTTTCTTCAGGTTCAGGCGCGTGCTTTCGGCGCTCTCGCGCGAGCGCTTGTTTACAAGCACCTGCGACGCTATTTTTTCAGCCTCGGCAGGCTTTTCTATGAAGTAAACTTCAAGCTGCGTTTTGAGAAAATCGGTCAGCGCCTCGGTGATAAATTCGTTTGTTATCGCCTTTTTCGTCTGGTTTTCGTAAGACGTCTGCGTCGAAAAGCTGTTTATCACAAGCACAAGGCAGTCCTCAATGTCGCCAAACGATATCTTCGCCTCGTTTTTGTTGTATTTGTTCTTCGATTTCAGGTATTTGTCTATCGCGTAAACGAAAGCCGTGCGCGTCGCCTTGTCGGGGGAGCCTCCGTGTTCGAGAAAGCTTGAATTGTGGTAGTATTCGATGACGTTGACCGTGTTTGAAAAGCAGAACGCCGCCTCTGCCTTGAGGTTGTACTCCGGCTTGTCCGCGCGGTCGCGGCCTCGCGCCTCAAATTTAATAAGGTGCGGCTCCGTGAGCGACGATTCGCCCGCGAGCTTTGAAATATAGTCCTCGATGCCGTGCTCGTAATAGTACGTTTTCTCGGTGACGTCGCCGTCCTTGTCGGTGTATGTGAGATTGAAGCGAAGCCCTGCGTTGACAACGGCCTGCTTGTCGAGCATTGTGTCAAAATACTCAAACGGTATTTCCGTGTCGGTGAAAACTTCAAGGTCGGGACGCCACATAACGACGGTACCCGTGCGCTTTTCGCGGCGCGATAGCGGATACTTCGTAAGCTCGCCGTCGGGCTTGCCTTTTTTGAACATTATCTCGCTCATTTCGTCCCCGCGGTAAGATTTTACCGTCATAAACTCAGACGAGTACTGCGTTGCCGCCGCGCCGAGACCGTTAAGACCGAGCGCGTACTCGTAAACGCCCGCGTCGTTGTTGTTGTACTTGCCGCCGGCGTAAAGCTCGCAGTATACAAGCTCCCAGTTGTACCGTCCCTCTTTTTCGTTCCAGCCGAGCGGAACGCCGCGCCCGAAGTCCTCGACGGTCACGGTGCGGTCGCGGTCGTAGGAAACGTTTATCACGTCGCCGTATCCCTCGCGCGCCTCGTCGACAGCGTTTGAGATTATCTCAAAAACGCTGTGTTCGCATCCCTCTATCCCGTCCGAACCGAAAATAACGGCGGGGCGTTTTCTGACGCGATCCTCGCCTTTGAGCATCGTTATCACGGATTCATCGTAAGTCTGAGTTTTTTTCGTCATTTTTTATTTTACTCCGTCAATTGTGTTGATTTATTGCGAAAAATGTGTTAAAATGTATATACATATCTATTTTACCATATATGTTGTGGTTTTTCAAGTAAAATTTTCGACAAAGCCACAATTTGTGCATCGGGAGGGCGGAATATGAATGTACGCGATATTTTCTTGCGCGAGAACATCGAATACGTTGCGGCGCTTGATCTGACATCGGACGATATCCGTCGCCCCGACATACTTTTGCGGCGCGGTCTGTCTCCCGAAAACGCGCGCTGTGCGCTGGTGTTCCTTATCCCGTATTACGCGATCGACGGGGAGGGGAACGTATCCCTTTACGCAAGAGCGCGCGACTATCACGCATTCTGCGACGGGCTTTTTTTGCGCGTTACGGCGGCGCTTGAGGAGGAATTCGGCGGCACGTTCATCGGCTTTGCCGACAAATCGCCGATCGAGGAAACGCAGGCGGCGCTTCGTGCCGGATTGTGCGTGCGCGGCGACAGCTACGTCGTCATAAACGAAAAATACGGCTCGTTTGTGTTCATCGGCGAGGTGATAACCGATAGATCCGCATCGTCGCTCGGACTTGACGGCGCGCCGAAGGAGATACGCGAGTGCCTGCACTGCGGCGCTTGCCGCCGCGCCTGCCCGATGAAGAACGGGCGCGAGTGCCTCTCAGCCGTTACGCAGAAAAAGGGGGAGCTTTCGGACGATGAGCGCGAGTACATCCGCGAAAACGGTTACGTCTGGGGATGCGATATATGCCAGCTCGCCTGCCCGCTTAATAAAAATATCTCTCAGACACCGATAGAGTTTTTCCTCACCGACCGCATACCGACGCTCTCGCGCGACGTGCTTGACTGTATGACGGACGAGGAATTTTCCGCCCGCGCGTTTTCGTGGCGCGGCAGAAAAACTGTCGAGCGCAATATAGACATATTCGGGAATAAATAACGCGCCGCGCGTCAAAAATCGCCGTGAGGTGATCAAAACGAACAGGCGCGAACTAAATAAACAACTAAGACAAAAGGACGCCGAAATATCTCGTCTTCGGCGCGCGCTGGCGTCAAAGGACGGCGAAAAAAACGACCGCTTGCGCGCGTCCGATACGGCGCGTGCGCTTGAAGGCTCGGGCGGATATTTTGATTTTGTCCGCAAAACGATAAAGAATTCATCCGGCGGCACAATGATGGGAAAAATGCTTGCCGCCCTTAAAAAATACGCGGCGGTATCGCGCGCTTTGAAAATTATCACAAGGGCGATATCGTTTCTCAGAACGGGCGCGTCGCTATTGCTTGTCGCGGGCGTGCTTGCCGTGCTTTTGCCGGCGGCGGCGATTTTTTTCGGCGCGAGCCTTTTCGTCGGCTCGATAACGCTTCGGCTTTTGAAAAAGCGCGTCAAAAACGTGCGCGGCGCGGTGTTTTTTCTCGCATATACCGAGCGCACCCGCATAAGAATAGCGACGGAACGGGAGCTTTTACACCTCGGCACGCCGATAAGGATCGTTCCGTTTTCCCGCGCACGATATGGCGGCGATAAAATAATGACGGTCGGCATTTTTCATTTTTTCGCAGTAAAAAAGGCGCTTGAAAAAAACGGCGCTGACATTTATTTCATTGAGTAATGCAAAGGAGGATGCGGTATGCTTGAAATGATCTACGGGCGCTCCGGCTCGGGCAAAAGCGACGAGCTTTTCCGTCGCGCGTCGGCGTCGGCGGCGGTGCGTCACGTGTTCATACTTGTGCCCGACAGGGACGCCGTTTCGGCGGAGCGGCGCGTTTCAAAGCTTGAAAACGCGGGGAACATCGACGTCGTAACTTTCCGCCGCCTTGCAAACTACATCTTCCGCTCGCTCGGCGGAATATGCGAAAACTACATCAGCGCGGGTGAAAAGAAGGTCGTGATGCAAAGCGTCATCGAGGATATGCAGGTGCGCCTTGCCGAGTTCTCCGGCGTTTCGCCCACCGATACATACGCCGTTGAAACGTTCATCGACGCGCGCCGCGAAATGATGATAAATATGATCTCCCCGGAACAGCTTTCCGACGCGGCGCTCCGCATTCCGGGCAAAACGGGTAGAAAAACGGCCGATCTTTCCGCCATATTTTCCGAATTTGACTCCCGCGTGGCGCGCCGTTGGCGCGATCCCGACGGAATGCTCGTCGCCGCCGCTGAAAAGGACGGCGTTGAACGGTTTTTTAGCGAAAGCGATATCTTCATCGACGCGTTCACGTCATATACCGCGCCGCAATATCTTCTTATTGAAAAAATGATCTCAGGCTCCCCACGCGTTGCGATAACGCTTGCGTACGAGCCTGACGAGGACAAAGACGAACCCGCTTTTGCAACGCTTTTCGGAACTGATGAAAAGCTTTCCGAGCTTGCGAAAAAAAACGGCGTTAAAATAAAAGAGCCGACGATTTTGCGCGACGCTTTGCGCTTTGATGACGTCGCGCTGAAATTTTTGTCGGCGAATATGTGGTCGTCGGGCAAAGTTTTCCCGCACTATGATGAAAACACTGACGCGCTCCGCGTCTTTTCCGCCGCCGACGCATATGCCGAGGCGGAAGCCGTTGCGATAGACATATCGAAAACACTTGCGCGCGGCGCAAGACTGCGCGACATTGCAGTTGTCGCGCGCGATACCGAGGAATACCGCGGAATAATCGACGCCGTTCTCGACAAATACGAAATACCGTACTTCGTTTCCGAAAAGACCGACGTTTCGGGGATGGCGCTTATCAAATTCATTATGAGCGCGCTGAATATGCGCGAGCGCGGCTTTGCGCAGGATGAATTTATCCGATACATCAAAACCGAATTTTGCGACCTGTCTCCCGCGGAGAGTTTTGCGCTTGAAAATTATCTTATAAAATGGCGCGTGTCGGGCAAAAGACTTCTGTCCGACTTTCTTGAAAATCCGCGCGGGCTTGGGTATGATTTTACAGATGACGACGCACGCGCGCTTGACGCGATAAACGACGCGCGCCGCCGCACCGTCGAGCCGCTTGAAAGATTCTTCGGCGTTGCGAAAAACGCCGCGACGGTAAAAGACAACGCGACGGTGCTTTTCGACTTTTTGTCGTCACTCGGCGTGCCGGAAAAACTTTCGGCGTCGGCAAAAGCTTCGCGTGAGCGCGGGGACGACGCGACAGCCGTCGCGCTGTCAAAACTTTGGCGCGCTTTGTGCGACGCGCTCGACGGTATCGTTCACGCAGTCGGCGACAGGGAATGTACGCCGGAACAGTTCCGCGTGTACCTTTGCGAGATGCTCTCCGAGTGCGATATAGGCCGCATACCGACGTCTGTCGACCGCGTGCTTATCGCCGACGCGGTCCTGGCGCGTGTCGAGGCAAAATACGTATATATCATCGGCGCGTACGACGGCGGCTTCCCGCGTTCCGTCGGCGACGACGGTATCTTTTCCGAGCGCGAAAAAGAGGAGCTGTCACGCGTCGGCGTCGAAATATCGTCAAGACTCTGGCGCAAGCTCTCAGAGGAGATGTACCATTTCTACACGGCTGCGCTTTCAACTTCGCACACGCTCACGCTGTCTTACCCGCGACGCTGCGCCGACGGGCGCGAGCTTGAAATGTCGCTGGGGCTTAAACGGATTTGCGAGCTGTTCCCGAAAATCGAGGTAAAAAAATTCGAGGATCTGCCGATCAGTGAGCGTATATACGGCAGGCGCGCGTCGCTTGACGCGGCGATAAACACAGGCGGAAACCTCGGCCGAGCGCTTGAAGAATACTACGAACACGATCCCGAATATGCCGACAGGCTGAAAAATTCAAAAATTCCGCTTTCATCGCGCGAGTGCAGACTTGGCGAAGACCTTGCAAATTCGCTGTTCGGGCGCGGCGTGTCGACAAGCCCGTCAGAGCTTGAACAGTACGTAAAATGCCGCTTTATGTATTTTTGCGAAAAACAGCTTAAACTCTCGGACGACAGACCGGCGTCGTTCAACGAGGTCGACATCGGGACGTTTATGCACAAAATAATGGAGATCACGGTGAAATTCACCGTTGAAAAGCCTGACGCGACAGACGAAGAAATCGACGACGTCATAAGAAAAAGCGCATATGATCTTCTCGGGATCTACGTGCGCGACGGCGCCACCGCGCGTCTTTCTCACCTTGCGGACTATCTTTGCAAAAGCGCCCGCGCGTTTGTCGACGAAACGAGAAAGCAGTTCTCGCAGGGCAAATTCCGCCCCGAGGCGTTTGAATTGAAAATAGACAAAAACGGCGACGTCGCTCCGCTTAAGTTTTCAAGCGACGGCAAGAAGATCACCGTGCGCGGCAAGATCGACCGCGTCGACGCGTACCGCGGGGACGACGGCAAGTACCGCGTCATCGTTTCAGACTATAAGACGGGTTCGACAAAGTTCGACGCGTCAAAAGTCGAGCTTGGGCTTAATATGCAGATGCTTTTGTATCTGCTTGCGCTGAGCGAGAACGGGGAAAAGCACTTCGGTGGGGAGGTTGTTCCGTCAGGCGTTATTTATCTCGGAATAAAGCCTCCCGAGGTAAAACTCGCACCCGGCGAGAGCGCATCGGTGCAGATAGAACGCAGCGGCGTTGTGCTTGGCGATATGGACGTTGTCCGTGCGCTTGACGAAACGCTTGAGGGCGGATATTTGCCGGCTTCAAAAAAAGAGATCGACGGTTTTCTGAAAGACAACGACAAGGATTCGGCGCACATCATTTCAAGCGAGGCATTTGATAAACTGCTCGGCACGGTAAAGGACGTTGTCGTCAAGTTCACCTCTGAGCTTTGCCAAGGGATCGCCGACGCGCGCCCCGTTGAATCAAAAGAAGAAAAACCGTGCAAATACTGCCGTTTTGCGCCGATATGCCGAAGCGCGAACATCGGCGGATCTGACGAGGAGGATGAAGAAAATTGAGAATACCCGAAAGCATACTTAAAAAGGTCGAAAAGCCGGGGCGTTACGTCGGCGGCGAGTGGGGACAGATAATCAAAGACAAAAAGGACGTCGACGTCCGCTTTGCGTTCTGCTTTCCCGACACGTACGAGATAGGAATGTCAAACCTCGGCATACGCATCCTTTACGATATAATGAACAAAATGGACGGCGTGTGGTGCGAGCGCGCGTATGCGCCGTGGGTCGATATGGAAAAGGAAATGCGCGAGCATGATATCCCGCTTTGGGCGGTGGAGAGCGGCGACCCGCTTGCCGATTTTGACATCGTCGGCTTTACGCTCCAATACGAAATGTGCTACACAAACGTGCTTAATATGCTCGACCTTGCGGGGATTCCGCTTATGGCGGCGGAGCGCAAAAAAAGCGATCCGCTTGTCGTTTTCGGCGGGCCGTGCACGTATAACGGCGAGCCTGTCGCCGATTTTGCCGATATAATGCTCATCGGCGAGGGCGAGGACGAGGTGGTCGAGCTGTGCCTGCTTTTCCGTGAATACAAGCACTCCGATATGACAAAGGAAGAGTTTTTGCACCGCGCGGCACAGATCGAGGGATTTTACGTTCCGTCCCTTTATGACGTTCAGTACAACGACGACGGCACGATAAAGAGCTACACCCCGAAATACGGCGATATCCCGACAAAAGTCCGCAAGCGCATCGTTCGCGATATGGACAAGGCGCCCTACCCCGAAAACCTTGTTATGCCGTACATCGAAACGGTGCAGGACCGCGTCGTGCTTGAAGTTTACCGCGGATGTATACGCGGGTGCCGCTTCTGTCAGGCGGGCATGGTTTACCGCCCCGTCAGAGAAAAGACCGTCGAGCGTCTTAACGAAGCGGCGAAAAAGCTTATCGACAACACGGGATACGACGAAATAACGCTCTCGTCACTGTCGATAAGCGACTACACCTGCATAGACAAGCTCACGACCGAAATGCTGAAATGGACGGATGAGCGCAATATCTCGCTTTCTCTCCCGTCGCTGCGTGTAAACTCGTTTACAAAAGAGCTTATGGACAAGATCTCCACCATCCGCACGGGCGGCATCACATTTGCGCCCGAGGCGGGGACGCAGCGCCTTCGCGACGTCATAAACAAAAACATAAACGAAGAGGAACTTCTCCGCGCCTGCCGCGTGGCTTTCTCCGGCGGCAAGACGGCGGTAAAACTTTACTTTATGCAGGGACTTCCGACGGAAACCGACGAAGACCTTGACGGGATCATAGCATTGGCGCGCGAGGTCATCGAGGAATTTTACCGCACGCCCGACAGGGTAAAGCGTCAGCCGCAGGTAACGATATCGGCGGCGTGCTTCGTTCCGAAGCCGTTCACGCCGTTCCAGTGGGAAGGACAGTGCGATTATGACGAGCTTTGCCGCCGCCAGAAATACGTTACCGTAAAAAACACCGACCGCAAGATAAAATACAACTATCACGACGCGGGAACAAGCCGCATCGAAGCTGTGTTCGCGCGCGGCGACCGTCGGCTATGCAAAGCGCTTATCGAGGCGCACAACAGAGGTATGCGCCTTGACAGCTGGGAGGAATTTTTCAGCTATGAGGGCTGGCTTGACGTGTTCCGCGCCGTCGGCATCGACGAAAGCTTTTACGCAAACCGCACCTTCGGCGAGGACGAAGTCTTGCCGTGGGATATTATCGACATAGGCGTAACGAAGGAATTTTTCCTGCGCGAGCGCCACAACGCATACAAAGAAAAAACAACGCCCGCCTGCTCCGAGCATTGCTCGGGCTGCGGAGCAAACAGGCTTGGAGGTGAAAGAACATGGTGCCCGAAGAACGCTATCACGTCAGAGTGAAATTTTCAAAGGTCGGGAGCCTTAAATTCATCTCGCACCTCGACCTTGCCCGCACGATGCGCTCATCGTTTCTGCGCGCAAAGCTTCCGATATGGTACACGATGGGATTCAACCCGCATCCGAAAATGGTGTTCTCACTGCCGCTTTCCGTCGGCACGTCGAGCCTTTGCGAATTTATGGACTTCATGCTCACCGAGCCCATTCCGTATGACGAGGTCGTTTCACGCCTGAACGCCGCTTTCCCGGCGGAGCTTCGCGCAATTTCAGCGTACGAACCGACGACGCGCTTTTGCGACGCTGGGTGGGCGGAGTACGAAATAGTATTCGACGCGCCAAACGCAAACGACGAGCTTGTCGCACGTATCAAAGATATGTTCGCGGGAGAGGTCGTCATCGAAAAAACAACAAAGGCAGGCACAAAAGAGGTCGATATCTCGCCGCTTTGTAATATACTTTCGTGCGAGCGCGCAGACGGCGGCGTCGTTATACGGGCTCTGCTCTCTTGCGGCGAAAACTCGTTTGTAAACCCGAAATACATCATAGATCACATCGCGGCAAACGCACCCGAAATGGCTGACGTCGACTACACTGTCTGCCGCACGGGCGTATTTATGCCGGATAAGACAACGGAGTTCAGATAATGGAACAGTATTCCGTACTTGCAAAATATTACGACGCGCTGATGAGCGACGTCGACTACAAAAAATGGGCGGATTTTTACGTTTCGTGCTTTGAAAAATACGGCGCAAAAGTAAAAAAGATCGTCGATATCGGCTGCGGCACAGGCACTATAACCGTCGACCTTGCCGAGCGCGGATATTCGGTCACGGGCGTTGACATTTCATCGGAAATGCTGGCGCTGGCGCAGAAAAAAGCGGACGACGCAAAAGTTTTCGTCCGCTTCGCCGAGCAGGATATGGCAAATCTCGAAACGGGGGACGCGGCAGACGCCGTTGTTTGCGCGCTCGACGGGGTGAATTACCTTGCCGACACGTCGGCTCTCGCCTCGTGCTTTTATCGCGTTTCCGACTCGCTGGCTGACGGAGGGCTGTTCATTTTCGATATGAACACGCCGTACAAAATGAAAAATATCCTCGGTAATAACGCATTCGTCTACGAGGATGACGGTATGTTTCTTTCGTGGCAGTGCTTTTTTAACGAGCGCCGCCGCGTGTGCGACTATTATCTGACGTTCTTTTCGGAAGATGGCGGCGTTTGGCGTCGCTACGACGAAACACAGCGTCAGCGCGCGTATTCGGAGCGCACCGTTAAAAAACTGCTTGGGGACGCGGGTTTTGATATTCTCGGCGAGTATTCTGACGTCGACTTCAACGCCCCGACTCCAACTTGCGACAGACTGTTTTTTGTTTGCAGAAAGGTAAAATAAAATGAAATATAACGTTCTTCGCGCAATGACGCGCGACGGCTCGGCGAGAGTCGTTGTCGTAAATTCAACTGACATCGTAAACGCCGCCGTAAAATTCCACCATCCCGCGCCCACGTCCGTTGCGGCGCTCGGCCGTGTGCTTACCGCGGCGTCGCTTATGGGTACGATGCTGAAAGAAAAAGACGACACGCTGACGCTTCGTATGTTCGGCGATGGCCCCGCCGGAGCGCTTATCGCAGTTTCCGACTACAAGGGCAACGTGCGCGGATATATGCAAAATCCGGGCGCCGATCTGCCTATCCGCTCCGACGGAAAGCTCGACGTGCGCGGCGTTATCGGTCACGGCCAGCTCACCGTTTCCCGCACTTTCGGCGGCGGCGAGCCGCAGTCGGGCACTGTTGAGATAGTAAGCGGCGAGGTCGCCGAGGATATATGCAACTACTTCGCCACAAGCGAACAGATACCGACGGAGTGCGCGCTCGGCGTTCTTGTATCTCCCGATGGAACGTGCGCCGCGGCGGGCGGCATTATGGTTCAGCTTCTTCCGTTTGCCGACGAAAAGATAGCGCAAAAAATTGAGGACAACGCCAAAAACCTGTTCAACATTTCCCGCATATTCGAGCGCGGAGCGACAAATTCCGACGTCATAAAGCTTGCACTGGGTGACATTGAATACGACGAGTTTGACGAGTTTGACGCCGAGTACAAATGCAACTGCTCGCGCGAGCGTTTCCGCTCCGCCATAGCGGCGTTCTCCGATAAGCAAATATCCGACCTTTGCGACGAGCAGGGAAACATCGAGGCCGTATGCCGTTTTTGCGGAAGCAAGTATAAATTCAAAAAGAGCGACTTTATCAAATAAAACAAAAAAAGAGCCTTGCGGCTCTTTTTTATTTGGTCAATTACTGCTCGACTGTTTCTTCAGTCGGCTCTGCTGTTGTTTCTGTTGTTTCTGTTGTTTCCGTCGTTTCGGGAACTGATTTGTCTTTCTTTCTCGAAAGAATGAGGTTTGTAAGTATGCCGAGGATGAGCGCGCAGGCAACTGCCGTAAGTTTGATCTTGCCTATCTGGAGCGCCATCATGCCGACGCCTGCGATAAGGATTACCGATACGGTGAAGAGGTTTCTGTTGTCGCCGAGGTCGGCCTTCTGGATCATTTTAAGACCTGATACAGCGATGAAGCCGTAGAGCGTTACGCAAGCACCGCCCATTACGGGGTTCGGGATCGTTGCGAGGAAAGTTGAGAACGGACCGAAGAACGATATGCCTATCGCCATGAACGCCGTTATGAGTATCGTTATTACCGATGCGTTGCCGGAGATTGCTACGCAGCCGACAGACTCACCGTATGTCGTGTTCGGGCAGCCGCCGAAAATCGCACCTGCGATGGAGCCTACGCCGTCGCCGAGGAGAGTTCTGTGAAGACCGGGGTCTTCCGTGAGGTCATGCTCTATGATAGAGGAGAGGTTCTTGTGGTCTGCTATGTGCTCTGCGAATACAACGAATGCCACGGGAACGTATGCGACAGCTAACGTTGCTATGTAAGAGCCTGTGATATCGCCGAAGCCTTCAAACGCCGTTACGAAAGTGAAGTCGGGAATCCATTTGATGTTTTCAAAGAGTGCGAAGTTGATAACTTTGAGCGCGTCGTTGCCCGTTGCGTTGCCGATGAGGGTAAATACCGTTGCTACCGCATATCCTGCGAGGATACCGATGATGAACGGGATCATCTTCATCATCTTCTTGCCGTAAACGGAGCAGATGACGATAACCGCGAATGTTACGAGTGCGCATACGAGCGAAACCCAAGCGTGAGGAGTCATTATGAACGCGCCTGCGCCGTCGTCGAACGTTGCATAGTCAAGAACCTGCTTGATGGCTGTATTTGCGAGGGAAAGACCGATGATGGCAACTGTAGGACCGATTACGACCGCGGGCATTATCTTATTTATCCATTTAACGCCTGCGAATTTTACCACTATAGCTATTATTACATATACAAGACCTGCGAATACCGCGCCGATTATGAGTCCGAGGTATCCTGCCGCCGCGGAAGCCGCACCTGCGAACGCCGCCGCCATCGAGCCGATGAACGCGAAGGACGAGCCGAGGAACACGGGGCTGCGGAATTTTGTGAAGAGCAGGTAAACTATCGTGCCCACGCCTGCGCCGAAGAGCGCCGCCGTCTGCGACATTCCGTTCTGTACTATCGCCGGAACGGCGATCGTTGCCGCCATAATGGCAAGCAGCTGCTGGAGTGCAAAGACAATGACTTTCCCGGCGGAAGGTCTGTCTTTTACGTTGTAAATAAGTTTCATGAAAACCTCCGATTTTTTATTTCGACAAGTTTCAGTCCGAAAAAAAGCGTCTTGCCATGGCAAGACGCAGTATCAATCGTTTATAAGCATATAGCTATAACACGCTGACATTTTCATCTTGCCGGTCTCTCTGTACCGAGCTTAAAGACTTAATTTGTCGCTTTCGGGAGTATTATATCACCCGCGCCCCGATTTGTAAAGGGGTTTTGGAAAAATTATCGAAAAAAATATCGGTTTATCTCCCCATGATTTTTACAGCTTCAGACGTTCTGAAAATCGTCGCAACAAGAAAACGATTTTATCATATGTTATATTTGTAAACTCTTTATTCCGCTTTTCATTATCATTTTGCGGAGTGTTGGCGAGCAGAGCACCGCTCGCTTTTTTGTTTTGAGCCAAAGTTTTATTCGCAGTGCGCGTGTTCGCCGTCGATAGAGGCGCAAAACATCGCGTTGGTTTTTGCCGTCTGCAAAAGCTCTCGCAAGTATCTTTCCGGAGATTATCGCACTGCTGATACCTTCGAATGAGCTTGAACTTATTAATCCGGCCGCCTCACCGATCAGGAACACTCCGTCCCGTCCTGCGATAAAATCGCGCATTCTGCGCGGGCTTGAAACAAGGCATGCTTCGGTTTTGATCGGCTTGCCGAGTTTGATGCCGCAAAATTCTTCAAACCGCGCCTTTTGCCTTTCAAACGCCTCGCGGCATCCTTCTTTTTCAAATGCGCCGCCGTAGATGGAATAACCGTCTTTTATGATAGTCCACGAGTAGCTGTCGCTGGTGGTTCTGTCAAAAACACATGAATATGACGGTACTTTCTCGCCCTCAAACCACTGTTGAAGAGCGACATACTGCTTTATGGTTCTGCCAAAGAATTTGCGTCTGATAAGCGATCCGCCGCCATCCGCTCCGATGACGGCACGCGCAAGATATGTCTTTATTTCTTCATTTTGTCTTACGGAGATCGCATAAACACCGTTGAATTGTTTTGCGTCTACGCACATCCCGCTGATGACAGCAACGCTTTTCGGTAAATTGGATAAAAGCCACTTGTCAAATGCGTTGCGCTTCATGTTCAAATAATGACGCTGATAAAGTCTTTTGCATCGTGACACGAGATCGACAGTTTCAACAGCGAATATCTGCGGATCTGCGAGGATACAGTTCGGAAGAGTCAAATTCATCATCGCAAGGACCTTTTGCGCATCTGGAGCCAGTAGGCCGCCGCAAACTTTGATGTGTCCCTCGCTGCTTCCGTCGACGAGCAGTATCTTTTTGTCAGGAGATGCCGCGGAAAGCTCCGAGGCAAAAGTCTCACCCGCGGGACCGCCGCCGATGATGGCAACGTCAAATGTCTCGTTCATTTTTTCTCCTTTATTTTATATCCTCGAAACGCCGGTTTTGCGCGCCGCGTCGGCAACTGCGGACGCGACGGCTTTTGCGGCTCTGTCATCAAACGGAGAGGGAAGAATACACTCGGCAGACAGCTCGTCCCCGACAAGCGATGCCAGCGCGTCCGCCGCCGCGATCTTCATTTCTTCGTTTATTTTGCTTGCGCGGACATCGAGCGCACCGCGGAATATCCCCGGGAACGCAAGCAGGTTGTTTATTTGGTTGGGGTAATCGCTCCTGCCCGTGCCGACGACGGCAGCCCCTGCCGCTATCGCCTCGTTTGGCATGATTTCGGGAACGGGGTTCGCCATGGCGAAAATGATCGCTCCCGCGTTCATTTTACGCACCATATCCGGTGTGAGCAGTCCCGCCTTCGACACGCCGAGAAATACGTCGGCGCCCGAGATAACGTCGCAAAGCCCGCCTCCCTCGCCATGCGGATTTGATTCTGCCGCAAGGCGCGCGTGCTCATCGGTAACGCCCGGGTTTTCCTTTGTTATCGCGCCCGTGCGGTCGACGAATATCACGTTTTTCGCTCCCGAGCGCATAAACAGCCGCCCGATAGCCGTCCCTGCCGCGCCTGCGCCGTTTATGACGATTTTAACGTCCTCTATCTTTTTTCCGACAACGCGGAGCGCGTTTTTCAGCGCCGCCGTTGCGACGACAGCCGTCCCGTGCTGATCGTCGTGGAATACGGGGATAGAGCATATCTCCTTCAGCCGCCGCTCGATTTCAAAACAACGCGGGGCGGAAATATCTTCAAGATTTATCCCGCCAAAGCTTCCTTCAAGCAGGGAAACGGTTCGCACGATATCGTCAACGCTTTTGCTTTTGATGCAAAGCGGCACGGCGTCTATCCCCGCAAACTGCGAAAACAGCAGCGCCTTGCCTTCCATAACGGGCATCCCCGCCTCAGGACCGATGTCGCCAAGTCCGAGCACCGCCGTGCCGTCGGTTATAACGGCGACGGTGTTCCAGCGGCGCGTGTAGTCGTATGACTTTGACACGTCCTTTTGTATTTCAAGGCACGGTGCGGCAACGCCGGGGGTGTATGCTGTGGAAAGGTCGTCTTTGCCGTCTATTTTAACGCGCGGCGATATCCCGATCTTTCCGCGCCATTCTTTATGAAGTTTGAGCGATCGCTCGTAAATTTCGTCTTTGTTCATACTTTGCCTCCGTCTTTTTAATGATTTTATCACAAAATACGAAAATTCGCAACCGATTTATTGACTTTTGTATTTTTTATTGATATAATTCTATCGTAAAGTTAACAAGCGAAAAGGATAGGACTAAAATATGTCGAAAATTACGCGCAGAGATGCAAGAATATGCGCCGTTACCGTTATGTTCGGCGCTGATATGCATCGTGACGAGGCTCCCGAGGACGTTTTTGAAATGACTTGCAACGAGGGGGAGATAGCATCAAACGAATTTGCAAGGGGACTGTTTCTCGGCGCGTGGGAGCATATCGACGAGATCGACGACGCCATCGCCAAAAACGCGAAGGGGTGGAAAATGGAGCGCATATCGAAGATGTCGCTTTCGGTTATGCGTATTGCGGGGTATGAGCTGCTCTTTACCGACACGCCCGCGCCGATAGTCATAAACGAGGCAATAGAAATAGACAAGCTGTACGACGGCGACGACGCACCCGCGTTTGTCAACGGCGTGCTCAACGCGATAGCAAAGTCGCGCACAGAGGAAAAATGAACGTACTCGGAATAGACACAAGCAACTACACGACCTCAGCGGCGATAGTGTCGGATGAGGGATATCGGCACGCCCGTGAAATACTCGACGTCGCCGAGGGGGAGCGCGGACTCAGACAGAGCGACGCGCTTTTTTTGCATACCAAAAATCTGCCGCGAATGATAGAAAAACTCGGCAAAACGGAGATATGCGCCGTCGCGTATTCGTCGCGCCCGAGAGCCGTTGAAGGCTCGTATATGCCGTGCTTTCTTGCGGGGGAGGCTGTGGCGCGCAGTATCGCCGCAACGCTCGGCGTGCCGGTGTACGCATTTTCTCATCAGGCGGGGCATATCGAAGCGGCGGTGCGAACTTGCGGGGGCGACGTTGGAGATGAATTTCTCGCGTTTCACCTGTCGGGCGGCACTACCGAACTGCTTTTGGCGCGCGCAGACAAAAAAGAGGGCTGGATTTGCGATATCGTCGGGCACACTCTCGATATTTCGGCGGGGCAGCTTATCGACCGCGTCGGCGTTATGCTGGGACTGAAATTCCCGTGCGGGGGCGAGCTTGAACGGCTCGCGCTTTCGTGCGACGAAAAAATACCGAAAATAAATATCAAGCTTTCCGGCGCCTGCTGTAACCTTTCAGGGTATGAAAATAAGATCTCCGACCTGATAAAAAACGGCGCGTCGGCGGGCTATACCGCAAAATACACGCTTGATACCGTCGGGCGCACCGTCTGCAAAATGATCGGCGCCGCAAGGGAAGAATACCGAACTTTGCCTGTGCTTCTTGCCGGGGGAGTTATGCGAAATTCCATCATTCGCAAAATGATAAGCAGCAGCTTTGACAACGTATATTTTGCCGCGACCGAGCTTTCAAGCGACAATGCCGTCGGCACGGCATACCTCGGAATGAAGAAATACAAGGAGGGTGAAAATGGATAACGATCGCCGCGTGCTTACCGTGACCGAGCTTAACGAATACGTGAAATCGCGCGTTGAGGACGACGCGCTCCTTCGCTCCGTATATATAAAAGGAGAGATCTCAAACTTCACAAATCACCGCACGGGACACCTTTACTTCACGCTGAAAGACGAGGGCGGCACCCTTTCCGCCGTTATGTTCCGTTCATCCGCCGAAAAACTGAAATTCTTGCCCGAAAACGGCATGAAGGTGATATGCGGCGGGCGTATCAGCGTTTACGTCAAGAGCGGGCAGTACCAGATCTACGCCGAAACGATGGAGCCGGACGGCGTCGGCGCGCTCTATATCGCATACGAGCAGCTCAAACGCAAGCTTGAGGCCGAGGGGCTGTTCTCGCCGGAGCGGAAAAAGCCGCTCCCGAAAATTCCGCGCCGAGTCGGCGTTATAACGTCACCGACAGGCGCCGCCGTCAGAGATATCATAAATATAATGGGAAGAAGATTCCCGTATGCCAAGGTCATCCTTTATCCGTCGCTCGTTCAGGGCGACGACGCGCCGGAATCTCTTATTCGCGCGCTTGACTACTTTGACGCCGAGCGATCCGTCGACGTCGTTATCATCGGGCGCGGCGGCGGCTCGATCGAGGACCTTTGGGCGTTCAACAACGAGGCGCTGTGCCGCCGCGTCGCCGCGATGAGCCTGCCGATCATATCAGCTGTGGGGCACGAAACGGACTTCACCCTGTGCGATTTTGCCGCAGATATGCGCGCGCCGACGCCGAGCGCCGCCGCAGAGCTTGCCGTGCCCGACACGCGCGAGCTTGTGCATAAATTTGAAAACGTTTCGCGCCGCCTTGAACTTATCGAGGAGCAAAGGCTGAAATTCTTGCGCGAGCGCCTTCTGCGCCTGTCGCAGAGCAGGGTGCTTACAAATCCGCAGAACTTTATCGACGACAAGCGGATGGCGCTCGATATGGCGTCATCGCGTCTTTTCGACAAGGGCGCGTCGCTGACCGACGCAAAACGCGCAAAGCTTTCGGCGGCGGCGGCAAAGCTTGAGGCGCTCAGCCCGCTTTCGGTAATTTCCCGCGGCTTCAGCGCAGTCTTCGACAAATCCGGCGCGGTCGTCAAAAGCGTTGAGCAGACGCGCGTCGGGGAAGAAATTTCGTTTATGCTGACCGACGGCAGAATATCCGCCGAGGTCAAAAATATAGAGAGGAGCAAAGAAAATGGCTGACAAAATGACGTTTGAGGCGGCGCTTTCCCGCCTTGAAGAAATAGTTCGCGCAATGGAGAACGGCTCTGCGCCGCTCGATAAGTCGCTCTCGCTTTTTGAAGAGGGCGTCGGACTTGTCAAGTTTTGCACAAAAGAGCTTGACTCAGCGGAGCAAAAGGTCAAAATACTTCAAAAGAGCGCCGACGGAACACTTGCCGAGGCCGATTTTACAAAACCGGAGCAATAAGTGCGCGCATTTGGCAAAAGTCATAACTTTAAGATAAAAAAACGTTTTATTTTGTAACTTTTTGATGTTGACAGACGAGCGCCCGCGGTGTAAAATACAAAGGACTTTGATTTTTGAGGTGTAATATGCTCGACCATTATAAATACCACAAACAGTTTTTTGAAAACGGCATTTACGGGCTGCTTTCGCGCGTTGACCGCAACCCCGATGACGAGGAGTTCGGCTACGTCAGAAACAACTGGTCGGATTATTATGAGGGCGATTGGTACTTCGGTATTGCGCTTGCATTCGTTGAAGCGTACTATATCGAGGGCATACGCTCGTATCACGACGACGAGCTTTTGCGTGCCGTCGACGATATATATTCGGCAATAGAAAAATACATCCACGAGGACGGCACGATGGACCTTCGCGTGACAAACTATCACGATCCGTCCCTTTGTGCATTTGTCGTGCGCGACACGGCGGGGCCGATGCTCGAACTTTTCGATACGTTCTCGACGCATACCGAGCTTGAAGACAAGGTAGAGGCGCACCTGCGTTCCATAGTCAAAAAAATGGCGCCGGCAATAAAGCACCTCGGCTTCCATACGCCGAACCACCGCTGGATATTCTGCGCCGCTCTTTCGTATATCAAAAAGTACCTCGGCGATAACGAGGCGCAAAGCGTTATGGACAAATTCTTCTGGGAGGGTATCGACTGCGACGAGTACGGCGAATACACCGAGCGCTCAACCGGACTTTACAACAGGATTTGCAATCACTCATTCATTTCCCTCGCGCATACTTACGACAAGAAATTTATCGAATACCCGACGCGCAATATGCGCCTTATGCGCTCCTTCTACGAGCCGGATAACTCGATCTGCACACTCGGCTCTCTCCGTCAGGACAAGGGCAAATCGCAGAACGTCGACTTTTATTATATGATATATCTGCCGCTTGCGCTCAGCACGCGCGATCCCGAGTTTGCATTCTATTCAGACCGCGCGCTGAATAATATCCTCGCTGACGGCATTAAAAACGACCGACCGATCGAATACATCGACGCGTTCATTATGTATTTCCTTATGAGCGAGCCGGAATGGACAAAGAGCGAAACGTATGAATCCATTCCGTCGTATCTGCCAAAGCGGGATCTTGATATCTTCCTTCCGAACAGCGGCACGGGGCGCGTTTACCTTGACGGCGGCGCAACCGCGACCGTGCTTCGCACAAGCGCGCCGGACTTCTTCAAATTCCAGATAGGGAAGTATTCCATCGTCGCGCGAGCGGGCGGCGCGTTCTTCGGAAACCCGCACTCGCAGTTCCGCCCGAAAAAAATGGAAAAAACGGAAAACGGCTTCCGTCTTATTTCAAATGAGGAAGCGGGATACCGCTCTCAGCTTGATGAGCCGCCCGAAACGAGCGACTGGCATCGCATGGACCACTCAAAACGTCATCTTTTGAACGTCCGCCGTTTTGACACTGTCGTTGATATTTCGTTCTCGGGGCGCAAAGTCGCGTTTGACGTTGACTTCGGCGGCGACGAGTATATTCCCGTTAAGTTTGAACTGACGATGACGCCGGGCGGCAAGGTGGAAACTGATAATATGAACTTCATCGCCCGCGCAGGCGACTACGTCTATCTCAAAAACGGAGGCATGACGATGCGCTTTGACGGCGGAACAAGCGTCAAAATTTGCGGCGGCGCATACAAGCACTTTACCGCCGAGAATATGCGCGGCACCGAACACGTGCCGTCCGATTCGTTCACGGTCTGCTTTACAGGCTCAACTCCCGATAAGCTTCATTTTGAAATAGAATACTAAGATAGCAAAGCGAACAAAAACCCCGCGATATCATAAGATATTGCGGGGTGATTTTTTATGTGTTATGTCAGAAAACGCAAAAAAAGTATCAAAAAACGCATACTTGTCGCAGTTTTTGCTCTTATTTTTGCGGCGCTAGGGGTGATAATCTTCATCAACCGCAAGCTTGACGCGATAGTCAAAGACGTGTCAAGCGAGCAGATACACGCGTCGATCTCGCGGACTCTGTCGGACATTTTCAAAAACTACGCTTTTGACGGCGAATATATAAAAGCACAGTATGAGGGCGGCGCCGTGAAGTCAGTCACAACGAACACGACGCTTTTGAACTCCCTTTCATCCCGCGCGCTTTCAGACGTTTCGGCGGCGATCGAGGAAACCCCCGAATACGAGGTTAAAATCTCGCTTTCAAACATATTTGACGACGAGGTCATCCTCGGAAGCGTGCCCATAAGCGTGCGAGCCACCGTTCTTCCGACATACAGCGCAAACGCCGATATACGCTCCGAGCTATCGTCCGCAGGGATAAATCAATCGCACTACAAACTATACTTATCGATAAACGTCGATGTAACGGCTGTGCTTTTGATATCGACAGTCGACGTTCACACCGAATATGAAATATGTATTTGCGATATGTTGATAGTCGGCGACGTGCCTCAGCTTTACGTTTCGGGCGAGTAAACTCCGCTCAGATCAAACGGCGGGATAAAGCTTTCCTTCTGCGTTCCGCCCTCTTGAGCAAAGCCGTTGATAATGCCGGATTCCTCAGCCGCGGCAAGCACTTTTTGATATTCATACGTCGTAAGCCTGCGGCGCAGCTCAGGGTGCTTTTCGCTTGGCAGAGGCGTGTATTGGTTCATTATGCTGACATAAATTCCGTCGCCGTATATATTATATAGATATTTACATATTTCAATAGCTTCATCGGCGTGCGACGGCAAAACGAGCACGCGGACAATAACGCCTCGCTTCATCATTCCGTCGCCGTCAAAGACCGGTTTTCCTGCGATATTCACCATTTCGCAAAGCGCCTCTTTTGCCGCTTTCGGGTAGTCGGGCGCGTTTGAATATCGCTGTGCCGTTTCGGCACTCATGTATTTGAAATCTGTCAGGAATATGTCGGCGCGTCCGCTGAGCGAGCGCACCGTTTCCGCGCTCTCGTACCCGCCGACGTTCCACACAAACGGAAGATCAAACCCGCGCGCGTGCGCGTCGTCGATCGCTTTTACAATGCTCGGCGCAAAATGGGAGGGCGTGACAAGATTTATATTGTGCGCTCCTTTATTTTTAAGCTCATAAAATATTTCCGTCAGCCGCTCGACCGAGATCGCTCCGCCTCCGCGCGAGCGCGATATGTCGTAGTTTTGGCAAAATGAACATTTCAGCGCGCATCCGCAAAAAAAAATCGTCCCGCTGCCGCGCTCGCCCGATATGCACGGTTCCTCCCAGAAGTGCAGTGCGGCGCGGGAGATGCGAATTTCGTCCTTTTCGCCGCAGTAGCCGACTTTCTCTTTTCTGTTTACTCCGCATTTGCGCGGGCAGAGCATGCAGTTTTCGTATGCGCTTGTCATTTCAGCTTTTGCTGGCTCTGCCAGATGCTCATAACTGCGCTGTGCGGGAGAATTTTCACACCAAGCACCTGCATTTTTGCCTTAAATCCCGGCACGATATAGTCTTTTTTCTTCTTCTTCAGCGCGCGCCACGCTTTATCGACAATGAACGACGGCTCGTACATTGCGACGTATTTTTTCACCACCGCGCCCTTTTTCTTGTCAACAGCACGGTCAAAAAATGCCGTTTTCGTCCAGAACGGGCAAACGGCAAGCACGCGTATGCCCCGCGGCATAAGCTCGCGTGACAGCGCCCTTGAAAAGCTCAGAACAAACGCCTTCGACGCGCCGTAAATGTTGATGTACGGTATCGGCTGGAATGCCGCTACCGACGCGATGTTTATTATCTCGCCGCCCTTTTCCATGTATGAAAGCACCACCTGAGTAAGCGACACAAGCGCGCGGCAGTTGAGGTCGATCATTCCGAGGTTGTCCTCTTCCGGCGTGTTTTCAAAACTGTCGAATTTCCCGAATCCGCTGCAATTTATCAAAATATTCACGTTTGGCTTTTCATCAGCAAGCAGCGATTTTATCGTGTCAAACGACGCCGCCGCGGTAAGATCGAGCGACAGCGGACGGACGGGGTAAGGTATATCATCCTTCAGCGCCTCAAGCCGCTCTGCGTTTCGCGCTATCGCCCAGACTTCGTCGTACGTGCCGTGGCTTGAAAGAGTGCGCGCAAATTCACGTCCGATGCCGCTTGACGCACCTGTAATAATCGCAATATTCTTCATTTTATACTCCTGTATAATTATTTTATTCAATTGTATAATATCAAAAAAGCAAGGCGAGATCTATATTTTTCGCCCTGACTTTTTCATCTCCTCCTCGAATGCTTCGGGATTCTTTTTGTAATAGTCCTGATGATATTCCTCGGCGGGATAAAACGAATCAAACGGTTCAACGCTTATATAAACGCTCTCCCCCGAGCTTTTCTCAAGCTCTGATATTGCTTTCTCCGCCGCTGATTTTTCGCTCTGATCATTATAGTAGACCGCAAGCGTGTACGAGCGTCCGCGGTCGATAAACTGCCCGCCTCCGTCAAACGGATCGACCGAGCGGACAAATATATCGAGGAGCTTTTCGTAGCTTGTTTTCGCCTCGTCGTACGTTATTTCTATCGTTTCGCGGTGGCGCGTCATCTGCGCCTTTACCTGCTCGTATGTCGGCTCGCCTTTGCCGCCCGAATAGCCAGCGACGACGCTTTCAACGCCGTTTATCGATTCAAAAGTCGGCGTTATGCACCAAAAGCAACCGCCGGCAAAATACGCTTTTTTCATTCTACTGCCTCAATATAAAAACTCACGGGGCGGAAGCCGTCGCTACACGACACCATCGCACTTTTCGGATCTTTCATCCACCCGTCGAAAAAGTTGCCGCCGCCCTTTGCAAGCGCCTGCGCAAATTCCCGAATGCTTTTCCACGCTTCGACGCACATACCTTGTGGCATTTCGCCGTGTTCGGAGAAAAACACCTGACCGAGCTTTACGTCACACTCGTGCTCGATCGGATTTTCATATTTTTCTATAAGTTCGTCGTGGCGAACTTTTTTTACTACTGTGATTTTTATTTTATTCATTGTGACCGACAATCGTGAACCCGCCGTGTTTTTCTTTTGCTTCAACAAGCCAAGGCACGAGCGTTTCATCATTCTTGTTTTCAGAAATTATATTGTTTATGATATTATCCGTTTCGTCCGACGTATATGATCCGCCCCGAACAAAATCGGATTCGTCATTCGGAAAGAATATTTCGCCGTATTTTTCACAAAGCTCAAAAAACACTCTGTAGCTGACGTATAAAGACTTTCCGGATCTTATTTCGTCTTTTTCAAGTACAGCGTCCGCAAAACGAAATTCAATAAGCCTTCCGCCGACATTGTCTACGGCATCGTAGTATGTCATAAACAACTTTGAAAAACTTTTGTGAACGACTGCCTTATAAAAGCCCATTTTTTTCGCAATGATCTTTGCTTTGTTTGCCTGATCAGCCGTTTTAAGATCGACGACATATTTCTTGTCTTCGCCCGCATCAATGAGCATAAGGTTTCTGTCAACGTCTATCGATATTTCTTCGTCGTAACCGATCTGCGCGGAATAGATTTTCCCAAAATACCAATGTATCAGATATATTCTGTCTGCAAGGAAATACATCGATCCCTCGCAATATGCTTCTTTAAGCCCCTGACCTCTGTGAATAAAGCAGACGAATTTATTGCTTTGAACAATTCCGAGATTCTTTTCCGCCTCATCAAGCTTCTTTCGCGCTCTCAGGTCTGTTGCATCAAAGGGTTTTCTTCTTTTCGGTATTTTCCCGATAAGGAATAAAATCAACCACATAATCAGCGCGCAAGCCGTCGTTACGATTACCGATATCCAATTCGGTCCCTTTTTTTCAAAGTCTGTAAGGATAATTATTGCCGCGAGAACTGCAAGTGATATCGCTGATGATACGTTTTTAAGCAATTTCTCCTTCTTTGTGGCGGCGTATCTTTCTTTTTCTCTTTCCGTTTTTGTTGAAAGAGCCTTGCCGCCAAGCATCGCCTGCATTTCAAATACGGTGAGCGTGATTGAAAACGTTGACGCGTCAAAAACTTCGCGGCGTTCATCGGGAATGAGTGAAATAAAATCGTTGTAGTCCATCTCGCCGAGTATTTTGCTGTATGTACCGGAGTAGAATGCTATTCTGAAATTGCTGCATTCAAGCGGTTTGCCGCTCTCCTTATCCGAAAGTCCAAACGGCACGGAAGGTTTGATTGGAAATACACTTTTCACGCCTTCTGAAATAACGTATGTACCTATAACGCCGCTGTCTGAATTTTTGAATGTCGGAGCTGCATAGTAAAAATCGTCAGACTGCATTTGGTCAAGGTATGAAGCAAAATTATCAATGCTTCCTTCAAAAGACAAAGCTTCCTTTGCGCCTATCGTTATCGGAATTATGGCGCAAAACAGGGTGGTGGGACCGCTTTCACCGGAGATGATGCGAATAAACATATCTGTTGCCGCGTGTGCGTTGAATCTTTGAAATTCACCGAGCTGTGAAACGAATTTTTCCGGAGACATCTTGTTTCCGTCTGCAACGATAGGGGCATAGTCCCAGAATTTTGACACGCGGGCAACCGCATAAAAGAACTCGCTAACCTCATCAGGAGCCGCCGGAATAGGAAGATGAAGAGAAACGCTTTCCCTGTCTTCGTCATCATAAGTTATGTCAAATCCTCTGCCCTTACAAGACGGCAAAAACGCAGTAAAAGCTTCGTTTTCAGCGTCGTTTGTAAGTCTGTATGCAAAGTCCCTCTTGCCGACGGCAAGTTTATCTCCGAGGATGATTTCAAGTGGGAGCGGCCTTGATTTTTCGCCGGTGTTTTCTATTTGGATTTCTACTGACATTTTTTCTCCCCCGTATCGGACAAAATTGTATTTTACTTATATTTTTGTCTTGGCTCGTAATGCTCGAATATCACAACGTCAAAATCCGCCTCGGCGCTATCGTCGTGCGCCGTCCACGCGACCTTGACTGCCCCAAGCGCTTCGCAAAAGCGCACGGCGGCAGGCTTTTTTCCTATGCGATAAGAAATGAAATGCGGACGCGCAATGACGTTGAAGAGCAGATTCCCCAGTATGAACCCCGTTGCTTTGTTCATTCCGGCCTCAGCATAAAACCTCGGCGGCTGGGCGAGCTGCCCGCGGAAAATTTTCGGCGCGTGGCGAGAAAACCACGCCACGATCATCGGGTTAAAGCTTTCGATGCACGTTTCTCCGTTGTAGTTTTTGAGGTATTCAAGCGTCTTTTCGCAAAGCTCGGCGTTGCGGTGCCCGTTTTTCAGTTCAACTATTATCGGAACGCGCCCGCCGATCACGTCAAGCACTTCCGAAAAAAGCGGTATGCGCTCGTCCGTGTTGCAAAGACGGAGCGTTTCAAGCTCGTCAAAATCGACCTCGTCGACGCGGCGCTCGTCCCCGCAAACGCGAGCGAGAGTATCGTCGTGGAATACCACAACGCGCCCGTCGCGGCTGAGCTGTACGTCAAGCTCAACGCCGTATCCCGCATCGGCTGCGCGTGCAAATGCCGGCAGGGAATTTTCGGGTATGCTCTGATCGGGCGTAAACAGTCCGCGGTGGGCGATGTTGCGCCCGCGGAACGCATCTCCTTTTTTGCCGACGTGCCCGGGTGCGAGAATGACGGGCGGCAGTATTATCGCCACCGCCGCCACAACTATAAGAACAATTATAACAGGCGCCATTTATCAGTCGCCCTCTATCGCTTCAAGCCAGTACGAATTATCCACCTTTTTTGCCTTGATACTCTTGACAAGTATCGAGAATACAATGCAGCTCAGCGCGTATAATATCGTCGAATAAATGGGAAGCGCGCGCCATGCAAGCGACGCTTTGAATACAAGCCCGAGAAGTACCGGTGTTACCGTCTGTGCCGACATACTTGCCGCGTAGTAGTACCCCGTAAACTTGCCGATCTTCTTGTTTGAGCAAAGCTCGACCACCATCGGGAACGAGCAGTTGTGAACAAGCGCCATTCCGAATCCCTTTATTGCCCAGACCGCAAACAGAAGGGCGGGGAACGAGTACTCGCCGTTTGCGCCGACGATATTTCCTGTCGGTGAAACAAAGCACATTGCCGTCATTGCCGCAACCGTTATCGCAAGGCCGCACGTTATCGTCCACTTGCGCCCGATCTTGTCAGCGATAATTCCCGCCGTGGCAAAGCCGGCAATGCTTGCAACGCCGCCGATGATCGTCAAAAGCATTGTCGCGCTCGACGCGGAATTGAGGTAGTAAATAACGTAGTTTCCGATGTACGTTCCAATGGCGTTGTCAGCCATAAACCACAAAAATTCGGCTGCGAGGATCGCAAGCAGCATACGGCGGTTAGCCTTTGTCATCGGCGCGTCGTCGACGACGGGATTTTCAACGGCGGCAAGCTTTTCGCCCTCTGCCATTTCGTCTTTCATCTCGTCGGCGATCTTGTTTTCCTTGACTGTTGCGTAAAGCACAAACGCGGAAATGACCATAAGCACGGAAGCCACGATGAACGGTATTTCAATTATCCAGAGCTTGCGCGCGTTGTCCGGTGCGTTTATGTAGTCGGAAAGTTTGAGGAATATGCCAAGCACCGTCGCAAACGCGCCGCCGAGATATCCCATTATGTTGATAATGCCGTTTGCCTTTGCGCGAAGGGGCTTTGGCGTGATGTCGGGCATCAGCGCAACGGCGGGGTTGCGATACATCATCATAAACAGCAACACGACCGCCATCATAACGACCATTCCGGCAATGCTGTTGTTGTGGAAGAGAAGCGGTATGAACGGGAACGCGATCGCCGCAACCATCGTACCTGTCAGAATGTACGGCATACGCTTGCCTATCGGAGATTTCGTCTTGTCGGAAAGATTGCCGAATATCGGAAGCAGTATCAGCGCCGCCAGATTGTCGCACGCCATGATAATGCCGACTATCCACTGAACGTTCAGTATTTTTGACGGGTCGCCCGCTTTCAGCTCGGCTGAGGAAATGTTATACATACTCCGCGCGAAGATATCAGTCAAAAACGTCGGGCACCACGAGTCGTAAACCTGCCACAGCAAAAGGATGCCGAAAAAGGCAAATCCGATAAGGAACGTCCGCTTGTAGTTCAGTTTAAGCTTTCCCGGGCTTGTTTTTGTGTTGTCCATGGTTCTTCTCCTTTTATGTAAATTTGTTTATTCTCATTTCAGCAATGCGTAAAGTTCATTCGCTCCATTCAAGATAAAACGAAACTGTCGCGCTCCCCGACCCCAGCGCGTCGAGAAGGTCGCTTTTCGATACGTTGCCGATTCGTGCAAGACGCGTAAAGCTCCACGTGTTCTCACCGTAATAAACAGTTATTGAATTTCCGTTGTAAAGAATTATATCGCCCGGGGACGTCGTTATTTTAGTGTCGTTTCTCGGAAGCGAATACGGAAGCGACGCCACCTTTTCAAATCCGCCGTAGTCGTTCATATCAAGCGTCAGCGTCTCGGCGCTCAGCTTTTCGATAAGCGCCTTTGCCGAGGAGTTGTCTTCAAGCGTTGCGTAAAATTTCTTTTTTCCCGTGTCGACAACGAGAACCGGCGTCGGCTCGGGCGTTTTTTGGTTTGTTATTTCGCCCGTCCAGTCGAGTATTCCTCCGAATTCATACACGTTTCTATACCCCATTTCATAGAGTTTTTGCGAAGCTTCCTTGCTTCTCCGCCCGCTGCGGCAGTAGACGAGAATTATCTGATCAAAATCGGGCAGTTCCTTCGGCTTTTGCGTCGATATGCTTTCGTTTGGTATGCAGACGGCGCCGGGAATATGTCCCGATTCAAACTCGTCCTGCCTGCGCACGTCGACAACGATATGCCCGTCGTTTTTCTGCATCATTTCCTTCGCCGTTTCCTGCGAAATACTCGTATAGCTCCCGCTTTGCGCCGGGGCCGCTGGTTTTGTTGAAAATATAATGATAAGTATAACGGCGACTATTGCAAGCACAGCCGCGCCGACGATAATAAAGTACTTCATGTTTCGCTCCTCAGTGCTTTGCGGACATTTCAAGCTCGATATTGAAAACTCCGCTGCCAAGGTCGTTTGGAAGTCTGAGGCAGTCGTGGACTGTTATTTGCTCGCCTGTATCAAAAGAAAACGTCAGCGTCTTTTCGGATAACGATCTGAAGCTCCTCTCGGGAAGGCCGGCGTATGCGAGCAAACCTTTTGACGTGATGATCGACTTTATATGCTCTATCGTTTCGGCGTCGACGGGTTTTTCGCTGTTATATACCGTCGGATCGTTGTATTTTGACGTTTTTACATTCGTTCCCGTGCCGTCTGGATTTATCGTAAGCGTCGCTTTCGTGTAGCCTCCGTCGCGCCTTTCTTCCGAAAAATCGATCTTTTTCAGATTTTCGACGTTTGGAAGATGAGCTTTTTCGCCCGAAAGCGCGCAAGAGAACAGTTCCACTATCTTCTTGGCGTCCTCATTTTTAAGCACGGGCGAATGATTATCGGAATAGCTGATATTTTCCCCGTTTGCAAATTCAACGTATATGCTTCCGCCGAAATTGCGCGGTAGCCCCGCCGTGCTTGAATGGTAGCCGTTGTTTTTCGCCATATCGCACTCGCGCACAAGCTCGGTTATGGCGGGGAATATGTTATCCTTTATAAGCGCCCATTCGTATTTTGACGGCTCGTCATAATCCCTGTAATTTCTCTTTTCCAAAAATATGAACGTGCCGTTATCGGCTGCCGCCGCAAAAGCGGAAACGTAAATAAGCCTGTTCATATCGGTGTCGTTCATTCCGAATCCAAGCTCAGACTCCGCACAAAACAGCGTCATTTCATCGCACGTTATCTGCTTGGGCGCTTTTGTGTCAAGCGTTGTGTGTGTTCCTCCGCAAACGTTGGGTTCCGGCTTTTCCAAAACCACAATGCCGTCGTCTGTCTTTTCTTTCTTTTTGAATAAGTTGAACATGGCGCCCTCCGTTATAATTTATTTTGAGTTTTCTTTTTTCGTTTTTTGCCTCGATATAAATTTAAGTTGATCATTCAATTGTTATCAAAACCCAAGGCTTTAGCGTATCAGTATTTGACCTCTTCAGGCATGCACTTTTCCACTTCTTCGCGCGGTATGGAAAGGAATACGTTGACTATCTGCGCGTCAAGCTGTGTTCCCGTAACTTCTTTGATTATTCTTACGGCTTCGTCGTGAGTTTTGGGAGCCTTGTAAGAGCGGCGCATTGTGATCGCGGAGTACGTGTCCGCGACTGAAATGATTTTTGACGCAAGCGGAATTTCTTTTTCTGGTATTTTATAGTATCCGTTTCCGTCGATGCGCTCGTGATGATAGCATATCCAGCTGTCGATGTCGTCAAATGCTTTCAGCGGTTGAAGGAGCTTTACGCCTATCTTCGGATGAGTACGCATTATCTCCCATTCTTCGTCGGTGAGCTTTGCGGGCTTGTTGAGGATCGCCTCGGGAATACCGAGCTTGCCCACGTCGTGCATAAGCGACGCATATTCAAGGCTTATGGGGTTGATCTCGGCCCTCATGTAACGCGGCATATATTTGTATATCAGCATCGTTAAGCGCTGAACGTGCAGACTGTGTCCGTTTAAGTTCGGGTCGCGCGCGTCGATGACGCTTATCAGCACTTTTGCGATATCAAGGCTTCGCGTTTTCACCGTTTCAAGCAGTTTGAACATAAGGATGAGCATTATCGAAACGAATATGCTTCCAAAGAACAGTATCAGCGCCACAACGATGTTCCGCTCTGCGAATATCGCGACGAAAAGATAAGCCAAGAAGAAGAATATCAGAAGAACAAGCCCAGCAGCCCGCCATATTTTGTCGCTCTTGCCGCCGTACGACAAAACGTCATTGGTGCTTTTAAGGAAAATAATGTACCTGATGATGTCGTACAGCATTATAGCCGTTCCCATAATGATAAAAGCCAAAATTAAAGTGTCCATTTTTTGCCCTCTTGGTATATAAAAGAATTCATTTTTCAAATTGATTTCCGCTTATTTGCGGTGTTTTTCGATTCCCGACGTATGATAGAAACGTTCCTTGTCGGCGTACATCATTTCATCCGACGCCTCGATCATTTCGACTATCGTTTTCTCTCCGTTTGCACAGAAGCAGTAACCGATAGAGCAGGTGTATTTTGTTTCGGATATGTTCTTTTTTATGCGCTCGACAAGCTCCTTTATTTCGTCTTCCGACGACTTGCGGCACAAAACCGTAAATTCGTCGCCGCCTATTCGGTAAATTGAATGCTTGCTGTTTTTTGCGCGCATAAAGCACGATGCAAGCGTTTCGATAGCCTCGTCGCCGGCGGCGTGACCTTCGTTATCGTTGATCTTTTTAAGCCCGTTCATATCTATCGAAACAACGCCCGTCACCGTTTTTGCGTCTTTGTCTATCGCCGAGTAAAATGCCTGACGGTTAAGCAGTCCCGTCAGCGCATCCTTGCTTGTGAGCTGAAGGATCGAAAAGTCGTAATATACAAACAGCGCTATCATTATTGTCGTGCAGAAGATTTTTGAATAGTCTTTTCCGAGAATAAACGGCATAACAAGGCCGGATATGAACGCAAGCGACATAAAAACGATAGGTATTATCTCGGACGACTGCTTGTTGCAGTTGCGGAACAGCGTATAGATAAGCAAAGCGCTGTAAAGACCGACCGCGATGTACGGCAGATACCCGAGCGGGCCGCGCACAAGCGTGTTTGACTCGTCCGTGCTGAAAACGATACCGGTGAAAATCGAAACCACGTTGAATATAGTAAATACTATCGCAGGCGTGAAAACGAACCACCTGACCTTTTTTACAAGGGTGTACAGTATCATCGCCATGATAAAAGGCGTCGCGCTGTATCTTATGGCGGTCAATACCGTCCGAACCTCCCTTGACATCCCCTGGCTGCTCTGGTTGAACTCCGCGAAAACGATAAACGAGAGAAGAAATACCGACGCGATAAGTATATACATACGCCGTTTCATCTTTGTTTCAAGAAAGATCGTTGTTTTCAGAATGATGGCAAAAGCCATCGTTACAAGTATCAAAGCCCAGTTTTCAAGTAAATAAGCTTTAATCATTTTAAGCACCTCGTCGAAAAGTTAAAAGTTATATTATTGACCAAACAATCGCTCCTATGGGAAATTATCTTCCTTTCTTGTGCGCCTGCTTGTTTTCGTACATCATCTGGTCTGCGCGATGAAATACCGTTTCAAAATCCGGATCATCTGGCGTGTAATCGGCTATTCCGACGGACGCCGAGAAACGAAGCCAAGGATCACGGCTTTCATCTTTTTCGGTTTCTGCAAACTTTTTGTTGATTTCTTCGATCTTCGATAGCCTCTCCCGATAATCACTTTCGGCAGGCACCGCGACAAATTCATCGCCGCCGATGCGATATACGGGGGAATGCTTGAACGTTTCACAAAGTATCTGACAGCACCCTTTGATATACTCGTCGCCCGCGATATGCCCGTATGTGTCGTTAACCTTTTTCAGCATATTTATATCCATAACGACAACGGCAAACTCAGCCGTGCCGTATTTTATAAGTTCGTCAAGCTCTTTCGTCTTTTCTAAGTAGGCCGCTTTATTGCCAACGCCGGTATGTGAATCACGATATGCCTTTTGGCTGATCATGCCGATCTCTTGTTCCTTGCTTTTTACAACGTCCTCAACCATTTCTTTTTCCTTGCGTATCTGCGTGATGCTGTTGATATGGTCGATTATACGGATCTGCATTGATTTTGTTTCTTCATATATATCCCTGATCTCATCGTTGCTTCTTAAATCCGCCTTGATGACTCCGGCTTCTTCGTATGTAAGACCTTCTTCGGGAACAAACCGCTTCATTCCTTCCGTCAGCTTGTTAAGCGGACTGATAACCGTTCTGTGAACGAAGATAACCGCACCGGCAAGAATGAAGATTATTAAAATAACAGTCGTAACGGTGATGGAAACAAGAAAGTCGATCCTGCCCTTCATCACGTCTTCCATATCCAGATCACAGCCGACAGTGCATATCAGCTCGCCTTCATTATCATATACGGGAGCGTAGGCGGAACAGAGCCAACCCCAGCTTCCGTTTGATATGGTCGGCTCCATCTCGTCGTATGCATTGAGGTGCAGAAATTCTTTTTCGCGTTCCTCATAGTAACCTGTCTCATATACCGGCACGTCGTCCGAGTCAAGAAGATACATATTATATATGTTTTCGTGATCGCCCCATACCACAATATAGAGATATTTTATATCACTTACGTTGTCCACATAAGTTCTGAGCTTCTCTCGTTCCGTTTCATACTGTGTCAGGAGACCTTTTTCATCAAGGTAATCAATGACTGCCTTCTCATCATCGGATTCTTCCGCAAGATCCCTCAGCTCCTGATACTCCTTTGACAGAACAACGGTTTTTAATTTTTTGAGGTACTCAACGTCCGTAAGCGTCGCATAGTTTTTTGCGGAATCGAGCGTGATGCGCTTATAAAACTGCTCCATTTTACTTGCGTTGATGAAATATGACAGCAAGGCAACGCCAATAGTGGCAAAAAGTACAACTGCCGTCACAAAGAAGTACATCTTTTTACCCAATGTAAACCTGAATTTCAAAGCATTATCCTCCTGAATGTATCTTAATGATCACGTCACCGTGACACGGTGTTCGTTTTGTGTGATCAGTCTCTTGTCATCAGCACCACACACTCAACGCGCCGTGAGATGACGGCGTGAATAAAACAATGTCTGTTTACGTTGTTGTCACGATCGTTGTCGTAAAGTATACGCCGTTGCGCGACGCATGAAAAGCACTTAAAATGATTCCTTTGTTCATTCACGACTGAACCATTTTGACAGTTTCGATATACTCGTTCTGCAAAGCCTCTATAATTTCTTTTTTTGCTTCTGCAGAAAAATAATGGTGACCGCAGTTTGGCAACAAATGGACAATATCCGCCCCGTTTTCCTTGGCGATAGAAGCAGATCGTGGGCTGACAATTTCGTCCCGATCTGCAAAAAAGTATTTGGCATGGACATACGGAAGCTTCATTCGTCTTACACGGCGGATCATACGCAACAACTCCATATAAGGATGCAAACATGAAATATAGGCCAGCGGAGTTTTGGCACTTACGCTATTCGCTTCTTTTGTTGCCAGAACAAAAGGATCGGTCGGTTCTTTCTGAAATGAAAGTATATTGTTTTTCATGTATCGAAAAGTCAGACGAATTGAAAAAGGGCAACACAGCAATATCATGCTGGAAAATAATCCTGGATTATTTTGTTCGGCGATTAATCCAAGCAGACATCCCATTGAATGACCGACAAAGATTATGTTGTCGCACTTTAAACGCATATCTGTGGCGGCGTCAATAACTGCTGATAGCCATATGCCCTGATCGCTGTGACGGAACTGCTTTACGCCGGCGCCGTGTCCCGGCAGCAAGAGGCAGTTGATAAGCGTATCACCCGGAAGCGTTTCCGTCAGAAAGCGAAACTGTTCCGGCCTTCCCTGTATGCCGTGTACCATGAGCACACCGACTTTGCCGGCAGCCACATCATACACGTTATCTCGTTTTCCTGTATTTATTTGCATAATGCTGATTTGCCCTCTTTCTTAATATATGGTTTGAACAGCATATGAACAGCCGATATCCAACAGGTTCCCTCTGCTATAAGCGCGTAATCAACACCACGCACTCCACGTGCCTTGGGACAATGGTGTGAATATAAATGCCGTTATCAACGCTGTTGTCTCGACCGTCCTTGTGGCTTAATTTTCATCATCTGAAACGGTCGAGCCAACAGCATTGATAATTCCTTTACAGTTTTATTGTTTTCAAAAAAGCAGCGCACTCGGGTGTGTTTTTCAAACTGTCTTTGACTCTATGTTTATCCAAGATTCCCTGAATCCTGCTCACAATATTTGGATTACTCAAGCGAAGTGCTCTTTCAAGCGCCGTTGCAGCTTTATCTGTTATCCCTTTGTATGAATTAATCACGATCTCTGCGACAGCTATACGAAATTCATTGTTGATGAAGGCTTTCTCAAAATCGTCTGTCTTCAAGAACAACGCATAATACTTTTCAAGTTGTTCGGAGTATTTGAAGCCATCTACATGTAAGAGCATCCACATCAGATTCCCGGCTATTGTACGTTGATACGAAATCTGATCATTGCTCAAAACATCTGCTGCCTTCCGATATGCTTCATATGCAGCAAGGTAATTGCTGCAACGCTCGTGGATAATGCCCATGTTGTAATAGGCAGAATAAGTCGGGAACCAAGTATCAGGGAATTTCTCTAAAGCCCATTGTATCAGGTCAATTCCTTCTTGTGACCGCTTGATTGGAAACTGAACGGCTGTGGTGTAGCAGTGCTGAAGACGAAGGAAATTACCCCGGACTCGTTTTAAAAGTGTTTCATACTCAGCATAGGCCTCTTTGGGCATTCCTCCTTTGATGAGTTTGTTCTCATATGCTTCAATCTTTGTCACAGTATCACCTCACTCTTTTTACATCTACCCTATAGCCTCAACTCAGGCTCGAGACATCAACACGACTGATTCGACATGCCTTGGGGCAATATCGTGAATAAAACGGTCATTATCTATGCTGTTGCCACGAGCATCGACGTCAGGAATATGACGTTGACCATTTTCACAAAGTCTATGGCCTCAAGAATACTGTTTTTTCAATCCCAGTTCAGCGAGATTCTTTTCTATAGCCAGAATCAATTCTTCACCAGCGACGATTAATTCCTTTCTCCACGGATGTCCGTAAAGACCTAACGTCCAATCCTTTGAAACAAAGAAATGATAGTCCCCGTTCGGATAATATTCGGGAAAATACACGTTGCAGTTTCTTGCGTCATCATAGTATTCATATCCTGTCGGTATTTTTTCATTTGGATCAAAGAGAAAACAGTCGTGTTGCCAGTCAATCGCATACATTTCTTTCCCAATCACCTCACAAAGAATGGAATTGATAACGGCTTCCTGCTCCTCGTTCCAAATCTTTCCGAGTTTATATGTTAGAAATATGCCTTCCGGTTTCAGCCATTTTCCATGACTGTCTGTTGAAGGATGAAAAGAGTAATCTGAATAGATCTTATTCCAAATCCTTTGGTATAAATCTTTGTCTGTGATAACCTGCATAAACTCTCCTGTATTTTGCGTTTTGCTTGGATGAGCAATTTAACCGTTCTTCATCGTTCGGAATTTTTCTTTGCTGTTGTGATCGAGGCGATGAGCAGTTTTCTGATCTTACTGCATTGTCCATACATATCCGTAAATTCTTCATTCATGAGAATACCTGCCGCATGGAAAATATCAAGCCAGTAGTCGGTTTCATAACACTCTTTCAATGCTATCTGAAACTTGTTGATAAAATCCGCTTTACCGGAAGCGTAATTTGCTTCGTGGATGTTAGCGCCAATACTTGTGCCGCTTCGGAGGAGTTGATTGAGGATTGCGGTCGCCTTTTTGCGTTCCCTGAGGTTTTCACAAAGACGGATGGTATCAACTGCAAATGCTTTTGACAGGATAACAAGTTGATTGTCTGCCATAGCTTCTCTCCCTTTGAATGAATTGACGCTGCGCGTCATGATTTGCGCTACGCGCGTGATTTTTCGCTGCGCTCCGTGAATTGAATTGCGTCTTATGCCCCGCGGGGCAATTCATGACCGATGGTCAATTCATGCCATAAGGCAATTCGCGCGCCGACAGGCGCAATTCATTGTCGAATCAGTTTTACAACTGATTCGACATGCCCCGTCCTTGGGAACATATCGACCGCCGCGATGTCTTTGAGTTTATACCCTATCTCCGCAAACGCGCGTGCATCCCTTGCGCCCGTCGCACTGTTGCACGAGATCATAACTATCCTTTCGGGGCGCATCTTTCCGATGGCGTCGTAAACGTCTGCGCCGCAGCCTTTTCGCGGTGGATCGACTATCAGCACGTCGGGGCGGATGCCGCTGTCGGCGAGCATATTTGCCGCCTTGCCCGCGTCTGCACAAATGAACTCCGCGTTTTCGATCCAGTTATTTTTCGCGTTTTCTCGCGCGTTTTCGACAGCCGACGGCACTATCTCAACGCCTATAAGCTTTCCCGCGTCCTTCGCCATTGAAAGCCCGATCGTGCCCGTGCCGCAGTATAGATCGACGAGTGTTTCGCCGCCCGACAGGGAAGCGTATTTTGCCGCGAGGCCGTAGAGCAGCTCCGCGCCGTCGTGGTTGACTTGATAAAACGAATGCGGGGAAATATCAAATTTCATTTTGCAAAGCGTGTCGGTTATGCCGCCTTTTCCCCACAAAACAGAGCTTTTTTCGCCGAGGATGACGTTTGTTTTCTCGGTGTTTTTTATCAGCATCACCGAAACTACGCCCGGGGCTGCCCCGCGCACCGCGTCTGTAAATTCGTCCGAATGCGGAAGCGCGTCGCCGTTTATCACAAGCGCGACCATGACCTCTCCGCTCCCGACTCCGTGCCGCACGTACAAATGGCGCACAAGTCCCGCGCCGCTCTCCTCGCTGTATGCGGGGATCTTGTATTTGTTCAGAAAGTCCTCCGCCGCGCCGACGATGTCGGCATAAAAATCAGGCTGAAGCGCGCAGGCGCGGCACGGCGCGACTCTGTGAGAGTGCGTGGAGTAAAACCCGAACCGAAGCCGCCCGTCCTTTTGGGTTTCGGCGGGGTACTGCGCTTTGTTGCGGTATCCGTCGGGCGATGACGGCGAGTAAATCTCGATATCCCCCACGTCAAAGCCGCCTATGCGGCGGAAGTTTTCAACTACCCATCCTTTTTTGATCCCGCGCTCGTTTTCGTATTTGATGTGCCTGTAAAGGCACCCGCCGCATCGCGGGAAAACGGGGCAGTCCGGCGATGTTCTCATATCGGAGCTTTTAATTATCTCTTCGATTTTCGCATATCCGAAAGACTTGTCCGCCTTCAGCATCCGCGCGCTGACAACGTCGCCGGGGGATGTGCCCGCGACGAAAACGACGTATCCGTCAACGCGGCCGACGCCCATACCTTCGGAGGTGAGGTCGGTTATTTCAAGAGTTATAACGTCGTTTTTCTTTATCATTTCGGAATTCTTCCCCCATTATAGAAAATCAATATAATTGTATCACATATATAGATAAAAATCAATAAAAAGCGCGAAAAAAAGCCTTTCCTTTTCGGAAAGGCTTTTTCCTTTGTCAGATTTTACTTAGCGCGTCGATCAGTATCCGCACGTCGCGCTCGGTGTTCATCGGGGAAAAACTGATCCTCACGGCGTCCCCTCCCGTTCCGAGCGCCTTGTGCGCCGTTGGCGCGCAGTGCATCCCCGCGCGCACGCAAATCCCCCTGTCGCCGAGAGATCTTGCAACGTCCGAGCCGCACACGCGCGGCATATTGAACGTAAGCACAGCCCCCTCGCCGAAGTCGCCGTATATCGTCGCGCCGAGCGACAAAAGCTCGTTTTTTGCAAGGCGGTACAGCGCCGCGTCGTGCTCGCGTATCGCTTTTGTGCTTATCTTCTTTACGTACCGAACACCCTCGCAAAGTCCCGCTATCGACGGGAGCGCAAGCGTTCCCGCCTCAAACGATTCGGGCGCTGTCCTTCCGACGTCGGCGTCTGAGGAGTGCGATCCCGTGCCGCCGTAAAGGAGCGGGGCAAGGCGGGAAAAATCAAACCCGTCCTTAAAGCAAGCCCCGCCCGTTCCCATCGGGCCGAACAACCCCTTGTGGCCTGGAAAGCAGACGGCGTCGGCGCCGATCTTCGATAAGTCGATATCGTATATTCCCGCGCTTTGCGCCGCGTCGACGATGAAAATTATACCACGTCGGCGACAGAGCGCGCCGATCTTTTCTATCGGCAATACGCGCGGGCATACGTTTGATGCGTGCACGCATACGATCGCCTGCGTGTCGGGGCAGATAGTCCGCTCGATATCGCGGATCAGCGCGTCATCGTCGCCTGTCGCACCAACAATGTCGATGGCGGCTCCACGTTTTTTCATTACTTCAAGCGGGCGGCGCACGCTGTTGTGTTCAAGGTCTGTGGTGATTATCCGCCCGCGCGGACGTAGCATACCGAATATGCACAGGCACAGAGCCTCCGTCGCGTTTTTGGTGAATATCACGTTTTCCACACTCGAAACGCCGAAGAACGAGCAAACCTCCTCCCGCGCCTCAAATACGGCCTCCGACGCGCGCATTGCCATCGGGTGCGCGGCGCGACCGGGGTTGCCGGCATATTCCTCCATACATCGAAAGATTGAGCCGAGTACAGTGCGCGGCTTTGGGAACGTCGTCGCGGCGTTGTCGAGATAAACCATGTCGCCTCCTAAAAAATACCGATTGAAATACCGTTTCGCCCGAGAATATAGATCGCCGTTTCGTAGTCGTATCTGTTTATTTCAAGCCCGAACACACACCCGCCGCGCGCGTCGGTGCGGCGAACGACATCGCATCGCACGCCGTTTCTTTGAAGTATCCGCTGCGCACGCATCGCCGCGGTGTTTGTTCCGACGGTAATGACGTATTTATCCGTTTTCATCATCCCTTTTCTTTTACTCGCGGAACGCGTCCGCTATGATATTGTATGCAAAAAGCGGGAAAATGCCAAAGGGCAAAAAAAGCGCCGCACAAGCGGCGCCGTATATCAAAGAACTTTTGCGAGAAACGATTTCAGCCTCTCGCTTTGCGGATTTTCAAATATCTGCTCGGGCGTGCCCTGCTCGATGATTTTGCCCTCGTCGATAAACAATACCCGGTTTGCCACCTCGCGCGCAAACCCCATTTCGTGCGTAACGACGACCATCGTCATCCCTTCCGCCGCAAGCTTTTTCATAACGTCGAGCACCTCGCCGACCATTTCGGGATCGAGCGCGCTTGTCGGCTCGTCGAAAAGCATAACGTCAGGCTCCATGCACAGCGAGCGAACAATGGCAACTCTCTGCTTTTGCCCGCCGGAAAGCTGGGCGGGGTATGCTCCCGCACGGTCGGAAAGCCCGACGCGCCCGAGAAGCTCCATTGCCTTTTTCTCCGCCTGCTCGCGCGGCACTTTTTTCAGCATCATCGGCGCGCACGTCAGGTTTTGCATGACCGTCATGTGAGGGAACAGATTGAACTGCTGAAACACCATTCCCATTTTCTGCCTGTGCTTGTCAAGGTCGACCTTCTTTCCCGTCAGTTCCGCGCCCTCGAAGAAAATGCTTCCGCCGCTCGGCACTTCAAGCAGATTAAGACAACGCAAAAAAGTCGATTTTCCGGAGCCTGACGGCCCGATGACGCACACAACGTCCCCGCGGTTTATTTCGACGTCGATGCCGCGCAGAGCGTCAACGCCCTTGTATTTCTTTTGCAGATTTTTAACGCTTATCACCTGTCGCCAGCCTCCTTTCTATAAATTTCATCAGTTTTGCCAAAGCAACAACGATCACAAGGTATATCAGCGCGACCACCAGCAGCGGGTTCACCGCGTCAAAGGTGTTGTTGCGTATCAGATTGCCCGCGCGCGTCAGGTCCATAACGGCGACGTAACCGGCGACGGACGTTTCTTTGAGCAGCGCGATAAACTCATTTCCGACGGCGGGGATTATGTACCGTATCGCCTGCGGCAGTATTATCTTTCTCATCGTTTGAAGCCGCGACATTCCGAGGCTTCGCCCCGCTTCCATTTGCCCCGCGTCGACGGCGTTGAGACCGCTGCGGATTATCTCCGCCATATACGCGCCCGAATTTATGCCAAACGTTATCGTCGCAACGAACACGCCGTTGTCTGACGACGCGAAAATGACAAAGTAAAATATCAAAAGCTGAACGACAACAGGTATCCCGCGAATTACGGTAACGTAAATATTGCATATCGCTCTTATCGGGCGAAGCACGCGCACGCCCTCGGAAAGATATTTCGTAACGGCGATAAGCGTGCCGATAACAACGCCGATAAGAAGCGCCCCCGCCGTTATAATAATGGTGTTGAGCAGTCCCTCGGGGATCATTTTCAGGTATCCGCTCTGAATGAACGTTTCGTTCAGTTTATCCAGCCATGCAGTCATTGTTTTCTCCTTTAAGCAAGATTATGCCTTACCTTCGGCAGAAAAGGTAAGGCAGTGAAATATCGGAGGATCTTGTTGCTTGTTTTATTTTTCCGGCGCGAAATACGGTGCGTCGTATTTTGCGAAAATCGACTCTATCGTTCCGTCGTCGATCATACCCGCCAAGATCTTGTTTATCTCGGCAACGAGCGACTCGCTCCCGAAAGACGCGATGAACGCATACGATTCGTCGGCTGAAAGCGCCTCTTTGAGGATCACAAGGCTGTCCGTGTTCTCGGCGTTGTACTTGGCTACCATTTCGCCGGCGGTGAGGTCGTCTATTACCCACGCGTCGACTTTGCCCGTCGTCAGCGCCGCCTGCGCGTCGTTATTGCTTGCAAACGCGCTGACGCTGTATCCGGCGCTCATGCAGAGGTTTTCAGCCGTCGTGCCTGTCTGGACTGATATTTTCTTGCCTGCAAGGTCGGCTTTGCCCGAAATGGAGCTTCCTTCCTTGACGACGATCACCTGCGATGCCGAGCAGTACGGATCGGAGAAGAGCATATTCTTCGCACGGTCGGGATCTTTTGAAATGCCCGCCGCGCCTATATCGTATTTCGCCGCCGATATGCCCGCAAGCACGGCGTCAAAGTCCATCGACTTTATAACGAGCTTGACTCCGAGCTTTTCCGCGATTATCTTGAATATGTCGACGTCTATGCCGACAACGCCGTCAACGCTCCCCTCCCCGTTTCCGAGGTCTTCAAACGGCGGAAAGTCCGGACTTGTGGCAACGACGAGCTGACCGCTCTTTTTGACGTCGTCAAGCGTCGTCCCTTTTTTTCCGCATGATGTGAATGCAAGCGCCGCAAGCGCAAGCGCGAGAGCTACAATGAGTATTTTCTTTAAGATTTTCATTTTTTCGCCTTTCTTGTCTGTTCGTGTTTTGTTTGTATGCGCCGATTATACACCCGTTTTCTTCGTTTGTCAATATGTTTTTGAAAAAATATTCAAAAATTTTTCTGAAAATATGCAAAAACGCTGTATTTTATGCAAAAATAGCGCTTTTTATGCAAAAATGCGCCGCAAATGAACTTTGATGTTGACAATGCGGATGAAAAAATGTAAAATAATATCATCAGAGAGGTGTATCACAATGGCAAAAGCGCTTATAGCAATGAGCGGCGGCGTCGATTCGAGCGTCGCGGCGTATCTTATGAAAGAGGCGGGGTACGAGTGCATCGGGTGCACGATGCGTCTTTACGAAAATGAGGACGCGGGCGTGTCGCGCGATCAGACGTGCTGTTCTCTTGACGACGTTGAGGACGCGAGAAGCGTCGCGTACAGGCTCGGGATGCCGTATTACGTTTTCAACTTTTCGGATGATTTTAAGGAAAAAATTATATGTAAATTCATAAATTCATACGAGATGGGGCGCACCCCCAACCCGTGCATCGACTGCAACAGATATATGAAGTTTGAAAAACTGCACGAGCGCGCAAAGATACTCGGGTGCGACAAGGTCGTAACGGGGCATTATGCAAGGATCGAGCACGACGGCGAGCGGTATCTGCTTAAAAAAGCCGTCGACGAAAGCAAAGACCAAAGCTACGTTCTCTATTCGCTGACGCAGGAAGGCCTTGCGCACACTGCTTTTCCGCTCGGAAGCCTTTGCAAAAGCGAAACGCGGAAAATCGCCGAAGAACACGGCTTTATCAACGCGCACAAGCCCGACAGTCAGGATATATGCTTTGTCCCCGACGGAGATTACGCGCGCGTGATCGAGCTTAACACCGGCAAAAAGTACGAGCCGGGCGATTTTGTGGATAAGCAGGGCAACGTTCTCGGTCGCCATCGCGGCATTATAAATTACACGATAGGCCAGCGTAAAGGGCTTGGCATATCGGCGGCGGCCCCGCTTTACGTTTGCTCGATCGACACGAAAAACAACACCGTCGTCCTCGGCGACGACAAGGATCTGTACTCTGATACTCTTGAAGCCGACGAGTTCAACTGGATATCGGGGGTGGTCCCCGCGTCGCCCGTTCGGTGCCGCGCAAAGATCCGCTATCGCCAGAAAGAGCAGCCTGCAACGGCATACCCCATTGGTGACGCTATGGTGAAGATCGTGTTCGATGAGCCGCAGCGCGCCATAACCCCGGGGCAGTCGGCGGTGCTTTACGACGGGGACGTCGTACTCGGCGGCGGAACGATAATTTAATACAAATGTATAAAACGCTCAGACACTGTTTTATACAAATGAATAAAATGAAAAAATCCCGACGTTGTCGGGATTTTTTTAATGTTGTGTTTTTGCGCGCTTAATAGATTCTTGCGCCGTCTGCCGTTTCAAATCTTATCGAGATCTTTCTTTCAACGGGCGAATAATCGGTTGCGTAAAGCACGAAAGCGTCGCTGATCGGATCGAGCGAGCCGCGCATTCCGTCGGCGTAAAGATGCTTGCAGAACAGGCCGTCGATCGTCATTATCTTGCCGCTGATGCTTTCAAATCTCGCGGCGCTGCCTCTTGAAAATACGTTGGCGCCGGAAGTCGTTGTCATTACGGCGTCGCCTATCTCGCAGTGGAGCCCGGGATTAACGAAGAATTCAAGCTTTGTCGGCACGTGCGGGCAGTTGTCAACCTTGACGTAAAGGTCGGCGCCGCCGTCGACGAACACTATCTCAACGCTCATATCGAGGTCGAGCTGCTGGATCGGCTTTCTCGCCGAGTAGTCGATGCTCCAATAGTCTTTTGTCGTTATGCCGTCGGGATTTTCAAGCGGGAGCTTGTACTCGCCGTGCGCGCGCATTGAAAGCATATATCCGCGCTCGGTTTTCGTCATTTTTCCCGGCACGAACTGAGCCACGGCGAAGAACGACGAGCAAAGCCTTACGTTAAGCTTTATGTCGTCCGCCTCAATTTGAAGGAACGCGGGATTTCTCGCAAGGAACGAATACGTCGCGTCCGCCGTCTTTTTTCTTACGATAAGCGATTTCGGTTGGTATTTTTCGTACGTTTCCGGGATCGCATTCGGCACCTTTTCAAATTCCCACTCCGCCATTTCGGGATGAAGCGTGAAGAAAACGAGCTGCTCGGTTGATACGGTATGGTCGAATATTTCCTCGGCGACGCTTGCAAGCAAAGCGTCCTTTTTCAGATATGCCGCGATGACGTACTGCATCTGATAAACGTTTGCGTAATACGTCGTCGCTTTGAAGAACATCGGGCGCGAGCCGACCTCGCCCTTGTCGACGCGGCGCGAGTTCTGCGTGAACATCGCAAAATTATTGCCTATGTAATAGCGCATAAGCATAAGATTGCGGTAAACCGCGTCGTAGTATTCCTCGTTGCCGGTCATTTCGTAAATGGAAAGGAAGAAATCGTCGCAGTGCGCGTTATACATACCCGCCGAACGTTCCGACCACTCGCCGTCCTCGTCGCAGTCAACGCCCTCTGCAAGATACCTGTTTGCCTTATCAAGAAGACGGTCGCATAAAGCGGTGCGTCCCGCGTCAAGCAGTCCGCGGCGCGCTTGAAGAAGCCCCGCCGTTTCTACCCAGCGGTGATTTGGAGTGTGGAAGCCGCCGTTAAGGCATCCCGTGGCAACCTTCTCCACAATATCGCATATTGCCTCCTTTGCTTCAAGCTCGTCCTTGTCATCCTTTACGTACATATTCATAACAAGAAGCGCGCGGCTTACCCTTGCGAGAGCGAACTGCTCGCCTGTGTGGAAGTTTGTTTCGGGCATATCAAACGTGCCGTCGTCGTTGAGCTTTTTTATTCCGACGCGGGCAAAAGTTTTAATAAGTTCAAGTATTTTCTTGTCTTTGTAATATTTGCTTTCCTTGGAAAAATACAGCGCGACGGCTATCGGGATTCCCCCGACTTCGCTGAAAGTGTTGATCATCTGAAACGAAACGATAAATCCGTTCATTTCGCTTTTCGGATTATGCACCGTGAACCTTTGCGGTACTTTATCGATCCAGTTTTCGCTCTCTCTTATTGCGGCAAGATATATATTTTTGAAATTCATTTTGCCCTCCGTGACTTTTCATTCTTCCGCATTATACACCCCTGCCGCCTATTTGTCAACATCAAAAAAATTATTTTATAAATAAAATATAAAAAAGAAAATTGACAAAACAAGTCAAATATGATATGATGTAGAAAACAAAAAGAAATTTTTTGGGAGGATACGGTCATGGAAAACAAAAAGCATTTTTCGCTCAGCGCGTTTATCGGCAAAACGGTTCTTAAAATCGCGTTTATCGTCCTTTTGTTCACAGCGGTTCAGAAGATACTTTCAAAGTTCTTCAAAAAGACGCTTTCCGTTTCCGTTGAGCTTGACGACGTAAAGCCGGACGAGCCCGATACGGAAACAGAAGAAGAGTCCGACGATGAAGAGGACGACGAGCTTGCTGAGGAATCGGAATCAAAAGAAACGACAGAGGAAAACGAATAATAAACAAAAAGGCATACGCGTTATGCCTTTTTCGCCGTCTGGCGAATAAAAACGGAAGGTGATTTAATTGAATTTTGCGATTATCGGTTACGGCGGCATGGCCGGATACCACGAGAGAAAGATCAAAAGTGTAAAAGAACAAGGCTTTGACGTCGATATTATCGGAGTTTACGATATCGACCCCGCGCGTCTTGAAGTTGCACGCGAGCACGGACTTATAGCATACGAAAGCGCGGACGCGCTCCTTGCGGACAAAAACGTCGACGCGGTGCTTGTCGCAACTCCGAACAACTTCCACTGCGAATACACCGTTCGCGCCGCAAACGCTCATAAGCACGTTATCAGCGAAAAGCCGATAGCTCTTTCGAGCGCCGAAGCGAAAATGATGTACGACGCGGCAAAGAAAAACGGCGTGCTTTTTGAAGTACACCAGAACAGACGCTGGGACAAGGATTTTGTCACGATAAAGAAGCTGTATGAAGAGGGTACGCTCGGCAAAGTCTACCGCTTTGAGTCGCGCGTTATGGGCTCAAACGGCATTCCGGGCGAATGGCGGCGCAAAAAAGCATCAGGCGGCGGCATGATGCTCGACTGGGGCGTGCATATGATAGACCAGGCGCTTTACATGGTCAAGGAAAAAATAACCGATATATACTGCCGCATGTCGTATATTCTCGGCGAGGACTGCGACGACGGTTTTGAGCTTAATATCGGCTTTGAATCGGGACTTGTTTACAGAATAGCCATCGGAACGAACACGTTTATCCCGCTTCCGCGCTGGCAGGTCTACGGCACCGACGGTACGGCGACAATAAAAGACTGGAATCCGAACGCGGGCTGCCAGTACACGCTTGTGCGTGAGCGCGTCGAAAAGGACCTTCAAGGCATCGAGGCAGGCAACGGATTTACAAAGACCATGAGCCCGCGCTCCGAAAAATCCATCACGAACTACTCCATACCGCTCGACGAGCCGGACTTCATCGGCTTCTATCAGAAATTTGTCGAAGCCGCAAAGGGCAACGAGGAGCCTTTCGTCAAAGAGGCTGAAGTTATGCGCGTGATGAAGGTGATGGAGCTTGCGTTTGAGTCGGCAAGAACGAACACGGTCATCAAAGAAACGTTTTGAAATATTTGAATATTTGAATATGAGGAGATAGTATGAAACTCAGCGTAGTATCAAGTGTTTTCGGCGGAATGACGCTGGAACAGTCGCTAAAATTCCTGTCGGATCACGGCGTTCCGAGTCTTGAACTCGGCGTCGGCGGTTATCCCGGCACGGCGCTTGCCGACGCAAAAGTCCTTATAAAAGACGCGAAAAAAAGAAAAGAACTTACAGACACATTCAAAAAGTTCAATATGAGTATTTCGGCTCTTGCGGTCCACGGCAACTGCGTGCACCCCGATAAAGCCGTGCGCGAAAGTTTTGAGGCCGACTACCGTGCCGCCTGCGAGCTTGCGGGTATGCTCGGCGTCGATACGATAATCACGTTTTCGGGCTGCCCCGGAAGCGACAAGGACGCAAAACAGCCGAGCTGGGTAACGTGCGCCTGGCCGCCGGAGTACCTTGACGAGCTTGACTACCAGTGGAACGAGGTTCTTATCCCGTATTGGAAAGAGGCGGCTGCGTTTGCGTCGTCGCACGGCGTAAAGAAGATCGCCCTTGAAATGCACCCGGGATTTTGCGTCTACAACCCCGAAATGTGCTTGAAGCTCCGCGCCGCCGTCGGCGACATCATCGGGGCAAACCTTGATCCGTCGCACCTTATATGGCAGGGCATGGACATCGTAGATGTCGTGCGTACGCTTGGCAGCGCGATACTTTACTTCCACGCAAAAGACACTGAGATGATCGAATCAAACGTCAGAAAAAACGGCGTTCTCGATACGAAGCATTACAGCGACCTTATGGGGCGAAGCTGGGTGTTCCGCACAATCGGCTACGGCCACGGCGCCGAATTCTGGTCAAAGGTCATAAGCGCTCTGCGCGTTGTCGGCTACGACGGCACGATCTCGATCGAACATGAGGATTCGCTCATGAGCCCGCTTGAAGGACTTTCAAAAGCGATCTCGCTTATGGACAGCGTTATAATCAAAGAGTCCGCCGGGGATATGTGGTGGGCATAAACGAAAAAAATAACATAATGAAAAAGCCCGACAGAGTCGGGCTTTTTGGTTTTATACGTTTGTATTTAATTTAGTTATACAATCGTATTATTTGATTTCGAGCTTTCTTGTTTTCGGCAAAACTTTCTCTTCCTTCGGCAGAGTAAGTGCAAGCACGCCGTCGTTTAAGGAAGCTGAGATCTTATCGCTGTCGATGCCGTCAAGGCTGAACGAACGGGAGTATGTGCCGTAGGAACGCTCAACGCGGACGTAGTTGCCTTTCTTGTCCTTGTCCTCGTACTCGCTCTTGCGTGTTGCGGTGATCGTAAGATACCCGTCGTCGACGTCGATGGAGATGTCGTCCTTCTTGAATCCCGGCAGGTCTGCTTCAAGCAGATAATGGTCGCCTTCGTCCTTGATGTCGGTCTTGAACGAGGTGGCGTTGTTGTTTCCGAAGAAGTTCTTTTCTATTTCGTCGAGTTCGTGGAACGGGTTCCAAAGGTTGATCTTTCTTTCATAAGGTGTAAGGTTAAACATAATAATTTCCTCCGATATAATGTATTTTACCCCGCGCTGTTATTATGCGCGAAATATTTGATTTTATGTATTCGATTTTGGCACTTGAAACTTTAATTTGCTTCCTTTCCTCATCGAACACCTGTATTGTACTCCGAAATTGTTACATAAAAAAGCATTTATTTGTTAACAAATTGTAAATATTAGCACTCTCATTGCCAAAGTGCTAAAATCGCAACAGATATCAAAATATTACATTTTTGTTACAGTTTTCGTGCGCGCTTGACAATATAAATATAATAAGGTAAAATAAGCTGTCTCACTTTTTTTCGGCGTGATCCGAAAAAACTCCGTTCCAAAAGAAAAGGCAATTTTGCAATAACACGCAGTCCGATCTGTCCGTTACGCAGATCGGAAGGAAAGCTGAAGTAATGAAAAAAACAAAAGAAGAAAAACAACAAAACAGGGTACAGAAGCGGCAAAACCTGCGCGTGCTCGGTCATTTTATGCGCGGAAGCTGGATTCTTTTCGCGCTGACCGTCATCTCGGCGGCTTTGATGGCGCTTGTTGAAATGGTGAATCCGCAGATCATCCGCGTCACCGTTGACAACGTTATCGGCGGCACTGAAATGAGCGGCTCGGGCGCGATGAACGAGATCTCGCGCTCCGTCGTTTCGTGGCTCGGCGGCACCGACCACATAGCGAAAAATCTGTGGATCGCCGCACTTGCGATCATAATTGTCGCAATAGCGCAGGCGGGCACGATATATATGTTCAGAGTGATAAACGCCAAGGCATCCGAGCGGCTGATAAAGACGATGCGCGACGATTTGTACTCGCACATATCGCGGCTGCCGTTTTCGTGGCACGCGAAAAATCAGACAGGCGACATCATTCAGAGATGCACGTCGGATATCGATACGGCGCGTCGGTTCGTTACCGAGCAGCTCACCGCGATTTTCCGTATTGTCCTTATGCTTATAATGTCGCTTGTGTTCATGTTCCCGATGAACACAAAACTCACGCTTATCGCCGTGGCTCCGCTCCCGATACTGACGATCTATTCGCTTGTGTTCCACAAAAAGATCGGCTCGGGATTTGAAAAATGCGACGAAAACGAGGGCAAGCTCTCCGCCATCGCGCAGGAGAACCTCACGGGAGTGCGCGTTGTGCGCGCCTTCGGCAGAGAAAAATACGAGCGCGACAAGTTCGATTCGCAAAACAAATACTACACGTCGCTTTGGGTAAAGCTTTCAAAGACGATGAGCCGTTTTTGGAGCGTTTCCGACGTCATAGCGGGACTTCAGATAATGCTTGTCGTTGTATTCGGCGCGGTATTCTGCATCGGCGGCGAGCTTAAAAGCGGCGAGTACATAGCGTTCATAACGTACAACACGATGCTTGTCTGGCCGATGAGAAGGCTCGGCGCCGTCATATCGGATATGAGCAAAGCGGGCGTATCGATCAACCGCGTAAGCTATATAATGAACTCGGAAGAGGAGCATGATCGTACCGACGCCAAAGAGCCGGATATGACGGGCGATATCGCGTTTGAAAACGTCAGCTTCGCTTACGAAAATTGCCCGGAGATCATCCACAACGTAAATCTCAAAATCAAAGCCGGGACGACGCTCGGTATCCTCGGCGGCACCGGAAGCGGGAAATCGACGCTGATGCTGCTGCTTGACAGAATGTACGACCTTGAAGAAGGCAACGGCAAGATCACCGTCGGCGGCGTCGACATACGCGACATCAAAGCGGAGCATCTTCGCAAAAATATCGGCATGGTGCTTCAGGAACCGTTCTTGTTCTCGCGCTCGATAAGAGAGAACATCGGCATCACCCGCGACGGCATAACGCTTACCGAAATTCGCGAGGCGGCGCGCGCAGCTTGCCTTGACGAAACTGTGGAGGGCTTTTCCAAAAAATACGATACGTTTGTCGGCGAGCGCGGCGTAACGCTCTCTGGCGGGCAGAAACAGCGCGCGGCTATCGCGCGGATGCTGACGCAGAACACGCCGATAATGATATTCGACGACTCGCTCTCCGCCGTTGACACGGAAACCGACGCAAAGATCCGCCGCGCGCTTGAAGAACGCTTCGGCACGGCGACGATCATCATAATCTCGCACAGAATAACAACGCTTCAAAAAGCGGACAAGATAATCGTGCTCGATCACGGAAACATCGTTGAAGAAGGCACTCACGAAACGCTGAAGGACGCCGGCGGCATATATGAAAAGATATATGACATTCAGACCGGCGGTATCGAGGAGGTGGGCGCGTGATGAAAAAAGCAAAAGAAAAAAAGGCGACGCGCTTTTTCGGAATACCGCTCGTCGCGCCGTACCTCGGCAGATACAGAATGCTCGCCATCGCGATGATACTGTGCGGCCTTGTAACGAGTGCCGTTGACGTCATACTCCCGATGTTCCGCGAGTATTCGCTCAATCACTTCATCAAAGACGAAACGCTCGACACGATAGTGTATTTTATACTCTTATACGTTGTAACGGTCGTTATATCAGGCTTGTCGAATTACGTTTCGTGCCACTTCGCGATGCGAATGGAGGTAACGATCAACCGCGACCTTCGCAGTGACGCATTCAGCCACCTGCAAAAGCTGTCCTTCTCGTACTTCAACCAGAACAGCGTCGGCTACGTTCACGCGCGCGTTATGAGCGATACCAGCCGCATCGGCTCGCTTCTTTCGTGGACGCTGATGGATACGGTATGGCATATGTCGTACCTTGTCGGCGCGATCGTCGTAATGTTCATCAAAAACGCGCGCCTTGCGCTTATGGTGCTTGCGATCGTGCCCGTAACGGCTGTGATATTCGCCATATTCCAGGGCAAGCTTATCAGGATCAACCGCGAGATACGCGAGATGAACTCAAAGATCACGGGCGACTTCAACGAGGGCATCACCGGTGCAAAAACGGTAAAAACGCTCGTCGTCGAAGAAAAGATGAACCGCGACTTTGTAAAAGACACCGAAACGATGAGAAAGAAGTCGGTCAAGGCGGCGCATTTCCGCGCGCTGTTCGGCTCGACTATAACGTTTGCCTCGGCGCTGGCGCTTGCCGTCGTTTTGTGGCAGGGGGGACTTCTCGGAAAGAGCGAGATAGGTACGTTTGCGGTATTTATGTCGTACGCTATGGGACTTATGGAAACGGTGCGCTGGATCATCGACGCGATATCCGACGTCATAACGACGCAGGTCAATATCGAGCGTTACCATAACCTTGTAACGACGGAACCCGACGTCAAGGATTCTCCCGAGGTCATCGAAAAGTACGGCGACGCCTTCGATCCCAAAAAGGAAAACTGGGAAGAAATATACGGCGACATCGAGTTTGACGACGTTTCGTTCAAATATCCCGACGGCGACGAGTACGTTCTGGAGCACTTCGACCTGAAAATCCCGTTTGGCACAAACGTCGCCATCGTCGGCGAAACGGGAGCGGGGAAGAGCACGCTTGTAAACCTTGTGTGCCGCTTCTTTGAACCGACCGAGGGGCGCGTACTTATAGACGGACGCGACGCGCGCGAGCGCTCGCAGCTCTGGCTCCATTCGGCGCTCGGATACGTGCTTCAAACGCCGCACCTTTTCTCCGGCACGGTGCGTGAAAACCTGAAATACGGCAACCCCGACGCCACAGAAGAAGAGATAGAAGAGGCGCTTAGGCTCGTTTCGGCGGACGAGGTCGTATCCCGGCTTGAAAAAGGGCTTGATACAGACGTCGGCGAGGGCGGCGATTCTCTCTCCACCGGCGAAAAGCAGCTTATTTCGTTTGCCCGTGCGATCCTCGCAAAACCGAAGATAATCGTGCTGGACGAGGCGACATCCTCCGTCGACACGATAACGGAGCAAAAGATACAGTCGGCGATCGACAGCATCATAAAAGGGCGCACGTCGCTTGTCATCGCGCACAGACTTTCGACAGTCAAAAACGCGGACATCATCCTTGTCGTCGACGACGGCAAGATAATCGAGCGCGGCACCCACCGCGAACTGCTCAAAGCAAAGGGACACTACTACAACCTTTACACAAGGCAATATGAGGAAGAAATGACGAAAGACGTGTTTGATCAGTAACAAAGATCACCCGCTGCGGCGGGTGATTTTTATTCAAAAAAGGTCTTTACAAATTTCAAGTGAAAGTGTATAATTATAGCATATTTTTATTTATCATCCGAAAGGAGAATAATTATGGACTACAAGAGAATTCTTACAATACAAGATATATCGTGCGTCGGTCAGTGCTCGCTGACGGTGGCGCTTCCAATTCTTTCCGCCTCAGGCGCGGAAACGGCGATTTTGCCGTCCGCCGTGCTTTCAACTCACACCGCCGGCTTTACGGGCTATACGTTCCGCGACCTTACAGACGACATTCCCGCCATTGCATCGCACTGGAAAAAAGAAGGGCTGTACTTCGACGCCATCTACACGGGGTATCTCGGCAGTGAGCGGCAGATAGAGTACGTTAAAGACATTATGAACACACTCGGCAAAAAGGGCGCCGTAAATATTGTCGATCCCGCAATGGCGGACAACGGCAAGCTCTACCCCGCGTTTGACGAAAGCTTTGTCCGTCAGATGAAAAAGCTCGCCTTCTCCGCCGATATAATTCTTCCCAACATTACGGAGGCGTGCCTGCTTACAGGGTACGAATATAAAGAAAAGTACGACGAAAACTATATAAACGGGCTTATTTCGGAAATGGCGGCGTGCGGCGCGCGCACAGTTATTCTTACCGGCGTCGGCTACGACAGCGACACGACGGGCGTTGTCGTTTACTCAAACGGCAAAACGGAGTATTACAGGCATAAGAAGATCAGCCGCGGCTGTCACGGAACGGGCGACGTTTACGCTTCGGCATTCGTCGGCGCGTATATCGGCGGCAAGACGCTGTTTGAATCGGCGAAGATCGCCGCGGACTTTACCGTTCTCTGCATCGAAAACACCATCGGCGACAGCACGCATACGTACGGCGTTAAATTTGAGCCGGTGCTCGGCGAATATATAAAAATGATAAAATAACGGAGGACCACTATGGAACTTGACTACAAATACGCGGAATACGCAACGGAAAAAACAGTACAGCTTCTCGGGATAGACAGCCCTTCGGGCTACACCGAAAAGGCGGCAAAATGGGTAAAGGATGAATTTTCCTCGCTCGGCTTTGACGCCGAGATAACTCAAAAGGGCGGCGTTATCGTCGATCTCGGCGGTGAGGATAGCGACGACGCGCTCTTTCTTGAAGCGCACTCCGATACGCTCGGCGGAATGGTTTGCGAGATAAAGGGCAGCGGCAGACTGAAAATAACGGCTATCGGAGGCATGCGCGCAGAAAACGGAGAGGCTGAAAACGTGAGCGTCTATACGCGAGACGGCAAGGTCATCAGCGGCACGCTTCAAATATGCAACGCGTCAGTCCACGTCAACGACGACTACGCCGGAACAAAGCGCACATTCGGCACGACAGAGGTCGTGCTCGACGAAGACGTAAAGTGCGCCGCCGACACACGTGCGCTTGGAATTGAGGTCGGCGATTTCGTCTGCTTTGATCCGCGCACGCGCATAACGGACAGCGGATATATCAAGAGCCGCTTCCTCGACGATAAGCTTTCGGTCGGTATTCTTCTCGGCTTTGCCAAATTTATAAAAGACGAAAAAATCAAGCTTTCGCGCCGCGTATATCTTCATATAACCGTTTATGAGGAGGTCGGGCACGGCGGATCTGCTTCATTGCCGGCGGGCGTTACCGAGGCGATCAGCGTCGATATGGGGTGCGTCGGCGACGGCGTGCAATGCACCGAGCGGCAGGTATCCATTTGCGCCAAGGACAGCGGCGGTCCGTACAGCTATGAGGTCGTCGGGAAGCTTATCGACGCTGCAAAGCGCGAGGGCACCGACTATGCCGTTGACGTTTACCCGCATTACGGCTCTGACGTTGAGGCAACGCTGAGGGCGGGCAACGACGTGCGGCACGGACTGATCGGCGCGGGCGTTTACGCAAGCCACGGATATGAGCGCTCGCATAAAGACGGCGTGTATAATACGATAAAAGTGCTGAAGGGCTACCTCAACGTTTGATTAAGTATTGACACGCGCAAAATATTGGTATACAATATAAATAACAATAAAACACCGCGAAAGGAAGACAAAAAAATGAAAAAAGCAATTGCATTCGCTCTCGTTATCATGGTTGTTGTACTCAGCCTTGCGTCCTGCGCTCCGAGTATCAAAGGTAAATGGACTTATTCCACAACGCTTCTCGGTCAGGATATAAAAGTAACGCTTAACTTCAAATCAAACGGCGAACTCGAAACAACGACAGAAACGCTTGTCCTCGGTGTATCAAACAAAGAAGTTCAAACTCTGAAATACACGTTTGACGGCAAGACGCTTACGGTTGACGGCGAAGAAACCAAATTTGAAATTGACGGCAACACCCTCAAATTCCCGTTTGGCGATCTCGGTTACATTGAATTCAAACGCCAGTAAGGCAAAATAAAAAATCCTCCGCTTTGGCGGAGGATTTTTTTTCGGTTTTTATTTCATTGCTTCCTCAACTGCAACTGCAACAGCGACTGTCGCGCCGACCATCGGGTTGTTGCCCATGCCGATAAGGCCCATCATCTCAACGTGCGCCGGAACGGAGGACGAACCTGCGAACTGCGCGTCGGAGTGCATACGGCCCATTGTGTCTGTCATACCGTAGGAAGACGGACCTGCGGCCATGTTGTCGGGGTGGAGCGTACGGCCCGTGCCGCCGCCGGATGCAACGGAGAAGTACTTTTCGCCGTTTTCAACGCACCATTTTTTGTACGTACCTGCAACGGGGTGCTGGAAGCGCGTCGGGTTTGTCGAGTTACCCGTGATCGAAACGCCGACCTTTTCAAGCTTCATTATAGCGACGCCCTCGGGAACGTTGTCGGCACCGTAGCAGCGAACTGCGGCGCGCGGACCTTTTGAGTACGGCGTTTCGGAAACGATCTTAACTGTTTCCGTGTACGGATCGAACTCCGTCTTTACGTATGTGAAGCCGTTGATACGCGAAATGATGAACGCCGCGTCTTTGCCAAGACCGTTGAGTATAACGCGAAGCGGTTTCGTTCTTACTTTGTTTGCGTTAAGAGCGATCTTGATAGCGCCCTCAGCCGCCGCGAACGACTCGTGACCTGCGAGGAAGCAGAAGCACTCTGTCTCTTCGGAAAGGAGCATCTTTCCGAGGTTGCCGTGACCAAGCCCTACCTTGCGGTTTTCGGCAACGGAGCCGGGAATGCAGAAGGACTGAAGTCCTATGCCGATATCAGCAGCAGCGTCGGCGGCCTTTTTGTCGCCTTTCTTGATGGCGATAGCCGCGCCAACTGTGTATGCCCATACTGCGTTTTCAAAGCAGATCGGCTGTGTCTCGCGCACGATCTTGTCGCAGTCGATACCCTTTGCAAGAGTGATCTCTTTGCACTCTTCTACCGACTTGATGCCGTATTCGGCCAAAACGGCGTTTATCTTGTCTATTCTTCTTTCGTAACCTTCAAATAATGCCATTTTAACGCCTCCTTACTGCTTTCTCGGATCGATATATTTAGCCGCCTCGGCAAATCTGCCGTACGTGCCCTTCGATTTTTCGTATGCCTCGTTGGGTTCCATTCCTTTTTTGATGAAATCCGTCATCTTACCAAGCGATACGAACTCGTAACCGATGACCTGATCGTCCTCGTCGAGAGCCATTCTCGTGCAGTAGCCCTCTGTCATTTCAAGATATCTTACGCCCTTTTCCTTGGTGCTGTACATAGTACCGACCATCGAGCGCGCGCCTTTGCCGAGGTCTTCCATTCCGGCGCCTACAACAAGACCGCCCTCGGAGAACGCCGACTGCGTGCGTCCGTAGACTATCTGCAAAAATAGCTCTCTCATAGCCGTATTGATAGCGTCGCATACAAGGTCTGTATTGAGCGCTTCAAGTATCGTTTTGCCCGTGAGGATCTCTGCCGCCATAGCTGCGGAGTGAGTCATACCGGAGCAGCCGATCGTTTCGACAAGCGCTTCCTGGATAATGCCGTCCTTGACATTGAGCGAGAGCTTGCAAGCGCCCTGCTGCGGTGCGCACCAGCCTACACCGTGCGTGTAGCCCGAAATGTCGCTGATCTGTTTTGCCTGTACCCATTTGCCCTCTTCGGGAAGCGGAGCGGGACCGTGATCCGGGCCTTTTGCCACGCAGCACATGGATTCGACTTCGTTTGAAAATTTGATGTCTGCCATTGTTTATCTCCTTTTCGATGACATTTATTTTTTTATTTTATTCTATTATAAAATCGCTCTCGCGCAGGGAATACCCGCGTATCTGAGCTTTCGGCGCGTCGTCGACGATGTAGTTTACGACGTATATCTCGCCGTCGTCGAACTGCACCCAGCCTGTGTATCCGAGGTCTGACCTCGGGCTTCGGTCAAAGTCAAGCGGCATTATGCGCGCAGACTGCTCCGATCTTTTCATACACAAAACCTGATCGCCGGGAAGGATCGCCGCAAAGACGTTCTGCGTCCAGCTTCCGAGCCACCCCTTGCCGCCCTGCATAAAGCGGTGAGTGATCATTATGTTTCCACTTTTAAGGTATCCCGAAACGGGACGGTGGCACGCGGGCAGGGGAACGTTTGTGACCTCCGACCAGCTTTCGCCGCTGTCATAAGACACTGTTTTCATACAATCCCAGCCGCGCCCTGAGTTTTCTCGCATAAAGCACACAAGCGCGCCGTCAGGCGTTTCGAGTATCGAGCCCTCGCAAAGATTATACTTCGGATCGGCGGCAACCGTAACTCTTTCCGACCAGCTTTTCCCGCCGTCGTCGGAGTACCAAAGGTACTGTTCGAGCTTGCCGCTTTCGCCGAATGTGTGGCACGAAATGATGTGCCTGCCGCTTTTCAGCACGCGGAACTTGTCGGGAACGATGCCTTTCGCGGGAGTCAGTACAGGCTCCGACCACGTTTTTCCGTTGTCGGACGAAAACCAGACATTGACCTCTTTTTTCGTTTCGGGCGTTTCTTTGCCGTATACTCTGTCACAGATTATGACAAGCCGCCCGTCCGGGAGCTTCGATATGCGTGAATTGTTATAGAAATCGTTTTCAGTCGTCGCCTCGGTCAGCGGCCGCTTTTCCGACCACGTTCTGCCGCGGTCCGTGCTTTCGACAATGACGATGCGCGAATTATTCCTGTCAGCGTGAGAGTTGCACTCGGTAAATACGCAAATCAGCTTTCCCGTGTCGGTCAGAACGACGTCGGGCCATGCGTGATATATCGAATCGTCGCGCGCGACGGTGAACTTCTCTATCATTATTTTATTATCTCGCCGTAAACCGTGCCGAAAGCGCAAGCGGCGTTGGACTCGTCGGTGTCGATGTGCATTGCGGGGGCAAAGTTTTCAGATACGCGAACAACGACGTCGCCGAATACGAGCGAGCGCTCTGTGTCGAGTTTTACGGAAACTATCTGCTTGTCAACAACGCCAAGCTCTGCCGCCGTTTCGGGCGTCAGGTGAATGTGGCGCTTTGCCGCGATAACGCCTTCTTTGATCTCAACCGTGCCGCACGGGCCGATGAGCGTGCAAGCGCCGGAGCCTGCGATGTCGCCGCTCTCGCGGACGGGAGCCGTTACGCCGAGCGTTCTTGCGTCGGTAAGCGAAACCTCAACCTGCGTTGCTTTTCTTTCCGGGCCGAGGACGGACATTTTAAGCTCGCCGCGCTCGCCTTTTACGGTTACCTTTTCCTCGCACGCGAACTGTCCGGGTTGGCTGAGCATTTTTTTGACGGTCAGCTTGTGTCCCTCGCCGAAAAGAATGGCTACGTGCTCGGGCGTCAGGTGAATGTGGCGCGCCGACGTTTCAACTAAAATTTTGTTTTCCATTGTATGATCTCCTTAAAAAGATAATTTTTTACCGCAGATATTTTACCACAATTATTGCCCGTTGTAAATGATTAAACGCCATTTTTTTTGCAAAAAATATTGCTGAATGAAAATTTAGGAAAAAAGGGCAAAAAATGAGCGAAAAAGAAAAACAGACGGAACAAATCAAAGAAACGGGCGAGATAGTTACCGAAAACGACGGCGTAACGCTTCACCTTATCAGCATCATCGGGCAGATAGAGGGGCATAATATCCTGCCCGAAACGCAGAAAACGACAAAATACGAGCATATCCTGCCGTCGCTTGTGGCGATAGAGGAGGACGCGCGCGCCGACGGGCTGCTTGTGTTGCTCAACACCGTCGGCGGCGACGTTGAGGCGGGGCTTGCCATTGCCGAGATGCTCGCCGGGATGAGCAAACCGACGGTATCTCTTGTGCTTGGGGGCGGTCATTCGATAGGAATACCGATAGCCGTGTCGTGCGACGTTTCGTTTATCGTGCCGAGCGCGACGATGACAGTCCATCCCGTGCGTACCACGGGTACGGTGCTCGGCGTGCCGCAGGCGTTCCGCGGGCTTGAAAAAATGCAGGAGCGTATAAACAAATTCATCGTTTCCCACTCGCATATAACGTCGGTGCAGCTTGATAAATATATGATGAACACGCGCGAGCTTTCAACCGACGTCGGCACCGTGCTTGACGGTTACGCCGCCGTTTCGTCGGGACTTATCGACAAGGTCGGCGGCCTTGCGGACGCGCTCGCCGCCTTAAAAGACGCCGTGCGCCGCATAAGAGGCGACGAAAAATGAAAAGACTTTTCCGGCGCGTCAGCTTCAACGGCAAAATGACGGAGTGGCAGACGCGCGTCGTAACTTTTTTCGTCGGCGCGGCGGGGTACGGGTGCGTCGAGCTTATCTGGCGCGGCTATACGCATCCGTCAATGGTGCTGACAGGCGGCGCGTGCCTGCTTCTGATCAGGCGTATAAACGTAAGATTTTCGGGCAAGCCGATCTTTTTCAGGTGCATCGTCTGCGCCGCTGTCATCACTTACGTCGAGTTCTGGGTGGGGTGCATAGTAAACAGGATAATGGGGCTTGGCGTGTGGGATTATTCGGATATGAAAATGAACTTTCTCGGTCAGGTCTGCCTTGAATACAGCGTGCTTTGGGCGGCGCTGTGCTTGCCGATACTGCTCGTGTTTTCAGCATATCGACAGGACGGCGCGGCGAAGTATATGAGGTTTGAAAGCGAAAGAAAAAAAGAATTGCGGTATAAATATAAAAAAACACTTTTCTTTTTGTCGGGTTTGTGGTAAAATGTGAAAAAACGCGCGGAGGTATTATCATGGGCGAATTTTCAAACGATGTGTTTGTTTTCAGGTCGGAGAGCTACGACGTAAAAATCATAACGGACGGATTGCGCCGCGCATTCGAGGCGCTTGGCGTCGATCTTTCCGCGTTTCGCAATAAAAACGTAGTCATAAAGCCGAACCTTGTCATAAGAAAAACGCCCGACGCCGCCGCGACGACTCACCCGGCTGTGATCGACGCGCTCCTTTGCCTGCTCGACGAAGTGGGGATCGTGCCGACGATAGCGGAAAGCCCCGGCGGCGTGTTCAGCCCGTCGCGCCTCGGCGCGTCGTACCGCGTATGCGGCATCGAGGAAGTCGCCAAAAATCACGGCGCGGTGCTGAATACCGATATAACAAGCGAAAAAATGACTTTCGACGGCGCAAAAACTCTCAAAGTGTTCGATATCATCACCCCGATAGCGAAAGCCGACGTCATATTCGACCTTTGCAAGCTCAAAAGCCATTCGCTTACAAAAATGAGCGCCGCGGCGAAGAACCTTTACGGAACTATCCCCGGCATAACGAAATTCGAGCTTCACGCGGCGCACCCCGACGCAAAAGATTTTACGTCGATGCTGTGCGATCTGTCGCAGATGCTGTGCACCGAAAAGACCGTTATCGCCGTTACAGACGCGATAATCGGCATGGAAGGCGAAGGGCCGACGGGCGGCTCGCCGAGAAAGATCGGCGCCGTCACGGTGTCGAAAAACCCCTTCGCCGCCGACTATGTATCGACGAAAATACTCGGAATGGAGGGCGGCGTTCCGCTTGTCGAACAGGCAAAGGAGCGCGGACTTTTCGACGCTGAAAAGATAAACGTTCTCGGAGACGGGACAGACGAAATAAAAGTCGACGGGTTTGTACTTCCGAAATCGCAGAATATGCCCGTGCTTAAATTTTTCTCGGAAGGGCGTATGGGAAAATTCTTCACTCCGCGCCCGAAAATCACCGATAAATGCCGCGGCTGCGGCGAGTGCGCGGCGTCGTGTCCTCAGCATACGATAAAAATAGTCAACAAAAAGGCGAAAATAAACGCCAAAAACTGCATAAAATGTTATTGCTGTCAGGAGCTTTGCCCGTTTGTTGCGATAAAGATAAAGCGCAATCCGATAATGGTACTTATATCTAAATTGAGGTAAATGATGTCATACATAAAACTTAAAGCGCCCGCGAAGATAAACCTGTTTCTCGACGTTATGGGAAAGCGGGACGACGGATACCACGACCTTTGCTCCGTTATGCAGACGGTGGGGATATTCGATACAGTCACCGTCGAATTGTCGCATGGCGGCGGAAATATCGACGTGCTGTGCGACGGCGGTGTTCCGTCGGGCAGAGAAAATATTGCGTATGCCGCGGCGGAAAAATTCCTTGAAAAAGCCGGCAGGCGCGACGTCGATGTGAAGATCGTGATCGAAAAAACAATACCGTTCTGCGCGGGGCTCGGCGGCGGATCGTCCGACGCGGCGACTGTCATAATCGCGCTGAACAGACTTATGAAAACGTCGTTTGACACTGCCGCACTGTGCGATATCGGCGCGCGCGTCGGCGCCGACGTGCCGTTTTTGATCAAGCGCGGGACGTGCGTTGTCGGCGGCATCGGCGATATCATCCGAAGCTGTACCCCGATGCCCGAGTGCGCCGTCGTTGTCGCCGTTCCGGTATGCGAGAAGATATCGACCGCCGAGGTTTACTCAAAAATAGACGCAATATCGGCGAAAGGAAGCGCCGACGAAATGCTCTCCGCCCTCTCCGAATGTTCGCTTTCAAAAATGGGCAAGGCGGCGTTCAACAAGTTTGAATACATCCTCCCCGAAACGTCGGGAGTGTTTGAAATCAAGCGCGCGCTGTCGTCGCTTGGCGCAAACGCCGTTCTGATGAGCGGCTCCGGCCCCGCCGTGTTCGGACTGTTTGACGACGTGAAGCGAGCAAAAGAAGCCGCGATGTCGCTTTCCGAGGGTGCCGAAACGTTTATCTGCCGCCCGACGAGGAGGGACGACTTTATACTCGACGAGAGCGAGTGAGCCTTACATAAAAATCAAAACAATGCTTAAAGAGATAAGCGCGGAACACACCGCCCCGATGATGAACTCGGGCAGGGAAAAGCGCTGTCTCTTTTTTTCAAGCGCGCGGATCTTGTTCGAGCGGGAAATGATGTCGCACGCCTCCTTGACGACGTCATCGTCGTCGTACTGCGCGCCGTCGCGCAAAAATACGTGCGCTTCTTCTATCATCCCTCCGTCGAAATTCTTTATTACTATCATATCTTTTCTGTACGTTCTTTGCATAATTCAGCCCCCAAAACTAAATACTATGAAAATTATCGCCGCCAAGCGCGGCGATTATTCTTTTTCGGCTTTTTTGTTTTTCCGAAAAAAGAAAAGGGCAAATCTCCCAATTCTGAATAATCAAAGCGTTTTCGTAAAAATATATATGTAAAGAAAATGTTTTTTTCGAGGTGTAAAATGACAAAACCGAAAGCGCTTATACTTGCGGGAGGGCGCGGCGAGCGCCTCTCCCCGATAACAGACGATATTCCAAAACCGCTGCTTCCCGTCGGTGACAGGGCGGTGATGTCTCATACGCTCAAAAGGCTTTACGGCGAAGGAATAACCGACGTCGCCGTAACGCTCGGATATCTCGGAAACGAGATAATAAAATATTTTGAAGAAAACGGCACGGAAGGTACCGAGCTTACGTATTATACCGAGAGTAAGCCGCTCGGAACGGCGGGAAGCGCACATTCGGCGCGCGGATTTTTCGACAGCGACTTTTTGTGCATCGGCGGCGATACGCTGCTTAGCTTTGATCTGATGCCGGCGGTATCGTTTCACAAAAAAGTCGGAGCGCTGGCGACGCTTATCGTTTCGCGCAGCGACGAGCCGTGCCGCTACGGGAGCGTGATGTTTGATAAAAACGGCAAAATCACGTCGTTTTCCGAGAAGCCCGCGTGGAAAAACGTCCGCACCGACGTCATAAGCACGGGGGTATACGTCCTCTCCCCGAGGATCTTCGACTTTATCCGCCCGGGGAAAATGTGTGACTTTGCAAAGGACGTGTTCCCGAACATCGTCGGTGGGGCGCTTTACGCATACGAAACGGACGGATACTTTTGCGATATAGGAACGCCGGGGGCGTATCTCAAAGCAAATCTTGACGTTTGCCGCGGGGATGTGCCCGGAACGCCGCCGTGCGAGTGCATATCGCAAAGCGCAAGAATATCGCCGTCAGCGCACATATCCCGCTCCGTAGTTCTCGACGGAGCCGTGATCGGCGAGGGGTGCGTTTTAAGCGAGAGTATTATGTGCCGCGGCGCCGTTATGATGAAAAACTCCACGGCAAAATACGCCGTGATACCGCCGGGCGACGTCGTCAGGACAGGAAGTGCGGCGCGTGAAAATTTGAGCATACGCGACGCCTTTTCAAGATACGACATCGCGCTTTCAAAGATCGCGTCGGCGCGCATGGCGTCGTCCGAGCAGGCGGAAGAGATAGCGCCGAGTCTTGTTTTTTCCGTTTCCGGCAGCGTCAACGCGCCATTCGGCGCGGCGCGGACCGTGGGCGAGATGATGCGACGCGGCGCAAAATCCGGGGATGGCGGCGTCATACTCGAATACGACGTCGGACGCGCGGAAATATCGTGCGTCGATATCTCAACGCTCAACATCAGCGCAACGTCATCAGACCAAAGCGCCGCCGCCGACGTTTTCAACTACGCGAAAAACAGCGTAAACAATCTGTTTTAACGCTTTTTTTCAAAATTACTTGCATTTATTACGTTGGAGGTGTATAATAATTATACAGGCGGCGTCGGCGCCGCCGTATGACGACGATATATTATTTTCTTAATATATATTTGCTTTGATGAACGCGCATCGGGGCGGGAAATCGGGCAAAAACAAACAAAATACGCGGACGGGACGGCGCGCGATTCGGGGCGCGGGCGTTCCTCCTACATAAAAATGCGATACTCCGCGCGGCGGGCTTTTTTGCGTTGCGTGAGAACGTTCTATCGTTTCGGAAAGGGCATTATATTGATGCAAAGGTGAAAAAATGGCAAAAGGAAAAACAAAAAAACTTCGCGTAATCCCGCTCGGCGGGCTTGGCGAAATAGGAAAGAACATAACGCTGCTTGAATACAGCGACAACATACTCATAATCGACTGCGGTATCGGCTTCCCCGATGACGATATGTTCGGCGTCGATCTTGTAACACCCGACTTTACTTACCTTGTAAACAACCGCGACAAAATAGTCGGACTTGTCGTAACTCACGGGCACGAGGACCACATCGGCTCCATCCCGTACCTGCTCCACAAACTCGATATACCGATATTCGCCACGCGCCTGACGCTTGGCATTCTCGAAAACAAATTCACGGAGCATAAATTTGATTTTGTCCCGCGTCTGCACTGCGTTGCGGCGGGCGAGCACGTAAAGCTCGGCGTTTTCGACGTGGAGTTCATCCGCGTCAACCACTCGATAGCAGACGCCGTCTGCCTTGCGATAAAAACGCCCGTCGGCGTTGTCATACATTCGGGCGACTTCAAAATAGACCCCACCCCCGTTGAGGGAGAGATGACCGACCTCACCCGCCTCGGCGAGCTTGGGCGCGAGGGTGTAAAGCTGCTTATGTGCGAATCGACAAACGTCGAGCGTCAGGGCTACACTCCGTCGGAGCGCAAGGTCGGGGAATCGCTGGTGCGCTTTTTTGAGGAATACCGCGACAAGCGCATAGTAATATCGACGTTTTCGTCAAACGTTCATCGCGTTCAGCAGATCATCGACATTGCTAACAAATACGGGCGCAAAGTCGCGGTCACGGGGCGCAGCATGATAAATATCGTCAAAGCGGCGACGGAGCTTGGATATATGAACGTTCCCGCGGGCGTGCTTTGCGATATTTCCGAGGCAAAAAAATACCCGCCGTCAAAAATGACCATCGTTTCAACGGGCAGTCAGGGCGAGCCGATGTCGGGACTTTACCGCATGGCTTTCGGGCTTCACGACAAGGTGGAACTCGGAGCGGACGATATCGTCATCATCAGCGCGACCGCCATACCCGGCAATGAAAAGCTCGTCGGCAATATTATAAACGAGCTGTTCCGCCGCGGCGTTTGCGTGCTGTCTGACGTCGACGCCAACGTTCACGTTTCGGGGCACGCTTGCCAGGAGGAGCTGAAGATATTCCATGCTCTCACAAAGCCGGAGTATTTTATGCCCGTTCACGGCGAGGCGCGTCATCTGTTCAGACATAAAGAGCTTGCCGAGCATATCGGCATGGAGCCAAACCATATCTTCGTTTCCGAGATCGGAAAAATTCTTGAAATCGACCAGAACGGCGCTCGCTACGGCGGCACTGTTCCGGCGGGCGTGATCCTTGTCGACGGCACGGGCGTCGGTGACGTGGGCAACGTCGTTTTGCGCGACAGACGTAAGCTTGCAGAGGAGGGACTCATTATAGTTACCGCCGCCGTCGACTTTGCCGTCGGCGACATTGCGGGCGGGCCGGAGGTCGTATCGCGCGGCTTCATCTATGAAAAAGAGTCCGAAGAAACGCTGTCGGCTTTGCGCGAGATAGCGCGCGACTCGCTTTATGAAGGACTGCGGCGCGACATCACCGACTGGGCGGCGCTCAAAGGCCGCGTGCGCGACGACATAGCAAAATACGTGTTCCAGACCACAAGGCGCAAGCCGATGGTCATGGTGCTTTTGATGGACGTATAAAAAAAGCCTCCCTTGTGGGAGGTTTTTTTCTGTCAAAGCTGATTTTGCACGTCGGAATAGGGAAGAACGGCGATCTCAAGGTTTCCGTTCATTGTACGAAGCTCGTCGATAAACGCCTTTTCTTCGCGCGCGTCTTTCATTCTGATCTTGAACGAAAGGCGGAACATCGAACCCATGCCCGTCGTCTTTACGCCGACGCTTTCGTATGACGCAAGATAGTGCGCGAACGTGTCGTTGAACACGTCATAGTAGTCGAGCGACTCGGGTATCGTTATGCGAAGGAGCTTGTCCTTTGCCATATTTTTATGCTCGAATATCGGCAGCATCGAAAGAAGAAGATAAATCACCGCCAGAACGATAAGTATGATCACGCCGTAAGCGATATATCCCATTCCGAATGCGATGCCCGAGCCCATGGCGATAAGTATCGCCGCGATCTCGTCAGCCGAGCCTTGCGCCGAGCGGAAACGGATGAGCGCGAACGCGCCGCCTATCGCAACGCCCGCGCCGATGTTGCCGTTTACAAACGTTATCACCGCCGAAACGATGAACGGTATAAGCGCGATAACGATGAAGAATCGCTTGGTGGAGCGTATCTTATACGACATTATCCACGAATAGATAAATCCGGTAACGACGGCAACGGCCGCCATTATGAAGAACTCGGCCGTCGTAACGCCGGTTGAAGAATATATAGAATCAAACATATTGTAATTCCTTTCTGTAAGTGTTTATCATTTGCTGCTTGTAAGCCTCGCCGTATTTGGAAAAGCTCGCTTTGTATATCTTGCCCTCGTCAAGAATCGAGGAAAGCCACAGCGGCATTGCCTCCTGCACTTTTATTTCGAGGATGGAGTACCCCTTCGGCAGAAGCGATATGCCGTCCATTGAAACGCGCAGATCGAGGTCGCTCGTTCTGTAACGCGGGTTCTGGTCGATCGTCAGCCTCAGATCCCCGCCCGGCTCAAAGAACGCCGTGCGGTCGTAAATAATAAGACACGCGGGAACGAGGGTACGGTAGTAGTCGCGGAAGTATTTTATTTCGGTGTTTATCTGCCCACCGGCGCATATATCGCCGTCGCCGGAAAAGAATTTCTCAACGAGCGGGATCGTCGACTGCACGCGCCGCTTGTAAACTATGCCGTATGCCTTCCGCTTCAGCTCGAGAAACACGGGAGAGTCGCTTGTCGCAAGCCCGTATGAGCGCAGCCGAATCTTTTCTTTGAAAAGCGGCTTTTCGATCGAGCGGTTTATCAGTCTGAAATCGGGCGTGTCGTAGTACAGCGACGCTATTGAAGTAAGTCCGAACTTGTCAACCTCCATGTGCCCGCGCAGCTTTTCACGAAAGAATTTGTCTTGCTCAGGGGTGAGGATGTATTTCAGCTCGTACCTTTTCATAACGACGATGGGATTTGAAACGGTTGCCATTTTATCACCCCCGCGTCATAGCGTTATTTCAAGGATGAACTCGCCGTCATCGACCTTTGCCGTCGCGCGTCCGTTGTACGCTTTTACCGCGTCCTTGACGTATGCAAGCCCAAGACCGTGCCCGTTTTTGCCGGCGGCGTTTTCAAGCGTCGTAAACCTGTCAAATACCTGATCGGCTCCGCCGTTTTGAAGCGTCGTGCCGTTTTTCTGCGTCAGCCTTATGCGTCCGCTCTGCTGAGTGAGCGAAAACGACGCCCGGTCGCACGCAAATTTCAGCGAATTGTCGACAAGCTCCCGCATTACGCGTTCAAGCGCCTTTTTGTCGCCGTAAATGCTGATGTCATCTCCGATATCCACTGAAAGAATTATCCCCGCCTCGTCGAATTTCGCCTTGGCCGAGTCAAGCTCAGATCGCATTATTTTTGAAAGCGACACTTCCTCGCGCCCCTCACCATTTTGATTGAATATCGCAAGCGAGCCGAGATTTTTCACAAGCTCCGTCATCTTCCTCACCTGCCGCCTTACCGACGACGTGCGCTCGTTTGCGCCCCCGTCCCTTTCGATAAGCTCGATATCGGCACCGATGACCGTAAGCGGCACTTTGAACTCCGCCTCGGCTTCCGCTATAAAGTTTTTCTGCTTTGCGTCAGCCGTTTCAAGCGGGGAGAACAGCTTTTTGCCGATGAACATAAGGAAAAGAAAACTTATCGCAAGCCCCAGAACCTCGCCTGCGACGGAGAAAATAAGTATCCTGTACGCCACAAGCAGCTCGCGCCCCTGATCTATCACCGTAACGAACGTTTTGCCTCCGGCGCTCCATACGCGGTATCTGTAAGTCATCTTTACCCAGCCGCACGTGCCGCCTTTAAGCGAGCTTGCAAGCTCGCGCGCCTCGTCCTCGCTCATCGCAGACAGCTGAAACGCCACCGTTTCGACGCTGCCGCCGCTGTCAAAGGCAAACGTAAAATACCTTATCGATTTGTTCATCTCCGGCGACGTCGGCCCCATCGGACCTCTCCCGCCGAACTCGCCCTCGGGTCTTTCCTGCGTCATAAAATTGCCCTTGCCGCGCGCCAGCATCATAGTTATGTCGTCGGCGTCGTGCGCCGCCATTTCAAAGACTATCATATTGATCACGGAAAGCAGTACGGTCAGCAAGACAAAGATAGACAGCATCGCGTAAAGGACGAATTTGTTTCTTGCTTTTTTCATGTACTTTCACCTCGCTTTGTTTGATTTTCCGAGTACAGTTTTTCGCACGCCGCCATAAATTCATCGGGGAAAAACGGATACGGCAGCGTATTTTGCCCTCCGCTTTGCGAATACGTCAACGTAAGCGTCGGCGTTTCGTGCGATGAGAGTATTTTGTAAAGCGTCGCCATGTCGGTACGCGGCAGCCGCTCGTCGATGACGGCGATATCTGCGGCGTTTTCACAAGCCGAGATCGCCTGCGTTCCGTCGTATGCCGCAAGCGTATCGTGTCCGCGCTCGTCAAGTATAAGCTTGAACGACGAAACGAGATCGCGATCCGGCGACGCGAAAAGAATTTTCATAAAAACAGCGCTCCTTTCGTTTACTTGTTCAAATTCTACCCGAAAAAACTTAAAAAAGCCTTAAAAAAACCGAATAATTGAAAAACAAAGCCGAATTTTTCTTGAAATGCGGCGCAATGTATGATATAATCGTTTCGGGAGGTGAGTATATGGCAAAAAAGCGCGTAAGGAAAAGCCTTACGTTCAATATCGTCGGGGCGCTGATACTGCTTTTGCTCATGTTCGGCTCGTGCGTCAGCATCATCGGTTATTACAAATTCACCCAATCGCTGACAAACGAATACACCGACGCGGCATTCCGCACCGCAAACACCGCGGCGACGCTCGTCAATGCCGACAACATCGAAAAATATCTCGCCGAGAGCGGCGATAGCGAGGACTACAAAACGACGCTCTCTTACCTCAATATCCTGTGCGACAAGCAGGGAGTATCCCTTGTATATGTCATCGCCGTCGACACAACGGACTACCTTACGTTCCGCTCCGTGTTCAACTGCGTATCAAAGGACAGCGGATATACCCCGTGGCCTGTGGGACTTGTACGCAACACCACCAACGAAGAATATCAAAAAATATATAAACAAATTTATGAAGACGGGCTTGAGAAGGCGACGATAGTCCGCGCCGGCACAAGCAACAGCAATATCCCGCATATAACGTCGCTCATCCCGCTCAAAAGCAAGACCGACGGCACGGTCAAGGCGATACTGTGCATTCAGCGCCCGATGGAGCATCTGGCAAACGGCAGACGCTCGTATATGTACCTTATCGGCGCGTTTACCGTATTTATGATCGTCGTAACGTCCGTCGCGTACGCCGCGTTTACCAGACGCAACTTCATAAAGCCTATCCGCAAAATAACAAAAGAAGCGGAGCGATTCGCCCACGAGAACAGCTTGCCAAACGAAAACGTCGAAAACGGCGCCGGCAGGATCTGGGAAATATCGACGCTTGCGTCGTCGATCGGCTCGATGGAGCGCGACACGGTAAAATACATCGACGCCATTACAAACGCGACGGCTGAAAAGGAAAAAATGAGCGCGGAGCTCGGCGTTGCGGCAATGATACAGAAGGGCGACCTTCCGTCGGTGTTCCCGCCGTTCCCGGACAGAAACGAATTCGATATCTACGCTTCAATGACGCCCGCAAAAGAGGTCGGCGGCGACTTTTACGATTTCTTCTTCGTTGACGACGATCACCTTGCGCTCGTCATGGCTGACGTTTCAGGCAAGGGCGTGCCTGCGTCGCTGTTCATGATGGTATCGAAAATCCTTATCAAAGAGCGCGCGCTTATGGGCGGAACGCCGAGCGAGGTGCTGTCCTTTGTGAACAAGCGGATATGCGAGAGCAACAACGCCGATATGTTTGTGACGGTGTGGCTCGGACTGCTCGACGTTCGCACGGGCAAAATTATCGCGGCGAATGCGGGACACGAAAATCCCGTGATCTGCAAAAGCGACGGCGAGGTAGAAATAATAAAGAATAAGCACGGCGTTCCCGTCGGTGCGATGGAAACGGCAAAATTTACGGACTTTGAACTTACGCTCGGGCGCGGCGATAAACTGTTTTTGTACACGGACGGCGTACCCGAAGCAACAAACTCAAATGAGGAGATGTTCAATATGGACAGAACGAAGGACGTTATCAAAAATACTCAAAACGAGGGACCGAAAGAAGTCGTCGAATCGGTATGGAAGAATATCTGCGACTTCGTCGGAGATGCGCCGCAGTTTGACGACGTGACGATGCTTTGCATAAAGTACCTCGGTTCTGACGCGAAAACAATGACTGTACCGGCGACGGTCGAAAGTCTTGACGGCGTGATCGAGTTTATCGACGCCTTCTTTGACGAGGCTGGCGCTTCGATGAAGACGAAAATGCAGATGGAAACGGCGGCGGAGGAGATATTCGTCAACATCGCACACTACGCGTATCCGTCGGGGCAGGGGGACGCAACGGTCGTCCTTTCAAAGACGGGCGACAGCGTTGCGATAACGTTTATCGACAGCGGAAATCAGTACGATCCGCTCGGGCGCGACGATCCCGATACAACGCTTTCCGCGGAGCAAAGAAATATCGGCGGGCTGGGGATATTTATGGCGAAAAAACTCTCCGACGACATAAAATACGAATATAAAGACGGGAAAAACGTGCTGACCATGTTCAAAAAAATATAGAAAAAATCTCGTTTTCCTGTTGAATATTCATACAAAATGTGCTATTATATATCAAAAGAAATACCAAGGAGTGTATTATGACAGAATTTATCAAAACATTCTTTACAAAAGGTGTAACGGTGTTCACCGACCTCGGCGTATCCGAATGGCTTGCGTGGACGTATCTTGTCATCAGCATCCTCGTTATCATTATGGCGGTCGTCGCACTGGTAATGTGGATATTCGTTGCGATAAGATATTACGGCTCAAACAGAAAGACGCTCAAATCAGGGCAGAACAGCTTCCAGATCGGGCGACAAATGCTCGACAAGGCGGGACTGTACGACGTTCAGATAAAGAAAGCGGGCTTTCTTCGTGCATGGGTTTACGGCAACTACTATGACATGAAGAAGAAAACGGTCTTTATCCGCAAAAGGATAGCGGACAAAAACAGCATCACATCGGTAGGACTCGTGCTTCAGAAGGTCGGCGT
>JAFSMU010000010.1 GCA_017447775.1 Clostridia bacterium | reverse complement strand
TGTTTTTCCCCACGGTGTCAACGTAATATCCCTTACACCAAAATTCGCGGTTTCGGTATGCAAATTTCATATTGCCCCATTTCTGGAATATCATCAGCGAACTTTTCCCTTTCAAATATCCCATGAATCCCGAAACGCTCATTTTGGGCGGGATTGCTATCATCATATGTATATGATCCGGACATACCTCCCCTTCTATTATTTCTACTCCTTTCCACTCGCATAATTGCCTCAATATCTCTCGTACCTCTTTCCGTTTCTCTTCAAAAAATACTTTCCTTCGATATTTCGGCGCAAATACTATATGGTACTTGCAATTCCATTTTGTGTGTGCTAAACTATTTATGTCTATGACTTCTTTTTTCATAGATTAAATCCTCCAATTTGTGTTTGTTATCTCGACTGGCAGGTCGTCGTAATTATATCACAAATTGGAGGATTTTTCCTCACCGGTTAACCTTTACTGAACCACGCGACTATCGCGTGGTTTTCGGTAGACAAAAATCCCGATGATCAAGCGATCATCGGGATTTTCAATTTCCTGCCATACACTTCATTTAGTTTTTTACGAATCATTCGCTCTTTGCCCGAAATGAAAAAGAAAACACATCCATGCCCCGACCCTTGAACAAGAGCCATACTGTCTGCTTGCCTTTTGGAATGACATCAAGCTTTGCGGTTTTTGTCTCGCTTTTATCTAAGTCAAAGCAAATCGACGCTATTCTCCCGTCGCGTTCCGTCATGAGTATGACCTCGCCGCTGCCTCTTGCCTTCACGGAGATCGTTTTTGCTCCGTCACCGAAATCGACGGTGCGGTATTCCGCCCACGCTTCCGTCCGGTTGCCCGGACCGCAATTTTTCAAAAACTCAAAGCCCGGATGCTCGGAGTCGGGCGTTATATACAAATCGCCCATCATACGGCAGGCGAGCGACGCGTCGATCTCACCAAATGCGTTTATCTCGTCGTCCGCCCCGTTTGACGTCATTTTTACCTCCGGGATAGATCCGTCGGGAAGTATTTCTATCGGCTCGGCGCACATGCGGCGCGACGTGCGACTGTTCTGACTTGAGCGATGATAAAACACAAACCATTTGCCGCCAAACGACTGGATCGAGCCATGATTGTTCCATGTCTGCGGGTCGCACCCCGTATTATCAATGATCACTCCGCCCTTCTTGTAAGGACCGAGCGGCTTATCTGACACGGCGTAAGACATACAGGTCGCCCTTCCGCGCGAAATATCCGTGTATACAATATAATACTTTCCGTTAATCTTGCGCAGGGACGCTCCCTCGTGAAAGCCGTGCTCCTGCTCTGTCAGAATATTGTCCGTCAGTGTGCTCTCGTCAATCTCTGCCATGTTATCTTTTAACTTTGCGCCGCGAAGATGGAACTGCCCCCACAAATAATAAGCCTGCCCGTTGTCGTCCACAAACACAGTCGGATCGATAGAGTCGCCGTCCGCATGAACGATCTTGCGCACGTCGGTATATGGACCTTCGATCCTCTCCGATGAGGCGACCGCCTCAAAACGGTTGCTTCCGCATATGTAAAGATAATATCTGCCGTTTTTGAACGCAATGTCCGGCGCATACAGAAGCGCGTTCGGCGCCCACGAAACCGTCGGATCGTCGGGCGTGTTTCGGAACACCACGCCGTGATCGACCCAATTAACGAGTCTCGGATCGTCGGTCGACCAGATATGGTATTCTCCGCTGCAATAGTTCTTATTTCCGGAAATATCGGTTGAGCCGACGAGATACAGCCGCCCTCCATAAACGTGCGCCTCGCCGTCCGCCATGAAAAAGTTACGAGGTAAAATCGGATTCATGTGTTCATCTCCTTAAAAAACGGTTTATTCTTTCATCTATTCGCCGTTTCTTTTATAATCTTGCAAAAACATCAGACGCCATCTGTTCATACACATTTTTTCTATTATATCATACCATATTTTCTCATTAAATTCAAGATTGTAATTTGCTTGAAGAAACATAATAAAAGATTCAGAGCGTTAAATTTCGGCCTATTTAGGTAAAAACCTGTGCCGCTCTAAAAAAGCCAATCATGGTAGTCAGAAAAAAACAAATTCGCTTAAAAACCCACGTCATTGCCGATATGAAATAATATTCATTTATACTTTTTCAATATTCATTGACAACGACGTTGTTATATGGTAATATGGCTGTATAAACCGCGTGAGAAAAATCGCTTTTGATCGAAAAAATCTTAAATTTCGGAGGCAGTTATGAACATTTCTCGCAAAGTATTATTCGACCTTATGCCATCAAGCAGCAATCCGCGCAACAGCGAAGGCGATTTTATCCGCCTGCCCGACGGCAAGATAATGTTTGCATACACGCGCTACGTCGGAAACAGTTGGGATGATCACGAGGACAGCTCGATCTGCGCCGTGCTGTCAGATGATGGAGAGCATTTCGACACTGATAACATCATAACTCTGCTCACGCCCGACCGCTTCGGCGGAACAAACGCAATGGCGGTAACGCTTCGCCCCAACAAAAGCGGCGGCGTTTCGCTTTACTGCATCATAAAATTCGACACGAAAGATCTTACAAAAAAGCCCGTGCGCGATGAAATATGGCGCATCGATTCTCCCGACGGCTACGACTATTCGGGAGAGGGCGTGCTCTGCTTTCCGAAAAATCGCCTCGGATACTACGCGATCAACAATTCGCGCGTTGAAACGGTTTCAAGCGGGCGCATTTTCATTCCCATAGCGGAACACAAGATGAATTTTGAAGATACGCGATACTGTTTTGACGAGGCGGGGCGTGCGAGATTCGTCTATTCAGACGACGACGGCAAGACGTGGAACGAGGACGTTCAGGTGCTTGAATTTCCCGATCCGAAAAACAAGCACGGACTTCAAGAGCCGGGTATCATCGAACTGCCCGACGGGCGACTTTACGGCTTTTTCAGGACAAGCGCCGATTATCAGTACGAGAGCTTCTCGTCCGACAGCGGAATAACGTGGTCACCTCCCCGCCCGTCGCGCTTTGAGTCGCCGCTCTCGCCGATGACAATGGCCAAAAACCCATACAGCGGCAAGTATTATGCTATATGGAACCCGTACAGGGACGATCCCGAAAGTACCGTTCATCCGAGATATCGCAATACTTGGGGGCGCACGCCGTTGGCTATCGCCGAAAGCGACGACGGGATAAATTTCTCCGATTTTGCTCTTATTGAGGACGATATTCATCGCGGGTATTGCTACCACGCAATGTATTTTCTATCCGAGCGCGAGGCGCTCGTGTCGTATTGCAGCGGCGGAGGGGACATTGTCCCGCTTCAAAGAACGACGGTATCGAAAATCATTCTTTCATAAATTTAAGCGGCTGTGCTTCCGGTCTCGGAAACACAGCCGCGGTTTTTTTCTCAATTTCTCATTTGATTTTTTTGAAAACTATGCAAAAAAGCAATAACTTTCTATTATTCGGCTGTTTTTTTCTATTTTTGGGCTTTTGTTTATTATATAATGAAATCAGCGATTCCAAAATCCATTCAGGAGGAACATTATGTCACAAGAAGTAAAAAGTCCTTACAGAAGAGCCAAAACTTGGCACATCGCACTCAGCCAAATGACAGGCATAATGCAGATGGCATTTTATGTTTTGCTCGGTTACGCCGCGTATATCGGCAACCTCGGTTTTGCAATAGCAACAGGTCTTGTCGGTGTACTTATCACCCTTTCAAGAGTATTTGACAGTATTACCGACCCCATTATCGCGCTCATTATCGAAAAATTCAAATCAAAACACGGCAAACTCAGAATATTCCTCGCACTCGGATGGCTGCTTATGGCGATCTCGACAACGCTTATGTGCAACGTTTTCGCCGGGAAATTCAGCTTCGGCGCCGATGAAATGTTCTCGAATCCGGGCGGCGTTGTAGTATTTATTCTGATTTACGCGCTTTACATCATCGGATACACATTTGCGAGCTGCACGGCGAATATGACGGGCAACATCCTCACAAATGATCCCAAACAGCGCCCCACTCTCGGCGTTTGGGCAACGATTTATTCTTACCTTTCCCCGATGATAATCTCCATGGTAATAGTTACGTTCCTGCTCCCGAAATTCGGTATTCCCGTTGTTCTTGAAAACGGAACGACCGACTATAACTTTACGCTTCCCGTATTCCAGTATGCAAACCTTATCGTGTGCGGCGTTTCGCTTATCGCGCTTGTCCTGACTTGCATCGGTCTTGCGCCGTATGACAAGCCCGAAAATTTCGTGGGCATCTCCAAATCAAGCAAGGTTTCGTTCAAAGATATGTTTTCTCTGCTCAAGGGAAATAAAGAATTGAGAAGATACATCGTAGCGGCTTGCAGTGATAAGCTGGCGCAGACTGTCGGTTCTCAGTCCGTCATCAGCGTAATGCTGTTCAGCATAATCCTCGGAAGCATGGTCGGTTCGTCGATCGTTTCCGTCATTGCAATGCTTCCGTCTATTGTTTTTGCGATAATCGGCGCAAAGCTTGCGGGTAAGCAAGGAAACAAACACGTTATGGTCAAATGGTCGTGGATATGCATTATTTGGAACATAGTTTTTGCATTGTTCATTGTATTCGTTCCGGGCAAAGGCGCGTCGCACTTCGGACTGTGGCTCATCGTGTTCTTTATACTTATGCTCGGTAACAACGCGCTTAAAATGGTTGTCAGCACATCGACAAACGCAATGAGAATGGACATTGTCGACTACGAGCTTTACAGATCGGGAAAATACCTCCCCGCAACAGTCAGCGCCGTATATTCGTTTATAGATAAACTCATCAGCGCCCTTGCGCCTATGCTTGCAACGCTCGCAATAGGCATTGTCGGGTACACCGGCTCAAAGATCCCGATGGCGTCCGACGAGCTTACAATAGGCATCAGGATCATAACCGCCGCCCTGTTCTGCGGACTGCCGATACTCGGATGGGTATGCACCATATTCGCAATGAAGAAATTCTCTCTCACAAAAGAGGAAATGGAACGCATCCAAGTTGAAATAGCGTCCAAAAAAGAGGAAGCGGAGAATGCCGCAGAAGGCGAGCTTCCAACATCAGACGAACAATAATCAACAAAAAGAAAGGAACTCCAAATGAATAATTTGGAGTTCCCTCTTTGATTTACAAGCGCAAACTCTGTTCGCGGTATTTTCTCGGAGTCATTTTCATCGTTTTCTTGAAAACCTTTGTAAAATAATTGTTGTCAAGATATCCGACTGCGTACCCTATCTGCGATATGCTCATATCGGTGCTTTCAATAAATCGGCAGGCGTTTGAGATGCGTATTTCCTCGATAAATTCTTTCACGCCCTTGTTTATTTCCCTTTTGAAAACATGGGAAAGGTAGCTCGGGCTGATCTTGAATTTTTCAGCGAGAGACGAAAGCGACAGTTCGGTATTGTAGTTCAGGATGATATATTCCGTAACGCTTTTCATGAATTGAGAGCATGGCGGCACGTGAGAACGGTATTCGCGTATTTCTTTTGTCATTTCAAGCTGGAACGACTCGATAAGTTTTACCGACTCGGCGGCAGTCTTTGCCTCTCGCATCAGGTTCGTATATTTTGACAGTATTTCATCGATTATGACAATACTCAGCCCCGACCTTACGGCAACGACGCGCACCATAGCTCTCAGCGACGCCATGGCTTCCTTCGGATGCGAACTGAAATATGCCATTTCCATTCCGCTTGAACCGAGAGATGCAAGCTGAGTTGACGACGCTTTCAGCTCATCGACAAGCCCATGCTCGATCTTGTAGAGCAGGTCGTTTTCTATTTCATATTTTTTGTAAATATTTTCGTATAGCTTATCGCTCGTTTCCTCGGGTACCGTTATAAGCGACGGCGTTTCAAAATGATTTATCTTGACAAAATCATAGCTGACCATGCCGTCTGCAAAATATGCCGAAAGGCAGGCGCCGACAGTGTTTCTTATATTGAATGAATCGAGTATGGCGCATCCGTAATACTGCGATTTCAGAATGTTGAAAAACTGGCTTGGCACTTTGTTTTTGAACATCCTTCGCGCTATTTCTTTTTCGTCGATCGTCCTTTTAAGATACGGCCCTATGACAACGAATCCCGCCTCGAGTCTGAACATAAAAAGACGCTCTCCGAGCGCGTTGATAAGCTCATAATACGTGCTGTCTTTCATCGAGTCGAAAAACGACAAAAGGTATTCCCCTGTAAATTCTTCAAAAAGTCCGTTGGGATTTATCTTTTCCGCAACGGTCGGGGTGTCCTTTTCCCTGTCGCCTATAAAATAGACATCGCATGAGAGCAGATCGTTCAGTAGTGAAAGTAAAGTATTTATTTTCATAATTCTAATTATACAAAAAATTGCTTAATTTGTCAAATTATTTCTAAAAATTTTATTTTTCGGAGTCAAAATGAGAAAAATTACAAACATAAACAACGGTTGGCATTTCAAAAAAGGGGTCGCCGAACTTATTCTTTCCGGCAATTATGAAAAAGTAAACGTCCCGCATACGTGGAACGCCGTTGACGGTGCCGACGGCGGCAACGATTATTTCAGAGGCGTTTGCACATATCAAAAAAAGCTCGGAAAGATCGACGTCGGCGCTGATGAAGACGTGTTTATCGAGTTTTGCGGCGTGTCGGCGATGTGCGACGTTTATCTGAACGGAAAACCGGTGGGCAAGCACAAAGGCGGCTATTCGACGTTCAGATTTGAGATCACCGATTATCTCAGCGACGAAAATGTGCTGACCGTTTACGTCGACAATTCGCCGCGGCGCGACGTTTATCCGCAGCGCGCCGACTTTACGTTCTACGGCGGAATTTACCGCGACGTAAACATTATTGTCGCAGACAAAACGCATTTTGAGCTTTCATATTTCGGCGGCGACGGCGTAAAAATCACGCCGAATGAAAGCGGCGACATCGAAATCGAATGTTACGTTTGCGGCGGCGACGGACGCGACGTTGAATATGAAATATATTCAAAAGATGACGAAATCGTCGCATCCGGTGCTTCAAAAGTCGTTGCGGGAGTAGCAAAAGCAACGCTTCATATCGACGACGTTCACCTGTGGAACGGCATTTACGATCCGTATCTCTATACGCTTAAAGCGTCGGTGGGAAATGACAGCGTGAAGGAAAAATTCGGCGTCAGAAGTTTTTACGTTGACGCCGAAAAAGGTTTTTTCCTCAACGGAAAGCCGTATGATCTTATCGGATGCGCGCGCCATCAGGATCGCGAGGGCGTCGGATGCGCCCTGACAAAAGAGATGATGAAAGAGGATATGGATATCATACGCGAAATGGGCGCAACGACGATCCGCCTCGCTCATTATCAGCACGACGGTTATATTTACGATCTTGCCGATGAGTACGGAATCATTGTGTGGGCCGAAATACCGTACATCAGCGAGCACATGGATGAAGCGCGCGAAAACACGCTTTCGCAGATGAAAGAATTGATCGTACAGAATTACAACCATCCGTCGATCATCTGTTGGGGACTTTCAAACGAAATAACGGTTGTCGGAGGCGCGACGGAAAGCTGTATTGATAATCATAAAAAGCTGAACGATCTCTGCCACTCGCTCGATAAAACAAGACCGACGACAATGGCGAATTTGTTTATGCTCCAAACAGACTCACCGCTCGTTTCCCTTCCCGATCTGCGCTCGTATAACCTCTATTACGGCTGGTATGTCGGAGAGATGGAGGAAAATGAAAAATGGTTTGACGATTTCCACAAGAAATATCCTGATGTGGCAATAGGTCTTTCGGAATTCGGCGCGGACGCAAATCCGAAATATCAGTCATCTTCCCCGACAAAGGGCGACTACACGGAAACATATCAGGCGCACTATCACGAATATATGCTGAAAATGCGCGCATCACGTCCGTGGATCTGGGCGATGCACGTTTGGAATATGTTTGATTTTGCAGCCGACGGAAGAGACGAGGGCGGCAAAAAAGGACAAAATCAAAAAGGACTCGTCACGTTTGACAGAAAGGTCAAAAAAGACGCGTTTTACATCTATAAGGCGTATTTGTCAAAAGATCCGTTTGTTCACGTGTGCGGCAGAAGATACGTCGACAGATGCGAGGACGTGACGAAAATCAAAGTTTATTCAAATCTTGACAGCATTTCCCTGTTTGTTGACGGAAAACTATTCGGAACAAAGACCGGCCACCGTGTATTTGAATTTGACGTTCCGATCACATCAAAGCATAGCATCAAAGCGGTAAGCGGCGAATATTCGGATGAAATAGTAATTCGCCGAGTCTTTGAGCCGAATAAGGAATATATCTGCGAGTCAAAAGCGGAGGTTGTCAACTGGTTTGACGAGAGCGATAAAATCGACGAAGCGTATTTTTCCGTTAAGGACAAGGTCAAAGACATTAAATCCCACCCCGTCGCAGGAATGATTTACGCAAAAATGATGGAAGAAGCGATGAAGCGCATCGGCGACGTTGCGAAAAGCGTGCAGATACCGAAAGAAATGCAGGAAAAGATGGACAATATGACGCTTGAAGCAAATCTTAAAATGGCGGGACACATGATAAAACCCGAAATGGTAAAATCACTTAACGAAACTCTTCAAAAAATCAAGAAATAACGGAGGCGAAAATGAGCAAATTTCTTTTAGGATCGTCGACTTCGGCGCATCAGGTCGAAGGCGGAAATATACACAGTGATTACTGGGTTATGGAAAATATGACGTACACCGATTTTGCCGAAAAAAGCGGGGATGCAGTGGATCACTATAACAGATACAAAGAGGATATCGCGCTGATGAAAAACGCAGGGCTTAACGCGTACCGCTTTTCCATCGAGTGGGCTCGGATAGAACCGGAGGAAGGCAAATTCGATGAAAGTGAGATCGCACACTACCGCGACGTGATTCTCTGCTGCCGCGAAAACGGGATCGAGCCCGTCGTAACACTTCACCACTTTACAAGTCCGAAATGGCTGATCGAAAAAGGCGGATGGGAAAGCCCGGACGTCGTTTCGTTTTTTGCACGATACGCAAAAAAGATCGCCGAAACGCTCGGAAAGCATTTGACGTATGTCTGCACGATAAACGAAGCGAACATGGGCATACAAGTTTCCGCTATCGCCGCAAGATACAAAGCGCAGATGATGGCTCGCGCGGCGCAGGCGCAAAGCGTTGAGGGCGTGGCTCAGGTCGGCATGAATTTCAACACAATGATGGAGAACATGAAGAAGAAAGCCGCCGAAAACATGACCGTTTTCGGCACTCCGACGCCGCAAGTGTTTGTCAGCGCGAGAACGCCTGACGGCGACGCGCTCGTTATGAAGGCGCATTGTGCGGCAAGAGACGAGATTAAAAAGCTTTGCCCCGAAATAAAAGTAGGAATTACGCTTTCGCTCCACGATATTCAGGCGATAGACGGCGGCGAAGAAAACGCAAAGAAAGAATGGGATGACGAGTTTACGCACTACATCCCGTACATCAAAGACGACGACTTTTTCGGAGTGCAGAATTACACGCGTTCGATCATCGGCAAAGACGGTCTTATTCCGGCAAGCCCTGATATGCGCCGCACTCAGATGGATTATGAATTCTATCCCGAGGCGCTCGGACACGTTATAAAGAGAGTTTACGACGAAATTCGCCTGCCGATCCTGGTGACCGAAAACGGAATCGCAACGAACGATGACGGCGACAGATGTGAATTTATCGAAAAAGCGATCGACGGAGTTTGCGACTGCATTAAATGCGGCGTGCCCGTTATCGGATATCTGCACTGGTCTTTCTGCGACAATTTCGAGTGGCAGAAAGGATATTCAATGACATTCGGTCTTGTGTCGGTCGACAGAAAAACAATGGAAAGAACACCGAAAGAAAGTCTGTTTTTACTCGGAAATCAGGCGAAAAGACTCGGTATTTGAGGTGAATTATGCCACTTAAAGCTGTTCAGCAGATAATGCTCGGAAAAGTTCTTAAAAACGAGAAGCAGGCGCGCCAAACTCTCGCGGCAATCAAATCCGCGGGATATGACGGAATCGAGCTGTGCGGATTTATGATCCATCCGACGCCGCTTATCGTAAGGCTTCTGACAAAAGCCGCCGGAATGCCGTCAGGCAACGGCGGAAAATTCGACTGGCACGCGCTGATCAAGGAGTCGGGGCTTGTCGTTCCGAGCGTACATACTGACCTTGGAAGCGTTGAACGCGACGCAAAATCCGTTTCGGATGAGGTACTCTCATTCGGCTCAAAATACGCCGTCATTACGGGAATGTACCGTTTCGACTATTCAAGCTCAGATGAAGTTCACGCGCTCGCGCAAAGACTTAACGACGCGGGGAAAAAGTTAAAAGCAGACGGGGTAAATTTAATTTACCACAATCACAACTGCGAGCTTTTCCGCTGCGACGGGGTAAATTCCGCTTACGATGTGCTTATTGACGAAACAGATCCGGAATTTGTCAATTTTGAATTTGACAGTTATTGGTTTGCGGAAGGCGGCGCCGATACGCTTCAATATATGAAAAAGCTCGGAAATCGCATGAAACTTTGGCATATAAACGATCGTGGCGCTCGTCCTAACGGCAAAACGATGACGCCGATTATAAGCAGCGATTCGATGGAACTCGGATACGGCAATATGCCTCTTGACGCGCTTACAAATCAGGCGCTTTCTGTCGGAGTAGAAGCTGTCATACTCGAAAGCCATAAAAACCATATTGACAGTGATCCGATAAAGAGTCTTTCGATGAGCGCGAAGTACCTTAACGGGAGGGTAAAATGAATTTACGTGGTCATTTTATAACTTTTGACGCGCCGTTTGTCGAGGGCGCCGTCTACTCAGCCGAGCAGAAAGTCGGCGCGTCAAACGTCAAAAAAGCGACGCTGTTCATAACGGCGCTCGGCGTTTTTTCGGCGAGGATCGACGGCAAGAAAATCGGCGACGAAATCCTCGCGCCCGGATACACGTACTACCCTCACGACCTGCATTACCTTGAATACGATGTGACCGATATGATAAAGGAAAACTCGATTTTGCACGTCGATCTCGGTCAGGGCTGGTATTGCGGACGCTTTACGTTTGAAAACAAGGTTCAAATCTACGGAGAGATGCCGGCGGTCTCATGGGAACTCGATATCGAAACGGAAAGCGGCACGGTCAGTCTTTTTTCAGACTCCGATAACGTTTTGTCCGTTCCCTCTCATTATGAATACGCAGGACTTTACGACGGAGAGATATACAGTGCCGACGGCTTTTCAAGCGATGCTTATCGTATCAAAAAATATGACAGTACGCTTCCCGACGTTATTGAAAAAGCGAGCGTTTTTGTCCGCGCAAGAGAGAAAATGCCCGTCTTATCCGTTTCAAAGTGCGGCGACGTTACTATCATCGACTTCGGGCAGAATTTCGCGGGGATAATCGAGATCGATCCGTCAAAAATGAACGGCGACGCACTTACGCTTCGCCACGGCGAGATACTCTGTTCCAACGGCTCGCTGTACACGTCGAATCTCAGACGAGCAAAACAGCAGATCGTTTATCATAAGGGCAAAACAAGCGAAAAATACCGCCCTGAATTCACTTACATGGGATTCAGATACGTTGAACTGTCAGGAGCCGATTATGTTGACGGGCTTATATCTGCTTATGCTGTTTATTCCGACATGGAGCGAACAGGATTTTTCAGATGCGAAAACAAACTCGTACAAAAACTTTACGATAACCAGATCTGGGGGCAAAAATCAAACTATATCGAAGTCCCGACAGACTGCCCTCAGCGCGACGAGCGCATGGGATACACGGGCGACGGACACGTTTTCGCCGAAACGGGCGCGTATAACTTTGACACGCTTCCCTTTTGGAATAAATTTTTGAAAGATATACGGTTCAGCCAGTCCGACAGCAAAGACGGTTATGTCACGCCGACGGTGCCTGCCGCACCGGGACGCAACAACGCCGGATTTATGAGTATGCTCGGATGGGGCAACTGCATTTGCATCGTACCGGATATGCTTTACCGTCAGTACGGCGACAAGAGCGTTCTCGAGCAAAACTACGACAGTATGAAAGCGTTTGCCGACTGCGAGATAGACAAAACGGGCGGACTGCTTGGCAAAAAAGATCTTTGGATAGCGCCGAGCCTCGGCGATTGGCTCGCGCTCGGAAAAGATGTGAAATATATGGCGCTGCACAACGGCCCCGTTTCAAACGCTTTTCTTGTCAACGACATGAAGATAATGACGCGCACCGCAAAGCTTCTTGGCAAAACTGCCGACGCGGAGAAATACGCCGCTCAATATGAAAAGTCAAAGGCGGCATACGTCAAAGCGTTTATCAAAGACGGGCGCAAAATGAAAGACGATTATCAGGGAGCGTATGTCATGGCGCTGAAATTTGTCGTAGACAAAGGCGAAATGTGGGACGCGCTTTATAGTACGCTGAGGGAGAAAATATCGGTCGAAGGGATGCAGACCGGATTTTTCGCGACGGAGCATCTTCTTCCCCTGCTCTGCGACAACGGCGACGAAAAGCTCGCATTCGATTTGCTCCTCAGCGAAAAATGTCCCGGGTGGATGTATCAGGTAAAGCGCGGCGCGACGACGACTTGGGAGCGCTGGGACGCCATCCGCGAAGACGGCACAGTCAACGAAACCAAGATGTCAAGCGACAATATGGTGTCGTTCAATCACTATTCATTCGGCAGCGTCGGAAAGTTTTATTATAAATACATCCTCGGAATTTCGCCGGCCGAGCCGGGATTTGAAAAGGTTCGCATCGCACCTCACGTCGATGAGCGTATCGGTTCATTTGAAGGCAGCTATCTCTCGCGGCACGGAAAGATTACGGTTAAATACGACGATAATTCAAAAGAATTGACAGTCGACGTGCCTGTTTGCGCCGACGTTTGTTTCAACGGAAAAACAACAAGCGTAAAGCACGGCAAACACGTTTTTTCAGCCAAATAAAAAAATCCCCGCATTTGCGGGGATTTTTTGTTACAAAGCGGTAATTCCGCAGACAATAGGGACAAAATCCACAAAGTCCTGCGTTTTTGTCGCTGTAAAATAAAAAGAGCAGGCAAGCCTGCTCCGGTATGTTGGATCAAATTAATCAATTCTCAGGATCGTTCATTTGTTTTTTATAATCATCTCCGCAGTTTGTCTCTGCTGTTCTTCAGACGTTATAGACGGTTCTCCGTCTCCCGCCTGCTCTCCGTAATTGCCGAACTGTGCGTGGTTTCCACCCTCGATCACGCACTTAACGGCTTTTTCCGGCAAATAAACGTCGCCGTCGGACATCTTTTCTCTGTTTATGATCACGTCGGCGGAACCGCAGATCGAGATCACCGTCAGCCCATCGTCCAGAGGTTTTGTCGGATATGCGGCAAGCAAGATCAGGCCTTTCAACTGTTCTCCGTGCTCCGCCGCATAGTTGGCAGCCATGGATCCGCCGAGGGAATGACCTCCGATATACCAGGCGTTATAATCGTATCGCGAAATAAGGTCGTTTGCTTTGTTAACACCGAAAAATGCGAGACGAAAAGGCATCCTGACAAGGAGAACGTCCATTCCCTCCCGGGCAATAAGACACATCAGAGGTGCGTACGCCGTCTCTTCGACCTTGGCGCCCTGATAGAATATCAGTGCGTCGCTCTCCGAAGGACCGTCAAACAACCAGCCGTAATCAGTCTGCGTGACCGCCACCACATCGTCGGACTCGAGCGCAGAAAGCGCGGCGGAGTCGGCGTGATAATACTGCTCCGTATAGATAAAAAACGCGCCGGTCAGCAAAATAAGCGCAGATAACGGAACAATCCACAGCAGTTTTTTGATTTTTGATCTTTTCATGCTTCTCTGTGCTCCCCGATTTTACGAAAACAAAAACTACATCCGTATTCTATTCATATAAAACAGAAAAAAACGAGTGGTCATAACTCGAATCCGTTATGGCCACTCTGAATGCGAAAGAGCGTACAAACGTAACGAAATCGAGGTAAGAAGGTACAAACGTAACCGCTTTTATTGATTATACCACGCTCTGCCTTTAAAATCGTCCCATTCAATTGAAACATTCCGAAACATGAAGCATAATGTAAAGAACGGATCTTCAGCTATTCCGTCTATAAAATATATCGACCCTTCTTTTACTCCAAGATCAAAGACTCTTATTCCGTTTCTTATTTGTGTGATAAACCTGTCATTAGCTTCTTTTCCGGATAGTATTATCTGTGGTTCATCAGTATAATACTGCCCTTTTTCGTCTCTTTTCCATGATCTGCCCGGTTCGTAAGACCAAATGACAAAATCTTCAAAAGTCAGGCTCGCAAGCGCAATTTCCATATCAACTTTGTGAGGATTCTGTTCAATGCCTTTATGAACATTCAGATAGGTAGCATTTAGAATTAAACATTGATCTTCAAAAGAAACAAGAGTCAACTTGGAATCATGAAACTCGAAATCGGATAGTCTGTTGATTGAAACATATTTCAAGGCATCCGCCTCCTTTTGAATTATATCAGGAATGCTCTATATAATCAAGAAACCTCTTTTATCGTAGTAGACAAAAGAGGCTTCTTTGTTGGTTGCGGAGATGGGATTTGAACCACATGACCTCCGGGTTATGAGCCCGACGAGCTACCAGGCTGCTCTACTCCGCGATATTTGGTGCCGGAGACCGGAATCGAACCGGCACGGGATGAAAGTCCCACGGGATTTTAAGTCCCGGGCGTCTACCAGTTTCGCCACTCCGGCGTTTCCTTGCAAGGATGTATTTTATCACAAAAATATATGTTTGTCAATAGGTTTTATACATTTTTTTGTCATTTCGTTTTCGCTCGTCTTTATTGACAAGATTTTTGATTTTTTACTTGATATGCGGCTTATTTCAGTGTATAATATATAAAAATACCACTTTGGGAGTTTGATTATGAAGAAAACGCTTGCGCTTATTCTTATTTCGGTTCTGATTCTTTCGGTAATAGCAATATCCGCATCGGCAAAAAATATGAGCGATAGCAATGTATACAGCGGGAATTACGTTGTTTTCGGAGATTCGATAGCCGCCGGATACGGACTTGACGACAGCAGTTTCGGCAGCGACGAAGCTAATGAATACGTCGCCGACAGGGATTCCGACGCTTATGCCGGCATCGTCGCACGAGCACTCGGATTCGGACTATCTAATTATGCACACAGCGGCGACACAACGACCGATATGCTGAAAGTACTCTCGCGTTCAAGCGTCCGCGAAAGCATCAAAAACGCTGACCTTATCACGATTTCCATCGGCGGCAACGATCTTATCGATATGGCGACGACAGTTCTGCTACAGGCATTTTTGCATCAGCTCGGAATGAGCGAAACAAACGATGAAATAGACGCCATGTACGCAAAGCTTGAATCGAATCTCGCTCAGGCTCTTAATACGATCATCGACCTCAACGGCGGACGCGGAGTGATAATGCTTCAAACGCTCTACAATCCGTTCAAGTATAATTCTTCATATACTTTCAACGGTGTTAACGCCGGCGAACTCATCGACTATTATATTCAAAAGATAAACTTGATATACCAAAACCTATACAACCGCATCGACGGTTTTATTCTCACGCCGACGGCTGACGCTCTCAATGGCGACGAAGATTCTTTTTACAGCATGGATGTAAAACCCGATTTTCACCCCACGGCACACGGTCACGAGCTTATTGCACAGACGATTCTTGCGTCATACAAATCAGCAGGCGGACAACCCGATCAAACGGAAAGCACTTCTGAAACGTCTGAGCCTACCGAAAGCACGACGGAGGTCGTTATACCCACGGAAACAACAATAAGCACGCCCGAGCCGACCGAATCGATCGTGCCGACTGAAAGCGAGATCACTGTCCCGACTGAAAGCACATCATCCGACATCGAGCCGACGGAGCTTACGTCAAACACAGAGCCTTCTGTGACTGAACCCGCAATACCGACACAGCCGACTGAGCCTTCCCTCTCCACATCAGAAACGGAAGAAACGAGTATCATACCGACGGAACTTACAACAAATTCAGAGCCCGAAACAACGACTCCGTTATCAACGCCGGAAGGATCGCAGATTCCGCTCGGGACCGAAAAGACCGAAGGAACAACGTCAACCGTTGCAACGACTGCGCCCGGCAAAGCGGAGGGCGGATGTTTTTCATCTATCGGAGCCGGTGCCGCGCTTGCGATCGTTTCCGCTTTAGCATCTCTTGTATTTATAAAGAAGGAAAAATAATATGACCTCTGAACAAGCAAAAAAACGGATTTCGGAGCTTTCAAAACTTCTTGAATATCATTCAAAAAAGTATTACGTCGACGATGCGCCGGAAATTTCCGACTATGAATACGACAAGCTTTTTTACGAGCTTGTCGCGCTTGAAAACGACTTTCCCGAGCTTGCAAGTCCTAATTCGCCCACAAAGCGCGTCGGCGGCAAGGCGCTTGACAAATTCGAGAAGGTGACTCACGCTGTCAAAATGGGAAGCCTATCCGACGTGTTCTCTTATGACGAGGTGCGCGATTTTATCAAAAAGACTGAAGAAAAGCTCGGCCACGCCTGCGTTTTTTCGGTTGAGCCGAAAATAGACGGTCTTTCCGTTTCGCTCGAATACGACGGCGGCAACTTCACGATAGGCTCGACGCGCGGCGACGGCGTTATCGGCGAGAACGTGACCGAAAATCTTAAAACAGTGCGCCGTATTCCGCTGACGCTTGACACAAATTTGCCGCTTGTCGAAGTACGCGGTGAGGTTTATATGCCGCGCGCAACGTTTTACGCGCTGAATGAAAAAAATGAGCAAAGCGGCGGGCAGATATTCGCAAACCCGCGAAACGCCGCGGCGGGATCGCTCCGCCAGCTCGACTCAAAGATAACAGCCTCGCGCGGACTTGATATATTTGTATTCAACATCCAGCGCGCCGAGGGCGTTGAGTTTTCGTCGCACACCGAAAGCCTTGACTATCTTGAAAAGCTCGGTTTTCACGTCATTCCCGACAGAAAAAAGTTATCCGGAGCCGATGATATAATCAAAAGGATAGAAGAGCTTGGCGAAATGCGCTCAACTCTTCCCTACGACATCGACGGCGTAGTCATCAAAGCCGACAGCTTTGCCGAGCGCGAGATACTCGGAGAAAACACGTCCACTCCGAAGTGGGCGGTCGCATTCAAGTTTCCGCCGGAGCAAAAGAAGACAGTTTTGCGCGACATAATAATTCAAGTCGGGCGCACGGGTGTGCTTACGCCAAACGCGCGGCTTGATCCGGTGCGTCTTGCGGGGACGACAGTCAGCCGCGCGACGCTGCACAACATTGATTTTATACGCGAGCGCGACATACGTATCGGCGACACGGTGACGGTGCAAAAGGCAGGGGATATTATTCCTGAGGTCGTTTCAGTCGACGTAACGAAACGTCAGATCGGCGCGCAGCCATATCAGATGCCGACTGTATGCCCGTCGTGCGGCGAGCCGGTTTACCGCGACGACGAGGCGGCCGTCAGATGCACAAACAGCGCGTGTCCCGCACAGCTTCGCCGCACGCTTGAACACTTTGCAAGCCGCGACGCCATGAACATCGACGGAATGGGCGAGGCGGTCGTGTCGTCGCTCATCGACGCAAATCTCATCAAAGACGCGGCGGATATTTACCGCCTTGACGCAAAAGACGTCGCAAATCTTGACCGCATGGGTGAAAAATCGGCGAATAACCTCATTTTGGCGATTGAAAATTCAAAATCAGCCGGCCTTGATAAGCTCATCTACGCGCTCGGAATACGCGGCATCGGCGAAAAAGCGGCGCGCTCGCTGGCGCAGACATTCGGCAATATCGACGCGCTTATGACCGCTGACAAGGAAAGCCTTGTCGCCATCGACGACTTCGGCGAGATAACCGCCGATTACGTCATTAATTTCTTCTCGCACAAGCCGAACAGGGATCTTATCGAAGAGCTGAAATCGCTCGGGCTTAAAACGACCTTCGGAGCAGAAAAGAAGAGCGACGCCCTTGCAGGGCTGACTTTCGTTCTTACAGGCACTCTTCCGACGATGACCAGAAGCGAAGCCGAGGCGAAAATCATCGAAAACGGCGGCAAAACGTCGTCATCAGTGTCGAAAAAAACGAGCTACGTCCTTGCCGGGAGCGACGCGGGATCAAAGCTGACCAAAGCCGAAGCGCTTGGAGTTAACGTCATCGACGAGGACGCGTTTTTACGTATGATCGGGGAGAAATAATGGCTGAGATCTGGGACCTTTACGACGAGAATCGCGTTCCGCTCGGCAAAACCGTCGAGCGCGGCAAGCAGGACGGGTGCGCTTCGTATCACATCGTGGTCGTTGTGGCGGTGAAAAACAGCCGCGGAGAATATCTTATAACAATGCGCGACAAGAAAAAAGAATTTTTCGGCGGACTTTGGGAGTTCACCGGCGGTTCGGCGCTCTTTGGCGAGACGAGCGAAGAAGCGGCTCTGCGCGAAACGCTTGAAGAGACGGGCATCGACCACACAAATTCAAAGCGGACGCTTATGTTTTCAAAAAAACGCGTTTGGGACGACGGAAAGCTCGGTTGGCATGGTGATTTTTGGGATTATTGGCTGTTTGAAGCCGATTTTCCCATTGAAAACGTCGTTTTGCAAAAAGGCGAAACGTCAGACGCCAAATTGGTAAGCCGCGACGAGCTTATGAAAATAGACGAAGAAGGCAAATTCTTCAATCACGATTACTTAAAAGAGATACTTAAAATCGGAGTGTAACTATGGCAGATTTTTACGATCACGTCAAAATATACGTTAAGGCGGGCAACGGCGGCAACGGATGCATTGCGTTTCACCGCGAAAAATACATATCGCACGGCGGTCCGTCGGGCGGCGACGGCGGCAACGGCGGAAACGTCGTTTTCGTAATTGACGAGGGCAAGAACACATTGCTCGATTTCCGCACGCGCAAAAAATTCGTCGCGCAGAACGGCGGCGACGGCGGCACTGAAAAATTTCACGGCGCAAACGCCCCTGATCTTATCATTCCCGTCCCCGACGGGACGGTCATCCGCGACGCGAAAACCGGTCGGCTGATAAAAGATATGAGCAGATGCGAGCCGTTCATACTCGCGCACGGCGGACGCGGCGGTTGGGGGAACAAACACTTTGCAACGCCGACGCGCCAAGCGCCGAGATTTGCCAAAAACGGCACGAAAGGCGAAGAATTTGAGCTTGCGCTCGAGCTGAAAATGCTCGCGGACGTCGGTTTTGTCGGTATGCCAAACGTCGGCAAGTCGACGCTGCTCTCCATGATAAGCGCGGCGCGCCCGAAAATTGCGAATTATCATTTCACAACTCTCACTCCGATGCTCGGAGTCGTCGACGTTCACGACGGAAAAGGTTTTGTCGCGGCTGATATTCCGGGGCTTATCGAGGGCGCGTCCGAGGGGCTGGGGCTGGGGCACGATTTTCTGCGCCACGTCTCGCGCTGCCGACTGCTCGTTCACGTTGTCGACATTTCGGGCAGCGAGGGGCGCGATCCCATTGAGGATATGAAAATGATCAACGAAGAGCTATATAAATACAGCGAAGAACTTGCCTCGCGCCCTCAGATCATTGCCGCAAACAAGTGCGACATCCTCGACCGCGAGAGCGCCGATATCAAAAGCTTTGAAAAATACGCGGAATCGCTCGGCTTCCCTGTTGTATATATCAGCGCCGCGTCCGGCGACAACGTAAAAAAACTGTGCGAGGTCGTTTATGACAAACTCCAATCGCTCCCGCCGATAACGATTTACGAACCGGAAGTCGAATCAGCTCCCGAGGAACCGAGCGCGCCGACCGATATAACGGCCGAAAAGCGCGACGGCGTGTGGTATATCGAGGGAAAGTGGCTTGAATGGCTTATGAGCAGTATCAACTTCGACGACCGCGAATCGCTGAACTATTTTGACAGGATGATGCGCCAGCACGGGATATTTGATAAAATGCGTCAGCTCGGCGTATCTGACGGGGACGAAATAAATATGTACGATATCGAGTTTGATTTTGTGGAATAATAAAATTATTATATAAAGCCAAATATTTTTGCGTTTTCCCTTGACAAATGCGGCCTTTTATGATATTATTGTTATACCTCGGCGCGTGCGCTGTTTTTCATCACGTCGTTTTGAGGGAGGTACAAGAACAGGACCGCTATCAAAAAGAATACGCATATAAGCTAAAAAGCTTGAAATATGCTCATTTTTTGCGTTATCGCTCCTGTTTGCTACTTCAAACAGGAGCTTTTTGCTTCAAAAAAATTTAGGAGGTGCCGAAAATGCGCGTCAGAATCACACTCGCTTGCAGTGAATGCAAACAAAGAAACTACGACACACAGAAGAACAAGAAGAATGACCCTGACAGACTTGAGCTGAACAAATATTGCAAGTTCTGCAGAAAACACACTCTTCACAAAGAGACAAAGTAAGGAGAACGGAAATGAAAAAGAAAATTTTCGCATTGCTCGTTGCGTTTGTACTTGTTCTCTCAGTCTTCGCCATCAGCGCTTTTGCAGCTGACGAAGATGCCGACGAACCCGTAACGATTACGGCTCTCGGCGCAGAAAACACGGAAGCGGTTAGCGATACTTCCGATTCCAAATCGACAGAAACAGCAACTGAGCCGACAACAGAAGTCCCGACAACAGGCGAAACAACAACTCCCGCAACAGAAAAAACATGGATCGAAAAGAATCTCGGTCTTGTAATTTCCCTCGGCGTTATCGTTGTAGCCGTTATCGTGGTACTCATTATTCTCGCCGTTTCTCCGAAATTCAGAGAGAAATTCAAAAAATTCTGGAGAGATTACAACGCAGAATTCAAAAAACTCGTATGGCCCACAAAGCAGCAGCTTGTTAGAAACTCTGCAGTCGTACTTGTAACCATCATCATTTTCGGAGCAGTTCTTGCTCTGCTTGACTTCGGTATTACAAGAGGCCTGTACGCTCTGAAGGATCTGATGGAGTACATCTTCTGATTTTGAGGATAGTAACATGATCCATGAAAACAGAGAAACGAGATGGTATGTTGTTCATACTTACTCGGGTTATGAAAACAAGGTGAAAACAAACCTTGAAAAGATCATCGAAAACCGCGGGATATCCGATATGATTATGGACGTCAAGATCCCGACGGAAACAGTCGTTGAAACAACGGCGACGGGCGAAACAAAGACGAGAGAGCATAAGCTCTTCCCCGCTTACGTATTCGTTAAGATGATCATGACGGATGAAACGTGGCACGTTGTCCGCAACATCACAGGTGCCACCGGATTTGTCGGCCCCGGCTCGCGCCCGGTTCCCCTTACAGACGAGGAAGTCGAAGCGCTTGGAGTCGAGACTGTAAGACCGAAAGAGCTTTCATTCAAGATCGGCGACAACGTCAAGATCACAAGCGGCCCGATGGCCGGATTCTCAGGCGTCGTTCAGCAGATTTCGGAAGACAGCAAAAAGGTTACTGTCAACGCGTCGGTATTCGGCAGATCAACGCCGGTTGAGCTTGACGCATCGAACATAGAACCTGAAATTTAAGTTATTTTTCTTGGCGCGTCCAATGCCTATGGACGCAACGTGGGAGGGAGAAAAATTTTTGAATTCTCCCGCATAGTACCACATTCGGAGGTGTAAAAAATGGCAAAGAAAGTAATTGCATTTATCAAACTTCAGCTTCCCGCAGGGAAAGCTACTCCCCAGCCGCCTGTAGGACCGGCTCTCGGTCAGCACGGCGTTAACATCGCAGCGTTCACAAAAGAATTCAACGAGCGCACAAAGAACGATATCGGTCTTATCATCCCCGTTGTTATCACGGTATTTGCTGACAGATCGTTCTCTTTCATCACAAAAACACCGCCCGCAGCAGTTCTTATTAAAAAAGCGTGCGGAATCGAAACGGCAAGCGCAACGCCTAACAAGGTCAAAGTCGCTTCCATCACAAAAGAGCAGATCAAAAAGATCGCAGAAACAAAAATGCCCGACCTCAACGCAGCTTCTCTTGAAACGGCTATGAGCATGATCGCCGGAACGGCGCGCAGCATGGGCATCACCGTAGCAGACTGAGAAAGGAGATAAGCACAATGTTTAAGGGTAAAAAATATCAGGATAGCGCAAAGCTTATCGACAGAACAAAGCTCTACGATGCAAACGAGGCTATTGATCTTGTTTGCCAGACATCAAAAGCAAAATTCGACGAAACAGTTGAACTTCACATTCGTCTCGGCGTTGACAGCCGTCACGCAGACCAGCAGGTCCGCGGCGCTATCGTTCTTCCGCACGGAACAGGTAAAAACGTAAAAGTCCTCGTTTTCGCTAAGAACGACAAGGCTGACGCCGCTAAAGAGGCAGGCGCTGAATACGTTGGCGCAGAAGACCTTGTTACAAAGATCCAGAAAGAAAACTGGTTTGACTTCGACGTTGTAATCGCAACTCCCGATATGATGGGCGTTATCGGTCGTCTTGGTAAGGTACTTGGTCCTAAGGGACTTATGCCGAACCCGAAGGCCGGCACCGTTACAATGGACGTTGCAAAGGCTGTTGCAGAAGCAAAAGCCGGTAAGATCGAATACCGTCTTGACAAAACGAACATTATCCACTGCCCTATCGGCAAGGCTTCGTTTGGCGTTGAGAAACTTTCTGACAACTTTAATGCACTTATGGGCGCAGTTATCAAAGCTAAACCCGCATCTTCAAAAGGTCAGTACATCAAGAGCTGTGTTGTAGCTTCTACAATGGGCCCCGGTATCAAGGTCAACTCCGCTAAACTCGGCAACTGATAAATAACGCAAAAACAGCAAAAAGGAGCCGACAGTCGCGCAAGCGGCTATCGGCTCTGTCTGTATAATCTATGAAAAGCAAATTCAGATCAACATACGCTGCATGCTTTATCGGATACATAGTTCAAGGCATCGCAGTAAATTTGGCACCTATATTCTTTATAATCTTTCAAACGGACTACAAAATTTCATACGCGTCGCTTGCGAACCTGATCCTCATCACATTTGCAACGCAGCTTTTTATCGACGCGATCTCGGTAAAGCTTGTTGACGTTCTCGGACTCAGAAGAATGGCGCTTATCGCCCACATTTCGGCAACGCTCGGGCTTGTAGGTCTTGGTATTTTGCCGTTTATTATGGCCCCGTTTGCGGGAATTGCAATATCGCTTTTCTTTGCCGCCATCGGAAGCGGGTTTATTGAAGTAATAATAAGCCCGATAATCGACGCCATACCGAAAAACACAAGCAAATCGGTAATGAGCTTTCTGCACTCATTTTATTGCTGGGGGCAAATGTCGACGATCCTCATTTCGACGCTTTTGCTTCTGCTTTTCGGGCGCGAGAATTGGAGATTTATTCCGTTTATCTGGGCGGCAATTCCGTTTATCAATATTTTTATATTCATCAAAGCGCCGATGCCGGAAATTGTGAGCAAAGAAGAAAGGACACCACTTAAAAAGCTGTTCAAATCACGCAATTTCATCATATTGCTTATCATTATGATTTGCAGCGGCGCGGCGGAGATTTCGATTTCGCAGTGGGCGTCGATTTTCGCCGAAAAAGGGCTTGGCGTTACAAAAGCCGTCGGCGACCTGCTCGGCCCGTGCCTGTTCGCATTCTTTATGGGGACAGGGAGAGTCATATTCGGTCTGCTCGGAACGAAAGTCAATAACAAGAAAGCACTCGGCTTATGCGGCATTTTCACTGTCGGTTGCTATCTCATAACGGTATTTGTTCCCATTCCCGTTATAGGACTGCTCGGCGTTGCGCTGACGGGACTCGGCGTTTCTTTCATGTGGCCGGGAACACTCTCGCTCGGATCGGAGCTCTTCCCTATGGGCGGAATGTCTGTATTCTCTTTTGCCGCTTTGTGCGGCGATATCGGCTGCACGCTCGGGCCGTGGATCGCGGGACAGATATCGGACGCTTTCGGAAGCACCGACGCCGCATTGAACATTGCGGAAAAAGTCGGCTCATCGACTGAACAAATAGGTCTTCGCGCCGGGTTGCTTGTCTGCGCGATATTCCCGATGATAATGGCTATCGCCGTACATTTGATCCGCTCAAAAAAGGAAAACAACGAGGTCAAAAATGAAAATAATTGATCTTTCCACATATAAGGAAACGACGCTTTCGCGCGGTACGTCACTTTCGTGTGCTATCGGAAATTTTGACGGCGTTCACATCGGGCACGCAAAGCTGCTTTATGAAGCCGCGTCAAAGCCCCAAAAAGCGACAAACAGCGCAGTTTGGACGTTTTCCGCCCCTCCCGCAAACGTTTTCGGAAAAAATGTCAAAGTATTGACCGATATCAGCGAAAAATTGAAACTTTTTGCAAGCTTTGGCATTGAATACGCGATAATTGAAGACTTTGAAAACGTAAAAGAACTTTCAGCGAGCGAGTTTGTCAGTCAAAAACTTATAAACGAGCTTAACGTTCATCACGTTGTTTGCGGGTTCAATTTCAGATTCGGAAAGGGGGCCGCCGGGGACGCGGCAATTCTCGGCGATCTTATGAGTAAGCAAGGCGCATATTGCTCCGTCGTTCCGAAGGTCAGCGTTGACGGCGTAACTGTCAGCTCAAGCAACATAAGAAAATACATATCCGACGGAAATATGGATGCGGCAAACGCGATGCTCGGCCGCCCGTATCAAATGGCGCTTCCTGTCGTTCACGGAAAACACCTCGGCTCAAAGATGGGCTTTCCGACGGCAAATCAAGCGATGCCAGATTACGTTGTGACGCCGAAATTCGGCGTGTACGCGACAAAGTGCATTATCGACGGGAAAGAATACGTCAGCGTATCAAATATCGGAGTGCGCCCGTCTTTTGACGATGGTGACAAAGTAAATATCGAAACGCACGTCATCGGTTTTTGCGGCGATCTGTACGGCAAAACGGTGCGCGTGATGTTTTACGGGTTTTTACGCCCTGAAATTAAATTTTCATCTGTTCCGGATCTTGAAGAACAGGTTGAAAAAGATAAAAAACAAGCTATTGAATTTTTTAATAATCGGAGGTAACGATGAAAATTTCAAGACGGGATTATGACAGAATGACAAATGAAACGCGCGACGAGCGTATGGCATGGTTCAAAGACGCGCGGCTCGGAATGTTTATCCACTACGGACTGTTTTCCGCGATCGGAAGAGGCGAGTGGGTACAGGTGCAGGAAAACTACACCCCCGAGGAATACGCAAAATTCACGTCGCTTTTTGCTCCAAAAGAGGGTTGCTGTGACGAATGGTGCGCTCAGGCAAAAAAAATGGGCGCAAAATACGCCGTTTTGACAACTCGCCATCATGAAGGCTTTTCTCTTTGGAATTCAAAGGTAAATCCTTACAATTCATACAACGTGTGCGGGCGCGATCTCGTTCGGGAATTTGTCGATGCTTGCCGCAAATATGACCTTAAAATCGGCTTGTACTCTTCCCTGATGGACTGGCATCACCCGGACGCCGGCGCGTCGGCTTATGACTTTGACGCACGCAAGAGATTTACCGATTACATCGAAGAGCTGAACGTCGAGCTTCTTTCAAACTACGGAAAGATCGACATTCTTTGGTACGACGTGCCGTGGCCGATGGAAAGCTCTGAAAGCTGGAACTCCGCAAACCGCAACGCACGCCTGCGCGAGCTTCAGCCGCATCTTATCATCAACAACCGCTCGCGTATGCCCGAAGACTTCCAGACGCCTGAAGAATCGCTCGGCGCAGACTCAAAATACTATTGGGAAGCCTGCATGACGTTCAACGGTATTTCCTGGGGATATATCGACTCCGAACAGGCAAAACAATACTCGTACAGTTCAGGTCAGATTCTGAAAATGCTCAACCGCTGCGCTGCCGAGGGCGGCAACCTGCTTCTCAACATCGGGCCGACGCCCGACGGCTCCGTTCCCGAGGAGGCAAAAGCTCCGCTTGACGCTGTCGGCGCATGGCTCCGTGAAAACGGCGAGGCTGTTTACGGAAAAAAATACCGTATCGGAGGCGGCGAATACTGCATCAACAATGTTTCAAAGTCGACGGTTTCCGAGGATGAGAAAAACGTCTATATATGGAACTACTCATACCCTTGCGACGGAAAGCTTGTTGTCGGCGGATTCAAAGAACTTCCCCGCCGCGTAAGCATTCTTTCAAACGGCAAAGAGCTTGATTGCAAGCTTATAAATGAACGCCTTGAAATTACGGGACTTCCCGAAAAATGCCCCGACGTTCACTGCGGAGTCGCCGTTCTCAAAATGGAATTTGACAAAAGGCCGCGCTTCGGCTTTGCTACTCATTATCCGCAGATACACTACGGACAGAATTTTGAAGGTTAAAATAAAAGGCACTCTTTCGAGTGCCTTTTCATTTTTAATATAGTTTTGCTCCGGCGGGTATGTGCGGATCGACCATAAGTAAATGAAGTTTTTCTTCGTCATTTTCGTGGTGAACTGCCGAAATAAGCATTCCGCAAGAGTCAATTCCCATCATCGCGCGCGGCGGGAGGTTTGTGATCGCGATACACGTTTTTCCGACAAGCTCCTCCGGCTCGTAATATGCGTGAATTCCCGACAAGATCGTGCGATCGACGCCCGTGCCGTCGTCAAGCGTGAATTTGAGCAGTTTTTTCGACTTCGGAACAGCCTCGCAAGCTTTTACCTTAACGGCGCGGAAGTCGGATTTCTGGAAAGTTTCAAAATCGACCGTATCAGCAAAAAGCGGCTCGATCACAACGTTTGAAAAGTCGATTTTCTCGTCGGAAACGCTTGTTTCAGCGCCTTTTTTCGTAGCTTGTGCCGATGTATCGGGCTGCGACGGCTTCATTGTCGGGAAGAGGAGAACGTCGCGTATTGCCGCGCTGTTTGTAAAGAGCATACACATACGGTCAATGCCGTATCCGATACCGCCTGTTGGAGGCATACCGATCTCAAGGGCGTTCAAAAAGTCCTCGTCGGTGTGGTTTGCCTCGGCATCCCCTGCTGCCGCAAGCGCGTCCTGCGCCTTGAAGCGCTCGCGCTGATCGATAGGATCGTTAAGCTCGGAATATGCGTTTGCCATTTCCCAGCCGTTCATAAAGAACTCAAATCTCTCAACGTAGTCCGGATTATCGGGCTTTTTCTTTGTAAGCGGCGAAATCTCTATCGGGTGATCCATAACAAACGTCGGCTGGATAAGATGCTCCTCGGCGTATGTTTCAAAGAAGAGATTGAGAATGTCGCCCTTCTTGTGACGTTCCTCGTATGCAATATTGTGCTCTTTTGCAACGGCGCGCGCTTGTTCAAGCGTCTTAATTTCATTAAAGTCAACGCCGGAGTATTTCTTGACGGCGTCAAGCATGGTTATGCGTTCAAACGGCTTGCCGAGGTCCATCTCTATGCCGTTATAGACAAGCGTCGTCGTGCCGAGTACTTCCTTTGCGACGTATCGATACATCTCCTCGGTAAGATCCATCATACCGTGGTAATCGGTGTACGCCTGGTACAGCTCCATAAGCGTAAATTCGGGGTTGTGGCGCGTATCAAGTCCTTCGTTTCTGAACACGCGGCCGATCTCATAGACCTTTTCAAGTCCGCCGACGATAAGGCGCTTCAAGTAAAGTTCAAGAGAAATGCGGAGGCGGAAATCTGTTTCAAGCGCATTGAAATGCGTTTCAAACGGGCGTGCCGCGGCGCCGCCGGCGTTGGAAACGAGCATCGGTGTTTCAACCTCCATAAATCCCTTTGCGTCGAGGAATTTACGAATCGTGGAAACGATTTTCGAGCGTTTGATGAAAGTATCCTTTGCTTCCGGATTCATTATAAGATCGACGTATCTCTGACGATAGCGAAGATCGGTATTTGTAAGTCCGTGGAATTTTTCGGGAAGGATTTGAAGGCTCTTTGCGAGAAGAGTCATCTTTTCAGCGTGAAGAGATATCTCGCCCGTTTTCGTCATAAATACGACGCCCGAAACACCGACGATATCGCCGACGTCGTATTTTTTGAAGTCAGCGTACGGCTCTTCTCCAAGACTGTCCCTTGAAACGTAAACCTGAATATGCCCGCCAAGGTCCTGAACGTCGCAAAACGACGCCTTACCCATAACGCGCTTTGACATCATACGTCCGGCGATCGAAACCGTTTTGCCTTCAAGGTCAGAAAAATTGTTCTTAATGTCGCTTGAATGGTGCGTTACGTCGTATTTTGTTATCTTGAACGGATCGTTCCCCGCCTCGACCATCGACGCGAGCTTTTCGCGGCGAAGACGGAGTATTTCATTCGTTCTTTCCTGAGTTATCTGTTCGTTTACTGTGTTTTCTGCCATATTTATCTCCAATCATTCGACGTCGTTCTTCTTGATTTTAAGAACTTTTACCTTAACTTCCCCGTCCGGAACTTCCGCTGTCACAACGTCGCCGACTTTTGCGCCGATAATTGCTTTGCCGATAGGCGACTGATCCGATATTTTGTTTTGAAGCGGATCAACTTCGCGCGAGCTTACGAGATGATACTCGACTTCTTCATCGTATTCCATATCGTAAACAACGACGGAAACGCCGATTGAAACTGTATTTGTCTGAATTTCGTGATCTCCAATGACTTTGACGTGAGCAAGCGTTTCTTCAAGCTCTGCGATTTGAGCCTCGATCTTCGCCTGTTCGTTTTTTGCCTCGTCATATTCGCTGTTCTCGGAAAGGTCACCAAATGAGCGGGCGATACCGACGTTTTCGGCTGCTTCCTTTCTTTTTACGTTTTTCAAAAAGTCAAGTTCGTCCTTTATCTTTTTAAGTCCGCTTTCGGTAACTACGATTTCCTTTGACATGATTATATCTCCTTATTATTTTGAAATGATTTTATTTTGAAGTTAAATAGTCGACCGCGGCGATAAGCTGCGCGTCATCTTCATATTTCAAGGTGTAAAGGTTTACGCCCTTGAACTCGTCCGAAAGATCGACGTCGATATCGGGAATTATTCCCACTCCGTCAAAGTTTTCAGAGAACGGCGGACTATAAAGGAACGACGTTATTCTGACGACGCCGCCGGTTGAGATCTTGTACAGATTTTGTCCGCAGCCTTTGCCGTACGTTTGCTTGCCGATGATCTTGGCGTATTCGTAATCTTTCAGCGCCGACGTAAACAGTTCGGCGGCACTTGCCGTATTTCCGTTTGTAAGCACTGCCATTTTAACGTCCGAAATACATTCTTTTCCCGATTTATACGTTATTTTGGCGCCGTTTTTCTCTTCTATGTGGACAATGGGGCCCTCGGGGAGAATATAGTCAAGTATTTTCGTGATCGCGCTCAGCTCACCGCCGGGGTTGTCACGAACGTCAAAAACGATTGATGTGCAGCCGTCCTCGATAAGTTTGTCGACTGCTTTTTTGAACTGATCGACTGTTATCGTGTAAAACTCGGTTATCTTAACGTAGCCGACGTTCCCATCGATGATTTTCGACGTTACGGTTTCCGTTTCGTAATTGCCTCTTATTGCGGATATCGAAACAAGCGATCCGTTGCGCTCAACTTTGGCTTCAAGCTTTGTTCCCGCTTCGCCGAGAGAAAGGCTCAATGCGTCGCTGTACGTTAATCCGTTAAGTGACTTCCCGTCTATCTCAACGATAAAGTCGCCGTCTTCAAATCCCGCCTCGCTTGCGGGAGTGTTAGCCATCACGTGAACGATCATAAGTCCGTTTATTTTCAGGCGGCTTTCATCAGTATATACCGGAACGATGCGTATCCCGATGCCAACCGAGTTGCCCTCGGATGTATTTTCCTCTTCTTCCCACTCTTCTTTGGTGTGATAATAGCCGTATCTGTCGCCCGTATTCAGCATAAAATCGAGAAGCATATCTTCTGTCATTTCTTTATAGTTGACGTCGTAAATATAATGCTTTTCGATCAGATTCGATATTTCGTCGATATTGCTGTAAAGAGACCCGAGGGCGGAATTTACGCTGCTTCTTTGAGATTTGAATTTTTTAAGATCCGTTTCATATCTGTCGTTAAGCAGGCAGAACGTTGTCAAAAAAGTTACAACAACGGCGATAAGAACGCAAATGATGGTTGCCCATGCCGGAACGGCAAGCGGTTTTTTACTTTTCTTTACCGGAGGCATCGGATTATACTCGATCTCCTGCGGCGCGTCATTTCTTTCGTTGTCCATGCTATCTCCTTATAAATGAGTATTTGAGCGAGTCATACGAATCGCTCAAATTATTCTTTTTTAATACTTATTCGGTTTTGACGAAAGATATCTCTTTACCATAAGCGCAACTTTGAATGTGATCGCGTCCTCAAACTCGCGCAGATCAAGCCCCGTCATTTTTTTGATCTTTTCAAGCCTGTAAACAAGCGTATTTCTGTGAACGAACATTTTTCTCGACGTTTCGGAAACGTTGAGGTTGTTTTCAAAGAATTTCTGAATTGTCGAAAGCGTTTCCTGGTCAAGCTTTTCAATTGATTCCTTTTGGAACACTTCGTCAAGGAACATCTCGCACATCGTTGTCGGAAGCTGATATATAAGCCTTCCGATGCCGAGGTTTTCATAGCTTACGATGTTTTTGTCCGTGTCGAATACGTGGCCGACTTCAAGCGCCGCCTGCGCTTCCCTATACGAGCGCGCAACGTCCTTAACGCTTTCGGCTGCGCTTCCGATACCGATTGATACCTTTGTCAAAAATTCAGCCATCATCGTATCAGCTATCTGCTTTGCCGTCTTTTTATAGTCGTTTACGTCGCTGTCCGGCTTTACTTCGCGCACAAGGACAATATCGTTTTCACTTGTGCTGATGACGTAGTCCTGATTTGTGTTCGGGAACATATTCATTATTACGTCATAATAGGATATGTCCGTTCCGGGATGGAATTTAAGAAGGAACACAACTCTCAGCACGTCTGTCGCAAAATGAAGCTCCTTGCTTTTAACGTATATATCGCCGGGTAAAATATTGTCAAGAATGATGTTTTTGATAAAAGACGTTTTGTCGTATTTATCGTCGTGATATGATTTGATATTGTTGAGCGAAACGACAAGGATAAGCGACAACTTCTCCGCGAGAACGTCCTCGCCTTCGACAAAAACGATATATTCCGAGCCGGCGCTCTGCGACATTGGACGGTAAGTGTATCCGCCCGCAACCATAATATCGGAAATATACGTCATTTCCTTTCTTATATTCTGACGCGATTCGCCTATTTTTACAAGGTCACTGCACGCAATTATTACTCCGTTTTCGTCGATAACGCCGATGGTGCGGCCTATCGCGTCTTTCATTTGATGAATTATGCCTTGAAACAGCCTGCTTGACATAATTTTTCACCCTTTCCGAAAAAATACTTGTTGATTTTCACAACAAGTATTTTACTATATATTTCGTCAAAATGCAATAGGTTTTTGGAAAATTGTCTAAAAAATTGTTAATTTTATGTACAAGAACACCAAATAATCACCTGCTTTCAATCACAGGCTGAAAAACCATGTGTTAAAAACGACCAAAGCCGTTTTCCGTGTCTTTTCACATCTCCGTTTCGTACGACAAGGCCGACAAAACAAACGACGACGCCGTTTCCGTGCGGAGTATTCTTTCGCCGAGGCTTACCGACGGTATCCCGAGCTTTGATGCAAACAAAACCTCCTCCTTTGAAAAGCCCCCCTCAGGACCTACAAAAAACGAAATTGTCCCGCTCGGGTTTTTGGCCCTGTCAAAGCTTGAGAAAAGGTTTTTTACCGTTATACCGTTTTCGTTTTCATAGCAGACAAAAGACAAAGCGTCACCCTTTGCCGCCGCAAAAGCTCGTTCAAGAGTAATGCAGTCGTAAACGACGGGTACTATCCCGCGGCCGCTCTGCTGTGCCGCCTCGTAAGCGATCTTATTATATCGCTCTGTTTTTTTGTCCCTGTTGTCTTTTCCCTTTTGCGTCGGCTTTGCGATACAGCGCGAGGAATAAACGGGAACGATCGACGAAATGCCGAGTTCTACCGCTTTCTGAATGATATATTCCATCTTCTCGCCCTTCGGCAAGCACTGATAGAGCCTGATATTGTATGCAGGTTCCGCGCCGCAAACAGATGACGATACTATCTCGGCTTTAACTATCCCGTTTTCGACAGACGAAATGATACACTCGTAATCTCTTTTGTTTTTATTGCAGACGATAAGCGTATCGCCTGTCTTCATTCTCAGCGACGCTGAAATATGACGTGCGTCGTCGCCGAGTATGATTATTTCATCGTCATAAATCTGTTCGGGCGGAACAAAAAATTTCGGCATATCGGTTATCCTTTACTTTATTTTTTTCTATTATACTACATATAGCGCCATTTGTCAAATTTATATAAATGAAAACGGTCGGCTAAGCCGACCGAAAAATCATTTTTTTCTGTAAAGGCATGCGCACCAGCCCTTTTCGTGAAGCGCGTCGATCTTTTCAAAACCGTTTGAAACTATCGCACCGTCGACCTCGGCCTCGCGCTCGTCGATAATACCCGACGCGATCAAAAGTCCGCCCGCACGGATAAATCCGCCGATATCGTCTGACATGCGGATTATGATATCGGCAACGATATTCGCGCACGCGATATCAAACTTCCGCCCGCAGTGAAGCTTTACGCCTTTAAGCAGATCCGATTTATAAAAATCGATATCGCATCCGTTGCGCTCGGCGTTTTCTTTTTCGGTGCGTACCGCAACCTCGTCTATGTCGCATCCCGCAACATAGTCGGCGCCCATTTTTTTCGCCACGATCGCAAGAATTCCACTGCCGCTTCCGACGTCAAGCATATAGTCGCCGCGCGATACGTTCTTTTCGAGGAGCGCCGCGCAAAGTCGCGTTGTTTCGTGCGTTCCCGTGCCGAATGCCATTCCGGGATCCATATCGATCACAACGTCGTCGTCTTTCGGCGAGTATTTTTCCCAACTCGGAACGACAACGATATGCTCGCCGACGCGAGTGGGCTTGTAGTATTTTTTCCACGCGGTCGACCATTCTTCCTCGTCGCAGCCTATTATCTCGGTTTTGGCTGAAATTTTCAGCTCGTCGAGCTTTGTTTTGATGTAAGAGAGATATTCGGAAAGATTTCTTTCCTCTGGAACGTAAATACTGCACGACGCTATGCTTTTATCGGCGTTTTTTATGCTTTCGTCGATGAGATCGCCGTAAACCGTGCGAAGCGTCGTATCAAGATCGCTGTAATCCTCGATCTGAACGGAATTTTCAAGCATCGACATAACGGCGCATACCGAGTCAAGATCGGAAACCTTGCATGTAACTTTGACCTGTGTCCAGAGCATTTTATTTATCCCTTCCCGAATTTTTTGAAGAATTTTTCACGTTTTGTGTAATTTGACATTCCGCAAGCGTCTGCAAAACGGCGCAAAGCGTCTTTTTGGTTGTCGTTCAGTGATCTCGGAACTTCAATGTTGACGCGGAAAATAAGGTCGCCGCGTCCGCGTCCGTTTATGTTCTGAATTCCATTGCCTTTCAGTGTGAAAGCAGTGCCGGTTTGCGTCCCTTCGGGGATCTGGAACGTCGTTTTTCCGTCGAGTGTGGGCACGGAGATCGTTGCGCCGAGCGCCGCTTCCGCAAACGTTATCGGTATATCGCAGTAGATATTGAATCCGTCGCGCTCAAACAGCGCGTGCGGTCTTACTTGAACGGAAATATAAAGATCGCCCGCCGGGCCGCCGCGTTTTCCGGCGTTTCCCATGCCGCGAAGCGTTATACGCTGGCCATTGTCAATTCCCGCGGGGATCGAAACTTCGAGAGTTTTCGTTACGTTCTTGACTCCGCTTCCGCCGCACCCCTTGCAAGGATTCGGTATCGTTTCACCTCTGCCGCCGCATTCATCACATTCGCGCGTCGACTGCATAACGCCAAACGGGGTTCTCTGCTGAACTTTGATCCTGCCGGTGCCGCCGCATTTTGAGCAGACCTTCGGCGTTGTTCCCTTCGCCGCGCCCGTTCCGCCGCAATCTGCACAACGGTCTATCTTTGTGTATTTTATGTCCTTTTTGCAGCCGAATGCCGCCTCTTCAAACGAGATGAAAACGCGTTGAAGAAGATCGTCGCCGCGCTCGGGCCCGCTCCGGCGGGTATTTGTCCTGCTGCCGCCGAAAAAGTCGCCGAAAAGGTCGGAAAGGTCAAAGTCCATACCGCCCGTAAATCCGCCGAAGTTACCGAAACCGCCGCTGTATCCGCCGCCATTGCCCTCGGCCGCTTCCGAACCGAACTGGTCGTATTTTTTGCGCTTGTCGGGATCAGACAGCACCGCATACGCTTGGTTAACTTCTTTGAATTTTTCCTCGGCGGTCTTGTCGCCGGGGTGCATATCGGGATGATACTGCTTTGCAAGCTTTCGGTACGCCTTTTTTATTTCTTCGTCGTCGGCGCTTTTGGATACGCCGAGGACCTCGTAGTAGTCTTTCATTGTTTTCTCCGAAAATCAAGCATTGAGGCGGGATATCCCGCCTCTTTGCAAGAATTTGAATTATTGTTTTTCAGTAAAATCGGCGTTGAACGAGCCGTCGTCGTTCTGTGTTCCGGCAGCGCCTTGATCGCCTGCGCCTGCGTTGCCGCCCTGCGAACGATAAAGCTTTTCGGATACTTCGTAGAACTTCTTCTGGAATTCGTCGGTTGCCGACTTTATAGTATCGGCATTGTCGGACTTGATCGCCTCTTTGAGCTTTTCGATCTCGCCGCGTACCGTTTCCTTGTCGCCGTCGCTGATCTTGTCGCCCGCGTCGGAAAGAACTTTTTCACACTGGATAACGAGAGCTTCCGCGTGGTTCTTCGCGTCAACAAGGTCTTTAAGCTTTCTGTCCTCTTCCGCGAATTTCTCCGCCTCTTTGACGGCGCGGTCGATGTCCTCTTTGCTCATATTCGTCGAGGATGTGATCGTGATATGCTGTTCTTTGCCTGTGCCTTTGTCCTTTGCGCTTACGTTTACGATGCCGTTTGCATCGATGTCAAACGTGACCTCGATTTGAGGGATGCCGCGCGGCGCCGGAGCGATGCCGTCAAGTGAGAAGCGGCCGAGAGTCGTGTTGCCGTCTGCTCTTTCGCGCTCGCCTTGGAGAACGTGGATATCAACGCTCGTCTGACCGTCAGCGGCCGTTGAGAATACCTGAGATTTCTTAACAGGGATTGTCGTATTTCTGTCGATGATCTTTGTGCAGATGCCGCCCAGCGTTTCAATGCCGAGTGAAAGCGGCGTTACGTCGAGCAGAAGCAGATCTTTTACTTCGCCGCCGAGGACGCCAGCCTGGATAGCAGCGCCGACCGCAACGCACTCGTCGGGGTTGATGCCCTTGAACGGATCCTTGCCCGTAAACGCTTTGACAGCGTCCTGAACAGCCGGAATTCTCGTAGAACCGCCGACAAGAAGGACCTTATTGATCTGAGAAATATTCAGTCCCGCGTCTGCAAGCGCCTTCTTGCACGGTCCCATGCAAGCCTCAACAAGATCAGAAGTCAGTTCGTTGAATTTGGCTCTCGAAAGGTCGGCTACAAAGTGCTTCGGGCCTGTAGCGTCCGCTGTGATGAACGGAAGGTTGATGTTTGCGCTCATCATGCCGGAAAGCTCGATCTTTGCCTTCTCTGCCGCTTCTTTGAGTCTTTGAAGCGCCATTTTGTCTTTGCGAAGGTCAATTCCGTTTTCCTTCTGGAACGTATCTGCGATCCAGTCGATTATTCTCTGGTCGAAGTCGTCGCCGCCGAGGCGAGTGTTGCCGTTTGTCGCAAGAACTTCAAACACTCCGTCTGAAATTTCAAGAATAGATACATCAAACGTGCCGCCGCCGAGGTCGAACACCATTATTTTCTGCTCGCTTCCCTCTTTGTCAACACCGTACGCAAGAGCTGCCGCCGTCGGCTCGTTGATGATACGAAGAACTTCAAGTCCTGCGATCTTGCCGGCGTCCTTTGTTGCCTGACGCTGCGAGTCCGTAAAGTATGCGGGGACAGTGATAACAGCCTGAGAAACAGTCGTTCCGAGGTATGCCTCAGCGTCAGCTTTCAGCTTTTGAAGAACCATCGCGGATATCTCCTGCGGTGTGTACTTTTTGCCGTCGATGTCGACCTTGTAATCAGAGCCCATGTGTCTCTTTATACTCATAACGGTTCTGTCGCTGTTTGTAACCGCCTGTCTTTTTGCGACCTGACCTACCATTCTTTCGCCTGTTTTGGAGAAAGCAACGACTGACGGAGTCGTTCTCGCGCCCTCCGGATTTGTTATAACGATAGGCTCGCCGCCCTCGTAAACCGCAACACAAGAGTTTGTTGTGCCAAGGTCAATACCAATAATTTTTGCCATGATGATTACCTCCGAAATATATGTGATTTATTTTTTAACGATTTCAGTTTGCGACTTTGACCATCGCGTGTCTGATGATCCTGTCGCCTTTTTTGTATCCCTTCTGGAATACGTCCGCGATAACGTTCTCGCCGAGATTTTCATCGTCGACGTGCATGACCGCGTTGTGAAGCATCGGATCAAACGTTTCTCCGACGTTTCCGAATGTTTCAACTCCGAGCTTTTCCATCGCCGATGCGACCTGCCCGACTATCGCTTTCATACCGTCTGCAAAGCTTGCGCTGTCCGCAAAGTTGATCGCGCGCTCGATATTGTCGATTATCGGGAGCAGCTCGCCGAGCGCCTCGCCGTAAGCGTCTGCATATATGTTTTCCCTGTCTGCCTTTGTGCGGCGGCGGAAATTATCATATTCCGCAAGCATACGAAGGTATTTGTCCTTCTCGCTTTCAAGCTCGCCCGAAAGCTTTTTGTTTTCTTCTTTAAGGCTTTCGATCTCGGCAGTCAGCTTCTTTGTTTCCGATTTTTGAGCTTTCGCTTCTTTTTTTTCCGATTTATCGTCGGTCTGTTCTGTTTTTTCTACTTTTTCTTCATCCATTGTATGTCATCCCTTTCACGCCTATGTCTTTGTGTCGGCGCCATCGTCGTCTTTTTTCTCCGGGAGCGCCGTGCCGAGTGTTTTCGATATCTGATCTGACAAATACTCGACAGTTGAAACAACTTTTGAATAGTCCATCCGGCTCGGCCCGAAAACTCCTATCGCGCCGACGACTTTGCCGTCGACCACGAGTTTGCGGAATATGAACGCCGAATGTTCCGCGAGCTTTTCATCATCCTCGCCGATGACGACGTTGACTTTGTCGGCGTCGCCCTCTTTCATTATATTGATTATCCCGTCTTTGTCCTCGATCATATTGAGCACGCTCTTCATCTGATCGACGCTTGCAAATTCCGGATATTCGAGAAGCTTTCCGACGCCCTCAAAGCTTACGCTGCTGTCATCGCTGCTGACTGTGTTTTCGTACACCGCCTTTATCGACAGATCGACGAGTTTGCCCGCGTCGCCAAGGCTCTTTTCAAGCTGCATCATAAGCGGCAGAGTTATCGTTTCGGGCGATACGTTTGCAACGTATGTGTTGAGCTGATCGGTGAGCGTATCAAGTATATTTTTGTCAAGCGAGAAGTCCGTTTTGATGTGCTTTGATTTTACCGTGCCGTCTGATAAGCGCATAACGAGAAGAAAATCATTATCGCCCATCAGCATATACGAAAACTGCTCAACGACGTTTTCGCTCGACGTCGTCTTAACGGCGACAGTCGGGTAATTTGTAAGCGCGGCAACAAGCTTTGACGCGCTTTGAAGTATGCTGTCAAGCTCGCCTATTTTCGAGCGAAGCATATTATTCAGCGTTACGATCTCGGACGCTGTCAGCTTGTAGCTGTCCATCAGGCTGTCGACGTAAAATCTGTACCCTGCTTTTGTCGGGATCCTACCCGATGACGTATGCGGCTGCTCGAGATACCCCATGGCTTCAAGCTCCGCCATTTCGTTTCTTATTGTTGCTGAGGAAAACGGAATATCCGCGTTTGTTGTAAGATATTTGGAGCCGACCGGCTCGCCGAGCATAATGTGCGCTTCTATGACAGAGCGCAATATCTGTTTTTTTCTGCGGCTCAGTTCTTCGCCGCCGAGTACTTCCTTGCTCAAACCTACCCTCCTCATTTTTAGCACTCTTGTGTTCAAAGTGCTAATCTATGATACTAATTTACCACTATTGTGCCCATTTGTCAATAGTTTTTACATAAAAAAGTGTGAATTTTTTGTAAACTGAATGTCAAAGTGCAAAAAATACGGTTTTTTTATTTCAGACTGCTGACGGAATATTTTTTAGCGGAAGATATTGACTTTTTTCCCGTTTTGGTGTATTATCAATTTACCGCAATTAAATATAATCAGGGGTGCGTTTTGCTGAGACGGGCATCGCCCGAACCCTTTGACCTGATACGGATAATACCGGCGTAGGAAGATTTACTTTACCGCAATTATTCGTTTGCGGTAATTTTTATTTTGAGGTGATTTTATGAAAAGAGAGAGCATTTCGCGCCTGACGACGTCAGCCGTTCTTTTGGCGATCTCAACCGTGATCGCCGTTGTGTGCGAGTTTATTCCGTTTTTGAACCTACCTTTCGGCGGGACGATCACATTTGCAAGCATGCTGCCGATCGTTATCATTTCATATATGTACGGGCTGAAATGGGGGCTGTTTTCCTCGTTTACGTATTCGGTGATACAGATAATCGTATCTCTGATTCACGGTTCAAGCGGCACTGTTGCCGGTCTGTTTTTGCCCGATTCGGGGTTTACTGTTTTCACGGGGCTTATCATTATCTTCATTGATTATATACTCGCGTACACTTCCCTCGGACTCGGCGGCATATTCAGACGTGTTATAAAAAGCAAAACAGGCGCGCTTATCGCCGGCTCTGCCGTTGCGCTTCTCGTTTGTTACGCGTTCCACGTTTTAAGCGGAGCTATTTTCTATGGCGCGTGGGCGGAATGGTTCTTCACAGATACCGTCATCAAAGATCTTGCGGTAAGTGCTTGGATAATGAAAACGTTCAGCGGCGCGGGGCTTGCAATAATCTATTCTATAATATATAACGGATGCTACATGATACCCGAGATCATCATAACGATCGCCGCGTCAGTTGCCGTGGCGCGCATTCCTTATATCAGAAAAGTCAACGCATGAGATATCTTATCGTAACGCCTTATATCTGCGGCGCGCTTTCGGATATTATTCGCGGTGAGAAATTTGACGGGATCGTCTGCGCTGACGCTTCATACGATATTGCGACAGGCGCCGGGCTTGTGCCGGATATCGTTATAGGCGATTTTGACCACGGCAGCGTCCCCGACGCAAAAATTGTCCGCGTTCCGTGCGAAAAGGACGATACCGACACAATGCTTTGCATAAAACACGCCATTAAAATGGGCGCCGACGAAATACTCATCGCGGGCGGCATCGGCGGAAGGCTCGATCACACAGTCGCAAATTTGCAGTCGCTGAAATATGCTCTCGACAACGGCTCAAAAGCGTTTTTGCGCGACGGCGACAACGAAGCGTTTTTGATTGAAAAAGGCGCGAAAATTACGCGCCGCGACGGATTTTATCTTTCCCTGTTCGCTTTCGGCGGCAAATGCGACGGGGTGAGCATCAGTGGGACAAAGTACGTCCTTTCCGGCGCGTCGCTTGATACGTCGTTCCCGCTTGGCGTCAGCAATGAGATAACTGCCGACTATGCAAGCGTTGAAGTAAAATCTGGTATTCTTTTGGCGATTTTATCGAGAAAATAGCTTATGGTGAAAAAAAGCAGGGCGTTTGCCCTGCTTTTTTATTCGATTTATCAAAATTCGATTTATCAAAAATGACCTGCCGCCGACGGAAAGCTCAGCCCTTTGAAATAAGAAAGCGAGAGAACTACCGTAAGCGAAACCACAGCAACAAGCGCCACAACGGCGATCAAAACCCAAAGTTTATTTTTCATACAGTGCCTCCTCGGTTATTTTGTAAAATGATCTCTGATCATCGCAAAGCTTTGCTCAAACGACGACGTGTTATTTTCATACCTCGCTATAATTTCGGCGGCGCCGATAAACGCAAAGTATTTAGCATAGCTTGCGTCCTTTGCAATGGCCGTTAGCGCTTCAAACGATGTGTCTGCTTTGCCTTCAAAAACGGCAAGCGCGTCAAGAAGCGCGCCGACCTTGTCAAACTTTGAAATGACTTTATCGGGCGTTATATTGCCCATGCCGCCAAGCTCGTCGATAAGTTCTGAAACTTTGATCAGTATTTCGGCATATTTGGCGACGTTTTCCTCGCCGAAAAGCTGCTTGAACAGCTCCATATTGATATTCAGCCCGCCGACGCCGATAGTGTCGCCAACGGAGTCAAGAGCTTTTGACGTTATCTCATACGCAATCTCCGAGCCGACGTCGCTTGACGCAAGCGCTTCGGAAATTTTTTCCGAAAATTCCTTGTCCTTCATTGATTTTATAAGAAGATCGACAACGTCCTCCGACGAAAGAAGGACGCTTGGGTCTTTTTCGATAAGCGTTTCAAATACCTTCCCCATCGTTTCAAACGTTTTTGAATAAGTCGACGGATCGCCGCTTTTGATCGCGGAAATAAACTTGTCAACTATCGGATCGTCAGTTTTTCCTACGCTTGAAGACGCGATAAGCTCCGCCACAAAGCAAGACATCGCCTTGTCGGATGAAATATCTTTCATTACTCTCGGAAGGTCGCTAACGTCGCCGAGCAAGTGCTGCGTCGGGTGTTTGAAACATTCATACGCCGATACGACGGGAAGCCCGTCGTCGACAAGCCGCCTCAAAAAGTCGTTTATATTCACTTTTGCGGTGCTTTTGTCGGTAAGCGTTACGTTTTGCGTCGATATTGAATCGGAAACGGTGTCAAGCAAAAATCCGACTCCGCTGTACTTATTGACTTTTGCCAGAACCGAATTTTCAAGCGGGTCTAAAATCTTATCGTCTATGTATTCGGAAAGCTCATAGGCGTATGTGTCCTTGGGCTGATTCTGCCTTGCGTAATCGGCAACCGGCTTTGCCACTCTCAAAAGCATTGTCAGCGGCAAAAGCGAAAGCATGAGCGCGAGAAAGTATTTTACGCCGCCGATAACGCAGCATACAGCGTTCTTCCCTGTCGATGACTCCCGGTTTTCCTGCGATTTGAATATCAAATGAACGATAATGCTGAAAACGCAAAGCAGCAAAAGGAAAGTCACCGTCAAAAGGATGTGCTTGCCGATCGATACGGCAGCGGCTTTTGAAATGCCGTAAAGCGTCGGATACGTTTCTTCCGTGACGTCGGCGCCGCCGTTTATACTTGAGATGAACTTATCAACAACGCCTCCGAGCATACTTACGTTGATAAGCTTTGCCAAGATGAACGCGACAATAAACGAAAGCGGCACGCAGATCAGCGAAACGACTCTTTCCGCGATGCTTTTTCCGCGCGACGCAAGCACGCCGATCAAAACGACGCCGACAATGAGTTCGATTGATACAAGTTGATAAACAAACATTCCTGCCTCCGTATTTTTATTTGATTATATGCCAAAGCGAGGTATATGAAAATACCTCGCTGTTTTTGATAAAAACTATCTTTCTTCTCTGAAATACTATAGTCCCAGACTTGCCGGCGGCTGATTTTCTTTTTTCCCGAAAATGCTTGTTAAAATCAGGACAACAACCGTTATGATATACGGGAACATATCGAATATTTTAAGCTGTGAGAACGACAGCGTCGTAAGGTCCATTGCAAGAATGGAAAGTCCGCCGAACACTATCGAACCGAGGATGGCAAATATCGGTTTCCACATAGTCGCAATTACAAGCGCCACCGCAAGCCAACCGAAAGAGTCGATAGACGCTTCCGCAAGCGTTGTTCCGTTGGTCTTGTCCATGACGTAGTAAAGTCCGCCGATGCCGGCGATAGCACTGCCGAGTGTGATGAAGATATACTTATATTTTGAAATGTTTATTCCTGCCGCGTCTGCCGTTGCGGGATTTTCGCCGACGGCGCGCAAATGAAGTCCCGTTCTCGTTCTGTTAAGCAGAATTGAAGCAAAGATCGCGACAGCTATTGCAAGATACACAAGCACGCCGTGCGAAAGGAATATTTCCCCGAACCATCCGAGCTTGCCGGAGAACGGAAACAGATTTTTGAAATATTTGCTTGCAACGACAAAATTCGTCATATCTATACGCTTTGCAAAGAATTTCATAAAACCGACGCCGAAAGTTGTCAGAGCAAGTCCCGTAACGTTTTGATTTGCTTTAAGCGTTACGGTAAGAAAAGCGTATATAAGTCCGGCCGCGCCTGCAAAGAGCATCGAGAAAAGAACAGACACGACAACAAGCCAGAATCCGCTCATCTGCGTGGGATCGGCGGCGCCGTTTGAGTAAATCATAACGCCAAAACTCCCGCCCAGCGCGCCGATACACATAATTCCCGGTATGCCGAGGTTAAGGTTGCCCGCTTTTTCGGTCAGTATCTCGCCAACGCACCCGAAAAGGAAGATCGTGCCCATGCTAATGGCGTCGACAAGTATGGTTGAAAGTGTACTAAGCATTACGCTTCCTCCTTTTTCTCAGCGCTGCGCGTTTTTTTGCCGCTCAGAATGTCTTTCAGTCTCTGGCTCGGCATTATCTTATATCTTATGAAGAATTCGCATCCGATGATGCAGAAGAAAATTATTCCGACAACGATGTTTGAGTAGTCCGTGCTTTTGAGCTGGAATACCGTGCTTACGTTCTCGGCTCCAGTTTGCAGGAAAACAACGAAGAATGTCGTGAACAGCATCATAAGCGGATCGAAGTTTGCAAGCCACGCAACAAGAATTGCCGTAAATCCTTTGCTTCCGCATATAGACGTGTTGACAGTATGTTCAAGCGATCCCGCAAACATTGCGCCCATTATGCCGCATATCACGCCTGAAAGGATAAGCGTTCTGATAATTACCTTTTTGACGTTTATTCCGACGTATTTGGCTGTATTGACGCTTTCGCCGACAAGCGCCGTTTCAAATCCGTGTTTTGTATATTTCATATACACAAACATAAATGCGTCGACAAGAAGCGCGATAAGTATGATCATTACATATTTATTGCCGATATTCGGGAACCATCCCGCCATATAATTCTTGCTTCCGATGTAGTTTACAAGTCCGATGGTGCCGGAGCCGTCACTCCACGAAAACGAGAAATACGCAACGATACCTATCGCAATATAGTTCATCATCAGCGTAAACAGAGTCTCATTCGTGCCGAAAAATGCCTTGAAAATCGCCGGAATTACCGCCCATATAACGCTTGCGGCAATACTTGTGACGACCATAAGTATTATAAGCACGACGTTTGGAACCTTACCGGCGAGGAATTTCATGCACGCGATAGCGCAAAGGCAGCCGATAAGCACCTGTCCGTTTGCTCCCATATTCCAGAATTTCATCTTGAACGCGGGAATTACCGCAAGTCCGAACATCAAAAGCACGGCGATATCTTTGAGAAGCGTCCAGATATCGATGAATGCACCGGTTATCATCGTTCCGTAAATTTTGAACGGGTTTTCTTTTATGAGTATCACACTCATTATACCGCAAATGACCAGTGCCACGAGGACTGCACCTGCCCTGATGAGCATAGCCTTCCAGCGTGGCAGATTGTCATTCTTGGAAACATGGAACAAAGGATCGTTTTTAACTTTTTCAGTTTTCATTTTCCGCTCCTCCATTCTGTTCGTTTGCTGCGTTAAGCCACTCGGTTTCCGTAAGGTTGGAGTCTTTCGCTATACCGAAATTCTTTTCTTTTTGAAGTTCCGTAAGGTTGACGGCGCCCGTCATCATAAGGCCGAGCTGGTCTTTTGTCACCTTTGCGGCGTGAACTATGCCCATAACTTCGCCGTGGCAAAGCACGAGTATTTTGTCGCACAGAGCGAGCATAACGTCAAGGTCTTCTCCGACGAAAAGTATGCCGACGCCCTTCGATTTTTGCTCGTTCAGTATATCGTAGATCGCGTATGCGGAGTTGATATCAAGTCCGCGAACGGGATAAGCCGTTACGATTACGTTTGGGTTTGCGTCGATCTCACGTCCGACAAGCACTTTTTGAACGTTGCCGCCGGAAAGACGTCTGACCGGCGTTTCGGTCGACGGCGTTGCTATTTCAAGCTTTTCAATAAGCGCCTGAGCTTTTTCTCTTGCCGCCTGTCTGTTTACAAACGGCGTTTTGCCTTCGCCGTAAGTTTTCAGCATCATATTGTCTGTTATCGAGAATGACGGCGCAAGTCCCATTCCAAGACGGTCCTCGGGGATAAAACTCATCGATATTCCCTTTTCGATGATAAGCTTTGGCGGCATGCCGACGATCGACTCGCCTTTATGCATAATAAAGCCGCTTTCTACTTTCCTCAGTCCCGCGATAGCTTCGCAAAGCTCTTTCTGACCGCACCCCGTAATTCCGGCAACGCCGAGTATCTCCCCGCCGCGGATGTAGAAGCTGACGTTTTTTATCGCCTTGCTTCCGTCGTCGGAGCGGATAACAAGATCTCTTATTTCAAGAAGCGGCTTTGTGCTTTCAACCTTAACGCGATCGATTTTAAGTTCTATCTGCTTGCCGACCATCATTTCGGTAAGCTGTTTTTCCGTTGTTTCACAAGTGTTTACAGTGCCGATGTACTCGCCCTTGCGAAGAATAGATACCCTGTCTGATATCTCCATAACCTCGTTGAGCTTATGCGTGATGATAATGATCGACTTGCCGTCGTCGCGCATCTTGCGGAGTATGGCAAAGAGCTTTTCTATCTCCTGCGGCGTAAGAACGGCCGTCGGCTCGTCAAGAATGAGAATGTTCGCGCCTCTGTAAAGCACTTTGATAATTTCAACAGTCTGCTTTTCGGAAACGGACATTTCGTGTATTTTCTTTTTGGGATCTATATCGAAACCGTATTTCTCCGCGATCTCGCGGACACGGGAATTTACAAGTTTAATGTTATACTTTTCATTTTTAATGCCCAGAATTATATTTTGGGCGGCAGTAAACGTATCCACGAGCTTGAAATGCTGATGGATCATACCTATACCGTAGCCGAATGCGTCTTTCGGCGAGGAAATAACGGCGGGCTTGCCGTCGACAAAAATTTCGCCTTCGTCGGGAAAATAAATTCCCGAGATCATATTCATAAGCGTGGTCTTGCCGGAGCCGTTTTCTCCGAGCAGCGACAAAATTTCGTTTTTGTAAACCGTAAGATTTACGTTTCTGTTCGCAACAACTCTTCCGAAACTTTTTGTTATATTTTTGAGTTCAAGAGCGATCTCTTTGCTCATCGTTGCCTCCCGGTATCGTAGAATAGAAAACAAAACGCGGCAAAGCGGAGAAAATCTCCGCTTTGCCTGTATTTTTACAAATATCAGTATGCGCGGTCAAGAAGTGTGATGCCGTCGATCTCAACGTCAAAGTACGGAGCTGAACGGTATTCGGACTCATGGAAGTATCCGCCGGATACGACCTCTGTGTCTTTTTGATATTCCGTATCAAAGTCAACGTCTGCCTTGTACGACGTGAGCTTTTCGCCGCCGACGGTAATGAAGTTATCCTTATTTGTATCGAAAACGTGGAGTGTGCCTGCTTTGAAGCCTGCAAGTGCATTGTCGATCGCTTCCTGTGTTCCCTTTGCCGCAACCTTTGTGTTGACAGCTTCAAGTTTAACGGAACCTGTAGCTATTGTGCCTGTCCAGTCTTTTTCAAGCTGTTTGCCTTCAAGAACGCAGTTGATCATATGCTCATAGTAAGGAGCCCAGTCGATCTTGGAAGCAACAATGTATGTATTCGGGCCCTGAGCTTCCGTGCTGCCGTTGTAGGAAACGTTGGGAACACCTGCTTCTTCGCAAGCATTGGGCGCACCGTAAGAGTCAGCGTGCTGAGAAAGAAGTACGCAACCGTCGGAAATGAGGGACTTCGCTGCCGTGTACTCTTTATCTGTGTCGTACCAAGAACCTGTGAATTTAACCTTCATTGTAACGGACGGGCAAACGGATTTTGCACCGAGATAGAACGATGTGTAACCGGACATAACCTCAGCGTATGTGTATGCGCCAACGTAACCCATAACTGCCTGTTCGGCTGTGATCTTGCCGGACTCGATCATTTCATTGAGTTTAAGACCTGCTGCAATACCTGCAAGGTATCTGCCTTCGTAGATAGCCGCAAATGCGTTTGAGAAGTTGGAAAGGTTAGCTGTATGAGCCTTTGTGCCTGTTGCGTGAGCAAATACGACATTCGGGAATTCCTGAGCAGCCTGGATCATAAAGTCTTCATGACCGAAAGAATCGGCAAATACAACGTTGCATCCCTGATTTACGCAAGCTTTCGCTTTGTCGTAGCAAGCGCTGGACTCGTCAACGCCTGTGTAGAGTACGAGCTGGTCCTTGGAAAGACCGAGGTCCTCGAGCGCGCGGTACATAGCGTCGATGAAGTTTTTGTCGTATGTGGACGATTCGTCGTGAAGCGTGATAAGGCCGATCTTTATCGATTTCTTATCAACAGTGCTTGTTTTGCCGCAAGATGCCACAATAAGAGCTACTGCCGCAAGCATTGCGACGGCGAGGATAATTGAAAGGATTTTCTTCATTTTTTGCCTCCGATATTTTATATTTTTTATTAAAAGGAACAAAGTTCCAGCTAACCGTTATTATTCGCAGAATTCTATTTTGCCGTCATCGCTCATTGAGCGAATTTTTGCAAGAGATTCCACGCGGATACCGCGAGCGCGGAGCTTATCTCCCCCGCCCTGATATTGTTTTTCGATGACGATACCGCATCCCGCGATCTCAGCTCCCGCCTGCTCGCATATCGAAACAAGTGCTTCAAGCGCCGCGCCGTTGGCGAGAAAATCGTCGATAATAAGCACCTTATCGCTCGGAAGGAGAAAATCTTTTGAAACGACCGCCTCATATTCGTTGCCGTGCGTATACGAATGAGCGGAAGCGGAATAGACGTCGCTTGAAATGTTTGACGTTTTCGCTTTTTTGGCAAAAACGACGGGAACATCAAAAAATTGCGCCGTAAGACAAGCGATCCCCACACCCGATGATTCTATGGTGAGAATTTTGTTTACGCCGCAATCCGCAAATAGCCTATGAAATTCATGTCCGAGTTGTGATACAAATTTTACGTCGATCTGATGATTGAGAAAACTGTTTACTTTGAGAACGTCGCCGGGCAGAACTTTCCCGTCGGAAATTATTCTCTGTTCGAGAAGTTTCATACGCGCCGTCCTTTCCCCGATGAAACGGAAAACAAATATTTTCTACAATAAAATTATATAACGGTTCGACCGAAATTGCAATATGACAAAAAAACGATATTTTTTTCAATTTTTGCACATTTCGTCGTCAATATGCACATAAAAAGTGAAATCAAGATGGCTATTGTACCTATACAAATATATAAAATGCACAAAAACAGCCTGGCTTATGTGCAAAACATCCAATCGAGGACGTATTTTATGTACTCATCCCAGAATTCCCAGTTGTGCGAACCGTGCGATTCGCGATATGTCAGGTCATAGCCGAGAGATAACAAATGCTCTTTGAAACGCTGATTTTCGTCGTACAAAAAGTCCTCTGTGCCGACGCACATATAAATTCGCGGCTTGTTTTCGCAGTCCTTTTTTGATTTTGCAAGAATAAACAGATCGTCGTTTTCAGATACCTCGTCATTTTCACCAAAAACAAACGTGTAAGTTTCCTTTCCCTTTCTGCGAACTATATCGGTTGCCGCGGAAAGAGCGCCGCAGGCGCAGAAGCGGTCGCACTCGCGCAGCGCGATTTTAAGCGCACCGTAACCGCCCATAGATAACCCCGCAACGAAATTATCTTCCCTTTTATCAGACACGTTGAACATAGAGCATATCAATTCGGGCAGCTCTTTTGCAACATAAGTATAATAAGGAAGTCCGTTTTTTATATTTGTGTAAAAGCTTCTGTGTGCATTGGGCATGACGACACATATCCCGTACTTTTCGGCATATCGCTCGATCGACGTGCGGCGCATCCATATCGTATGGTCGTCGCTGAGACCGTGAAGAAGATAAAGACATTTGAATTTTTCGCCGTCCTCACGCTTTTTTTGCGGGATTATTACGTAGATTTCCGACTGCATACCGAGAGATTCGCTGAAAAATTTAAGAGTAACGAACGCCATAATATCCTCCTGCATTTATTTTTTGATTTTGTATTCCTCGGCAAGCGCTCGAAAGCCCGGCAAAGCGCGATCTATCATACCGGGATTTACGCAATACGCAATTCTGACGTATCCATCAAAGCCGAAGCTGTCGCTTGGAACGAGTAAAATCTCGTATTTTTTTGCACGCTCGCAAAAAGCGGCGGCGCTTATATCCGGCGATTTTAAAAAAAGGTAAAACGCGCCGTCGGGGCTTGCCAATTTATATCCGTATTCGGTAAGCGCGCCAACAAGTGTATTTCTGTTTTTTTCATAAACCGAAATGTCGGAAGTTTTGCCGAGGCACTCCGGCACGATCTTTTGGAATATGCTCGGCGCGCAGACAAATCCGAGCGAGCGCGCAGCTCCGCAGACCGCCGAAAAAAGCCTTTTCCACTCAGTCGCCTTCTCGCAAACGGCGATATACCCTATTCTTTCGCCGGGGAGCGAAAGCGATTTTGAAAAAGAGTAGCAAATGATCGTTTCCCCGTAAAAATCGGGCACAAACGGGACTTTTACTCCGCCATATACAAGCTCGCGGTACGGTTCGTCCGAAATAAGATAAATGATATGCCCGTATTCCGCTGATTTTCTTTTAAGGACGCCTGAAATATCGCGAAGCTGTTTTTCGGAAATAACGACGCCCGTCGGGTTGTTCGGAGAATTAATTATGACAGCCTTCGTTTTCTCGGTGACGCTCTCTTCAAAGCGGCGTGCGTCGATAGTAAGGTCGTCCTCGCGGCACTTGACAGCAACAAGCTCCCCGCCCGCCTTTTCGATAAACACGCGGTACTCCGGAAAAAAAGGCGCAAAAACGATGACCTCATCGCCGCCGTTTATAACGGCGTTCAGCGTCGACGTAAGAGATGCGGCGGCGCCGCACGTCATATATATGTTTTCATACGTCATCTCGCTGCCGAAAGTTTTATTGAGATACTCTGCGACAGACGCGCGAACATTTCGGTCTCCCGGGCCTGACGTATACGCGTGAACGCTGTCCGGCTCCTTTTCAAGCAGTTTTACAAGCGTTTCGTTCACGCACATCGGCGCCGGAACGCTCGGGTTGCCGAGGCTGAAATCAAAAACGTTTTCAGCGCCTATTTCCGCACGTCTTTTGTTGCCGTACTCGAATATCTCACGAATAGCCGAGCTTTTTTCGCCGAGTCCCAGCATTTTTTCATTTACGGGTATCATAATATCTCCTGTAAAATTCTGTGGGCGGTACAAGGACCGCCCGCAGATCATTCATTATTAAATTTTGACTTTGAGCGTTACTATCTCAAACGGTTTTACATCAAGAGAAACGCTGTTGCGCTCGACGCCAAGCGAGTACTCTTCTCTTTCAAGCAGATCGCAAACGTAAACCTCGCTTATTGCCGTGCCGAAGGTCAGCGTGTGCTTGCCACGCGAGTTTGTCGCCTCGTAAAGTCTTACGATGATGCCGCTGCCGTCCTCTGCCTTCTTGACAGTATCAATGACAACTCCCTCGCCGTCGATCTTCGCAAACGAGAATTTGTCGGAAAGCGCGCCGTCCTGCCTTGACATAGGCACACATTCAAGCGGGTTGTTGAGAATATACGCATTTTCCACCGTTTTTGCCGCCGAGAAGCTGCCGTTATGAGGAGCGAGCGTGTACGTGAAGTGGTGAACGCCTTTATCTGCGTCAGGATCAGGGTACGTCGCGCATTTGAGCAGTGTCAGCGACAGAGTCGAACCGTCGGCGCTGTAACCGTATTTGCAGTCGTTGATGAGCGAAACGCCGTAGCCGTTTTCGGAAATATCGGCGTATTTATGACCGCATACCTCGAATTTTGCCGCATCCCAGCTTGTGTTTTCGTGCGTGTTTCTCTGAACGTATCCATACTGTATCTCATACGTTGCGCTCGACGTGTTAAGGTCAAACGGGAACGCGGATTTGAGCAGGATGTGTTCCTCATGCCAGTCGATATCGGTTTCAAAACCGATGTTTTTGGTGTGTCCGTCAAGCGTTATGATCTGACGGATAACGGAATTTTTGAATTTACGCGTTACGACAACGCCGGCTTTTTCGCCGCATTCGTACTTCTCGCACGAAATCACGTTGTTTACGTCATATTTCTTTTCCTTATAGTAATTTGTGATCTCCCAAGCGTCGTAGAAGCGCGGGAAGTCCTCATAAGCTTCAAGCTTGTTTGCGACCTCGCCCGATTTAAGCACCTCGCGTCCCGCTTCTTTGTCGTAAATGCGGCAAATGTTCATATCGTCGTCAAATTCGACAACAAGAAGGTCGTTTTCGATCTTTTTAGGCGAAACATACGGAACTGCCTTTTCGGCAGGAGCAACGACTGCCCAGCCGAGTGAAGGTATCTTTTCGACGTATCTCCACTCGCCCTCGGCCATGATCTGCGCCGAAACTTCAAACGGGTTGGGGTTGAAAACAAGCAGACCGCCGTATGTCTTTACGTTCTTTGAAATAACGTCGAGCACGCCTTTAACAACAGCCTTGCCCTCGCCCATAAGCTTTGAATAAATCTTGTCCGTATCCTCATACACGGGGTGTATCGACGAACCGGGGACAACGTCGTGGAATTGGCAAAGAAGTATCTTCTCCCATCCTTCCGAGAGCGTCTTTGCCGGGTAAGGAATTTTGCACAAAACCTCGCCCATTACAGAGTAAAGCTCGGCGTTGCGATAGATAAACTCGCTCTTTCTGTTGTTTTTCTTGTTCTTTGCCTGGGAGGTATACGTGCCGCGGTGCATCTCAAGATAAAGCTCGCCGCGCCATTCGGGTATCTTCTTTGATTTTGTCTTTTCGTCAAGATCCGTAAGGAATTTCCCTGCGAAATCGAATTTTACAGCCGGGCAACCGGGAAGTCCTCCCTCAAGTCTGCGTCCGCGCTCGATCATTTCTTCCGTCGGGCCGCCGCCGCCGTCGCCGTAACCGTAAGTTATAATGACTTCATCGGAAAGCTCTTTCTGCTGGAAGCGATCGTATGCCCCGGCGACGTGCGACGGGCAAAGATTTGCGTTGTACGTCGATATCGTTTCGGGCTTTTGACCGCGTTTTTTCGTCTGCGCCGTAAGGAAATACGAGTGGATGCCCGTACCGTCGATGCCGCGCCAGTTAAAGAAATCATACGGCATACGGTTCGTTTCGTTCCAGCCTATTTTCGACGTTACAAAATAGTCAACACCGCTCTTTTTAAGTATCTGCGGGAGCGCGGCGCTGTATCCGAATGCGTCGGGGAGCCACAGAACGCGGCAGTCGACTCCGAACTCGTCCATAAAGAACTTTTTGCCGTACATTACCTGACGGACAAGCGATTCGCCACTCGGAATGTTGCAGTCGGCCTCGACCCACATCGCGCCTTCAACTTCCCAGCGTCCCTCTTTTATAAGCGTTTTAACTTCCTCGTAAACGTCCGGCGCGTCTTCTTTGAGGAATTTATAAAGCTGCGCCTGCGAGCTCATGAACTTGTATTCGGGATACTTTTTCATAAGCGACACAACGGTCGAAAATGAGCGCTGCACTTTTTCTCTTGTCTGAGCAAACGTCCACATCCACGCGACGTCGATATGCGTATGACCTATGCAAACGCACGAAGTTTCTTCGTTTTTGTATTTTTGGTAGAGGTTTTCTTCAAGATATGCCGACGCGTCGCGAGCCGATTTGAAAAATTCCTCGCCGCAAGAAGAAAAGTCGACAACGTTAAGCGCCTCGTTTACCGCATCTCTGACAAGGCAGTATGAACGCGTATCGGGATCGCTGTATCCGAGTATCTCATAAGGTACGTCGATATCGAAATAAAGACGTCTTACGTCATCGTAAACTTCCCTTATCGAGAATGACATATCGTAAATATGCGCGTTCTCTTCCGCGTAGACATATACGGTAAAATCGTGTTCTTTTACGTTTGAATCAATATCTATCGAAAGATGGTTTCTGTCAAATGCGCCGACCGCCTTGCCATCGATATACACAAGATACTGCGGCGTTCTTCCCCATGATCTGTCCTCGTTTGAAGAATTGATAACGGCAACGCTTTTGCCCATCATTTCATCGGGTATGATTATTTTGCCCTTTACCCACATATGATGCTCCGCGCCGTCGCCTCCGACGCTGAAATTATCCGGGACAGGCGTCCATCTTAGTCCGCGCGGCGGGAGGTTTGTCGTTTTATATCCGCACTCGCTGAATTCAAGTCCGCTTATCTTTATCGCCTTGCCGAACATTCTTTCTTTGATGACGGAAAGCATTTTTCCTATTCTTTCGTAAATAAAATTCATCTTGTCGCCCTTTCTGATATTTATTCTTTGATATAATTTTATCATATTATGTCGATTAAGTCAACACAAAAACATAAAAAGGCGGCCAAAATGACCGCCTGTTTTTTATACTTCCGCTATTACTTCGACCTCGACGAGAACGTTTTTGGGAAGCGTTTTTACCGCAACGCATGAGCGCGCGGGTTTTGATGTGAAATATTTGCCGTAAACGCCGTTGAACGCGGCAAAATCGCCCATATCGGAAAGGAAGCAAACCGTCTTTACGGCCTTTTCTATCGATGTGCCGGCAGCCGAAAGGACAGCTGTAAGATTTTTGCAGACTTGCTCTGTCTGCTCCTCGATCGTCGTAGCTTCAACGTTTCCGCTTGCGGGGTTTATTGCTATTTGTCCGGATGTGAAAACGAGTCCGCCGACTTTAACAGCCTGTGAATAAGGGCCGATCGCGTCAGGCGCGTTTTTTGTATAAATGATATCTGCCATTGTGATCTCCTCCTGTTTTTTATTTCGATTTGTTTACAAATTCATATCCGTGTTCTTCAAGTGCGCGGTCGATTTTTTCTATATGGTCAAATCCGCGCGTTTCAATAACGATATCGAGCTTGCACCTGTTTATCTTTGAAAGGTCGCTTCCGCGCTCGTGATGAACGGAAAGCACGTTTCCGCCCATTTCGGAAATGACGCCCGTTATCTCCGAAAGCTCGCCCGGTCTATCCGGCAAAGAAACTCTTACGCGGTGTGTGCGTCCAGTTGCGTAAAGGCCGCGTTCAAGTACGGTCGAAAGAATATTCACGTCGATGTTGCCGCCCGAAACAACGCACACCGTCTTTTTGTCTTTGCACGGTATCTTTCCCGTGATCACCGCCGCGACCGCAGCCGCGCCCGCGCCCTCGGCGACCATTTTTTGCTTTTCCATCATAGCAAGGATCGCCGTTGCGATCTCGCTGTCGCTGACGGTAACGATGCCGTCAACGTATTTTGAAACGATGTCGTATGTAAGGCTTCCCGCTTCTTTTACGGCGATGCCGTCCGCAAATGTCGCGACTGACGGGAGCTTTACGACGTGTCCCGCGTTCACCGCTTCATACATACTGGCGGCCCCCTCCGCCTGAACGCCGTATACTTTGACGTTGGGATTTACAGATTTTGCGGCAAACGCAATTCCGGAGATAAGCCCGCCGCCGCCGACAGCGCAGACGATAACGTCCGTTTCCGGCAGCTCATCGAGAATTTCAAGCCCTATCGTTCCCTGTCCCGCGATGACGTTTTCGTCGTTGAAGGGATGGACGAATGTGTAGCCGTACTCCTTTTGCATTTCGACGGCTTTTGCGTAAGCGTCGTCGTAAACTCCGGGAACGAGCACGACCTCGGCTCCGTACGCTTTCGTCGCCTCAACCTTCATTATCGGCGCGTTATCGGGCATACATACCACAGATTTTATGCCGTATTTCGACGCGGAAAGCGCAACGCCCTGCGCGTGATTTCCCGCCGAGCAAGCTATAACGCCGTGCGAGCGCTCCTCGTCGGTGAGCGACGCAATTTTGTACCCCGCGCCGCGCAGCTTGAACGATCCCGTAAATTGAAGATTCTCCGGTTTAAGATAGAGTTTACATTCGCTTGAAAGAAGCGGAGCTTTGATAAGATCGGTGTATCTTGCAACGTCTTTAAGCACACGCTTTGCGTCAAAAATTTTCCCGAGAGTAAGCATATCGTCCTCCTGAAATATTTATTCTGATTTTTTGATAATAACACGCTTTTTCCATCTTCCCGAGAAGAAGAAAACAACGACGAATATACACGAAACAAGCGTTGAAGTCGGCGCGCCGAGTCCGAGGCCGCGCATACCGACAAAGACGTAATTGCTGAATATCCACGCCGCCGGAACGCGCACGAATATCGAACATATCATATTCGTCACAAGCGAGAATGTTGTATGTCCCGAGCCGATAAAAAGTCCGTTCATACAGAAAAACAGCGGCACAAGCAGGTAATCAAACGAGAAAAACTCGATATATTTCACCCCTTCGGCGATTATATCCGGGTCGTTTCCGAATATGGACAAAATTTGCGACGGAAATATTTTTGTGAGAATGAAAATCGGGACGGTTATGGCGTATGAAAGGATAAGCCCCGTCGTCATCGTTTTCACTGCGCGCTCGTTTTGTTCAGCGCCGATATTCTGAGCGCACATAGCCGATATCGCCGACGAAACGGCGATCGCGGGAAGCACCGCAAAGCCGTTGAATTTGCCCACTATCCCGATAGCGCTTGACGCCGCAAGTCCGAAACTGTTTGCAAGAGCCGTCAGGAAAAGGAACGAAAGGTTTGTCGCGACCTGCTGGATCATCGTCGGGAATCCGACTTTGAACAGCATTTTGAAGTTTTCGCCGTCTACCTTATACGACGACAGCTTTTTGAAATCGAAAATAAAATCGTTTTTCGTAAGGTAAATTATACACAAAACAACGCTTACCGCTTGCGCGATAACGGTTGCAATCGCCGCGCCGAGCGCCGCCATTTTGAATACTGCGACAAACAAAATATCGAGTCCGATATTGGTAACGCAGGCAATGACGACGAAAATCAGCGGGCGCTTGCTGTCGCCCATTCCGCGCATTATAGCTGAAAGCGCATTATATCCGAAAATGAATATCGTGCCGAGCGCGGTCACAAGCAAATAGTCGGACGCTTCCGAAAAGGCCTCCTCGGGTATTCCGATAAGGCGCAGCAGCGGTTCTTTGAATATGACCATAAGCATCGTCGCCACAGCGGCGATGACAGTAAGTGAAACGATAAGCGTTCCTATCGTTTTTTTAAGTTCTTCCCTCTTGCCCGCGCCGAGATACTGTCCTATAAGCACCGTTGCGCCGACGGAAATGCCTATTGCAAAGCACGTTGCCAAAAAAGTGAGCTGGGAGCCGTTGTTCACCGCCGCAACGCTCGGCCTGTTGCCGAACCATCCGACGACTATCAGATCAACGACGTTATAAAGCGACTGTATTATATTCGATATGATAAAAGGAGCGGCAAATTTGAGAAGTTTTTTTGCCACGTTTCCCTCTGATAAATTGTTTTCAAAAGTGACCTTTGCCAAAACGTTCCCCATTATAATTTGTTATGAGTAGATTATATCACCGCGAGCGCTGATTTTCAATAATTTAAGGCAAATTTGTCGTTTTTTTGTTTTCGTTTTTTTCGCTTTGTTTTCCTCTCTATTGACTTTGATGAAAAAACATGGTAAAATACTGAAAAAGGCTGAAAGGAGAACGCAAATGCCCGAAAGATCAAAAAAAATCATAGCGCAGAATAAAAAAGCTCATCACGACTATTTTGTAATCGACACGCACGAAGCGGGCATCGCTCTTTTCGGCACGGAGGTAAAGTCGCTCAGGCAAGGCGCGGTAAATCTCAAAGATTCATACTGCCACGTAAAAGACGGCGAAATATTTGCCACCGGTATTCACATCAGTCCCTACGAAAAAGGAAACATCTTCAATCGCGATCCGCTCCGCGAGCGCAAGTTGCTTATGCTCAAGCGCGAGATCGTAAGGCTTAAATCGTCCATTGAGCGCGACGGATATACGCTTGTTCCCCTCTCTTTGTATTTTCTCGGCGATAAGGTCAAAGTTGAGCTTGGCGTTTGCAAAGGCAAAAAGCTTTACGATAAGCGCGAGGCGGAAGCTCAAAAGGCAGAAAGACGCGATATCGAGCGGTTTGAAAAAGAAAGAAATCGCTGAAAACGGTTGACAAAACGGTTTTTGTTTGTTATAATATGAACCGTGCTGGTATGGCTCAGTCGGTAGAGCACGTCATTGGTAATGACGAGGTCACCGGTCCGATTCCGGTTACCAGCTCCAAAAAATCGGAAGACAGACGTCTTCCGATTTTTGCTTTTATATTCTGTTTTTGTGAGTTGTGGCCTTGTTTTCGTACATTTTCTTGTCTGCTTCGAGGAACATCTTTTCAAGGCCGGATTCCGATATTTCGTCGGCGTAGGCATATCCCGTTGCGATGCTTATGCCTTTTTCTTTTTGCAAAGCCTCGAATTTTTCAAGATAACCGTCTATTTCGTCGCGGCTGCACCCTTTAATCAGTGCGGCAAATTCATCTCCGCCGAACCTGAAGCAATAGCTTCCCTCTTTGTTGCCAAAGCACTCTTTTATGCAATCGCCGGCGTCGCAAATAAGCTTATCGCCCGCAACGTGCCCTTTTGTGTCGTTTGTTATTTTCAAGAAATTGACGTCGAAAAGGAATACTGCTACGGAATAGCCACGTTCATCCTTCTTTGAAAGCAACTGGTTGAAGCTGAATCTGTTTGGAAGGCCTGTCAAGGCGTCTGTTTCCGCAGCGCTTCTGAGCGCGTTTTCAAGATCTCCCTTTCTTTCAAGCAGACCGTTGTACGACGACGCAAGCAGGCGGACCTCATACAATCCATGGTCGGCGTCAAGGCTGTCGCCCGACGATATTTTCTCCGTAAACTTTGTAAGAGGAACGACAAGCTGCCTGAACATGAAAACAAATGTCAAAAGCAATATCAGAATAACGAGGATGGTGATCACCCACATTACGATCCTTGTTATCGTTATGTTGTGCGACGCAACGCTCGATTTCTGAGAAAGCTCAGCCCGTAGCTTTCCGACAGACTCGGTAGTGTTCTCGGACACAAGCTGCTTATAGCTCGAATATTCCGGCCCGTACATCATTTTCGCGGCGTATGCAAGCCTCTCCTCGTTTGTCATCGAAAGCTCGCTTTCTGTAAGTTCATACGTCGGCAAGTTGTCAAGAACCGGAATTTTCGGCAACTCATATACCGAGCGCACAAGCCCGATGGCGCGGCGCTGTATCACAAGCATTTGCTCGGCGCTTTCCGCGGCGATCTTTATTTTTTCAATAACGTCGCTATTTACGTCATACGTCATAAAACGTCCCAGAACGTCTTTGCCGCGTCTGTCTCTTTTGATCTCGTTTGCGTATGCGATAAGGGAACGATAGTTCACCTCCCCGTTATCGTCAAGCGGAGTAAGAACAAAAATACTCGACGTTTCCGAAAGCAAGCTCGAGCCTCCCTGCAACGATGTGGCGTCCTCGATATACTGCCCGTAATTTTGCATTATTGTTGACAGTCGGGAACTGTTGACGTTTATTAAAATTATAACCGAAATAACTATGGCATGAATTATCGCAAGAGTGATCGCAATCGGTATGATCACCGATTTTGTAGTCCAGCCCCCGACGATTTTTCTTTGTTTGGATCTGATATTCACCAATAATTCCCATCCTTAAATAGAATTACTTATTATAATACATCTTTTTGCGACAAAAGTCAACATTTTCGTCACAATATACTCGTTTTTTTGCACGAATAAAGAAAAAAACAGCCGCTTTTGCGACTGTTTTCTGGCGGAGAAGGAGAGATTTGAACTCTCGCGCCGGTTATGTCCGACCTACACCCTTAGCAGGGGCGCCTCTTCGGCCTCTTGAGTACTTCTCCGAATTGAAAATCTTTATTTAGCTTATTTATTATAGAGCAAAATGCCCGATTTGTCAATACCTTTTTTCAAAAATCAAAAAATCACCGCCGAAGCGGTGATTTTTATGTTTGCATATTATTTCTTTGCAAGAAGCTCTTTGATCTCTTCAAGAAGATTCTCGCTGCGGATAGTAGCATCCTCAACCGCGATTCTCTTTGCCTCAAGAGCTGCGGCAGCGGCTTCCGCTTCTTTCTTCTCTTCTTCGGCTTTTGCTTTTTCTTCAGCGGCTTTCTTTTCTTCTTCGGCTATCTTCTTTGCGTTTGCGATTTTCTTTGCCTTCATAATAGCTCTTATTACGAGGAAAATGCAGAATGCAACGATGATAAAGTCGATTATCGTCTGTATCCACGAGCCCCAAAGGATCGCAACCTCTTCAACGCCGGCGGCTTCGTCTGCCGCTCTTACGATCGTTTTCAGTCCGTCAAGGCTTATGCCGCCCGTAAGCAAACCGATGATCGGGTTTATGATAAAGTTTACAAGCCCGGTAACTATTTTGCCGAAGGCTCCGCCGATAACAACGCCGACTGCCATATCAAGAATATTGCCTCTTGATATAAACTCCTTAAAATCAGACCAAAATGAACCTTTTTTAGCCATATTTTTTCATCTCCTGATATGTATTTGGTTTATTGCCGATTAAATTCTAACATAATAACGTCGAAAAGTCAACAAATTTGCAAAAAAAGCGAAGATCATCTGACGATGCTCTGCCCCGACGCGTCGATACCGACTATCAGCGGAAAGTCTTTGAAAACAAGCCTTCTTACTGCCTCGCACCCAAGTTCCGGAAAAGCGATGACGTCCGATGACGTGATATGGCTTGCCGCAAGCGCGCCCGCGCCGCCGACAGCGCAAAAATATACCGCGCCGTGCTTTTTCATCGCATCAATGACAGCCTTTGAGCGTTTTCCCTTTCCGATCATGGCGCAAAGCCCCGCTTCGATCAGCGGCACCGTGAACATATCCATACGCGATGACGTCGTCGGCCCGCAAGAGCCGATGACCTGTCCGTCTTTTTCTGGAGTAGGCCCGGCGTAATATATAGCCGATCCGCAAACGTCAAACGGGAGTTTTTCCCCCTTCTCCATAAGAGAAATTATTTTTTTGTGCGCCGCGTCTCTTGCCGTATATACCGTGCCGGAAAGATAAACCACGTCGCCGGCGTGGATATCGTTTAGTTTTTTCGGAATATCGTCGACGTTCAGGCGATATTCTCCAATGTTACGATCGTTCATTTTTTGTTGCGGAACGAGTTAATGGTTGCCATCGTTTTCTTAAAGAAATTCTCTATTTTTTCGTCGATGGTACTGTACGGACGCTTCGGCTTTATCTGCTCGGCGGGAAGTTCATCTTTTTCGCGGCACTGCGCGGGTATTTCCTGTCTTTGCGCCTGCTCGGGAAGGCCGATAAAGTCGATTTTTCTTTCAAGTTCAATACTTTTCGCGCTGATCTCTCTGACAAAGTTCTCGATGTTTTCTTTTATTTCGGAAACGAAAATTTCAACCTCGTCATAGTATCCGCCGGCCGCTTCCTTGTAGCGTGAGCGTACCTTTTCAGCCTCGTTTTCCGCGGCTTTGAGAATCTCATTCGCCTCTTTTTGTGCGTTTTCGATTATTTCGTCGGCGCGAGCGGATGCACCTGTCAAAAGCTGTTCGGCGTTTGCGTCGGCGCTGAGCATTATCTCGCCTATTCTGTCGCTCAGCTTGTCGTACAGAGCCGCTTTCTGCGTAAGCTCGCTGTCGCCATCGTCAACACCGATCATCTGCCCGATGTTGCTAAGTTCCCCTTCAAGCTCGCCAACGCGCGCCGAAAGGCCGGAAACGGCGTTTTTCAGTTCCCTCTCGCGCTCGCCTGCGGCGTAAAGCTCAAATGCAAGCTCGTCGTTTTTTTCGCCGAGCAGTTTTGCGTCCTCACCTGCAGATTTGAGCTTTGAAAGCTGATTTTGCGCGTCGTACAGCTCAAACGCAAGCTCGTCAAGCTTTTTCAGCGCGGATCTGGTTTCTTCATTCGCAAGCGCAACCTCGCGCTCACCGCGCTGGCGCTCCGTATCAAACATTTCTTCCTTCATTTTCATCTCAGCGCCGATGGCGGTGATGTAGGCGTTTACATCATTTTTATCGTATCCTCTGAATGAAGTTTTGAATTTTGAATTTTTCTCGGGCATAAAAACCTCCGCTGATACTTTCTTTTGATGTTATTTTACCATAATTGAGCCGTTTTTTCAATCACTTTTGCAATTTTCTTTACTTTTTGCCGCCTTTATGTTAAAATAAGATGACGGAGGGCGAAAAATGGAACTTTACAACACGACAGAGCTTTGGTCAAAGCTGAAAAGCGCCAAAAAGCCAATACTTCTTTACGGAATGGGCAACGGCGCTGACAAAATACTTTCGGTTCTTGAATCGACAGGAGTGCGGCCAAGCGGCTTTTTTGCATCTGACGGGTTTGTTCGCGGGCATAAATTCCACGGCGAAACCGTTTTGAGTTACAGCGACGCTTGTGTTAAATTCGGCGATTTTATTGTTTTGATCGCATTTGGTTCAAGCCTTTGCGACGTTATGAACAATATGAAAAGAATAGCGTCGGAGCGCGAAACGTATGCGCCGGACGTTCCCGTCGCCGGAAACGATATATTCAACGCCGGGTTTTATCTTAGCCACAAAGACGATATCGCCGCGGCGCGCGAGCTTTTTGCCGACGAATATTCTCGCAAAGTTTACGACGAGATGATACAATACAAGCTTGACGGGATGATCTCTCATTTTTATATAGATACGCCGAAAAGCGACGCGCTGACAGACATTCTCGGCGGCGATTATACGGCGTACGTCGATCTTGGCGCATACAACGGGGATACGATAAGCGAGGCCGTGAGATATTTTCCCAAAGTAAAAAAAATAACGGCTGTTGAGCCGTCGCCGCGCATTTTCAAAAAGCTCGCGCAAAACGCGATATGCAACGGTATTGACGTAGATCTATACAACGTTGCCGTTTCAGACGTTACGACAGACGGCGTTTTTATCGACGGCGCGGGGCGAAATTCGCAGATAATGGGCGAAAGCTCGATCCAGGCGCACGGAGGACGCGCAGAAGAGGTGAAAATTTGCGCCGTTGACGATATTTGCAATTACAAAAACGAGCGCCTGCTTATAAAACTCGACGTTGAAGGAAGCGAGCGCGCCGCCATTGAAGGCGCAAGAAGGCTGATATCGGATAACGAGTGCGACCTTATCGTTTCGACATATCACAGAAGCGAGGATCTGTTCGCTCTTCCGCAGATGATAAAACGACTGCTTCCGAATCACAAGCTTTATTTGAGGAAGCACCCCTACATCCCCGCGTGGGATATAAATATTTACGTTACGTCAAAATAAAAAGGCGCCGACAGGCGCCTTTTTTCAGTTTTCCTTTATAAGCTTAACTTTCGCTCCGTTGCCGATCCCGCAAGCGTTTGCGTCGTCGGTGTCAAGGTGCATTTCAAGCACAAATTTATCGGATACGCGTATCTGAACGTCGTAAAGCGTTGTGCGCTTGCCGTCGCCGACAGTCTGTACCGCAACGTAATCGCCGTCGGAAACGCCGTATTTTTCGCCGTCCGCGGGACTCATATGTATATGGCGGTTGGCGATGATGCAGCCCTCTTTAAGCTGTACTATTCCCTTCGGGCCGACTATCGTTATCGGAGCGGAGCCTGACACATCTCCCGATTCCCTTACGGGCGGCTTTACTTTCAGCGTATAGCTGTCCGTTCTCGATATTTCGACCTGCGACGCCTTGCGAAGCGGCCCGAGTACGCGCACGCCCTCAATTGCTCTGAGTGACGGGCCGATAAGCGTGAGCTGCTCTTTGCAGGCGTACTGTCCCGGCTGGGAGAGGTCTTTGAGCGGCGTAAGCTCATATCCTGCGCCGAAAAGGATGTCAAGGTGTTCTCTTGTCAAGTGGATATGTCTGTTTGATACGCCGACGGGAATATCGCCGTCAGATGACGCCGATGACGACTGCGCGCCGGAGTTAACGGACGCCACGACCTTGCTGACTATTTCAGATATGGTTTTTGCATCGTACTGCATACTTTCCTCCGTCAGATTATTCTGAAGCTGTCCGCCATAACGCAGCGGCGCTGGCGCGTGAACGAGCGCGCGGACGTGATGCCCTCGCCTGTCGGGCCGGCTATCGTGAACGTCGTATGTCCTTCACCGCCAAAGCCGATACCGGCGTATGACGGAGCGTTTTTGACGAAGATCGTCGTTTCGACCGCCTTTGCAAAGCGCGAAAGGTTGTCGATATTCTTTGAATGCATATGTGCGCTGTGACGGCGGCCCGCTTCTGCTTTGCACGCGAGGTCGATCGCCTCGTCGATATCTTTGACGCGAACGATGCCGAGTATCGGCATCATAAGTTCTTCCTGAACAAACGGATGCTCAAACGGCACCTCGGCGATGATGCAGCGCACGTCCTTGCCGACGGAAACGCCAATCTTTGAAAGGAGAACGTCCGCATCTCTGCCAACGCAGTCGCGGTTGACTGTTTTTACCGTTGTGCCGTCCTTTTTCGTCTTTTCGACAAGCACTATCTTTGCAAGCTCGTCCGCCTGCGCGCGTGTGATCTGATACGAGCCTGCGCGTTTCATACCGGCGATAAGCTCGTCGGTGATGTTGTCAAACGAGAATACTTCTTTTTCTGCGATGCACGGCAGGTTGTTGTCAAACGTGCATCCGTCGATGATGTCCTTTGCGGCTTTCTGAATGTCAGCCGTGTCGTCGACGATGACGGGGGGATTGCCCGCTCCCGCGCCTATTGCCTTTTTGCCGGATGAAAGAACAGCCTTGACTACTCCGGGGCCGCCCGTGCAAACGAGCAGTTTTATAAGCGGGTGCGACTGCATTATAGCGGCGCTTTCCATTGTCGGCTTCTTCATCGAGCATACAAGCACGTCGGGACCGCCCGCCGCGCGGCACGCGCGGTTGACAAGGTCAACGGCGTAGTTCGACGTCGCTATAGCGCCGGGGTGAGGGTTGAATACGACGCCGTTTCCGGCGGCGATCATACCGATGGAGTTGCATATAACAGTTTCACTCGGGTTTGTTGAGGGCGTTATAGCTCCGACAACGCCAAACGGCGCCATTTCGATAAGCGTAAGACCGTTGTCGCCCGTTTTTGCTGTCGATACGATATCTTCCGTGCCGGGCGTTTTGTCTGCGACAAGGAGGTGTTTGAGTCTTTTGTGCTCAACTCTTCCCATTTTTGTTTCCGCAACGCCGAGTGCCGCCATTGTAGCCGCTTCCTCACGCGTGAGTTTGCGGATTTCGGTTATGATCTTTTCCCTTTCCTCAACGCTCATGGCGCGAACAGCCTTGTATCCGCGGTTTGCCGCTTCAATGGCTTCGTTCATATCTTCGTAAATACCGATGAACTTTCTGCCGCCGTACTGTGTGCTGTCCCAGTCAGCCGATGCGGGCTTCATACTTTGCATCTGTCCGAGGACCTTCGCAACGATGTCTTTTATTTCATTTTCTGTCATCTGAGCCATATCATACCTCACTTACACAAACGCTGAGTGTCCAGCGCGATCATATATTCTTCGTCCGTGGGGACGATGAGTACCTTTACCTTTGATTTTTCGCCCGTGATGTCAAACGGGATGCCGCGGGTGAAGTTTTTGTTTTTCTCCTCGTCGATGACGATGCCGAGCGCATCCATATTTTCGCATACCATGCGGCGCAGTTCATACTGATTTTCGCCGATGCCCGCCGTGAACACAAGCACGTCAAGCCCGTTAAGCTCCGCAACGTACGAACCGATTATTTTCTTGATGCCGTTAGAGAGCATTTTAAGCGCAAGAGTTGCGCGCTCGTTGCCTTCGTTTGACGCGGCAAGGCAGTTGCGGAAGTCGTTTGAAAGACCTGTTATTCCGAGAAGTCCCGATTTTTTATTCAGCACGTCTGCCATTTCGTCGGGCGAAAGGCCGTGCTTTTTCATTATGAACGGGATGATCGTCGGATCTATCGAGCCGCTTCTCGTTCCCATCGGGATGCCTTCCTGCGGAGTAAATCCCATTGACGTATCTATCGCTTTGCCGCCGTCGACAGCCGTTATCGACGAGCCGTTACCGAGGTGGCAGGTGATCATTTTCAGCGTCTTTACGTCTTTGCCGAGGAATTCCGCCGTCTTTTGCGAAACGTATCTGTGGGACGTTCCGTGGAATCCGTAACGGCGCACGCCGTCCTCGGTGTAGTATTCATAAGGAAGCGCGTAAATATATCTGAAATCTTCAATATCCGAGTAAAACGACGTATCGAATACAGCCGCCTGCGGCGTTTTCGGAAGAAGTCTTACGCACGCGCGCATTCCCTTTATCGCCGGAGGCCCGTGAAGCGGATTTATCGGGACGATCGTTTCAAGGTAGTTTATCATTTCGTCGTCAACGCGCGAGGACTTTGTGTACTTTTCCCCGCCGTGCGCCACTCTGTGCCCGACGGCGTCGATCTCGTCAATGCTTGAAATAACGCCGTGCTCTTTGTCGGTAAGCAGGCCGAAAACGATTTCAAGCGCACGGTCGTGCGACGGAAGATCGACCTCGATGCTGTAGTTTTCTCTGCCCGGCACCTTATGTGTAACGGCGCCGCCGGCGCCTATGCGCTCACAGCCGCCTTTTGCAAGGACGTTTCCGCTTTCCATATCGAAAAGTTGATATTTCAGCGATGACGATCCGGAATTGATGACCAGAATTTTCATAATGTCTCCTTAATATATCAGTTTTACGCCGTTTTCGCTCAGGCGTGTTTGCCACGACTCGCTCGGTGCCTTGTCCGTAACTATTATGTCAACGTCGCGCACGTCGCAGACTTTGACAAAGGAAATTTTATCAAACTTTGTGGAATCGAGCGCAAGCACTTTTTTGTCCGCAGACGAGAAGATGGCCTGCTTCATTTCCGAATCCTTTTCGTTTGAATCTGTAATGCCCATTTTTTCGTCGATGCCCTTGGCGGAGCAAACCGCAAGGTCGACGTGATAACCGCGCACCATTTTTTCGGCGGAAATGCCTACCATCGAGAACGCACCCTCTTTCAGCGTGCCGCCGGTGGAAAGGATAGTCCAGCCCGATTTATCGGCAAGTTCAAGAAGTATCTCGACGGAATTTGTGATGACGGTTATGTTTTTCTTGCTTTTGATTTTGCGGGTAACGTATATCGCCGTTGTCGATGCGTCGAGCATGATGCGGTCGCCGTCGTTTATCATTGCGGCAACTTTTTCGGCGATGTTTTGTTTGAGATCGACGTTGAAACGCTTGCGAACGTTGTACGGCAGATCACTGCTTGGCGAAACGTTCGATACCGCGCCGCCGTAGGTTTTCGTCGCAAGGCCTTCCCTTGCGAGCTTGTCTATATCGCGCCGCACCGTTTCCTCGGTTACACCGAAGCGAACCGCAAGCTCCGATACGACGACCTTTCCCTCGGAACTGAGCTGTTCAAGAATGGCGCTGCGTCTTTCTATTGCAAACATACGTCCCTCCGATCAGAGAATTTTCTCCCACATTTTTTTGTCCGGTCCTGCGATCACGGAGCTGTCAAGGAACATTCCCTCGTCGCCCGCTCCCGCCTTTGCCTTGTCTATCGCCGCGCTGACAGCCGCGACCTCTCCCGTTAAAAGCAGATATGATTTTCCGCACATACCGCGAGCAAGACGAAGCTCGATAAGCGTTACGTCGGCTGTTTTTGCCGCCGTATCGGCCGCAACGATTGCCGCCGCGACGGAATATGTTTCAAGTATCCCTAGCGACTTCGGCTCTGATACGCTCGCCGTACCCCAGATCGCCTCAAAGATAGAATCGTGCGGGTTGCCAAGCACGAAATTGTCTATAAGCTTATCGGGATATGCCGCGCTTGCCGTGTCGACTGCGGCGCGGACTGCCGCAAGCTCGCCCTCGACAAGAACAAAGTATTTACCCGGGCAGACAGTTTCAGCCTGTATGACGTCGACCTCTGCCGTTTTTACCATAAGATCGGCGGCGGTAATGCCCGATGAAACGGTTTTATATTCAACAAGTCCAAGTGCGCGTCCCACGGTGTTACCTCCTTACAATGATGAATTTGTCTGTTACGTCCGTAACTTTGCCTGATATCGATGAGTGGATATCAACACCGAGCTTTCCATCCTCGGCTTTTGCCACAACGTCGCCTGCAGTGACCATATCTCCGCATTTGACGCACGCCACGCTCGGCGTGCCGATATGCTGAGAAAGCAGGATTTTGACCTCGCTCGGTTCGATAGCTTCGTCCGTCATCGGAGCTGAGCGGTTGTATTTTTCAAGATCGAGCCTTGCGCGAAGCCGCGAAAGCGGCACGCGGCGAAGCTCTCTGTTATGTACCGGCGACGGCTCTTTTTCGATTTTCGGAGCTTTTACGCCCGACGCGCGAAGCCCGCCCTTCACCGCGCCGATAAGTGTTCGCGGCGAGAGTCCCTGGAAGCAGGCGTACATTTCGCACACGCCGCACCCCGAGCAGAAAAACGTGTTGAGGTACGGCTCTGTATTGTGCGTATCTCTGTTTGACGCAACGCGCATAAGCATGTGCGGCTCGATCGGGTGTCCGAGCAGGTTGCGCGGGCACATATCTGTGCAGTATCTGCACTGACAGCACGCCGCCATGGCACGCTTGAGGTCGATGGAGATCTTCGTGTTTTTCCGCATGACGACATAGTGGTCGTCCGGCAGAACGATGACGGCGTTTGTCGTCTTTGTAACGACGTCCTCGCGCGAGCCGAGCGAGCCCATCATCGGCCCGCCGAGAAGGTACGCGGGGTTTTCCGTCGTTTCCCCGCCCGACATGTCTATAAGCTCGCCGAGCGTCATCCCTATCGGCGCAAGGTACGTGCGCGGCGATTTGACCTCGCCCGCAACCGTTACGTACTTGTGCGTTACGTTTTTTCCCTGCGTTGCACGGTAGAGATTATACATCGTTTCGACGTTGAAAACGACAACGCCGACAGACGCCGGAAGACTTCCGGGAGGAACTATCCTGCCCGTTGCCTCGTAAATCAGCACGACCTCATCTCCCGCGGGATAAACCTCGCGGAGCTTGCAAATATTTATATTGTTGAACGACGCAATGTTCTTCTCGATGGCCGCTATCGCGTTCTTGTACGCCGATTTAAGCCCGATTACAACATTTTTCGCGCCGAGAGTTTTCGCAGTCAAGTCAAGTGCGCTGAGAATTTCATACGCGCGCTTTTCCATAAGCTGTCTGTGCAGTCTCAAAAGCGGCTCGCATTCCGCGCAGTTGAGTATAACGGTATCAATGCCATCCTTAAGTTTTGCATAAGACGGAAACCCCGCCCCGCCACATCCGACGATGCCCGCATTGCGAAGGAGCATTGACAATTCGTCTATTTTCATTTATTTTATCACTCCGGACATTCCGATACCGTCGTCGACAATACCGACTATCGCGGCGTCAACGGGGGCTGATTCCATATTGCATCCTATTCTTGCGGCGCTTCCGAGCGCAACGAGCACAAGCTCGCCGATGCCGGCGCCGATATTATCTATGGCGACTATTCTGTTTTCTTTAACGCCCATACCCTCTATCGGCTCGATAACCATAAATTTGTTGCCGACAAGGTTTTCATTTTTACGCGTGGAAACTATGCTTCCGATAACTTTTCCAACTATCATGATATATTATCCTTTCGTATTTTGAACGGACTTTTCCGTTTGCCGCGGTATTATCCGCGGCAAACGGAGCTTTGAGGTTTTAAGCTGTTTCTCTATTATTTGAGAACGGGAAGGATCTTCTCAACATCCGTGTGCGGACGAGGAATTACGTGAACCGCAATAACTTCGCCGAGCTTGGAAGCTGCTGCGCCGCCGGCTTCCGTTGCAGCCTTAACTGCGCCGACATCGCCGCGAACCATAACGGATACGAGTCCGCTACCGATCTTTTCCGTGCCGATAAGAGTAACGTTTGCCGCTTTAACCATAGCGTCGGCAGCTTCGATCGCTGCTACGAGTCCTCTTGTTTCTACCATTCCGAGTGCTTCAAGTGCCATTTTTGTTTCCTCCAAAAATTTTTTATTTTATTTTTTTGTTTTTTTCTTTATTTATCAGTCGATGGAAGGAAGTATCTTCTCAACGTCTGAGTGCGGGCGAGGAATTACGTGAACCGCAATAACTTCGCCGAGCTTGGAAGCTGCTGCGCCGCCGGCTTCCGTTGCAGCTTTAACTGCGCCGACATCGCCGCGAACCATAACGGATACGAGTCCGCTGCCGATCTTCTGTGTGCCGATAAGTCTTACGTTTGCCGCTTTAACCATTGCATCGGCTGCTTCGATCGCCGCTACAAGTCCTCTTGTTTCTACCATTCCGAGTGCTTCAAGTGCCATTTTTGTTTCCTCCTTGATTTTTGTGTTTGTATTTGTTTTTTTAATTTCGTCAGCCATTTTTTGCCTCCTTGTTTTTAAGGCGCGAAGCGCTTAGCTCAACTATCCTTCGCGTTTCCGAGTGAGGATTCGGTATGACCAGATGCGCCGCGGGCTTTTTTATCGACAGCTTGACCGCGTTATCCACAGCGGCTGTCACCGCCGACACGTCGCCTTCGACGACGAGCGTTACAAGTCTTCCGCCGAGCTTGCGTTCCCATGTGACAAGGCTTACGTCAGCCGATTTGCACATGATATCAAGCGCGTCAAGCGCGGCGACAACGCCCGTTATTTCAATAAATCCGAGTGCTTTCATCCGTGCTCCTTAGTCTTTGTCAAATCCGCTGATCTTCAGCATTTTTTCCGTGTCTTGTTCGACGTTTGGGATGATGTGGGACGTAACTACTCCGCTGACGCGTTTTGCGGCTTCAAGCGCCGCCTCGACCGCCATTTCGACGTCGGATACGTCGCCGCGGAATTTTACCGCCACAAGCAGCGGAACCGGAAGGCTGTCCGCATTCGCGGGCTTGTTTTTGTCAAACCTTTCAACAGTTACGTTGCCGGCTTTGCAGCCCGCGTCGCACGCCGCGAACGCCGCCACAAGTCCGTATACTTCAACTATTCCAACCGCTTTTCCCATTGCGTCGTTTCTCCTGATCATTCATTGACTATCGCTATTTTAAGACCTTCCTGTTTGAGATTCGTTATAAACGCATCGTTGATCTTATCAAGCGGGAATTTGTGCGTTATGAGCTTCTTCATCGGAAGTCCGATCGCCTGCGCTCTCTTTAAGAAATCAAACGTTGTCGCGTAGTCGCGGAGCGTGTATACCCACGAACCGACTGTTGTGATCTCCTTTGAGCATATATCGAAATGCGGATTTATCGTAGCATCTCCGCCGTTGATAAAGAATCCCAGCTCGCAAAGGCCGCCGCCGTTGCGAATGAATTTATAAATGTTCGAGTGGCCTGCCGGAGAGCCGGTGCACTGGAACGCAAAGTCCGCAAGGTACCCGCCGAATGCGTCCTTGACGCCCTGAGCAAGCTCCTCGATGCCCTTGTAGTTTTTGAAGTTGACGTGTGCGCCCGCTCCCATCTGGTGCGAGAATTCAAGGCGTTGTTCGTTGCCGTCGACAGCGACGATGTTCTCAATACCCATCGTGCGAAGGACTGCAATGCAGATAAGTCCGATAGGACCGCATCCCTGAACTACAACGCGCGAGTTGAAGCGGAGTATGCCCGTCGTCTTTGCGCGCTCTACCGCGTGAACAAGCACCGCACACGGCTCGATAAGTATTCTTGAATCGAGGTCGAGGTCGCTTACGTTGAATATCGTCGAACCGCCTCTGACGAGTATGTAGTCGGAGAACCAGCCGTTGAGGTGATAATCGTCGTCCGGAAGAAGACCGTAAACGTCAGCACCTCCCACGTTCTGTTTATTGAGGTCGAACATTGTGATATCGGGGTTGTCCTTGAATATCATACACGTTACGACCTTGTCGCCGACAGCGAGTGGCTTTCCGGCGCTGTCTTTTTTTACATTTTTGCCCATTTTCACGATCTCGCCCGTTCCCTCGTGGCCGAGAGCGACCGGGATAAGACCAAACGGATCTCTCTTGAACTCGTGAGCGTCCGTGCCGCATACGCCGCATCCTTCGACTTTGACGAGGATATCGTCGTCGCCAAGCTCGGGGATCGGAAACTCGCGAACGTCGAAGTGTTCAAGCTTTGTGAGCATCGCAACGCGAGCCGTTTTCGGAATAGGGCCGTTTGCTTTCGGCGCCGTGCCGGCTCCGCTCATCTGTGCGAGGACTTGCTTGACTATCTGTTCGATATTAGCGGAATTTACATCCATTTTATTTCGTTCCTTTCTCAAATATTTCTCTACCGTATTTTGCTATCGCGGTGTCCTGCTCTTCCGTTCCGCCGGAAACGCCGAGGCCGCCGATGATATCGCCGTTTTTATTTTTCAGCGGTTCGCCGCCGCCGAAAATCACGATCCTGCCGCCGTTTGTGAACTGTATTCCGTAAAGCGATCCGCCCGGTGCGGCGAGCGTGGAAAGCTCCTTTGTCGTCATTTTGAGCGACACAACGGTGAACGCTTTATTCAGTGCGATATCATAACTTGCGATGAACGAATTGTCCGCGCATTTGACGCATACGGGGTGTCCGCCTTTGTTTGATATGGCCACAACGGCGTTTACGCCTTTTTCTTTGGCGTATTTCAGCACCTTTTCGCAAAGCCTGTCCGCCGCCGCAAGCGTCATATCATTTGTCGGGCGCACGTATTCTTCAACGATAGCGTCTACGGTATCTTTTATGATTTTTTCGTTCATAATCTCACCTGAAAGATTATTTGCCGAGCTGCTCCATTACTCTCTTTGTGATCTCTGCAACGAGCGCTGAGTCGTCGCCCTGAGCTGATTTGTGGCAGTTGCCGCCGCAGCCGTGGCAGCTGGGCTTGCCGTCTTTGACATTAAGGCATACGTTTGCGGGGTGTTTACCCTTCATACCGAATTTTCTTCTGATCTCATAAAGCTGCTCGACCTGCTCGGGTGTGAATTCCTTCGGGCCGCCGAGAACTCTCGACTGGTACAGAAGCTGAGCGTAGAACTCCACCGATTCCATCTTCATGTAAGCCGCGAGGAGCGAATCGGAATACGTCAGTGCGCCGTGATTTGCAAGAAGGACTGCGTCAAAGTACGGGAGGTACTTTTCAACGGCGTCGGGTATCTCCTCTGTCGAGGGGCATCCGTACTCTGCTATCGGAACGCATCCGAGAGCGATTACCGCCTCGGGCATGATCGGCTGAGTAAGCGGGATACCTGCGATAGCGAAGCTTGTCGCGTACATCGGGTGTGCGTGAACGACGCTCTTTACGTCGGGGCGTTTTTCATAAACGCGCATGTGCATTTTGATCTCGGACGACGGTTTGAAGCCCGCGTTTGCCTGAATTACGTTTCCCTTTTCATCGACCTTGCAGATGTATTCCGGAGTCATAAAGCCCTTCGATACGCCTGTCGGTGTGCAGAGGAATTCGTGGTCGTTCAGCTTAACGGAGATGTTGCCGTCGTTGGCTGCTACCATTCCGCGATTGTAAATTCTCTTGCCGATGTCGCAGATCTGTTTTTTGATCTCATATTCGTTTACAGTTGCCATTTTTGTCTCCTTGTGATTTATGTTTATTTTTTTATTTACTGTTTTAGGTATTCGACTATCTCATCAACGCCCTCGCCCGTGATCGAGTTCACTTTGAAAATCTTTTTGCATCCCGCAAGTTCAAGCCAAAGCTCCGCGCTTTTAGGCGACGCGAGGTCGGTTTTTGTTACGATGCCGATGACGTCGCGGTTGACAAGTCCCACCATATTCGGAGAATAGACCGAGAACCAGTCGTCAGCCGAGAGCAGCAGCCCCACAACGTCCGCCTCGTATGCGTATAGTCCGAGCGCGCAGCTCAGATTTTTGTTTTCCACGTACTCGCCCGGCGTGTCGATGATGTAGTCGCTCCAATCGACGTACTGCGTTTTGTGATATTCGATTTTTTCTTTTCTCATAGCTTGCTTCAGCGTCGTTTTGCCGACGCCCGAGCGCCCGATAAGAATTATTTTTTTCATTACGTTTTCGTGATTTCGCACACGGCATATCCGAGTTTCTTTTCGGCGTACTCGTTGACGGCGACAAGCGCCGATTCAACCTCCGAAACCGTCCCCGTGATAATGACCGTTCCGCTGAAGCGGTCGACGAATCCGAGTCGCGCGCCGCTCGCCTTCATGCTGATGTCGGCGGCGATGATCGCCGTTTCGCTGGGGCAAATCGTCATAATTCCGATCGCCGTCGCGCTGTATTCGACCGACGGATCGAGCCCGAGCTTGCGGTAAAGGAGCGCGTCGGGGTTTGCGATGATGTGAGAAAGCGTTATCTGTTTGCCCGGAACGCTCTCCTGAATAATTCGCATTTTCCCCTCGGAATTTGCTATCTTTTCAAAGTCCATTTTACCCTCCTATCTGTCCGCGAAGCCCTTCGGAATTGACAACTTCGAGCAGTTCGTTCATCAGTTCCTTCGACGGCGGCTCGATGCCTTTCAGCGTATAATCGCGCCCAAGCCCGGCGTATTTATCCGAGCCGATGCGGTGATACGGCAGTATATGCATCTCGCTTACCGTGCCGAGCGATTTTGCAAATCTTGCGATATCGCGTATCTCCTCGGGCGTTGCGTTGAACGTAGGTATCACCGGGGTGCGGATTATAAGCTTTTTCGCGTTTTTCGCTATTTTTTTTGCGTTTTCAAGTATCAGCTCGTTTGGCTGAGTTGTGAACGCCTTGTGTTTTTCACTGTTTATATGCTTTATGTCCATGAGGTAGGTGTCGAGATACGGCAGATACTTCTCAATGACCGCCCACTCGGCAAATCCCGTCGATTCCATCGCAGTATTGATGCCGCTCTCCTTTGCCGCGCGAAGCAGTGCCGGCGCAAACTCGGGCTGCGCGAGCGACTCGCCGCCCGAAAGCGTAAGTCCGCCGCCGGAGCGATCGTAGTAAACTCGGTCGCGCTCGACCTCGGTCATGACCTCGGCGACGGTAACGTCGCGGCCGACGATCTTCGTCTTCCCGGCGAGGGTCATCTCTTGAATTTTATATTCCTGCGATTCGGGATTACAGCACCAGCGGCAGCGGAGATAGCACCCTTTGAGGAAAACTATCGTGCGTATCCCCGGCCCGTCATGAACGGAAAAGCGTTGGATATCGAATATCCTGCCTTTTATGTTCATGTACTCTTCCATCAGAATTCTCCCTGCTCCGTGCGTTTTATGATATCGTCCTGAAGCGCTCTTGAAAGCGTAGTGAACAGTGCGCTGTAACCCGCGACTCTGACGACGAGCGAACGGTATTTATCGGGGTTCTTCTGCGCGTCGCGCAGCGTTTCGCGGCTGACGACATTGAACTGCATATGCGAGCCCTTCCTGTCGAAGTATCCGCGAACCAGTGCCACGAAGTTTTCGAGTCCCTGCGTGCCTGCGAGCGCCGTCGGGTGGAATTTCATATTGAACAGCGTGCCGTTTGACGCGATGAAATGGTCGATGCGAGAAACGGAGTTCGCCGCCGCCGTCGGGCCTTTAACATCTCTGCCTGCCGCCGGGCTTACGCCGTCAGCAACAGGTGTGAATCCGAGTCTGCCGTCGGGCGTCGGTCCCGTCTGTCCGCCGAGTAGCACATTCGCCGAAACGGGATACAGTCCTGCCTGGAAGTGCCCGCCGCGCGGATTTTTATACGTTTCCATCGGGCGCGTGTACGTGTATGTAACTTCCCTTGCAAACGAGTCGACCTCGTCGATGTCGTTGCCGAATTTCGGAAGCGCGTCTATATCCTCGCGGAGCGCGCGGTATTTCTTTTTCTGTTCTTCGGTGCAGTTGTTTTTGCGTACCTCTTTGTATATCGTTGCGATATCGCCCTCGCTTATCGCGCGGCCTGTCTTGACGATCTCCGAAACGACGGCTTTTGTCAGTTTTTCCGCGTGATGAGCGTCCGTTTCCTCGCCGTAGTTGTTGTCCATCGCCTCTTTGAAATCGGCGAGAGTGTATTTATGCTGTTCAAAAACAAGCGTTTTCACAGCCCACATCGCGTCGGCCATGTTGGCGATCCCGAATCCCTGCGGCCCTGTGAAGTTATAGACGGCGCCGCCTTCCTGCAGACTCTTGCCGCGAGCTATGCAGTCGTCAACCATAGAGGATTCAAACGGGAGCGGGCATCTTTCGGCGTGTGCCACGTCGATGGCGTTGATGGCGTTGACGAGCATTTCGATGAAAAATTCCATCTGCTTTTTATATGCGCCGTAGAACTCGTCAAACGTTGTGAACTTCGTAACGTCGCCCGTTTTCGGCCCGAGCTGAACGCCCTTGTCGACGCCGTTTGAGAACACCAGCTCGAGCGGGCGGCACATATTGAAGAACGCCGCGTCGTGCCAGCCGTCCGTCTTCGCCGCTTTCTGCGGCTCAACGCAACCGATTATGTTGTAATCGCGCGCTTCTTCGATCTTCAGTCCGCGAGAAAGAAGCTGCGGTATGATAACTTCATCATTGTAATAAGCCGGGAATCCGATGCCCGTGCGCGTCAGCTCCGCGGCGCGGATGAGCAGCTCGTGCGGCGAGCCGTTCCATACTCTTATCGAGAATGACGGCTGAGGAAGGAATACGTGCATTGTAGCGTCAATGCACATAAACGACAAATCGTTTGTAGCGTCCAGCCCGTGAATATCCTGGCCGCCGACGATGAGGTTCTGGAAAAGGCTGTACCCGGCAAATCCCTCGGCACTTACAGCGTCGCGGCATTTGTTGAGATCGTTGAGCTTAACCCAAACGCAGTCGATAAGCTCCTGTGCAAACTCGCGCGTGATCTTCCCCGCGTCGATGTCCGCTTTGAAATAAGGGTACATATACTGATCGAAACGCCCCGGCGAGATCGAGTGTCCGCTCGACTCCATCTGTATAAGCATCTGCACGAACCAAAAGCTTTGCAGCGCCTCGTAAAACGATGTCGCGCCGTGTTCGGGGACGTAATCGCAAATGCGCGAAATATTTTCAAGCTCGGCGCGGCGCTTCATGTCGGAAGTGTTTTTCGCTTCCTTTGCCGCAAGTGCGCTGTATCTTTTTGCGTAGCGGATCGCCGCCTCGCAGCTCATTATCACCGCGTCAAGGAAGTGTGAACGCTTTGCAAAGTCCGCGTCGGCGACGGAGAGCTTTTCCCTTGCCGCCTTCGCTTCATCGATAATGCCGCGATATCCGATGCGAAGTACCTTCGGATAGTCGACTGTGACGTGTCCGATGCCGTTGAAGTAGTAGTTGCCCGGCGTGAACATATCGTGTCTAAACGACGCGAGCGCGTTCGGATCCATATACGATGTGGCAAGCTCGCAAACAGTCTTGCCTTTCCAGTATTTATATACTTCGTGAAGAGTCTTTTTGGTTTCTTCCGATATGTAAAACGGATCGGCAACGCGCGTTTCGACAGTGTCAAACTCCGCTTCGAGCCATTCGTATGAATACTCCGGGAACACCTGACAGCCGCGCGGCGCTTTTGTCGCCGAGCCGACGATAAGCTCCTCGTCACGAATGGTGATCGGGATATTGTCAAGTATATGTGCAAACGCCTTGGCGCGGCGAGTGATTATCGGCTCACCCTCGGTCTGCTTATATGATTCCGTAATAAGCACGCCGCGGTCAGCTTCTATCTCCGGCATCTTTCTATATAGATTTTCGACAAGCCTTGTTATCCTGTCGCTTTTCGGTATTTTATCGGAAAAGTATTTTTTCAAAAGTACATTCCTCCTCAAAATATTCTATTCTAAAAATATCACAAATGTTGTTTGTTGTCAATATGTTTTTGATAAAATCTTCGCAAAAATAAACCAAAAACAACAAAAGTCAACATTTATGCGGCAATTTCGGGCAAAAAAAGAAAAATCTGTCGGAAAAACCAACAGATTTTGGTATACAATATGTGGTATTTATGGCTCCCCTGTGCAAGGGGAGCTCCCCTGTGCAAGGGGAGCTCCCGCGCTCTGCGCGGGTGAGGGGTTGTTTGATGGCGCGCAAGGGCGGAGCCCTCTCCCCCGCGTCCGCAGACGCGGGTACTCTCCCTTAAACAGGGAGAGAAAAAACGGGCGGCAAAAGCCGCCCGAAAGCACTTCACATTATCTTTTTCTTTTATTGTGAAACATCACGATCGCCGCCAAAGCAAACGGAACCGCCGCCGCGGAATAGTTGAAACCGTTTTTCATATCAATAAAAAACGCAACGAGCAAAGCCGTTTCCCCCATCATAAATGAAAAAAACATAAACAATTCCAAAATATCAATAAACCTCGACGAAACCATCGGCATTTTTATTAAAATCCGATTTATTAAATACACAAAAGCGCCGAGAATAACGCAAATCACGGGCGTTGCGATCAAAAGAACACTTTTATCATCGTTTTTCCCGAAGGCGATGAAAAGTATATACACAATAATCGAAATTAAGATAAAAAACGGGATCTCGATTTTCGGATATCCGAAAACTTTGTCGAGAAACGCTCTGAGTTTGCCTTTTTCTTTTTTCGTTTCGCTCATAACGCGATAAAGCTCTTCTACCGAAGTGTCAAGCACTTTTGCAAGATCATACATCAGGTCGCTCGACGGATATGCGGCTCCGTTTTCCCATTTCGACACCGCCTTGTTCGATACGCCGAGTTTTTCTCCGAGCTGAGTTTGTGTGAGGTTTGCCTTCTCCCGAAGCTCACAAATATAATTTCCGAATGAATACGACATTTTTCCATCTCCTTTCAAGACAATTATATCAAAACATCAGCTCAATTACAATATTTCTCAGTCAAAAGTCATGTCGAAAAACGGTAGATTTTCACTGTACCTCGTTATTCTCTATCGTCACCTGTCGAGCGGCGTCGGTGCTATCCAAACGGATATAGATATTCTCGCCCGTAGGCCGCCCGCGGAAAACGTTGCGCCTGATCTCGACGTGCCCGCCCTCGGTCGCCTTTGCGCGCCAAACGAAGATGTGATGCCCCATCGGTTCGGGATAGATTTCGGACATTCGCGGCGGTTTTTCGCCCTGCATTGAAAATCCACGCCCCGCGCCCTCGCAGACGTTAAGCTCAAAGACGACGTTCTTGCCTATTTTGTCGCGTATTTCAAACGCCGCCATACCGTATTTCACCATTGTATTTCCTGCACATCTGATGTTTTCGTGCCGCGTCATGTTCTCGCTTCCCTGCGTTGTAAAGCAAGAGTCATAAACATTGTAAAATGAGCAGTCCTCAACAGTCACGTTTTTGCCGCCGTCCCAAAGCTCGACGCCGTTTCCGAAGCGGATGCGTCTGTCCAAGTCCCACACGCAGCCGCCGATAAATTCAAATCGGCAGTCTTTTATTTTCACGTTTTCGGGGCGCCTCGTGGCGTAGCCGTGCACGCCCGCGCACAAAATGTCAAGCCCCTCAAAGACGGTGTTTTTATTTGCCGAAAGCATCATCCTGTCGCCGTAGAGCGCGATCTCGATGTCGCTGTAATATTTTCCGGGATTTTCCGATGAATAAATATAGAATTCGGCGGAATCAAACGGTGTTTTCGATATGCGTTTGCCTATCGCGTCGCTCCACCATTTGCCCTGCGCGTCAAGGCCGTCTTTCGTCCATGAAAGCGTGCCGCAGTGATCGCCGAAATCAAATATTACGTTGCACGGCTCGTCACGCAGCGGGATGGCGAGCTTCCATACGTTCTCGCGCTCCGTTTTCTGCCACAGATACGCGGCGGAGCGGTTTATCGAGCCGTAAAACTTCGGCGCCTCGCCGTTTCCGTATGCGCCGAAAGTCACGGGCGCGCCGTCAAGTCCCGAGTGATGTATGCCGCGGCGGTATTCCGTCCCGCGACGGAAAAGCACCGTGTCACCTGCGCGAAGAGAAAGCCCTTCGTGTGTATCTTTCGGGGTTAGTTCGGATAAGCCGTCATTTTCGGGCAAGCCGATAAGCGGATCGATATAGTATGTTGACATATTCCCTCACAGCGAATATTTTTGCATATATTCTTCGTATTTTTTCTTGAAATTGTGCTCGCCCGATTTGATCTTATTGAGGTATTCGTGCATATTGAGCGAGTCGTATTTTGAAAGCTCGATAACACAGCCCGCGATATTTGAACAGTGGTCGGACACGCGCTCGCAGTTTGTGAGAATATCGTTGAGCACAAATCCGTGTTCGATGGTGCATTCGCTCTTTTGCAGGCGAAGGATGTGGTTTGATTTTATTGTATCGCGGAGGTGATCGACCGTCTGTTCAAGCGGCTCGACTGTCGCGGCAAGGTCAAGGTCGTTATCGATGAACGCGCGCGACGTTATATCGAGTATTTCATCAATTGCACAGGTCAGAACGTCTATTTCGTGCCGCGCTTCGTCGGAGAAGATGACCTTGTTGTCGAGTATCTCTTCCGCCGATTCGACAACGTTTACCGCGTGGTCGGAAATTCGCTCAAAATCAGATATTGTATGGAGCAATTTTGTAACCTGGTGGCTGTCACTTTCGGTAAGGTTTTCAGCCGAGAGCTTGACAAGGTACGTTCCGAGCGCGTCCTCGTACACGTCCGCTTTTTCCTCTTGTTTTCGTATCGCCGCACCTGCTTTTATATCGTAACTGAAAAGCAGACCGAGCGAGCTTTTCATTGCCTCAAACGATATTTTTGCCATTTCGTGAGCGACGTCGTTTGCGCGCTGAACGGCGATAGTCGGCGATTTCAGAAGGCGGTCGTCGAGCAGGTTTTCCTTCTCCGGCTCGTCAGAGCTTTTGACGGAGATCGTTGCGAGCTTTTCCAGCTGCTTTGTAAACGGAGCGAACAGCGCGACGAGTCCTATCTTATAAAGTGTGTGTATTGCCGCGACGCCGAACGGACCGATCGATGTTTCCATAAACGTAAATTTGAATATCGCGTTCAGCGCGTAGAACAGTATCATTACCACGACCGCGCCGATGACGTTGAAATACAAGTGTATCAGCGCCGCGCGCTTGCCGTTTTTCGTCGCGCCTGCGGCGGAAATAAGCGTTGTAACGCATGTACCGATGTTCTGACCGAGAATTATCGGAAACGCCGCGCCGAACGTGATGGCGCCCGTCGTTGTCAGCGACTGCAATATACCGACCGACGCCGACGACGACTGAACTATCGCTGTAAACACGATACCGACGAGAATGCCGAGCAACGGGTTTTCAAACGCGGTGAGTATTGAGCGGAACGCCGTGCTGTCTTTAAGACCTGAAACGGCGCTTGACATAATTTCCATACCGATCATCAGCACGACAAATCCGAGGAACACCGTTCCGAGATCGCGGCGTTTTCCGCGCTTTGAAATCATTATAAGAAGAATGCCGACGAGCGCAAGAATAGCTATCCACGACGATTCAGACGGTTTTATAAATTGAATAATGTTTGCCGCGCCCTCAATGCCAGATAGACCTGTCAGCCACGACGTCACCGCCGTGCCGACGTTTGCGCCCATTATAACACCGACGGCTTGCGACAGCGTCATCGTTCCGGAGTTTACAAAACCGACGACCATGACAGTCGTCGCGCTCGACGACTGAATTACCGCCGTCACGCCGAGACCGAGCAAAAATCCCTTCCATTTGTTCGACGTCATTTTGCCAAGCGTGGCTTTAAGTTTGTTACCCGCGCTTCTCTTCAGCGAGTCGCTCATCACGTTCATTCCGAAAAGGAACATCGAAAGACCGCATATGAGCGTTAATACATCAAAAATATCCATTACTGCTCCAAAAAAAGTTTAATTATCATTATTATACCATAATAAGTAAAATAAATCAATAGCGACGTTAAAGAAAAAGCTCCTGAGATCAGGAGCTTTTTTATCAGTATTCGATCACGACCATTCTGTGACAGTCTATCTTATCCACCGTGTAAGTAAGCACGCCGTCGGTAAAATCGTATTCAATATCGACGTCGCTCGGCGCGAGATATACCCTCGTCGGCTCAACGCCGAGTTTGAGCGAAACCTCAACGTTATAAACAGGCACGATATCCTCAACGACCTCAACGCCCGTCCCGCGTTTCACGGGGGATGCGTAGATAAGGTGATTTACAAATCTGCGCTCGTCTCTTTGGTGCATGACCGTGGCGATGCCCGGAACGGGAAGGTTTGTAGTCAGCGTCTTGTCGTCGCCGAGAAGACGGTCGATAATGCCTTCAATGACGCGCTTTGAAACGAGCGAGCCGGTCGTCGCGTATTCGGTGAAAAGAGGATATACGACATACGCTCCGTCTTTTCCTATCGTTGCCGCGGGATAAGTCTTGCTCGGATCGTTCGGCGCGTGCTTATGCGACGAAAAATGCTCCACCGTTCTGTTGAAATACGTGTTTTGCTTTTCGGCTATGACTTCTCCCGTCGCCTCTATGTCCTCGGAGTGCTGATATATGACGTGGAAAGAGTCGTAAAGCCCTTCCATATCGAATTTCGGACGTATGAACGATGTGTCTGATTTGCACTCGCCTATATATCTTGCGCCGAGGTCGAGGGCAAAGCCGCTGCCGTCCGTCTTGAGTCCGCTTTTCCCGGTTGCAAGCACTTTGCCGCCGTTGTCGGTGAACTCGCGGAGCTTCTCGGCGTAATCGCTGTCGAGGAGAGTGTCATCGGTCAGTATAAGGAGCTTGTATTTTTTGAGATCGTCTTCCGTATCGACGAAGTCAAACAGGTATTTCCCTTCGAGAAGTATTCTCGACGCGCCTGTCGAGCCGATCCACGAGCGCTTGCCGAGCGGTTCTTTGTTCGGGTGGAGGTATATGTAAGCCGCCTCCTGCGAAAGCACGGCTATATCGGCGACGCTTTCTACGCCGTCGAGCCACGGCTCTTTGACCTCCATATCGGCATACGCCTCTCCGATGAGTTTATACGTTGCCATATCCATTTTCCCGTTCGGGTGGCACTGATCGCCGATCGACATTTTGGAGCCGAACGCCATGTTGAGCGCGGCTTCGTATCTAAGCGCGTTCGGATGCTTGAACCCACCGAACTCGCCCCACGACGTGTGGAATTTGCCCGTCATGCCGATATATTCCATGCCGAGTGTGCGCACGTATGCCGCTGACATCGGGAAATGGTCGTATCCCCAGCTGCCCGTAGGAAGACTTTCAAGTTCAAGATGCGAATTCGCGAACGCGAAGTCGCGTCTGCCGCACTGGATATGCCCCGCGTTATGGAAAATGGGAAGTCCCGGTTTGTATTTATCGACCGCTTCGCGCATACGGCGAGTGTAATTCAGATACACTTCGACGCCGTGGCGGTATGCGTCGTCGTCGCTCATCGGATCGAGACCTTTCTCTTTCATAGACCTGACGCAATTCTGGCAGCGGCACGGGAAAGCTCCGACGATGTCGAGGAATATTTCGTCAGCGTCGTAATTTTTGACCACCTCTTCCACCTGAGCGGCGAGGTATTCAAGATACGGGGAATTCATGCAAAAACGATGATAACCCGCCTTCGTAAAATCAGACGTCCACGCCATGCTTTCGTCGGCATTTCTATAAAGCCACTCGGGATGGCGGCGCGCCATCTTTTCGTCCAGTCCCGCCGAAAGATACACCGGCGTTCTTACCCCTATTTCATGCGCCGCCTCTATCTGCGCGCCGAGAAGGTCGAACGAGAGATTCGGGTGCATTTCGTTTGCCTCTGACGGATGATAAGCCCAGCCGTGATGGCACTTGGAGAACAGTGTTATCGAATTTACGTGTCCCTTTTTGAGCGCCTTCTGGAAATTCTCTTTTGAAAATTCAGAGCCGATCCCTTCTATAAGCTCGCTCGTGTGAAAATCGAGATGTACCTGTCTGAAATTCATATTACACTCCTTATCTTGCGATCTCTTCCATTATGAACGCTTCGAGAATATCGCCGACCTTGATGTCGTTGAATTTATCAAGCCCGACGCCGCACTCATACCCTGACGCGACCTCTCTGACGTCGTCTTTGAAGCGGCGGAGAGATGAGATCGCATCCTCAAATATAACTATACCGTCGCGCACGATGCGGATCTTCGACTTGTTCGTGATCTTGCCGTCCTGAACGTATGAACCGGCGATAGTGCCGACGTTTGGAACGTGGATAGTCTGTCTGACTTCCGCGTGGCCGAGAACGACCTCGCGGTAAACGGGTTTAAGCATACCCTTGATAGCGGCCTCGATCTCCTCGATGCACTCGTAGATGATGCGGTACGTTCTGATATCAACTCCCTGTCTTTCGGCAGAGTCGATCGCCGTCTTATCGGGGCGGACGTTGAATCCGACGATAATAGCGTTTGAAGCGGCGGCAAACTGAACGTCGTTCTCTGTTATTCCGCCGACAGCGGAGTGGATGACATTTACGTGTACTTCGTCGTTTGACAGCTTGACAAGTGAAGCCTTTACAGCTTCCGCCGAGCCTTTTACGTCGGCTTTTACGACGATATTGAGGTCCTTCACGCCGTCTTTGATCTGATTGAAGAAGTCTTCAAGGCTGACGCGCGTGTTGGCGTTGAGTTCGTCCTCTTTTTCTTTGGAGCGGCGCTGCTGTGCAAGCTCGCGAGCCATTTTTTCGTCTTCAACGGCGTTGAATTCGTCGCCCGCCATCGGAACTTCGTCAAGTCCCGCGATCTCAACAGGCACTGACGGGCCGGCAACCTTAACCGGCTTGCCGCGATCATCTGTCATAGCGCGCACACGGCCTACCGACGTTCCCGCAATTACGGTGTCGCCTGCGTGGAGGGTGCCGTTCTGAACGAGGATCGTCGCAACGGGACCGCGTCCCTTATCAAGTCTTGCCTCGATAACAACGCCTTTTGCACGGCGGTTGGGGTTGGCTTTAAGCTCCGCAACCTCGGCAACGAGGAGTATGTTTTCAAGAAGATCGGGTATTCCCTTTTTGGTAAGCGCCGAAACGGGAACGCATATCGTTTTACCGCCCCACTCTTCCGGAAGAAGATCATACTGCGTAAGCTCTTGCTTTACCTGCTCGGGATTTGCGCTCGGTTTGTCGATTTTATTAATAGCGACGATTATCTCGACGCCCGCGGCTTTTGCGTGGTTGATAGCCTCGATCGTCTGCGGCATGATCCCGTCGTCCGCAGCGACAACAAGAATAGCGATATCCGTCGCCATGGCGCCGCGCGCACGCATAGCGGTGAACGCCTCGTGTCCCGGCGTGTCGAGGAACGTGATGTACTTGCCGTCGATATTTACTCTGTAAGCGCCGATGCTCTGCGTGATGCCGCCTGCCTCGCCGGCGGTAACGTGCGTATTTCTGATAGCGTCGAGCAGCGACGTTTTACCGTGGTCAACGTGTCCCATAACGCACACGACAGGCGGACGCTCGACAAGCGTTTCGGGCGCGTCCTCGGTTTCGTCAAAGAGCTTTTCTTCGATGGAAACGTGAACTTCCTTATTGACTATAACGCCAAGCTCGTCGGCGACAAGGAACGCCGTATCGAAGTCGATAACTTGATTTATGCTTGCCATAATGCCCATGCCCATCAGCTTCTTTATAACTTCACCGGCAGTAACCTTGATAAGCTGCGCAAACTCGCCGACGGTTATCTCATCAGGGACCGATACGACAAGCTGCTGCTTTTTGGGCGGCGTCTTTTCTTTCTTTGATTTTTCAAATTTTGTGTTCTGTTCCTTTTTGCCGAAAGGATTTCTGTTTTGCTGTTTTTTCAGCTTCTGGCGGTCAGGTACGTTTGAGCGCCCCTGATCGACGGTGTATTTATCGAGTCTTTCGTCATATTTGGACAGATCGACGTTTGTCGAGCGTGTGTCGACAACGCGCGTCTTCTTTTCAGCCGTAACCTTTTCGCCGCCGCCCATTTTGACAGTCGGCTGATTGCGGACTTCCTGCTTTTGCTGTTCTTTCTGCTGTTTTTGCTGTTTCTGAACGCCGCCGAAATTCGGATTCTGGAATCTGTCCGGCGTTTTTGACGAGCCGCGCTCAGCCTGCGGCTGCGATGGCATTTTGACGACCGGCTTTTTCGGCTCTTGTTTTTTCGGCTCCTGCGCCTTCTCGGAGCTCTCATTTGCCTTTTCGGTCGTCTGCGGCTTTTTGTCAGCATCCGCTTTTATTTCTTCTTTCTTCTTTGAAGCTTCCTCGTCGGGCTTTTCAGGTGCCGCCGGTTCCTCTTCTGTTTTCTTGGCAAGAGGTTCTTTATGTTTTACGTCAGCCTTGCCCGAGAGGTAATCGGCCATATTACTTATCTGATTTTCAAGCGTGAGCTTGTCGAAAAGCACAGAAAACTCATCGGGGGTAAGCGTTCCCGACGTCGTTTTTTGACCAAGCCCCGCCTTTTCTATAAAATCAATAAGATCTTTTCCCTTCATTTCAAGGTCTTTTGCGAGAGTATTTATGCGAATTTTTGTATTTGCAATCATTATGTTACCGTCCTTCCGCACTTATTTTTTGTAACCCTTTATCAGTTTGACAATATTTTCATCGGTAACGCCGACGCATGCGACGGAGCCTTTCCCTATCGCCGTGCCAAGCTCATCCGTTGTAATGCCGTCAAGAAGTATCAACTCTTTATTATAATATGCAGCGCAGTTGTTTATTCGCTTTTTTGAATTATCGGAAGCGTCAGCCGCGCAAATCGCAACTATAACGTTCCCGTCCCTTATGCCGTCGCAAACGGCGTCGGTGCCGCATATCAGCTTTCCCGATTTTCTGCCGAGGCCGATTCGGAAAAGCAATGACTTTTTTTGTGCATTATCCATTTATTTTTTCTATTTCTTCCTCAAGTTTTTCAAATACTTCGTCGGGTATCGGACATTCAAGATTTGCTTCCAGTCTTTTGCGCGCGCGTTTAAGGCATGCTTTTGAGGGGCAAATATAAGCTCCCCTGCCCGATTTTTTACCGGTGGCGTCAAGCTCCACCGTGTTTCCGTCAGGCAAGCGCACGACCCTTATAAGCTCGCGCTTCGGTTTCTTTTCCGAGCATCCGACGCATCTTCTTTCGGGTATCTTTTTCTGTACTGCCATATCACACCGTCTTGATATCTATCTTATACCCCGTAAGACGTGCCGCAAGACGAACGTTTTGTCCCTCTTTGCCGATTGCAAGAGAGAGCTGTTCGGGCGCGACGATGACCTTGCAGGAGCGCTCGCTTTCAAACGTAACGCTTTCAACGGTTGCGGGTTTAAGCGCCGCCGCGACAAACTCCTCGGGAACCTCGCTGAACGGGACGACGTCGATCTTCTCGCCGTTCAGCTCGTCAACGATGTCTGAAATGCGTCCGCGCTTCGGGCCGATGCACGAGCCGACAGCGTCAACGTTTTCATCTCTGCTGAACACGGCTATCTTCGTTCTCGATCCCGGTTCGCGTGCGATGCCGCGTATCACGATGGTGCCGTCCTGTATTTCCGGAACTTCAAGCTCGAAAAGACGCTTTACAAGCCCGAAATGAGAGCGCGAAAGCGTAACTATCGGGCCTCTCGATTCGCTGCTCACTTCCATAACGAACACTTTTATGTGGTCGCCGACGCTGTAAACCTCGCCGGGTATCTGCTCGCTTTTGAGAAGTACCGCTTCGCTTGTGCCCGTATCGACGATCGCGTTGCCGTTCATCGGATCAACTCTTGTGACAGTCGCCGTGATGACTTCTTCTTTCTTGCTTTCATAATCGCGCACCATCATTGTATGCTCCGCTTCGCGTATGCCCTGAATGATGACCTGCTTTGCGCTCTGAGCGCTGAGTCTGCCGAAGTTCTTCGTCTTCATCTCGATCTCGCACACGTCGCCGAGTTTATATCTGCGGCTGACCTTTTTTGCGTCCTCGACCGTTATCTCGGTCGAAGGATCGGTAACTTCCGCAACAACGTTCAGCTGTTTGAACATCTTAACGTCTTTCTTTTCGGGATCAATTGATATGCGGACATTTTCAAAACCGCCGCTATCCCTTCTGTACGCGCTGAGAAGCGCCGCTTCTACGCGTTCAAGCATATACTCTTTTGGGATTCCTCTCTCTTTTTCAAGAAGGTCAAGCGCTGTAAAAAATTCGTTATTCATCTTTTTTAGCCTTTCATTTATATATTTTCAAAATCGCATACTGTTTTTGCTTTTCCGATCGATGAAAGCGGTATTGCCGTTTCTTTTCCGTCGGAGTTTACCGTAACGCTTTCTTCGTCACAAGAAACAAGCGTACCGGTATATGACTTTTTGCCGTTTTCATCAGGCGCGAACAGACGTATTTCAACGCGCTCGCCGACGACAGATGAAAAATGCGCCTTTGTTTTAAGCGTTCTTTCAGCCCCCGGGGACGACACTTCGAGATGATCCCACTCGTATTTGTCAAGTATCGGGAGGATATCACGATGCACACGCTCGCAGTCGTTAAGGCCTATGCCGTTTTCGCTGTCTATCGTCACGCGCAGATACATCTCCGCTCCCTCGCGGACGTACTCTACGTCCCAGAGCTTATAGCCGAGCGATTCGACCTTCGGTAAAATGTCTTTTTCAGCCATTGACGCTATGCCGATATTCTTTGCCATAAAATCTCCTTTTCTCATAAAATTGAGAGTGGGCTAAGCCCACTCTCAAGGTAGTCAATGTTTTCTGTTTACATAATATCAGATTTTTTCAACAATTGCAATAGTTTTTTCGATTTTTTTGAAATTTTTACACTTATTTTCACATTTTTTTGTCTTTTGCATATACTGATAACGAAAAATAATCATTCAGGAGATGAATATGAAGATCATAGTTATAAAACCGCCGAAGATATTTCTTCCGATGTTCAGACTTTTGGCAAAGTCAAGAAAGAAAAAGAAGGCATAAAACGAAAAGCCCCCGCTATTGCGGAGGCTTTTTCAATTAAACTCAGATGAGCTTGATTACTGCCGTTTCGGCGCCGTCACCGCGACGGGGACCGAGCTTGTAGATGGCTGTGTAGCCACCGTTGCGGTCCGCATATTTCGGTGCGATCTCGTCAAAGAGTTTCTTAACGACGTCTTCTTTCGTTATAAACGCAAGAGCTGCACGGCGCGAAGCAAGTGTATTCTTCTTGCCGAGGGTTATCATCTTTTCCGTAAGGCTTCTGACTTCCTTTGCTCTTGTAAGTGTTGTTTCCATTGTGCCGTTTTCAAGAAGGAACGTTACCATTCCTCTGAGCATAGCTTTTCTGTGGGCAGTAGGTCTGCCGAGTTTTCTGGTTCCGGGCATTTCAGTATCCTCCTTTACCTGAATTTGATGTTCTATTCAACTGTTTGAAACTTTACTTGATCAGTCTTCATCATTACGGAACATAAGTCCGAGGGAGTGAAGCTTCTGCGTGATCTCTTCAAGAGATTTCTTGCCGAGATTTCTTATCTTCATCATATCCTCTTCTGATTTCGTAATGAGCTCTTCGACCGTGTTTATGCCGGAACGTCTGAGGCTGTTTGTGCTGCGAACCGACATGTCAAGTTCCTCAATGGTCATCTCAAGGACTTTTTCTTTCTTGGTTTCTTCACGTTCAACCATTATCTCTGCCCTCTTTGCCTCGTCCGAAAGCTCGACAAACAGGTTGAGATGCTCGTTGAGTATCTTGGCTGCAAGCGACACTGCCTCTTTGGCGTCTATCGTGCCGTTTGTAAGTACATCAAGAGTAAGCTTGTCATAGTCTGTAATGTTGCCAACGCGGGTATTGTCTACCTTGTAGCTTACGTTATAGACCGGCGTGAAGATAGAGTCAACATATATCACGCCAACTTGACCGCTTGAATAGGTTTGTTTGTTTTTTTCCTGCGATACATAGCCGCGTCCCTGATCGAAAGTCAGATCCATGTGGAATCTTACGCCTTCGCTGACTGTAGCTATGTGATGTTCGGGATTCAAAATACGGAGTTCGTCATCGGTTGCGATATCGCCGGCCGTTACCTCACAAGCGCCCGTAACGTCGATAGAAACCGTTTTGGGAGAATTGTTGAACATTTTAGCCGTTATGCCTTTAACGTTCAGAACTATCTCAGTAACGTCTTCCTTTACGCCGGGAACCGTTGAGATCTCGTGAAGGACATCCTTGCCGCCGCCGCTTATCTTGATACATACAACCGCAACTCCCGGAAGAGAGCTGAGCAGTACGCGACGAAGCGAGTTGCCGAGTGTTATACCGTAGCCTCTTTCAAGCGGCTCTACGACAAACATACCGTGTTTTCCGTCTTCGCTAAGATCTGCAGCCGAAATGTTCGGCTTTTCTATTTCTATCATCGAATTAACCCTCCTATAATAATTTTACGCATTTTCTGCAGGATAAGATGACGCCGAGAACAAAGCAAATGCAATTCGGCGCATCGCTCTGGGGGCAATTATTTGGAGTACAACTCGACGATAAGGTGAGACTCAACTTCGTAGTCAAGGTCTTCTGCCAGGGGCATACGAGAAACCGTTGCTTTGAAGTTTTCTCTGTCTACGTCAAGCCAACTCGGTACTACATACGAAGCTGTGATCTCGAGATTTTCTTTGAATTTGACGTTTGTTCTGCTCTTCTCTTTGAGCGTGATAACGTCGCCGGCTTTGATTCTGTAAGACGGAATGTCAACTTTCTTGCCGTTTACAAGGAAATGTCCGTGATTTACGAGCTGTCTTGCTTCTCTTCTTGTCAAAGCAAAGCCCATTCTGTATACTACGTTGTCAAGTCTGGATTCAAGAAGCGTTATGATATTGTCGCCCGCGCTGCCTTCCATCTTCGTTGCCAGCTCATAGTAATGATAGAACTGCTTTTCAAGAACGCCGTAGATGAATTTAAGTTTCTGTTTTTCTTTGAGCTGAAGGCCGTACTCGGATACTTTTCTTCTTACGTTAGCACCGGGGTTACGGTTAGAGCTCTTGTCAACGCCGACAACTGTCGGGCTGATGCCGAGATATCTGCATCTCTTAAGGATTGGATCTCTGTTAACTGCCATTCTGATATACCTCCTTAATAATCAAACACGTCTTCTCTTCGGAGGACGGCATCCGTTATGCGCAACGGGGGTAACGTCGCGGATAAGTGTTATTTCGAGTCCCTGCGTCTGGAGCGCACGAATTGCGGACTCTCTGCCCTGACCGGGGCCTTTGACATATACTTCGACCTTTTTCATACCGTTGTCGACAGCGATCTTCGCAGCAGCCTCTGCAGCCATCTGTGCGGCAAACGCCGTAGATTTTCTTGAGCCGCGGAAGCCGAGTTCGCCGGCGGATGCCCACGATACTGCGTTACCGTCTGTGTCTGTGATAGTGACGATCGTGTTGTTATATGTCGCGCGGATGTGAGCTGCGCCGAATTCGACGTTCTTGCGCTCACGGCGCTTTCTGACTACTTTTTTCGTAGCTGTTTTAGCCATATTTCTGTCACTCCTTAATTATTTCTTCTTATTGGCGATTGTCTTCGCGGGACCTTTTCTCGTTCTCGCGTTCGTCTTTGTTCTCTGACCGCGTACCGGAAGTCCTTTTCTGTGGCGGACACCGCGATAGCAACCGATCTCAACCATTCTCTTGATGTCAAGAGCAACGTCACGGCGGAGGTCACCCTCAACCTTGTGGAAGTTTTCTATCTCATCACGGAGCTTGGAAACGTCGTCCTCGGTAAGATCTTTGCAGCGCGTATCGGGATCGATACCCGTTTTTGCGAGAATTTGATTTGATGTGGAGCGGCCGATACCGTAAATGTACGTAAGACCGATCTCTACTCTTTTCTGATTAGGAATTTCTACACCAGCTATACGAGCCATTCTGTAAATACACCTCCCTTTGTGTTTTAGCCCTGTCTCTGTTTATGCTTCGGATTTTCGCAAATAACCATTACATGGCCTTTTCTTTTGATTATTTTGCATTTATCGCAAATCTTTTTTACGGAAGGTTTAACTTTCATGTTTTTACACCGTTCCTTTCATAAGTTTAGTTTGTTTTTCCCGATCATTCGCCGGCAAGGCGCCACGTTATACGGCCTTTGCTAAGATCGTATATCGAGACCTCAACGGTGACTTTGTCGCCGGGAACTATTTTAATGAAGTTCATGCGAAGCTTCCCAGAAATCTGAGCGGTTACGATGTGACCGTTGGGAAGCTTTACTTTGAAGGTGGCGTTGGGCATTGTCTCAACAACCGTGCCTTCAAATTCTATAACATCGTCTTTCGGCATTGATGATTCTCCTCAAAATAATTTGTTTAGCATAATTTTTCATTGACTGCCGCGCTGATCGCTTTTCTCAGCATCGCGTCGCTTGCGCGTCCTGATCTGAGTTGTTCTTCGGTAGCGCCGTCAAGATGAGCAAAAACGCTTATGTGTTTTGAATTTTTGAGTTTCGGTGCGCTGATCTTGCGCGCTTTCCCGTCTGCGACGTACACGTATCCGTTTTCGGATCTGCCGATAACCACAAGCGCACTGCCCGCGTCGCGTCCCGATAGAGATACGCATATATCGCCCGTCATCTCGCATATTTGCGGATCATTGGTACGGGTAACTTTCTTTTTTGACATTTATTCCACCTTGGTAAACAGTATAGGCTCGCCGTCCGTGATAGCAACGGTGTGCTCATAATGCGCCGAAAGTGATCCGTCGGCCGTGACGACCGTCCAGTTATCGCGGAGCACTCTCACGTTTGGGGTACCCATGTTTATCATAGGTTCGATTGCGATGGTCATTCCCTTATACAGCCGCTGCCCACGCCCCGCCGTGCCGTAGTTCGGCACTTCCGGATCCTCGTGGAGTTCGTGACCTACGCCGTGCCCGACGTACTGCCGGACAACTCCGTAACCGCGCGCTTCGGCATATTCGCTGACTGCGTGGCCGATATCGCCGATACGGTTGCCATGTCTTGCAAATTCAACGCCGCGGAAAAATGATTCGCGCGTTGCATCGATGAGAGCCTGCGCTTCCGGCGATATTTTACCGACGCCGAAGGTGTTTGCACTGTCGCCGTGGAAGCCGCCGATATAAGCGCCGACGTCTATCTTGACAATGTCGCCTTCGTGAAGTATTTTATCTTTGCTCGGAATACCGTGAATGATCTCTTCGTTCACGCTGACGCAAGCACTGCCGGGGAAACCGCCGTAACCGAGGAATGAAGGTCTTGCCCCGCATTTGACTATATAATCGTGGATAGCCGTGTCAATTTCTTTTGTGCTGGCTCCCTCTCTTATATGTTCACGACCGACAAGGATCGCCTCTCCGGTAATTCTTCCGGCTCTTTTCATCAAAGCCAATTGTTCGTTGTTTTTAATCTGTATCATTTTCAGCCTCTGACACCGTCGATCGCTTTGCAGATCTCGGCTGTTATCGCGTCTATCGCGCCGTTGCCGGGGATAAGCACGAGTTTGCCCTTTTCAGCATAGAAGTCTTTCAACGGTTCGGTCTGTTTGTGGTATGTCAAAAGTCTGCCTTTGACGACCTCGGGCTTGTCGTCCGCTCTGACGTAAAGCTCGCCGCCGCACTTATCGCATACGCCCTCGACTTTTGTCGGGATGTATTTTGTGTGATAAGCCGTGCCGCACCTCTTGCAGAGCCTGCGTCCGCCCATGCGTTCAACGATGTCGTCGTCCTCGACCTCGATGCTTATGACAAGGTCCATTTCGATCCCCATATCGTCAAGCGCTTTCGCCTGCGGGACAGTTCTCGGAAAACCGTCAAGGATGAATCCGCCCTTGCAGTCATCCGCGGTAAGTCTTTCCTTTATGATGTCTATAACGACCTCATCCGGAACGAGCGCGCCCGCATCGACATAACTTTTCGCTTTCATACCGAGTTTTGAACCCGAAGCCATAGCTTCACGGAGGATCGCCCCTGTCGAGATCGACGGAATAGCGTATTTTTCCGATATTTTCTCTGCCTGAGTTCCTTTTCCGGCACCCGGAGCGCCGAGAAACATTAATTTCATTTTTTACCTCCTCAAAATTCATTCTCTTCCCGCCGCCATAGCGACGGCGGGAAGGTGAATAATCTTATTTAAGGAATCCCTTGTAGTGACGCATCGTGATCTGAGCTTCAAGCTCACGGAACGTTTCAAGAGTAACACCGACAACGATAAGCAACGTTGAACCGCTGAACGATACGACGTTGAGAAGTCCGCCGGAAATTACGTTGAGAATGATCGGGATCACGGCTACAACGCTGAGGAAGAACGCGCCCATAAGTACGACCTTGTTGAGCACTTTCTTGATATACTGCGCTGTCGGCTTGCCCGGACGGATGCCGGGAACGGAGCCGCCGTTCTGCATGAGGTTGTTGGCAACCTCTGTGGGATTGAATGAAATCGATGTGTAGAAGTAAGCAAACGCTATGATGAGTACGAGAAGTACAAGCGCGTAGATAAGGCTCGCCGGCGAAAGTGCCGTGTAAACCTTAGCCCAGAAACCGTCGCCCGTGGAGCCGCCGGCAAAGAGGATTATCGTTGTCGGGAGCGAAACGAGTGTCGACGCGAAGATGATCGGCATAACGCCGTTCATATTCAGCTTAATGGGAAGGTTCGAGTTCTGACCGCCGTACATTTTTCTGCCAACGGCGCGTTTAGCATACTGAACGGGTATTCTGCGCTCAGCATCGGACATATACGTAACGAATACGACGGATGCGACGATGATGAGGACTGTGAGTACACCGTAGATGATAACAACTGCAAGCGACTTGGAACCGCTTGTGTGCGCTGCTTTCAGGTTCTGGAAGAGCGTGTAAAGCGTGTTCGGGAAAGCGCCTACGATGTTTGCAAAGAGTATGATCGAGATACCGTTGCCGATACCCTGTTCGTCGATCTTCTGACCGAGCCACATAACGAGCATAGCGCCGGCTGTGTAGCACGCGATGATAACGATCGCCGAGAATACTCTGCCAAACCCTTCGTCATAGAAGAAGATTCCGGATGTCTGACGGAGAAGTCTGTAATAACCGAAAGCTGTGATAAGAGCGAGAGCGACAGTGAGATAACGAGTGATCTTCTCGATTTTCTTTCTGCCTTCTTCGCCGTTCTTGGAAAGCTTTTCAAGAGCCGGGATAGCTACGCCGAGAAGCTGAACAACGATGGATGCCGTGATGTACGGTGATACCGACAGAGCAAGCAGCGTTGCATTTCCGAATGCACTACCCGACAGGATGTTGAAGTATGAAAGAAGCGAACCGCCGCTTTCTTCAACAAAGCTGAAAATACCCTTCTGAACTTCGCCGTAGTTAATAAACGGAACGGGGATCGAAGCACCAAGACGGTATATTAAGATGATAAAGAGCGTAAACAGCAGTTTCCGTCTGATCTCGGGAACAGCCCACGCATTGCGTAGTGTTTTAAGCACTTATACCACCTCACACTTTCCGCCTGCGGCTTCAATCTTCTCTTTTGCACTTGCAGAGAAACTGCTAGCCTTTACAGTTACTTTCTTTGTGATTTCGCCGCGACCGAGCACTTTCAGTCCGTCATTAGCTTTACTGATTTTGCCGCACTCGAGAAGTGTTTCAAGAGAAATTTCAGCGCCGTTATCAAAACTGTTGAGAAGCTCAACGTTAATTGTTGTATAATGCGTTGCAAATCTGTTTTTGAAGCCTCTCTTCGGGAGTCTTCTGTAAAGCGGAATCTGACCGCCTTCAAATCCGGGCCTTACACCGCCGCCGGAACGAGCATTCTGACCTTTGTGGCCTTTGCCCGCCGTCTTACCGTTACCGGAGCCGGCGCCTCTGCCTTTGCGGAACGACGCTTTTACGGAGCCTTCCGCCGGAGCAAGTTCATGTAACTTCATTTGGGTTTCCTCCTTACTTGAATTTTAATCAAAGATAATTTTCGTTCGTAAATCAAACATTCTCAACGCAAACGAGATGAGAAAGAATCTTTACTTTACCCAAAACGGAAGCATCGTTGTTCTGCTCTGTACTGTCGCCGACTTTTACAAGTCCGAGCGATTTGGCAGTTGCCTTCTGATTAGGTTTTGAACCGATGAGGCTTTTCGTAAGTGTTATTTTGATCTTTTCCATTACTATATCCTCCTCAGCCTTTTATCTTATCTACGTCAACGCCGCGCATTGCTGCGACCTGTTCAACTGTTCTGAGAGATTTAAGTCCCTCGAATACAGCCTTAACGACGTTTGTCGGGTTGGACGAACGGATGCATTTAGCACGAATGTCCTTGATGCCCGCAAGTTCAACTACCGCACGAACAGTAAGTCCGGCGATGATACCCGTACCGGGAGCGGCGGGTTTAAGGATAACCTTAGCTGCGCCGTATTCGCCGATAACCTCGTGAGGTATCGTTGTGCCCTTGAGGGATACTTCGATAAGATTTTTCTTTGCGTCTTCGATGCCCTTGCGGATAGCTTCGGGATACTCGGACGCTTTTCCGAGACCATAGCCTACGTGACCGTTTCCGTCACCGACTACCATAATTGCAGCCTGACGCGCGATACGACCACCCTTAACGGTCTTGGAAACACGGTTTGTAGCAACCGTACGCTCCGTAAGTTCGAGCGTGTTGGGATCAATAATTCTTGCCATGTCTTCCTCCTCCGATCAGAATTTGAGTCCGCCTTCGCGGGCGCCTTCTGCAAGTTCTTTTACTCTTCCTGTGTAAACATAACCGCCGCGGTCAAAAACTACGTTTGTTATACCCTTTTCAAGTGCGCGTTCAGCCAGAACTTTTCCGACTTCCTTAGCTGCGTCCTTGTTGCCGCCGTAACCGTTGAAACTCTTTTCAAGGGTGGATGCGGATACAAGAGTTATACCTTTAACGTCGTCGATGATCTGCGCTCTGATGTTAGCAAGAGAGCGATAAACACAAAGACGCGGTCTTTCCGTTGTTCCGGAAATTTTTGCTCTGACTCTGTCGTGACGGACACGGCGAGCCTTATTGCTGTCTTTTCTCGATACCATATCTTTCCACTCCTTTCATTATTTACCGGTTTTGCCGGCTTTACGACGAACAAATTCGCCGTCATATCTGACGCCTTTGCCCTTGTACGGCTCGGGCGGTCTCTTTTCGCGGATCTGAGCCGCAACCTGACCGACTACCTGCTTGTCTATACCCTTTACGATGACCTTTGTCGTCTTATCGACAACAACGTCAAACGTTACCTGGTCGTTATCAACGAATTCGATCGTGTGAGAATGACCGAGCGAGAGGACAAGAGTTTTGCCGTTCTTCTGAGCCTTGTAGCCAACGCCGATTATCTCAAGAGTCTTGGAATAACCGTTTGTAACACCCTCAACCATGTTTGCGATGAGTGTGCGCGTAAGGCCGTGAAGCGCTCTGCTTTCATTTTCGTCATCGGGACGTGAAACTTCGATCGTTGCGCCTTCGTGCTTGACCGTCATTTTGGGGCTGACCTTCTGGCAAAGCGTGCCCTTGGGGCCCTTTACCGTTACGAGGTTGTTTTCACCGATCGTAACGTCAACACCTGCGGGAACAGTGATAAGTTTTCTGCCTATTCTTGACATCTTACTACCTCCCCATTACCAAACGAACGCGAGGACTTCGCCGCCCACATTGAGCGAACGAGCCTTTTTGCCCGTCATAATACCCTTTGACGTCGATACGATAGCAACGCCGAGGCCGTTCATAACGCGAGGCATATCCTCGCAGCTTGTGTAAACACGGAGACCGGGTTTTGAAACTCTCTTTAAGCCCTGGAGCATTTTTGTTTTGCCCTTGCCGTATTTGAGAGTGATTCTGATCGTACCCTGTTTGCCGTCTTCGATGATCTGATAACCGGTAACGAATCCTTCTTCAACGAGAATGTCTGCGATAGCTTTCTTCACGTTTGAAGCGGGAACGTCAACGGTTTCATGCTTTGCGTTGTTTGCGTTTCTGATTCGAGTCAGCATATCCGCAATTACGTCTGAAATTTGCATTGTGTTTCCTCCTTATGCAAGTTAAATTAAAGTTTGTGGGAATATCCCTTCGCCTTATCCTTGCTGCCGGACACGCGGTCCGGCGGCGTGCCGACGGTTAAAGCTTTCGCTTTCCTTTCGACAAGATGAGGAGCCAGCCCTTGCGGGCTGAGGTTAACGTCTTTCGACGATTACCAGCTTGCTTTTCTTACGCCGGGTATCTGACCCTTGTAAGCCAGCTCGCGGAAGCAGATTCTGCATATACCGTATTTGCGGAGATATGCGTGAGGTCTGCCGCAGATTTTGCATCTCGTATATTCTCTTGTGGAGAATTTCTGAGGTCTCTGCTGTTTGAGCTTCATAGATGTTTTTGCCATTTTCTACCCTCCGTCATTTCGCAAACGGTGCGCCCAGAAGTGTGAGCAGCTCTTTTGCTTCTTCGTCTGTGTTGGCCGTTGTAACAAAAGCGATATCCATGCCTCTGATCTTTTCGACCTTATCGTATTCGATTTCGGGGAATATAAGCTGTTCTTTAAGTCCGAGAGAGTAGTTGCCTCTGCCGTCGAACGCGTCGGGGTTGATACCCTTGAAGTCGCGCAGACGAGGGAGAGCGAGACTGAAAAGTCTGTCTACAAACTCGTACATTCTGTCGCCGCGAAGAGTTACCTTAACGCCGATCTTCATGCCCTGACGGACTTTGAAGTTAGCGACGGATTTCTTTGCGTACGTCGGAACAGCCTTCTGACCTGTAATGGTAGCGAGATCTGCCATTATGTTGTCAATAGCCTTTGCGTTGTCCTTTGCATCGCCCGCGCCGACGTTGATAACAACCTTGTCAAGCTTCGGGATCTGCATCGGGCTCTTGTACTCAAACTTTTTCATGAGCGCGGGAGCAACGTCGCTTTTGTAAAAATCTTTAAGTCTTGCCATTGCAATTTTCCCTCCTCAATTAAAGTTTTGCGCCGCATTTTTTGCAAATGCGAACTTTTTTGCCATCCTCGACAGTTGTCGAGTAGCGAACGCCCGTCTTGCATTTATCGCAATAGAGCATTACTTTTGACGCGTAAAGCGCGCCTTCTACCTTGATTATACCGCCGCTCTCGCCCTGTTTTCTGGGTTTAACGTGCTTTGTCTGCATGTTTACGCCCTCAACGATAACCTTGCCCTCTTTCGGGGAAGTTGCGAGAACTTTTCCTTTTGCGCCTTTGTCGTCGCCGGAAATAACAATAACGGTATCATCTTTCTTAACGTGAAGTGTTTTCATCATTTTCCGATTCCTCCATTAAAGTACTTCCGGGGCAAGAGACATGATCTTAACGAAATCGTGTTCTCTCAGCTCTCTTGCTACCGGCCCAAAAATACGTGTTCCTCTTGGCGTTTTATCATCTTTGATGATGACCGCTGCGTTCTCGTCAAATCTGATGTACGAGCCGTCTGCGCGATGTACGCCGCTTACTGTGCGAACGATGACCGCCTTAACGACCTCACCCTTTTTGACCTGACCGCCCGGTGCTGCCTTTTTAACTGCGCACACAACGATATCACCTACGTTGGCATATCTTCTGCCGGTACCGCCAAGCACACGAATACACATAAGCTCTTTTGCGCCGGTATTATCGGCGACTTTCATCAATGACTGTTGCTGTATCATTGTGCTTTCCTCCTAAATTTTCACATCTCACAAGACATTGTCTTTGCACTGTGAAATTATTTTGCTTTTTCGATGATTTCAACGAGACGCCATCTCTTGTCTTTGGACAAAGGTCTTGTTTCCATGATGCTGACCTTGTCACCGATGTTAAGTTCGTTGTTTTCGTCGTGTACTTTGAATTTTACTGTTCTTTTGATGACCTTGCCGTATTTGGGGTGCATGATGTTGTCCTCGATGGCAACGACTGCCGTCTTGTCCATCTTGTTGCTCACGACCTTACCTACTCTGGTCTTTCTGAGATTTCTCTGTATAGCTTCACTCATGACACATTCTCCTCTCCGATTTATTCAGCGTCCTTCTGACGAAGAACGGTCATAACTCTTGCGATATCCCTCTTGGTCTGCTCGATCTTGTGCGGGTTGTCAAGCTGGTTTATCACATTCTGGAAACGAAGGTTCAAGAGTTCGCTTTTGAGCTCTTTCAGTTTAGAGTTAAGCTCAGCGGAAGTCATATTTTTAAGTTCACTTGCTTTCACTGTATTACGCCTCCTCTAAATCTTCTTTTTTGACGAATTTACATTTGATCGGGAGCTTGTGGCTTGCAAGACGCATAGCTTCCTTTGCGTCAGCTTCCGCAACGCCGTCCATCTCAAACATAACTCTTCCCGGTTTAACGACTGCTACCCAGTACTCAGGTGAACCTTTACCGGAACCCATTCGAGTCTCGGCAGGCTTTTCCGTGATAGGCTTGTCGGGGAATATTTTGATCCATACCTGACCGCCACGTTTTACGTAACGGGTCATAGCGATACGGGCTGCTTCGATCTGGTTGGATGTGATCCAAGCCGGTTCGAGAGCTACAAGGCCGTACGAGCCGTACGTTACTTTATTGCCTCTCGAAGCTTTGCCTTTAAGACGACCGCGCTGTACGCGACGGTATTTAACTCTCTTTGGAAGTAACATCTTTAGCTCCTCCTTCCCTTGCCTGACGCGGTGCGCCTGTTCTGCGGTCACCGCCGGGGCGGCGTTCACCGTTTCTGCGATCTCCGCCGGGGCGACGATCGTTGCGCTCGCCGTTTCTGCGGTCGCCGCGACGTTCACCGCGACGCTCGCGTCTTTCGCTGCGCTCGCCGTTGTTAGCTCTGTCCGCAAGGACTTCGCCCTTATAGATCCAGCACTTAACGCCGATCTTGCCGTATGTTGTGTTTGCCTCTGCAAAGCCGTAGTCGATGTCAGCTCTGATCGTCTGAAGCGGTATTGTACCCTCGTGGTAGTTCTCGCTTCTTGCGATCTCTGCGCCGCCGAGACGGCCGCTTGTCATGATCTTGATACCCTTAGCGCCGAGTCTCATCGTGCGACCGATGGACTGCTTCATAGCGCGGCGGAACGCGATTCTCTTTTCAAGCTGAGCCGCAACGCTTTCAGCAACGAGCTGAGCGTTGAGGTCGGGCTGTCTGACTTCCGTAACGCTTACCGATACGGGCTTGTTAACGATCTTTTCAATGCTTGCGCGGAGCTTGTCTATCTCCGAGCCGCCGCGACCGATTACCATACCGGGCTTTGCGCAGTGGATGTTTACCTTAACGTTTGCAGCCGTGCGTTCGATCTCGATCTTCGGAACGCCTGCACCGTAAAGCAGCTCTTTGAGGTATTTTCTTACCTTATAGTCCGAAACGAGCGTGTCGCCGAATGTTTTATCATTCTCGAACCATCTGGAATCCCAGTCCTGAATAACGCCGACTCTGAGGCCGTGCGGATTAACTTTCTGACCCATTATTCAATACCTCCTTACGCTTCTTTTTCTTTGAGTACGAGCGTTACGTGGCTCGTTCTCTTGAGCAGTCTGTCAGCGCTGCCCTTAGCTCTCGGGAGAAGTCTCTTGAGAGTAGGTCCTGCGCAAACGAAGCACTCGCTTACGTAAAGTCTGCTCGTATCCATGCCGAAGTTATGCTCTGCGTTTGCCATTGCGCTCTTGAGGAGCTTTTCAAGGTATTCGCTTGCAGCCTTCGGTGTGTTTTTGATTATTGCCATTGCAGTCCCTGCGTCCTTGCCTCTGATAAGGTCAAGCACAATTTTAACTTTGCGCGGGGATATTCTGGCATATTTAAGATATGCTTTTGCTTCCATTGTAATATCCTCCCTTTATCAGCTGTTGGACGTCTTGGAACCGGAGTGGCCCTTGAACGTTCTTGTAGGAGCAAACTCACCGAGTCTGTGTCCTATCATATCTTCCGTTACGTATACCGGAACGTGTTTTCTTCCGTCGTGAACCGCTATCGTATGTCCCACAAACTCAGGGAAAATAACGGAGGCACGCGACCAAGTCTTTACAACTTTCTTCTCGCCTTTTTCGTTCATGGCGGAAATTCTCGAGAAAAGCTTGGCTTCGACGAAAGGTCCTTTTTTAAGGCTTCTACTCATTTCTCTGTACCCTCCTTAATTATTTGCCGTTTCTGTGTTTAACGATGAACTGTTCTGTTCTCGACTTCTTGTTTCTGGTCTTGTAACCGTTTGTCGGCTTACCCCAAGGTGTTACAGGGGACGGACGACCGATAGGCGAGCGGCCTTCACCACCACCGTGAGGGTGGTCGCACGGGTTCATTACTGAACCGCGAACTGTAGGACGGATGCCTTTGTGTCTTGTCTTGCCGGCTTTACCGACTTTAACGTTTTCGTGGTCGATATTGGAAACCTGACCGATCGTTGCCTTGCAGTCAAGTCTGATAAGACGAACTTCGCCTGAAGGAAGTCTTACCTGCGCCATGCCGTTTTCCTTAGCCATAAGCTGAGCTGCGCTGCCTGCGCTGCGGACGAGCTGGCCGCCCTTGCCCGGGTAAAGCTCGATGTTGTAAATGAGCGTACCGACGGGGATATTTGCTATCGGGAGCGTGTTGCCCGGCTTGATGTCAGCCTCGGGGCCGGAGTAAACGACGTCGCCGTCCGTAAGTCCTACGGGAGCGATGACGTACTTCTTTGTTCCGTCTTCGTACTGAAGAAGTGCGATGTAAGCCGTGCGGTTAGGATCGTACTCAACGCCGATTACTTTTGCCGCGCCGTCATCGAAGGAACGCTTGAAGTCGATTATTCTGTATTTCTGTCTGTTGCCGCCGCCCTTGTGACGAACGGTGATTTTGCCGTAGCTGTTTCTGCCGGCGTGTTTTTTCTTAACGCAGAGCAGGCTCTTTTCGGGCGAAAACTTTGTGATCTCGGCGAAATCCGGTACTGTCATACCGCGTCTGCCCGGAGTCGTAGGTTTATATTTGATCGTAGCCATTTTTTACTCCTCCTTCATCAGATCATACCGTCAAAGAACTCGATCGTTTTCGATCCTTCTTTGAGCGTGACTATCGCCTTTTTCCAAGCGCTCGTGTATCCTCTGTGAACGCCGAGTGCTTTGGGTTTTCTCTTCATGCTTACTGTGTTTACAGCGTCAACCTGTACGCCGAAAACTTCCTCGACCGCGCTTGCGATCTCAGCCTTTGTCGCACTCGGAAGTACCTCGAATGTGTACTTGCGCGACTTTGTGTTATCAAGACTTGCTTCGGAAATAACAGGTCTTATGATGATGTCATAAGCTGATTTATTCATGCGTACACCTCCATAATCTGTTCTGCCGCGCCTTTTGCAAGGACGAGCTTGTTGCAATTAAGTATGTCATATACGTTAATTGTGTTCGCGTAAGCAGTCTTAACGCCTGCGATGTTTGCAAGGCTTGCAACAACGAAATCGTTCTTTTCAGCAAGAACCACAAGCGTCTTACCCTTAGCGCCGATAGCGGTGAGCATCGATTTCATTGTCTTCGTCTTGTACTCTGTTGCCGTGATCGCATCTACAACGATGAGTTCATCGGACGAGAGCTTGGACGAGAGAGCACCTTTGAGTGCAAGGCGTTTAACCTTCTTGTTGAGGTCTGTTCTGTAGCTGCGGGGCTTCGGGCCGAGAGCTACGCCGCCGTGCGTCCACTGGGGAGAACGTGTAGAACCCTGACGAGCTCTGCCTGTTCCCTTTTGTCTCCAGGGCTTTTTGCCGCCGCCGGAAACTTCGGTTCTTGTAAGTGTGGACTGTGTGCCCTGTCTTTGATTGAGAAGGTAAGCCCTTACGGCTGCATGAAGCACCGCGGAGTTGACCGTTACGGCGAATATCGCGTCGGAAAGTTCGATCGTGCCGACTTCCGCGCCTGCCATATTAACAACTTTTACGTTAGCCATTACTGTGTTCCTCCTTCTCAAGCTTTGACGGTGTTACGGATGAACACGATGCCACCGCGGCTTCCGGGAACTGCGCCCTTGACTGCGATGAGGTTCTTTTCCGCATCAACCTTGACAACGTCGAGGTTCTGAATAGTTACCTGTTCATTACCGTACTGACCTGCCATTTTCTTGTTTTTGTAGATTCTCGAAGGAGTCGAGTTAGCGCCCATAGAGCCGGGCTGGCGATGAACGGGGCCGACACCGTGAGTCATGCGGAGCTTGTGAGCGTTCCATCTCTTGATAACGCCGGTGTAACCGCGACCTTTTGTGATGCCCGTAACATCAACTCTGTCTCCTGCTGCGAATACGTCAGCACCGACAACGTCGCCGACATTCATTTTGTCTGCATCGTCGAGTCTGAACTCTTTGAGGTGTTTCTTGCACGAAACGCCTGCTTTTGCAAAATGTCCCTTTTCAGCTTTCGTGAGTTTCTTTTCCTTCACGTCTTCAAAGCCGAGCTGAACACTGCTGTAACCGTCTTTTTCAACGGTCTTGACCTGAGCGACCACACACGGGCCTGCCTCAATTACCGTGACCGGAATAACGTTTCCGATCTCGTCGAAGATCTGCGTCATGCCTATCTTCTTGCCAATGATACCTTTCTTCATTTTCATCCTCCTGTAAGGTTATTGGTTGACCACGACTTATGTCGGCGGGTCAACTTGACACTTGACCGAATGCCTTATAATTATAAGGTAGAAATCAAAGTTTTACTTCGATCTCAACTCCGGCCGGAAGTTCAAGACTTGTGATTGCTTCGATTGCCTTCTGCGACGGTTTGATAACGTCGATAAGGCGTTTGTGAGTTCTCATTTCAAACTGCTCGCGGCTATCCTTATATTTGTGAACTGCGCGAAGGATAGTGATGATCTCTTTATCTGTCGGAAGCGGAACGGGACCTGATACGGTAGCGCCGTTTCTCTTTGCCGCGTCAACTATTTTCTCTGCTGCCGCGTCGATAAGAGTGTTATCATAGCTTTTCAGTTTGATTCTGACTTTCTCGCTTACTGCCACTTTTATTTCCTCCTTAAAGATTTTTGTCTGTGGCGATCCGACGTTCGCAAGTACGTCGGGATAAGACTTCACATCGTCCCGCGTGTTTCCACGCTCCCTACATAAAAGCCGGACACTCCGGCACATAGGTCTACAACCCGGATTGACGCCGCACGCGGCGCAATATCCAATAGGACGTTTCTGTCTTTTCCGCCCGATCTTTCGGACATACTCCACGAAAATTCCCCGGTTTTACCGGCAACCTTCCGCTTCATCGCACATCAAGCTTTTCTATTTTACACTATTTTCTCAGCAATTGCAATAGTTTTTGGAATTTTTTTATTTTTTTCAAAACAAATTTTGTAGAAAATTTTATGATATTTTTGGTAATGTTGCACAAATTTAATATTTTTTCAAAAAAACATCGCCAAAACGCGCGCGATGTGATATAATTATCAAGCAAATGTATCTACCCGTGGCTCAATCGGATAGAGTACCGGATTCCGATTCCGGCGGTTGCAGGTTCGATTCCTGTCGGGTAGGCCACGCAAAGCATTGCGTGAGCAATGCTTTGCGATTTGATACGGAGGCGTAGCTCAGCTGGTCAGAGCGCACGGTTCACATCCGTGAGGTCATGGGTTCGAGCCCCCTCGTCTCCACCATATATCTTTTTTCTTGAAAAAGCCCTCCATTTCTATATTGTAGGGCTTTTTCTTTTTGCGATAAAAACGTCGTTGTCCGCTATTTTGTCCGCTATTGTTTTTTTCTTATCAGGCTAATCGTTAACATTATATTTAATAAATGAAAATATTTCATTTTAACGCCTTGAAAAATTTGTCGAAATATATTATAATAAAGCGTATGTGGTCAATAATACATTCTTTTTGATCATTTCATTATTTTAATATTTTAGTCAAATGCAAATCGCATATCATCATGTTTATTTGCTTTTCACGGAAAGGAAAAAAATGAAAAAGAAAACAACAACAAAAGTATTCAGCATGCTGTTCGCCATGGCGCTTGTGCTGATGATGCTTTTAAGCTTGAGCGTTCCGGCGCAGGCAGCGACCAAAGCGCTTGCAGTAGGAACGACCTACAACATAGGCGACACCATCACCGTAAGCAAGGAGGTCGTTATCCAAATCTACGGCACCTCCGATGCTTGGAGAGGATATTGCCAACCGGGTAGCTATACGGTGCAAAAGCCCAAATACAACACCGATGGAAATAAACGGTGGGAAGTTTCCGCTTGTGCACATTTTTTGTATGACGGTTACAACGGCACCGAGAATATCACGGGCATTAAATGCGTAGGCGGAGACGGCAAGTACAGCAATCCCTACAGATTTCAGCTTGTGATAGAAAAGGTCAACGTCACAAACGTGTCACTTAACTTCTCAACAGTTTCAGTCGCAAATGGCGGTAACCCTCTCCAACTGACAGCCACCGTTTCGCCGAACAACGCAACGAACAAGAAAGTGCAGTGGAGCGTCGGCGGCACGAACTCCGGTGCTGTGAAGTTGTATACAAACAAGCAGTGCACGACAGAGGTCGGCACGGGAGCCACAACAGTGACAACCGTTTATGTAAAAGGCATGTCGGTAGGTGATGCGGTTATTACCGTCAAAAGCAACGATAATAATAACAAGTCGGCGTCCTGCAGTGTTACAGTCACAAAGGCAAACCCGACTTATACCGTTCCCACAGGGCTTACGGCAACATACGGCGACACTCTTTCAAGCGTTACCCTTCCGACGGGATGGAGCTGGGCTGACGGCACACAGGTCGTCGGCAATGCCGGAACAAACACATTCAAGGCGACATTTACGCCGACTGACACAACAAATTACAATGTGGTCAATAATATTAACGTTTCCGTTACGGTAAGCAAAGCCACCCCGACTTATACCGTTCCCACGGGAGTTACAGCCGAATACGGAAAAACGCTTTCAAGCGTTGCCCTTCCCGACGGCTGGAGCTGGGTTGACGGTACGCAGACCGTCGGTAATTTAGGGCCAAATACATTCAAGGCTAAATTTACGCCGTCTGACGCGAATAACTACAGCGTAGTTTCCGACATTGACGTTACCGTTACAGTTACCAAAGGGACCCCGACTTATACCGTTCCCACGGGGCTTACGGCAACGTACGGCGACACGCTTTCAAGCGTTACCCTTCCCGACGGCTGGAGCTGGGCTGACGGCACACAGGTCGTCGGCAATGCCGGAACAAACACATTCAAAGCGACATTTACGCCGACTGATACGACTAACTACAACACCGTTTCAGACATTGACGTTTCCGTAACTGTAAGCAAGGCAACTCCGACTTATACCGTTCCCACGGGAGTTACAGCCGAATACGGAAAAACGCTTTCAAACGTTGCCCTTCCGACAGGCTGGAGCTGGGTTGACGGTACGCAGGCCGTCGGTAATTTAGGGCCAAATACATTCAAGGCTAAATTTATGCCGTCTGACGCGAATAACTACAGCGTCGTTTCCGACATTGACGTTACCGTTACAGTCACCAAAGGGACCCCGACTTATACCGTTCCCACGGGGCTTACGGCAACGTACGGCGACACGCTTTCAAGCGTTACCCTTCCCGACGGCTGGAGCTGGGCTGACGGCACACAGGTCG
>JAFSMU010000009.1 GCA_017447775.1 Clostridia bacterium | reverse complement strand
GAGACTCCAAAAAATGAAAACACAAAGAAGACGCGGCTTTACCGTTGTTGAGCTTGTAGTCGTCATCGCGATTATCGCTGTTCTCGCGGCAGTGCTCATCCCGACGTTCACAAGCATCATCAAAAAAGCCAATGATTCTGCGGCGTTGCAAGAAAGAACTAACCAAAGACTTGAAGATATCGCTCAAAAAGTCGATAACGCTAACTGGCTCTCTTGGGAAGACTTTGAAGGCAAACTCGCAGAGGAACTTGCTAAGATCAATAAGGACACAGTGACATCGGATGATGTTAAAGCTGCTGTCACTGAAGCTATGAAGCAGTACGAAGCTTCGCAGGGAACAAGCGACACGGCTCTTACAAAAGATCAAGTAGAAGCTATCGTTGAAAAAGCCCTTGAAGGTCAGCTTACATCCGCTCAGGTTGAGGCTATCGTAAGACAGGCTCTTGCAAATGCAGGAACAAGCGGCGCTTCTCTCACAGAAGCTCAGGTTAAGCAAATCGTCAATAGCGCAGTTGCCGGCATTAAGCAGACAGGCGTTACAAAGGCGGAAATGCAGAAGGCTATCACAGACGCTCTTAAAGGTGTAAACGCTCTCAACACAACAGACGTTGAAAAAATCGTCAGCGAAGCACTTAAAGGTTTCAGCACTCTTACAGAAGAGCAGGTTGCTAAAATAGTTGAAGATGCAGTAAAAAATTACACTCCTGCTGAAAATACAGTTTACATCGCAGGCGACGCAACACTTTCAAATCCCTCTGTTACATACGTTCTCAGAACAATGAACACACTCGGCACGGTAACTCTCACAGTTCCCGATGACGTTACAGTTAAGGCAATAATCATCGACGCGCCCAACGTTCAGACAGTAGACATCGTTTACGCTGACAACACAAGCGCTAAAAATGCAGTTAAATCTATTGAGATACTCAGCACAGCTTCCACATCTACACACATCGACGTAAATGCTTTGGATGTTATAATCAACAAGGGACGTGTAGTTGTTGAAGAGGGCAACACGGTTACAACACTCACAGCCGCTCCGTCCAAAAATTCAAACGTTGTTGTTAAGGTTGAACAGACGGCAGTCGTTACAAATCTTAACGCACAGTATCAGGACAACGGCACAGGCACAAACGACACTATCGACATTATAAACGACGGTACAATTTCTAACCCGCAGCTTACAGCGTCCGCAACGCTTGAAAGCTCCGGCACAACAACAACAAACGTTAAAGTTACATCATCCGCAGACGCTTCAACAGGCGACGTTACAGTTGCTGAAAGCGACAGCGCAAAACTTAATGGCGCCGTTGTTACAGTGACAGAAGACGGCACAACGACGACATCTAAAGCATCCGGCACAACAATTGAAAAAATTGAAGGTGTTGCAAGAATAGGCAACGTTGGATACTCTACAATTCAGGAAGCTATAGACGCAGCGAATAGCGGTGATACAGTTGTATTGCTTAGCGATTCGACTGTAACAGCGTTTATAGCAGTAAATAAGAGCTTAACACTTGACGGCGCAGGCTTTACTGTTAATACTTCTGCATCCCGCGCGCTTCGCATTGGTGAATCCAATGTGGATGTTACAATCAAAAATGTAAAATTTGTTGGTACAAGCAAGGTAGAAAGAGTTATTCAAGTAGATGGCAATAAAGAGGGTGTAAAGCTTACTATCAACAATGTTGAAGGCAATTGCACATATTATGCAGTAAACATTTGTAATGGCGTTTGGGTAGACCTCAATATCACGAATTCCAAATTTACAGGTTGGGGCGCACTTAACCTTTGGTCTAATAACTATAATGTTTATGTAAGCAATTGCGAACTTTATGGTCTTAATGACAAGGGATACAATGCAGATGGTTGGAATGACTTTGGTACAGTAATACTTGAAGGCGATACAACAGGTAAAACCACAGAGGCTTCTTCGAGTATCACCGTTTTGATCGAGAATACAAAGATATCTGCAACTACATCAGGACAGGGAAATCATCAGTGGGCTATTTTGTTCAACAATCCGTCCACTTATAATGCAGTTACTGTAAAAAATTGCACAATTATAACAGAAGATACAGCAGGAAATGACGAATATGCCGTTCTTGGCGATAATGATGGCAATACCCTTACGGTAACATCATCTACTCTTAACGGTGCATCTTATTCTTACAAGACACCCGACGTTGACTAATCCCACATCATACAAAAACCCCTCTTTTGAGGGGTTTTTCTTTTGCCATTATGGCATCATTTCGCCGCGTGAGAATTGCTCAGCGTATTGACATTTGTTTTTTTTCGTGTTATACTATATTGGAATAAATATAATGGCAAACTGTTTTTGGAGATTTCAACAATGAAAAAAATGCGTCGAGGTTCTACGCTTGTGGAACTTTGTCTTGTTATAGCGATATCGGCTGTCGTTTTTGCGATGATAGCCTCTTTTGCCGTGCTTATTCAGTATCGCGCGGTGGCGGCGCAGGAGGACTACGAAGCGGTGAACGACATAAACCTCATCCGCACGGCGATTTTTGACTGGCTGAAAGAGTACGACTCGCCGAATTCCAAGATAAGCACGAACGGCGGGAGCAAGCTTACCATATCACACACGCTTAAGGACATAAAATTTAAGGACGGGTGGTTCGAATCTCCGACTGTGTTCACAAAAATGCCACAGATAGTAAGCGTGAGGTTTAATGCACGCGAAACGGACAAGATGGTGGATTGTTATTTGCTTGAAGTTAAAGTAACGTACACCACGTCAAAGGGAGAGGGCGAGCAAACGCTTTTATTTGCGACGTACTCGCAGATTGTTGGAGGTTGAGCGGTATGAAGAAGAACAAACGCGGATTTTCGATACTTGAAGCGATAATTGCGATGTCTGTCATCATAATTGTCAGCATAACGGCGCTGTCTATAATTCTTTCCGCTTCGCGCGCCGCCGCAAAAAACAACGAATGGGCGGAGGCGGCCGCAAAGGCGCGCAACGTTGTTGAGCTTTACCGATATTTCGGCGGCGGGACAAGCAAATACGCGGGCCGCACGGAATTAGACGTGAGCACAAATACATTTTATAAGTATTTCACCGAGCTTGGATATGGCGACAGCGTTGCGATCACCGACGAGGACGGCAACACGATTGACGCTATGAACGGCGATTCGATCACCGTAACGGCGTTCTACGGCGACGGGGAGAAGTTTATTCTGACGTATCCCGCGCTAAAGGAGGTTGAATGACGATGAAAACACTTAAAGACAAGCGCGGCGTCGTTATGGAAATGGCGATAGTTTTTATCGTTATAGTTTCGGTCATGTGCACGCTGCTTATTACCGTGATGCTTTTGATAAATTCAAACGAGCGCACGTTCGTGCGGCAAACGGGCAGGGAATTTGAGATCGAGAAGATACGCGATCAGTTTGTCGCTGGGGACGAGATAGACGACGACGTTTACACTATAAACACGTCGACAAACGCAACCGGCAAGGTGCTGATAGTGTATAATTCCGACGGCGAAAAGATTTTTGAGATGCCGATGGAAACGTCGACGGCCGCCGCGGAATGAAAATCCTTATTTTACGAAAGGGATAATTATGGCAAAAACGCAAATTACGATAGGAATAACCGACGCGGGCGTCGACATTTATTCGATGACCGACGGATCGAAAAACAAAATCGAGCTTGTGAGCGAGCAGATCAAAAAGACGGGGTACGACGAAGACTACTACGTAAGGCTTACCGACACGCTGAAAAAATATATGAACTCGCACCCCGGCGCGCAGAATTCGACAGTAACGCTTGTGCTTCCGGACGGGCTTATCGCCACCGACACGATCAGCATACCCGTGGCGCACGGCATAAAAGCAAACGACCACGTAGATATTACGATAAAAACGCTTTACAAAAACATTTCCGAGCTGAAGATCAACAAGCAGCAGCTTGCGGCGAACAAGCAGACGGCGATTTTCTCGCTGACGATGCTCCGCAACGACATTTACACGTCGTTTCACAAGGCTCTCTCAAACGCAAAGCTTGCCCCGTCGGTTGTGACGTTTACGTCGAATGCGGCGGTTGACGGCGCGTTTGCGATAAGCTCAAAGACGAGAAACGGGACGTTCCTGTTCCTTGATATAAAAGAGGGCAGATCTATCTTCGCTTTCGTCAACAAGGGCAGAGTCGTCGGGTATTATCCGCTTCCGTTTGGCGTTGAGGCGCTTTCGGCAAACCGCGTGATGCCCGAGGAAACGCTGTTCAATCACGCGACGGCGGAGCTTGCGGTCATGAACGCAAACGAGCGCGCCAAAGCAAAGAAAATAACAATGGACAGCGCCGACGACGACATAAACGAGAATATTGACGGCGAGGAAAACGATGGCGGCGACGATTTTGAGCAGGCGGGCGCCGGCATCAACGCCACGCAGTTTGAATCGCTCCCGCGGCGCGGCGCAAGGAAGCTCCCGAAGTTTATGCAGCGCCCGACGCCCGTCGACGAGGACGAGTTCGTGTGCGAAAATTTCAGAGTGTTTGAAAAATGGGCGCTCAACCTTATCAGGTACAACTCGTCGATAACGGCGGCGGGAGATATCGGCGAGGTCGTTGTGAACATCAGCGACGATTACGCGTTCATCTTCGACAAACTTAAAGAAGAAAGGGACGAGAACGGCGTCGACTTTTCAAAGCTTGACACCAAGAACGAAAAAGACATCGTTTTCGATAATCTTGAACTGTACGGCGGATTTTTCGCCTCTCAGTACAATAAAAACAATAATTTCTGAGGAATAAAAGTTGAGCGATTATATTAAAATTGTTGCGTATATACTCGCGGGCATCGTGGGACTTTGCGTCGGCAGCTTTCTTAACGTCGTTATATACCGCGTGCCGAACAATATGAGCCTCGCAAGGCCGGCGTCGCACTGCCCGAAGTGCGGGTATAAGCTGAAATGGTATGACAATATCCCCGTGATTTCGTACTGCATACTCGGCGGCAAATGCCGGAGCTGTAAAGAGCATATTTCTTTCAGGTACACGGCGGTCGAGATACTGAACGCGCTGCTTTGGGTGATGTGCGTCGCGCTGTTCTGGGACGACAGCATCGCATACGCTTGCACCGCGGCGGTGATCTGCTCGGTCGGACTATGCATTGCGTTCATCGACCTTGAACACATGCTTATCTTTGACAGATTTCAGATAATGATGCTCGTGCTCGGCGCGCTTACCATCCCGTTTGACAAAAATACGGTGTGGTACTCGCATCTTATCGGAATGGCGGCGGGATTTTTGGCGTTTCTGCTTTTCGCGCTTATCGGCAAAAAAGTGTTCGGGCGCGACGCGCTCGGCGGCGGGGACGTTAAACTTGCGGCGGGGATAGGTCTTATTCTCGGCTGGGAAAAGCTGATCCTTTGCCTGCTGATCTCGTCTGTTGTCGCAAGTATAATTTTGCTTATCGTTCGCAAAAAGAGCAAAGACGAAAAAACGAAGGAATATCCCTTCGGCCCGTTTCTGATACTCGGCCTTATCGTTTCGATGATGGCGGGCAATCCCATTATTTCGGCATACGTCGGACTTCTTACGGGAAAATAAAATAAGGGGGAAATAAAATGAAGACGTTCAAATACACTGCGATAAATTTGAGCAGGGAAGAGTTTTCAGGCACGTTTATCGCAAAGGACGAGCAAGACCTTGCACAGCAGCTTTCAAAGCAAAATCTGTTTTTGGTTTCCTGCTCCGTTTACTCGGGCAACACGCCGTCCTCATTCTTTACGCTCGGAACGGGCAAAGTAAGCAATTCGGAGCTTACGCTGTTTTGCCGCCAGTTTTCAATAATGATAAATACGGGCATTCCGATGCTTGACTGCCTCGACTGCCTGAAAGATCAGAATTTTTCCTCCTATTTCCACAAGCTTATTCTTGTAATATATGAGGACGTCAAGAGCGGTAAAATGCTCTCCGACGCCATAAAGAAACACAAAAAAGTCTTTCCGGAGTTCTTCACCAGTATGATCTACGTCGGCGAGGCGAGCGGCAAGCTTGATATCGTGTTCAATTCGCTTGCCGACTACTACGAAAAGGACGCCGCGATCAGAAGAAAGCGCAACAGCGCCCTTGCGTACCCTATAATGCTCGGCGTTCTGACTATCGGTATCGTCGTGCTTATGCTGCTTTTCGTCATCCCGCGATTCAAAGACGTGCTTTCAAAGCTTGAAGTCGAGATCACCGGCTTTACAAAAGCGGTGTACGACATCTCGGATTTCCTTTTGAAGTACTGGCTGTACGTGCTTGCGGGCATAATCGTTGTCGTGCTTATATTCCTCGGAATAAAGCTTACGAAAAAAGGCGCGTATATGTACGATAAACTGTCGCTTCACATGCCTTTCTTCGGCAAAGTCAACGTGTATCAGGTCACCGCGCGCTTTGCAAGAAGTTTCGGTCTTCTGCTTACCAGCGGTATGGATATGTCGGAGGCGATGGACGCCGTCCAGGTCGTGCTTGTAAACCGCGATGTAAAGGCGAGATTCGCAAAAGCCGCAGAGGACGTAAGACACGGTATGCAGCTTTCTCTCGCGCTTAAAAAATACAAAATATTCCCGCAGATAATGATCCAGATGATAGCGATAGGCGAAAGAACGGCGTCGATAGACAGTATTTTGCTCCGTTCCTGCTCGTTCTTTGAAGATCAGGTAGAGAGCGCACTGCTTTCCGCAACGTCAAAGCTGCAGCCTATAATGCTTATCATCCTTGCGGCGATAGTTCTTGTGCTTTTCCTTGCGGCATACTCGCCGATGATAAGCATTATGAACGGACTCGGAGTCCACTGATAACAAAACTGAAAAAACGAGGTGATGCGTTTTGAATATAGATTATGAACTTTTACAGTATTACCTGTATAAAAGAATAATCAGAAAAAAAGACGAGGATCAGATATTATCAGACTGTAAAAGACTTAATACGACGGTCAGAGAATATCTGCTCACCAAGGAAATAATATCGGAAACGACAGAGCTTGACGCGCTGGGCGATTACTTCTGTATGCCGTGCATCGAGATCGATATGCTCGATTTCGACGAGAACCTGACGGGGCTTTTCTCATTTGAGCTTATGAAAAAGCACAAGGTCGTCCCCGTGTTCATCGACAAAAAAGGCGTGCTTTTGGTCGCCATAGGTAAGCCGCTCGACTGCAATGCGATCTCTGTGCTTTCAACGTGCTTTTCGGGGCAGATGGACTTTGTCCTCGCGCCGCCGGTACAGATAGACAGATATATCGACTCGCTTATGGCGGTCATATCGACGTCAAACGCGCTGAGCGACCTCAACTCCGCAAAAGATGAAAAACTGTTCGGAGAAAAGGGGGAGAACGTATCTCTTTACAACAAAGACGACGACGTTATAAACAACCCCTCCGTCCGCCTTGTCGACTCGATCATCAAGGAAGCTATCCCGTATCGCGCCAGCGATATCCACATAGAGCCGTTTGACAAAAAGGTTAAAGTGCGTTACCGTATCGACGGCGACCTTCAAGAAAGGGCTGAATTCCCCGCGGAGAACTATTCCGCGATCAGCGCCCGCATCAAGATCATGGCGGGCATGAACATCGCCGAGCGCCGCGCGCCGCAGGACGGCCGTATCAACCTCATAATCGGCGGCAAGGAGTACGACTTCCGTGTATCGACGCTGCCGACGATCTACGGCGAAAAATTCGTTATAAGAATTCTCGATAAAAGCTCGTTCCGCTTCACAAGGACCGACCTCGGCTTTACGGAGAGCGAGAATGCCATCGTCGATAAAATGCTGTCAAGACCGCACGGCATCGTGCTTCTGACAGGCCCTACGGGATGCGGCAAAACGACGACGCTTTACGCATTTTTGAAAGAGATAAACCGCTCGACCGTCAACATAGTGACAGTCGAGGACCCTGTTGAGTATACGCTGAACGGCGTAAATCAGACGCAGGTAAACCCGCTTGCGAATATGACTTTCGCAACCGTCCTTCGTTCCATACTCCGTCAGGACCCGAACATCATAATGATAGGAGAGATACGCGACGACGAGACCGCGGCGATCGCCGTCCGTGCTGCAATTACGGGACACCTTGTGTTCAGCACACTCCATACAAATGACGCCGCGGGCGCAGTCACACGTCTTGAAGATATGGGCGTGCCCGACTACCTCGTTGCCGACTCGCTTGCGGGCGTTATAGCTCAGCGTCTTGTAAAAAGACTTTGCCCCGCCTGCAAAAAGAGAGGCAAAACAACTCCGAAGGAAATGGAGATCCTCGGCATCGGCGAGCCTGTGACGATAGCAAGACCGCAGGGCTGCCAGTTCTGCAACAACACGGGATATAAGGGCAGAACAGCCGTTCACGAAATACTTTACGTCAACGAAAAAATGCAGGGTGAGATCGCAAGGGAAAAGAACGTCGAGATCATCCGCCAGAAAGCAAGAGAAAACGGAATGCGTCAGCTTTGGGAATCGTGCCGCACGCTTGTCCTCAGCGGAACGACGAGCATCCAGGAGCTTATGACGCTCAACGTCGAATAAACAAACATAGTCAAGGGAGATCATCATGGCACTTCAGCATCTGTATTCAAGAGTCCCCGCAAGGCTCAGTATGTTCAATAAGACAGACGGGTTTGACACGTTTGCCTGCTCGGAACAGCTCAGCAGGGAGTATATTGAAAAGGAGCTTTCCCAGATTTATGACAATATGCCGACAAAAAACGAGGCTGTTCTCATAAGGGACGGCAAGCTCCCGCCTGTCTATTTGCAAAAATGCGGCAAGGACGGGGAGATAATACAGAGCTGCCTCAGCTATATCGCCAAGGACTACACCGGCGAGCGCAGTGCGTACCTTGTTCACTCGCTCGTCATCGACGGCGACGAAAAACTCGCAATAACGGAAACGCTTGACAACGCCGCTATAAACAAAGATATGCTGATATGCGACTTTTCGCAGGTCGGCATCGATCGCGAGGGCGCATACCCCGACAGCGCATACCCCGAAAAACCGTATACGGCGATCAAGGCGGGCAACGTGTCGGCGCTGCTTGAAAAATACGAGGCTAAAACGCTGAAATTTATGATCTTTGCCGTGCTTAATCTGCTTTGCGGCAAGGCGCGCGCGCTTTTCCCGGTGCTTGGCGCGTCGCGCGAGGAGCTTTCGGATGAAGCCGTCGATTTTATGAATCTGTTTTTGCAGATAATTCCGTACCACCTTCGCCCCATGCTCTCTTTCGTTTCGGACGCGGGCGACACGTCGAAGTTCAGCTCGTTCAAGATACGCTTCCTCAGCGATAATTCCGAGGTATCGGCGCAAAAGGGAATGGCTGTCATCTTCAAGAAAAAGACCGCAATAGGCATACGCGAGGAAGAGGTCAGCGCCAATTTGCAAATGGTCGATTTCTTTTTCAGCCTTATCTCAAACGAGGCTGTAAGGCGCGAGTTCCTCATATACGTCGACAACGTCGTAAAGAAAAATCCGTCGCTGGCGGCGCCAAACCCCAAGAATTTGCAGAATCTTGTATTTTTGTTCAAACAGTGTTCGGGACTTTTCAACGAAATGACGGTCATTCCGAATGACGACAAAATGTATGAGTTCATCTCGGTTTACGAAAAATACAGATCGGCTATTTCCGACGAATACCGTATGAACGCGCTGAAATGTATCCAGCGTTACCCTTCGAGCCACACTGAAATACCTAAAAAGGTGTTCTCAAAGCTCACACACTTTTATTCAAGCGAGCCTGACGCCGTAAAGCGCCTTATAATGAACGTCGTGCTTGACCTTATTCACACAGACGTTATGCGCGATAAGCTGTTTTCGTTCATAAAGAGCGTATACAGGGACGAAAACGACGACTGCCGCGCTCTTATAAACAAACACCTTTGCAGCGTGTACTACGGCGGCTTCTTGCAAAGTCAGATATTTTCATTCTTTGCCGAAAACTTTGATGACGAGCCGCAAGAAACGAAGGAAATGATCATAGATAAGCTCCTGCTTACGATCAGGACTCCGTCGATGCAGCAGCAGATCGTTGCGTTTTTCGATGAGAAATTTGACATGCTGAGCGAGGTTGAACGCACAAAATTCTACGAAACGTTCTTCCAGATGATCCCCGAGGGCGACGCGCTTGCACAGCGCCTTGTCGACCTTGTGAACACGCATATCGAGTCCGAGGGGGAAAGCGTCGTTGAATTTGTGAAAGACGGTATATGCAAGGCGGCGGAAAACGACCAGCGCCGCAAAAATCCGAAGCTTGTCGATATGCTTATAGAAAAAGACGGCTTTTGCTCCGATTGCCTTGTTGAAAAGGTATTTTCCGAATGGAGCGAAAGAAAGATATTCTCCGATTACGTGGAGAAGATCTGCGAATATCCGCCCGTTGAGCGCGCGAAAAAGATCATATCTGTTCTGAACTCATTTCCCGACATTTCAGATGACGCGCTCGAGCGTTTTGAAAATAAGATAGTCGAGCTTTCGGACGCTTCGCAGAAAATCGACATCACGGCGCTTATCGAGGAAGAGAGCGTATTTGAAAACGCGGGCGACGGATACGGCGATCGCGCAAAGGCGCTTATCTCCGACCTTATAGAATTGATACACGGAAAGATCGTTTCGTCAATATACGATATTTTTGGGCTGAAATATAGGGAAAACGGCATGTCCATTCTTGCGGAGTATGCCAATTTCCACCAGTACGTAGTATCTACAGACGAGTTCAAGGCGGTCGTGAACTATCTCAATATGGTAGACGCGATGAACGAGTTCGACGCGCAAAAGCTTCTCGCTCTTGTCAAAAACGTTCCTGACGCACCGAAAGTGAGATCGAACATCGGTCAATGTCTCAAGAGGGAATTGCCGGATCTTACGAACCCCGATGAAAATCAGGCGACGGCGTTTGCCGTTACGTATGCTGTCATCGGGTGGCTCGGCAGCGAAAAATACGCGATGAACGACGTGTTCTCAAAAACGACGTCGCTGTTTGAGTCAAAGACGAAAAACGCCGCTCAAGCCGAATTTGAAAACGAGAGAGGCGCATTTGTCGCAACTTTGTGCGCGACGGACAAGATATGCGCCGACTCTGACGACTTTTCCGCTGAATTCATCGGCCAAACGGGAATTTCCGACGTGCTTTCGTCCTTCCTTACCAAACACGAAAAGCGCGCGCCGAAATGGCTTGCGTCGTCATTCGGTTCGATAAAGATCGGCACGGAACTTAAAAAATATTGCCTTGACGTCATAAACGAAATGCCGGGCGGTATCAAAAAGAACTTCAAAAAACTTCTCAGAAAATAAAAAAATGCGCGGCTTTCGCGCATTTTTTTTTGTGTTTTTTTATTTATGAATGATGTTGTCAACGATCCACTGTCTGTTGTAAAAGTTTTCCGGCATTATATGATAGTCGACCTCAACGCCGCCGTCAACTCCGATTACCGAGCCGTTGTAAAGAGTCGATATTTCAAGGCTGCCCGATATCTGATACATCGTTCCGATGGGAGATGTGAATTGGAATACGACGCACGAGCCGCCGCCCGAGCGGGTACCGATTATCGTTGCGTGCGCGTGGGATTTTATCGAAGCCGCAAACGCATTGGCGCACGAAAACGTATATGGGGAGGTCAGGCAGTAAATGTTCATACCCATAAGCGCGCAGTCGTCTTCCTGGCGGTAAATCTGGCCGTTTTTGCCGACTGTTTCAAATGTAATTCTGTCAAGGTTGCAGTCAACGGCGTACCTTGTTTCGGAAACGGCGCCGCTGGACTTGTCGTGAACGATCAGTGACGCTTCGCTTGAAAAGAACCCGAGCGCAAATTCAAGCGCACCGCTCTCGCCGCCGCCGTTGCACGAAAGATCGATAACGACGTTCTTTATTTTTGTTTCGTTATTCGGATCGGCGTTGTATTTTACAATTTTGTCGTATGAATACAGCATTATCCCAAATGTGTCAGTGTTCATATTCACGCTTTCGGGGATGCCCGTTTTGTAGTAGTCAACCCCGGCGCTCTCGTAGGAGGTGAATGAGTTGAAAGTGATGAACGCCGTATCGCCCACTATCTCAAACGGCTGTATATTTGCTTTTGCGCGATAAATGGTGTATTTATTCAATTCTTCTATTCTGTCAACCAAACCTACGCCGGAAATGCTCGTGTTTGCGCTTCCGTAACCCGCGTTGACTGACGAAAGGGCAAATCCGGAGTGCAGGTCTTGGAAATAGTACCTTGTCAGCTTCGATATGGCGTTGTCATAGTCAACGGGGCCGCCCTCGAGTATCTGTTTTTTCAGTCCCGTCTTTTCAAAGAACGCGTCAAAGCCGCCCGTGATCGCGTGGCCTTCTTTAAGTCCGTACATGCAGTCGAGGATAAGTATCGTCGAATTGTACGTGTATTTACGCAGATCGTCGGTGTATTCATACGGGGTAAGCGAGTAAATTTCTTTGAAGTAATCTTTGAGTTCTGCAAAAAGCTTTGCGTCGGTCAAAATGTTGACTACCTGGTAGATTGCCTCGCCGTTGCAGTAGAAATTTATATAGAGGTTTGACATTATAAAACTGTTGAATAAGTTAAACGGAATGTACACATTGCCGTTTGAATAAAACAGGTCGATATCGTACTTTCCGAGGTCAACGCTTACTTTGTCGCCTTCGATGAGATACGGTTCGCGCATCTTCGGAGCGGAAAAGTAGTTTGCAAGCTCGCGCCCGTCGCCGTCTGTATAAATATAGCCTGATTGCATATCGTTAAGGTCGACGTCTGATAGCGCGTCTGTGCGCTGAACAAACATCGTCGGCATAAACAGCGTCATTGTGTCGGCGTTTGAGTCAAATGCGAAGTATGATTTATTGTCCGCCCTCTTTGCGACGCTTATCCCGTCGGAGCCGCTCACGTTAATTTCAACCGACGTGTCGTAAGTATGGATAATGTCGCAAAGCAGCTTCATTGCGCTGTCAACCGATATATACGGGATTTCGGGATGTTCCGAAAATGACATGATTGACGTTCTGAACGTGAATTTGCGCGTTTTGTCGTTTTGAAGCGGGAATGCGTAAACGTCCACTTCTTTTTCGCCCGTCGGAGTGCCGTCGGGAACGATCTCGGGGTTTTCATCCGTTTGGGCAGGCTCGCTCGGCGTTGTCGGAACGGCGTCCGTCGGCGCGCTCGCGCCTTTTGTCGCTTCGCTTGTGCTTGCACATGATGTCATCGATAAAACGGTGCATAAGATGATTGCCGCAGCGATGAACAGGGAAATGATGCGCGTCTTGTTTTTCTCGGATTTCATTTTTTACCTCACTGTCGATGTTGTTGATTTTATTTATTATATCATTGTTATTTGATAAATACAATAAAAATTCAATAAATTCTCACTTATTTTTAATCTGTCGGCGCATACGGTGTTGACATTTTTTTTGCGATGTTGTATAATTAAAAAGATGTTATTTTACGAAAGGACACATAATTATGAAGAATTACTTTGATCTCAAAGGTCAGGTCGCCATAGTTACAGGATGCTCGACGGGACTTGGCGTACAGATGGCAAAAGCGCTTGCAAATCAGGGTGCTGACATCGTTGTCGTTGCAAGACGGCAGAATCTTATCGAGGAGGTGGCAAAGTCGCTTTCCGATGAATTCGGCGTGCAGACGCTCCCCATCCGCTGCGATATAACCGACACCGCCGCCGTTGACGCTATGGTCGACGAGGTAATGGCGAAATTCGGTCGCATCGACATACTTATAAACAACGCCGGAACGGGAGCCGTTGCTCCCGCTGAGGATATAACCGACGATCAGTTTGCAAACGAAATGAACATCGACCTGTTCGGCTCGTTCAGAGTCGCCCGCGCCGTTGCAAAAGTTGCGATGATCCCCGCAAAATACGGCAGGATCATCAACATCGCCTCGATGTACGGCCTTGTCGGCAACAAGATCGCAGGCTCGGCGCCGTACCACGCGGCAAAGGGGGGTGTTGTTAACCTCACCCGCGCGCTTGCTGCGGAATGGGGAAAATACGGCATAACGGTAAACGCCATCTGCCCGGGATACTTCTATACTCCGCTTACCGAAGCGACGCTCAACTCCGACTTCTTCCAGCAGAACGCAAAAACGATGATCCCCGAGGAGCGCTACGGCAAAGAGGGCGAGCTTGACACGGCGGCGCTTTTCCTTGCGTCCCCCGCCTCGTCTTACGTCACCGGCGTAAATCTCCCCGTTGACGGCGGATACACGGCAATGTAATGATCGGCATTCAGCCGCAAAAATGAATATGGAGGTTATATGAAGAAAATTCAAAGGGAAGAGATAGTTCGCGTAACTCCCGACGTTTCAACGGGACTCAGCGCCGAACAAGTTTCCGAACGCGAGAAAAAAGGCTACAAGAACGTGTCTTCAAACACGGGCGAAAAAAGCACGGCAAGCATAATTTTCGGCAACGTATTCACGTTTTTCAACACGATACTTCTTGTTATAGCCGGAGTTTTCCTGTTTTTCATAGTTTATCTTTACTCAATAGGCCGTGGCGACGTCGTTGACGCGCACTTCGGTTTTTCAAAGTTCATCTTCCTTATCCCCGCGATAATGAACGTTACCATAGGCACGATCCAGGAGCTTCACAGCCGCAAGGTCATAAAGAGCCTTCGCATCGTTACCGAAGCGAAGAGCAAGGTCGTGCGCGACGGTTCCGTTCAGATGATCGACGCAAGCTCGATCGTCATTGACGATATTGTTTCGCTCAGCGCCGGCGATCAGGCAACCGCCGATCTTGTTGTAGTATCGGGCGAGGTATCGGTCGACGAATCGATGCTGACGGGCGAATCGGACTACATCAAAAAATTCCCCGGCGACACCATTCTTTCCGGCTCGGCGATCATCATCGGCGAGGCGAAGGCAAGAGTTGTCGAGATCGGGGACGACACGTATGCTTCAAAGCTTTCAAAGAAAGTAAAGGGCGGAGCGCGCCACAAATCCGAGCTTATGACGACGATCTTCAAAATAATGAAGTTCCTCGCCGTTATGCTTGCGATAGTTTCCACAACGGTAATCGTGACCCTCGTTCTCAAAATCCAGCACCACGGCGCCGACGCGTCCGTATGGGACGGTATGACGCTTTCGCTGAACGATCCCGTTTCGTGGGCGAGAATAATGATAACGGGCGGCTCGTTTGGCATCGGTATCATTCCGTCGGGACTTGTGCTTACGACGTCTGTCGCGCTGATGCTCTCTATCGTTTCGCTTTCAAAAAAGAATACGCTCATCCAAGAGCTTTACTCGCTTGAAAACCTTTCCCGCGTTGACGTTATCTGCCTTGATAAGACAGGTACGCTTACGGACGGGACGATGAACGTGTGCGACGTAAAATGCTTCGATAACCCCGAGATCGTCGCCGAGCACGCGAAGAATCTTATGGGCACCACCGAGAACCGAAATCAGACGGCGGAGGCGATATATAAACGCTTCGGCGCGGCGGAAAACGTCGACGTCAAGGAGATCATATCCTTCTCCAGCGACACAAAATCGTCGGGACTTGTTTATAACGACGGCAGAAAGCTGCTTATGGGCGCGCCGGAGTACCTGCTCCCCAAAGGCGACGAGCGTCTTGCGTTTGTTTCCGACAGGGCAAAAGAGGGCAAGCGCGTTATAGCTCTCGTGCTTGACGGACAGCTTCTTGCGTTCTTCGTCATCGAGGACCACATAAGAGAAACGGCAAAAGACACGCTGGCATTCTTCCGTGAAAACGGCGTTACGGTCAAGGTCATTTCCGGTGATAACCCGCTTACAGTCAGCAAAATAGCGCAGCTCTGCGGCGTTGAAAATGCCGACAAATACATATCTCTTGAAGGCTTCCCGCTTGAAAAAATACCCGAGATCGCGGAAGAATATACGATATTCGCTCGCGTTTCTCCCGAGCAAAAGGAAGCGCTCGTCTCAGCACTTCAAGCAAACAAACACAAAGTCGCCATGACGGGCGACGGCGTAAACGATATTCTGGCGCTCAGAAAAGCCGATTCCTCCATCACCTTTGCCAAGGCTACAGAGGCGGCAAAATCGTGCGCTGACGTCGTACTTCTCGATAACGACTTCTCACACCTCAAAGACGTTGTGGGCGAGGGACGCAGAGTTATCGGCAACATCCAGAGAACGTCGGTGCTTTATCTTATGAAAGCCATCGCCGTTATCATCTTCGCTTTCGGCCTTATCCCGTTTGCAAAAGGGCAGATGTGGTTCTCAGTCGAGAACGTATATATGCTCGAGGCGGCAGTCATCGGCACGGGCGGCTTCCTTCTTTCGCTTGAACCGAGAAGAACGCCTGTCAAAGGCTCGTTCATCAAGAACATCAACAGAAAAGCCCTTGCGGCGGGTGCGCTTGCGGCTATCGCCATCATTATCCCGATAATGATGTACACCATCCCGAAATACTACGGCGGCGAGCCGCTTATAAGCCCCGTTAACATCCGCGCGATGATGACGATACTGATGACGACGGCGGGCATCACTGTCGTGCTTTCGATGTGTATCCCGTTCAACAAATACCGCGTGTTCACGCTTGTCGCAGTCATTGCCGTTACAGGCACGCTCGGACTTATGCTTCCAACCTCTTACATCGGCGGAAACCCGATGGGCAGATCGATGTTTGCGTTTGACGCGGCGGCAGGGCAGACGATATTTGACAGCACGTTCTTCAGAGAGTTCTTCCAGCCATGGAACGCGCAGGTTTACAAAAATATCGCCGCTGACTCAAATAACTACACGATAATCCGTATTTTCCTGTTCTTGGCTGTGCCGATGTTCCTTCTCGTTATGCAGGCTATCGACAGAAAGCTTGCAAAAGAAAACGGCGATTTCGTCCCCGAGCACAAGCTCAAAGCCGCGGGCAAGATGCTGTTGCTCATTTCGAGTATAGCCCTTGTTATCCAGGCGGGATTTATGTCGGCGAATATCGGTGTTGAATACCTCAGGCTTGCAAATCTCCTTCCGGGAATAGTCAAGGATAACTCACCCGATATCATACCCGACGTTATGATCATTATCGGCGCCGTAATGGCGGTAATGATCGTGCTTTCCGTTATGTACTTCGTTATGAGTTTATTCGGCTACAAAACGTGGAAGGATCTCAACAAAAAGAACATGAGGCGCTCGGTCGTAGCGGCGATGATCATGCTGATAGTGCTTGCAATTTCCGTTTCTCTCACGGGCGTTTCGGGATTTTCCGGCGGCGTTACTGAATTGATGAAGACAGAAAGCGCAAACACCGCGGTCCTCGGCGCAATAGACGGCTATATCGGCATAGTTACGACAAGTATTTATATTCTCGGCGCGATATTTATCTGGATCGACTACGAAAGATCGAAAAAAGCCGCGCAAAAAGCATAAAAAAAAATCCGGCACATTGTGCCGGATTTTTTTTATTTCAGATGATCGAGCGCCGAAAACACGTAAAGCTTAACTGCGATATCAATGCAGCGCTCGTCGATGTCAAAATGTGAATTGTGGTGCGAAACGCATGTTTCGGGAACGTCTTTGTTGCGCGAGCCGACGTATGCGTAAGTGCCGGGAACTTTTATCACGAATTCCGCAAAATCGTCGCCCGCAAGGCGCGGCGCAAGGTCGGTTATCACGTTTTCCTTGCCGAAAAGTGCGGCGGTGCACTTTTGCATATCGCTTGAAGCCTTTTCGTCGTTTATCAGCGGGGAGGTGAAATCGCGCCATTCGATGTCGGCGCGCCCGCCGTATTTTTCCGCCGTTGAATTTGCGATATCGTTTATCTTTTTTTGCACCTTTTGCCTGACTTTCGGCGAGTATACGCGCACCGTGCCCTCGGCAACGGCTTTGTCGGCGATGACGTTGTACGCCGTGCCGGCGGTTATTTTGCCTATGCCGACGAGGATATCGTCGACGGGGGAGGCGGTCTTTTTGCAAAGCTCTTTTGCCTTGGCTGATATTTTTGAAATGATGTACGCCGCGTCAACTCCGTTTTGCGGCTCGGAAATGTGAGCGCCGACGCCGTGTACCGTGATTTTGAACCAATCGACGCTCGCGTTGTTCGGCCCCGGGGTCACGCTTACCTTGCCGACGTCGATATATGAAGCGAGATGCACGCCAAACGTGCGCGTGCCGCCGTCAAGATACCCGCCGTCAACAAACAGCCGCGCCCCGTAGCCGATCTCCTCGCCCTGCTGAAAGCAAAGGCGCACCGTGCCAAAGAACAAATCCCTGTTTTTTGATAGCACCCTCGCCGCGCCGATCAGCGCCGCGGTGTGAGCGTCGTGACCGCAGGCGTGCATAACGCCCGCGTTTTGGCTTTTGTACGCGCACTCGTGTTCCTCGTTTACGGGGAGCGCGTCCGTGTCGGCACGAAGAACGATTATTTTGCCGTCGTCATTGCCCTTTATCTCGGCAAATACGCCCGTTTCTCCGACGCGCGTGTGCGGCAGCCCGATGATATCAAGCTCTCGCTCGATTTTTTCAGCCGTGCCGTATTCTTTTGCCGAAAGCTCGGGATGCGAGTGAAAATATCGCCGCAGATCGATTATGTACTGCCTGTCGCTATCAATTTCGCGGCATATTCTCTCAAAATGAGCGTTTTCCATTATTTTGTCGTCTTGTACGAGTCGATATCGGAAACGAAAGTGTCGGGAACAGTATAGTCCGAGTTATAATCGAAAGCGGGGAAGAACGTTTCGTTGTACGCTTCAAGCAGGTACTCGGCAACGAGCTGAGTCTGATATGCCGCAACGATTTTTTTGTACGTTTCGTTGTCTTTGTCTTTCGTTCTCGCCGCTATAATGTTGACGTAGGGGTTTGAGCCGTCCTCCGACTGCTTTTCAATGATGAGCGCGTCACGCGAGGGAATAAGACCGAAAGGAACGGCGTATGTGCCGTTTATCGTGCTTGCGGCGTAGTCGTCAAGCGTTGAGGTGAGCGTGTTCGCGCTGACGGGGGATATCTCTATGTTGCACAGATATTCCGTAACGTCGCTGATCTCGGGCGTGTATCCCGCCGCGGGATCGACTTTGATAAGCCCAGCCGTTTCAAGCAGTTTTATCGCGCGGGAAAGGTTCGTTCCGTCGTTGGGTACGCCGATAAGCAGCTTCTTTTCGGACGATGCCGCCGCCGCTTTCAGTTCGTCGATGCTCTTGTATTTCTTTGAATAAAGCGAAAGGGGAGCGATAAGCGTGTCACCGATCGACGTAACGTCGTATCCGTTTGCCTTGCTGTCGCTTGCAAGGTATGCTTTGTGCTGGAATGCGTTGAGGTCGATGTCGCCCGTGTTCAGCGCCTCGTTTGGCAGGTTGTACGCGTCAAATTCCACAAGCTCGATGTATATGTTCGCGCCCTGTTCGTCAAGCACCTTCTGAACGGCAAGCCACTGGTTGTTGTTCGCGCCGCAAACGCCGACCTTGACGACAGTCTTTGTCGCAGCTTTGCCGCATCCGACAAGCGTAAGGCAGGCAAGTACTGTTATGGCGGCGATGATAGCCGCGATTATTCTTTTAGAAGATGTTTTCATGATTATTTCTCCTTTTTATGATTGCTATTTGATTTTATTGATTTTATTAAACTTCTGTTTGTCGTTTTTTTCGCCACAAAACTGCCGATGCCTTGGAAAATGAACGTGATCAAGACAAGCAGAATGACGCACACAACGACGATGTCCTGGTGGTTCTGGCTTTGACCGTAGTCGATGGCAAAACTGCCGATGCCGCCGGCGCCAACTGCGCCCGCCATTGTGGTAAATCCGATAAGGCTTATCGCCGTTATCGTCGTAACTCTCGCAAGCTCCGGCACCGCCTCATGCAGATAAACGCGGAATATTATCCCGACGGGACCGCTTCCCATACTGCGCGCCGCTTCTATCTTTCCCTCGTCGACGTTATGCAGCGCCGCCTCGACCTGCCGCGTGAAAAACGGCACCGTGCCGAACACAAGCGGCACTATCGCGCCCTTGACGCCTATCGCCGTTCCGACTACCCTACGCGTGAGCGGGATAAGGAATATCAGAAGTATGAGGAACGGAATAGATCTGAAGAAGTTGGTTATTATATCGACGATCCTGTACACCACGGCGTTCTGGCACACACCGCCTTTTCGCGTTACCACAAGCACTATCCCGAAGAGAAGCCCGACAATAAACGCTATAACGCCCGCAATTGCGAACATTTGAAACGTCGCGCCGACGCTGTCCCAGAATTTTGACGAATATTTGGCGACGTTTGGCATTATGCTTTTTATCCACTCGCCCATTTATATCACCTCCACGCCGACGCTGCACTTGCAAAGATGATCAAGTGCCGCCTCAATGTCGTCCTCGCGCCCGTCGATGACGCTGACAAGATTTCCAAGCGTCCCCGCCTGCAAAATATCGACGTTTGCAAGCACGATGCTGACGTTGACTGAAAACTTCCTCGAAAGCTCCGATATAACAGCGTCCCCGACGCTGTTTTTGTCAAACGTCAGCCTTATCAGCCGGCGGTTTTTCTTTGCATTACGCAAAAATTCGTCGTTTTCAAGCAGTTCGTCGAGCTTTGAGAGAGCCGACGCCGAATTTACGAATTTCTTCGTTATGTCGGCTCTGGGCTTTGAGAAAACGTCGTATGTATCGCCCTGTTCGACGACCTCCCCGTCCTCCATGACGGCAACGCGGTCGGTTATCGTTTTTATGATGCTCATTTCGTGAGTTATCAGAACGATCGTAAGCCCGAGCTTATGGTTCAGCTCTTTGAGCAGGGAAAGGATGGACTCCGTCGCGTCCGGGTCGAGCGCGCTTGTCGCCTCGTCGGATAGAAGTACGCTCGGGCGGTTTGCAAGCGCCCTTGCAATAGCGACTCTTTGTTTCTGCCCGCCCGAAAGCTGAGACGGGTAGGCGTCCTTTTTGTCGGAAAGTCCCACAAGATCAAGGAGCTCTGTAACGCGGGAGGAGATCTCCTCTTTTTTTATTCCGCAGTATTTCAGCGGGTATGCGACGTTATCAAACACCGTGCTTCTGTCAAGCAGGTTGAAATGCTGGAATATCATCCCTATCCCGCGCCGCGCCTCGGAGAGCTTCTTTCCCTTGACGACGCTCGCCTTTATTTTGCCGTCGTCGCCGACGGATGAATCGAACAGCGTTTGCCCGTTCACCTCTATCGTTCCCGAATCTGGCACCTCAAGCAGATTTATGCACCTTACAAGCGTCGATTTGCCGGCGCCCGAATATCCGATGATACCGTATATCTCGCCGTCGTTTATGGAGAGAGTTACGTTTTTTGCCGCATATACGTCGCCCGTTTTCGACCTGTACGTTTTATTCAGATTTGTTATTTTGATCATATTATACCTTTGCTGTTGTTTTTTTCGGACAACTAATTATAACCCGCGATCTTCTGTTTGTCAAATACAGAAAAAAAATCACGGGTTATAACTGCAAGTTATTTGTTGCCGCCGAGGTATTTCCGAAGCTCCTCGATATAGCGCTTTGTTATGGCGCTTTGCACGGTGTCGTCCTTGACTATATATCCGATCTCCATTATGGAGTTCGGGTTGTTTTCATCCTCGGCGTAGGGAATAGCGACGTAGTCGCTTCCGTTCAGCTCCTCGCAGATGATCCCGGAGCAGAGCGTGTAGCCGTTCAGCCCTACCATGAGGTTCAGCATCGTCGCGCGGTCGTTGGTGTGGATTATCTGCGGATAATCGCTTGTCGTCAGTATCTCCTCGGAAAAATAGAACGAATTGTTGTCACCCTGCTCAAACGAAAGACACGGATAGCTTGAAAGCTCCTCAAACGTTATCTTTTCCTTATTCGCAAGCGGATGCTCGCGCCACAGGTAGACGTAAGCCTTGCAGTCGATCAGCTTGTGGAAGGTCAGCTTGTTGCTTTTCAGTATCTTTCCAATGACGGCTCTGTTGAAGTCGCTCATATACAAAACGCCGACCTCGCTTTTCAAGCGGCTGACGTCCTCGATGACCTCGCGCGTTTTCGTCTCGCGAATTGCAAAGTCGTATTCGTTCATGTCAAAGTCCTTCACCGTTTCGACAAACGCTTTTGTTGCGAAAGAGTAGTGCTGGGTTGAAACGCCGAACTTCTTTTTTATCGTGCCGCCCTGACCGTACCGCTCCGCGATGTTGTCGTACTGCTGGCAAATGCCGCGCGCATACGCGATGAATTCCGTGCCGTCGGCGGTAAGACTTACGCCGCGGCCGCTTCGGTGAAATATCTGTATGCCAAGCTCGCCCTCAAGCTCCTTTACCGCCTTTGTCAGCGCCGGCTGCGAAACGTACAGCCTCTCCGCCGCGCGATTGAGCGATCCCGACTCCGTTATCGTTATAACGTAGCGCAACTGCTGTATGTTCATTTTTTCACTTCCTTTATAAGATCTTTTATCACCTCGCCGGCGATTATCAGTCCCGCGACGGACGGAACGAAAGAAACGCTCCCGGGCGCGACTTTACGCGAATTATCGCCCTCGATTCTCGGCGGCGATATCGGCTCCTCTTTTGAATATACGACTTTAAGCTCGTTTATTTTGCGGCGGCGCAGTTCATAGCGCATCACGCGCGCCAGCGGGCAAACGGACGTTTTATATATGTCCGCAACTTCAAACTTCGTCGGATCGAGCTTGTTTCCCGCGCCCATCGAGCTGATTATCGGAACTCCCGCCGCCTTGCAGCATTCGATAAGCCCGAGCTTTCCTTTTACGGTGTCTATCGCGTCTATAACGTAATTATATGAAGAAAAATCAAATTCGCCCGCGTTTTCCGGCAGAAAAAACGTGTTGTGAACGTTTACAACAGCGTCGGGGTTTATATCAAGCACGCGCTCGCGCGCGACTTCTGTCTTGTATCTGCCGAGAGTCGAGTGCGTTGCAATTATCTGGCGGTTTATGTTTGACGGGCAAACGGTGTCGTTGTCGACAAGGTCAAGCGTCCCGACGCCAGCCCGCGCCAAAGCCTCGACAGCATACCCGCCGACGCCTCCGACGCCGAATACGGCAACGCGCGCCGATGCGAGCTTTTCTATCGCCTCATCGCCGAGAAGCATCGCCGTTCTTGAAAATTGTTCTTTCATAAAGTTATACTCCGTGTATGTGATATAAATAAATTTTATCACAAAGACGGCAAAATATCAATAGAATTCGCCAATTTCATCAAAAAAAGCGCCTTAATGCGGCACTTAGCGAGAATTTGCGCCGCGTTATGTAACAGGTATAAAAAATCGCAATCGATTTTTATACAAAAATCACAAATATCCGTGTTTTTGCGGCGAAATTTTAATTATTCTTGACAATAACGGAAAAATCTTTTATAATATACGTTTGGTAGAAACTTTCTTTTCTGCCTCCGTGAGTCTAACGCGGAAACAAGACTATATGAGAAAGGGGAATATTATTTTAGACATAATATTTGAATTTCGATGAAAAGACTAACTAAAAAGCAAATGTGGATATTTGCCATAGGTCAGCTCGGATGGTCGACGCTCAGCGGTATCATCAGCGCGTGGTTCGTTACGTTTTATCTTCCCACGTCGTCCGATATTTCAAGCGGAGCAACGCAGTACATCTGGCCGGGCCTTGTGATCGGCGGATTTTTGACTATCCTCGGTCTTATCACGGCAATAAGCCGCGTATTTGACGCCGTAACCGACCCGTGGATCGCATCCATGTCGGACAGAAGCAAAAACAAGAGAGGCCGCCGCATCCCGTTCATGCAGTTTGCGGCAATACCGCTTGCTATCGTAACAGTGCTTCTTTTCTGCGCTCCCGTTGAGAAGATCAGCGGCATAAACATCGCGTGGATATCCGTATTTGTCATACTGTTCTACCTGTTTATGACTATGTACTGCACTCCGTATAACGCGCTTATTTCCGAGTTCGGAAAGACGCAGGAGGATAGAATGTTCATCTCCACGGCGATCTCCCTTACGTTCTTCGCCGGCACGCTTTTGGCGTACACGCCTTTCGTATTCGCGGGAATGCTCCGCGGCGCGGTCGGCTTTGCTTGGAGCTACCGTATCTGCTTTATCGTGCTTGCGGTCATCTCGACTGTTTGTATGCTCCTTCCGACGTTCCTTCTCAAAGAAAAGGATTTCGTCGATACGACGCCCTCAAACGTCAATATGTTCAAATCGCTTGCGTCCACGTTCAAAAACAAGGATTTCCGCACGTTTGTCGGATCCGATATCATGTATTGGATCGGACTTACGCTTTTCCAGACGGGCCTTCCTTTCTTTGTAAAAGTATCGATGAATCTGCCCGAGAGCTTTGTAATGCTGTTTATGGGCGGTATGACGGTGCTTTCCGCGGTGTTCTATCCGTTTGTTACGAAGTTCGTTAAAAAATGGGGCAAGAAAAAGCTCGTTATCGCGGGCTTCCTCGGCCTTGCCGTTGCTTACGTGATCACGGCGCTGACAAATATCGGCGGCATCATCCCCGCAAATGATGAGCCTGCCGTTACCGTCCCCGCGATCATCTTCGGCGTGCTTATCTGCGTTGTAGCCGCGTTCCCGATGGCACTGCTCGGCATTATCCCGCAGTCTATCGTCGCTGACGTTGCAGAGGCAGAGGGCATTGAAACAGGCGAAAACCGCGAGGGTATGTTCTTTGCGGCGCGCACGTTCGCAATGAAGCTCGGCCAGTCTATCGCCATGCTTTCCTTCACGTCCCTCGCCATCATCGGCACGACGCAGAACAAGGAATCAAACGATATCACGGCTTCCACAACGGGACTTCTTATAGTCGCCATCGTCGCCGTCGTATTCTGCGTACTCGGCGCCGTTATCCTCGGCTTCTACCGTGAGAAGAAGATCATGAAGACTATCGCAAAAGAGGGCGACGAAGCGTTCCTCAATGCCATTGAAGACGGCAAAGAGCAAACAGACGCCCCCTCAGACACGACGGAAAAAACGGAAACATCGGAACCTACCGAACCGACGGAAACAACCGAGAAATAAATCAAACATAAGAAAACGGAGCGCACGGCGCTCCGTTTTTTCAGTTGTACGTTGATTTTGTAACGGCATACGGCTTTTTGATCGCGTTTTCCACCGCTTCTTTTATCGCCGCGGCCTCGTCATCGGTCATGCCGACGGGCTTCCATGTAACGTCACCCGGTGAAACTTTCAGTATCGCGCACGCCCACGTAAGCGCCGCGGTGTAATATCCGTACTTCGGCCCGAGATGGAAGCCGTCGTCGGGGTGATTGAAATTATCGCCGATCATCGACGTCCTTGCGTTCTGTATCGCCGTCCCCGACGGAATAAGCCCCGATATCAGCTTTTTTGTCATCACGGTGTTTTTTGTAACGTTTGCAATAGCGTTGTAAAACGCGAGCTGACCGCCGTATTGCGACGGGTTTACGCCGTTTCTGTACGACCACGTCATGTGCCAGAAAATTTTCGCGGCGGGGTTTGATTTGTTCTGATCTATGTAGCTTAGCACGTTTCCGAGAACGGAAAATTTCGACGAATCGCCGCACCAGTTGCCTTTTTGCTGAACGATAATGAAGTCCCAGTCGTATTTTTCCATCGCATATTTTACGTTTTTGTTCGGATAATCGACTCTCAGCCCGTCGATGTGCGTTTCGCGGAACAGGTAGGCGTTTGCCCCCGACTTGATGTTGTCCCAGTGCATATCGAGCGAGCAGCTGCCGATATAGAGATTTCCGAGGATCACTTCCTTGAAACCGAGGTCTTTGAGAACGTAGGGAAGATTTCTGAACCCGTCGTCCGAAAAGCTGTTGCCGAAGGCGAGTATCTTTATCGAGCGCGTCGCGGGGATAGGCTCGTCAAATTCCTCGCCGCACTCGCTGCAAACGCGGTGCATAACGCCGTCCTCAAGCATTCCCGGTTTTTTTCGTATGACGTCGGTAAACGTGTGAACGTGCGCCGGCTGGGTTGACGCCTCCGTCGCAGGCTCGGTCGTCGGCACATTGGTCGGCTCGGCGCTCGGCGTCGCCGTCGGCTCTGACGACGGAACGAAAGGGTCCGTTATCGCATTTGTCATCGCCGCCGTTTCCGTCGGCGCCGGTGCGCTTTCCGTCGGCTCGCTTTGAATTTGTGCGCCGGAACACGATACAAAAAGTGCCGCCGTTATCAGCGCAAGCGTTATTGCCAATATTTTTTTCATATTCATACACCTAAATAAATAATTATTCTGAAATACAGTATAACAAACATAAGCGTATTTGTCAAATATAATATTGAAAATGCAGTCATTTTATGATACAATAAAGAAAAAAACGGAAGTGATGTTATGTTAAGGCTCGGCATGACGAGCGTAACTTTCAGGCAGCTGACGATAGATGAAGTTGCATCAATTGTCGAAGAAGCCGGACTTTCATATATCGAGTGGGGCGGCGACGTGCACGTAAAACCGGGCGATCTTGCCTCGGCGACGGCGGCTGTCGACGCGATGAAAAAGCATGGGCTTTTATGCTCGGCTTACGGCAGTTATTACCGCGTCGGCGACGACGATATGGCGGAGTTTGAGCTTATCTGCAAGACGGCGCACGCGCTTGGCGCGCCGAAGATACGAGTGTGGCTCGGGCGGTGCGGCAGCGCCGAAACGAGCGCGGAAATGCTTGAAAAATACGTCATTGAAGTTCGCAAAATGGCGGACATCGCAAAAAAATACGGCCGGTTTGTCGCCTTTGAGTTCCACGGAAAAACGTACAACGATAACGGCGCGTCGTGCGTCGGATTCTTGCAAAAAGTCGGCAGGGAAAACGTAAAAACATACTGGCAGCCGCTTGCATTCGGGAACAGCGAGGAAAACCTTTCGCTCGTTGTGCGCGACGTTTTGACGGTACACGTTTTCAATTGGAACGACAAAAACGAGCGTTTCCCGCTTTCCGACGGGGCTGAAAAATGGAAAAGGTATATCTCCATTATCAAAAACGCGGGCATATCGTGCGACTTTACAATGGAATTTGTAAAGGACGACAAAAAGGAGCAGTTCCTTGCCGACGCGAAAACGCTTATCGAGCTTGTAAACTGAAAAAGGCGCGTTTGCGCCTTTTATTTTTTCTTTTTCATCTTTTTCTTTTTTTCGCCGCCGTCCATCGAAGTTACCGGCACGCCGAAAATGTCAAGGTAGCTCTCAGCGTTATTCTCGTGTATCGGCGGGGTGGGAGTCATTCCGGTAAACTCGTTTGCCGACGCGGTATTTTCATAAAAATACGCGCTCGACCTTTCGCCGTTTTCATCGACGGCATTTTGGCGGTTTTTGCTTTTGTCAGGCATTTTTTATCCCTCCTTTTCATTTATTTTCTGATTTTTTTGATTTATTATTCTTTTTGTTCTTGACAATTCGACTTGAAATTGATATTATAGAAAAAATATATTTTTATCAGGAGGGGACAATGGTCAACACGAACGCAAAAGAGAAATTTGTAAAAGAGGGGCTGACATTCGACGACGTTCTCCTTATCCCCGCGAAGAGCGAAGTCGTGCCAAACGCAGTTGAGCTTGGCACAAGGCTTACTAATTCGATAAGGCTGAACACCCCGATAATGTCAAGCGCGATGGACACCGTTACGGAATCCGGAATGGCGATAGCAATGGCGCGCGAGGGCGGCATCGGCATCATCCACAAGAATATGCCTATTTCAATGCAGGCGGACGAGGTCGAGCGCGTTAAGAGAAGCGAAAACGGCGTCATATCAAATCCGTTCTCTCTCGGGCCGGACAACACCGTGGAAGAAGCCGAAATGCTTATGCACAAGTATAAAATTTCCGGCGTTCCGATAGTTGACGACGACAACATACTCGTCGGTATAATCACAAACCGCGATATGCGCTACCTTACCGATATGAGCGGAAAGATCGCCGACGTTATGACAAAGGACCACCTTATAACCTCGCACGTCGGAACGACGCACGAGGAAGCGCTTAGCATCCTTTCGAGATACAAGATCGAAAAACTGCCGCTTGTCGACGAGCAGGGGCACCTCAAAGGCCTTATCACCACAAAAGACATTGAAAAAGTGATGAAATACCCGAACTCCGCAAAAGACAGCCGCGGAAGACTGCTTTGCGGCGCGGCGATCGGCGTAACGGGCGACATTCTTGACCGCGCGAAAGCGCTGCTTGACGCGGGCGCCGACGTGCTTGTTCTCGACTCCGCACACGGTCACTCAAAGGGAATACTCGACGCTATCTGCAAAGTCAAGACCGCGTTCCCCGACTGCCAGCTCATCGGCGGCAATATCGCAACGGCAGAGGCGGCGACAGACCTTATAAAAGCGGGCGCTGACGCGTTAAAAGTCGGCATCGGCCCCGGCTCGATATGCACGACGAGGATCATCGCCGGCATCGGCGTGCCGCAGATCACCGCGATCTATGACGTTGCGTGCGTTGCGGCAAAATACAACATCCCCGTCATCGCCGACGGCGGCATAAAATACAGCGGCGACATCGTAAAATCGCTTGCCGCGGGCGCTGACAGCGTAATGATCGGCTCGCTTTTCGCAGGATGCGAGGAAAGCCCCGGCGAGAGCGAAATATACCAGGGCAGACGCTTCAAAGTCTATCGCGGCATGGGCTCGCTTGCGGCGATGGAGAAAGGCTCAAAAGACAGATACTTCCAGACAAACTCGACAAAGCTCGTCCCCGAGGGCGTCGAGGGGCGCGTTCCGTACAAAGGGCCGCTTGCAGACACTGTTTTCCAGCTTGTCGGCGGCATCCGCTCCGGTATGGGTTACTGCGGAGCAAAGACGATACCCGATCTTCAAAAGAACGGGCAGTTCATAAAGATTTCAAGCGCGGGACTGCGCGAATCCCACCCGCACGACATTAACATCACAAAAGAAGCGCCCAATTACAGCGTGAAATCAGACTGACAAATAGAAATATGTGAATATGTGAATTTCAGCCGATGCAAAGCGAATGTTTTGCATCGGCTGATTTTTTGTTATCCGACGGCGCTGAAAAGGTGAAACGATCCGCAAATTTGTCGTCTTTTTCGCGTTTTACGGCGCGCCTTGATAAAAAAATGCAAAAAAATTGAAAAAAATTATAAAATCGCACTATTTTTTTGCCGAAAACCCTTTTCAATTTCCATTTTTTGTGATAAAATAACTTTTTGTTGATAAATAATTATGACCGAAAGAAAGGGAAGTACATTGAAAAGAGAAGATTTAAGAAACGTTGCGATAATCGCGCACGTTGACCACGGCAAAACGACGCTTGTCGACGAAATGTTAAAGCAAGGCGGCATATACAGAGACAATCAGGCGACGGAAGAGCGCGTGATGGACTCAAACGCGCTTGAACGCGAGCGCGGCATCACGATACTTGCAAAAAACACCGCCGTACACTATAAAGGCGTAAAAATAAATATTGTCGATACTCCGGGACACGCTGACTTCGGCGGCGAGGTAGAGCGCATACTCAAAATGGTAAACGGCGTTATCCTGCTTGTCGACGCGGCGGAAGGTCCGATGCCGCAGACGCGCTTTGTGCTTCAACGCGCGCTTGAACTGAACCACCCCGTTATCGTCGTTGTAAACAAGATAGACCGCCCCGACGCGCGTCTTGACGAGGTCGGCGACGAGATACTTGAGCTACTGCTTGAACTTGACGCGACCGACGAACAGCTTGATTCGCCGATGCTTTGGTGCTCCGGCAGGGCGGGCACGGCGTCATACGATCCGCACACGCCGGGAACCGATCTTAAACCTCTTTTCGATACTATTCTCGAATATATCCCCGCGCCCGAGGGCGACGAAAACGGCCCGCTTCAAATGCTTGTTTCGTCCATCGACTACAACGACTACGTCGGGCGTATAGGTATCGGGCGCATCGAGCGCGGCGTTATGCGCGTCAATCAGGATGCGATGATCTGTAACTTCCATGACAAGGACAAAGCGCCGAAAAAGACGAAGATCGTCAGCATCAGCCAGATCGACGGCCTTTCCCGCGTTCCTGTTACAGAGGCGAAAATGGGCGACATTATTTGCTTCTCGGGCGCTGAAAATATCACGATAGGCGACACGATAACGGCGGTCGACTGCGTTGAACCGCTTGAATTCGTCAAGGTCAGCGAGCCGACAATGGAAATGACGTTCTCCGTCAACGACGGGCCTTTTGCGGGGCAGGAGGGCAAGTACGTTACCTCGCGCCAGCTCCGCGACAGACTTTATAAAGAGCTTCTCAAAGACGTTTCGCTCCGTGTTTCCGACGGGGAAACGACTGACAGCTTCAAAGTTGCGGGCCGCGGCGAGATGCACCTTTCCATTCTTATCGAAACGATGCGCCGCGAGGGTTTTGAGCTTTGCGTTAGCACTCCGCGCGTTTTGTATAAAGAGATCGACGGCGTTATGTGCGAGCCTGTCGAGAGAGTTGAGATCGACGTTCCGCAGGAAAGCTCCGGCACCGTTGTCGAAAAGCTCAGCGCGCGCCGCGGCGACCTTATAAATATGAACCCGCACGGCAGTCGTATGAGGATAGAATACCTCATCCCGACGCGCTGCCTGTTCGGCTACCGCAGTGAATTTCTCACCGACACGCGCGGCGAGGGCATACTCAACTCGATATTCGACTCTTACCAGCCGTACAAGGGCGAGATCGTGCGCCGCTTCACCGGATCGCTTGTCGCGTCCGAGGCGGGCGAGTCGACTTCATACGGCGTGTTCAACGCGCAGGACCGCGGCGTTATGTTTATCGGTAAGCAGTGCCGCGTTTACGAGGGCATGATCGTCGGCGAAAACCCGAAGCTCGGCGATATAGCCGTCAACGTCTGCAAGGAAAAACATCTTACCGCCGTAAGATCGACGGGCGCTGACGAAGCGCTGACGCTTATCACTCCGAAGATAATGAGCCTTGAAGAAGCGATAGAATTTATCGCCGACGACGAGCTTATCGAGGTTACACCGAAGTCGATCAGACTTCGCAAGCGCATCCTTTCAAACGAGCTTCGCTATAAGCTGGCGGGCAAGCTCAAAAAAGAAGCCGGCAATCTTTGATCGGAGATTAATATGAGCAAAACATTCATTCCGCAAGGGTACAAAAGTCCGCTCGGACTGTATCAGACGCAGGCCGCGATATGCGTCATTCACGATGTGTTCGAGAAAAAGCTGGGCGACGCGCTTGATCTTATCCGCGTTTCGGCGCCGCTTTTCGTCGAGCCTGAAACGGGACTCAACGACGACTTGAACGGAGTTGAGCGCGCCGTTACGTTTGATATAAAGGAAACGGGCAAGACAGCCGCCGTTGTTCATTCGCTTGCAAAGTGGAAGAGGATGGCGCTTCACGTTTACGGCTTTCCCGTCGGCGAGGGCATTTATACCGATATGAACGCCATCAGGCGCGACGAAGAAATGGATAACCTTCACTCGATCTACGTCGACCAGTGGGACTGGGAAAAGGTCATTTCAAAAGAGCAGAGAACAACGGCGTATCTCAAAGACACCGTTGTGAAAATTGTCAACGCGATATGCGACACGGAAGAAGTGCTGAACGAAAAGTTCCCGCTTTCATATACGCATTCGCGCAACGTCACTTTTATAACGTCGCAGGAGCTTGAAGATATGTACCCCGACAAAACGCCCAAAGAGCGCGAGAATGAGTTTTTGCGCGAGCATAAAACGGCGTTTATCATGCAGATCGGCAAAAAGCTCCGCTCGGGGAAAGTGCACGACGGGCGCGCCCCCGACTACGACGACTGGGAGCTGAACGGCGACATCATGTTCTGGAACGAGGTGCTTGACTGCGCGTTTGAGGTGTCATCAATGGGTATACGCGTATCTCCCGAATCGCTTGAGCGCCAGCTCAAAGAAGCGAATGCTGAGGAAAGACGCAAAATGAAATTCCATAAAATGCTGCTTGACGGCGAGCTTCCGTACACTATCGGCGGCGGCATCGGTCAGTCGAGACTTTCGATGCTGCTGCTTGAAAAAGCGCACATCGGCGAGGTTCAGTCGTCCGTCTGGGACGATGAAACAAAGCGCATCTGCAATGACGCCGGCGTGATACTTTTGTAAGTAAAAAAGGCTCCCGCTTGGGAGCCTTTTTTTACTTATCGCTCGCTTTGCACTCGGATGTGACGGAATACGTATAACGCTTTTCATCTTCTTTTCTTATGGCGACTTTAACTTCGCCGCAAACAAAGCGGCATCCGCTGTTATCGCCGCGGATTTCAGCCGTAACGATATTTGAAAGAATGGATTTGCCCGCATACTTCAAAACTGCCTGATTTGTGATTTTTTTCACATTGACACCGCCAAAATATTGCTTTTTATATATTATTATTTTTCTTCAAAAATGTTGACAAAATCGCTCGTCTGTGATATTATATTTAGGCCGACGATAATTTGCAGGTATATCGAAGTGGTCATAACGAGGCGGTCTTGAAAACCGTTTGGGAGCAATCCCACGGGGGTTCGAATCCCTCTACCTGCGCCACGATAAGTGGACGCTTTATGCGTCCGCTTATTTTTATTCCGCAAATGCGGAACAGAAAAAATAAAGAATCGGCTGTTTTTGCGTCGTCGGCTTGACAAATACGGGGGTAAGTTGGTATAATATAAAAAGACATTTCAGATAAAGAAGGACAAATGGAAAGTTATGATCTCATTGTTTATTTCATTTGCGGTGCTTATCGTCGGATACCTTGTCTATGGCAAAGTGACGGAAAAAATATTCGCCCCGGACGACAGGCAAACTCCCGCACTTACAAAAGAGGACGGCGTTGACTTCGTTCCGATGAAGACGTGGAAGGCATTTTTGATCCAACTCCTGAACATAGCCGGAACAGGGCCGATCTTCGGCGCGCTTATGGGCGCGGTTTTCGGGCCGGTCGTCTTTTTGTGGATAGTGCTTGGCTCGATCCTCGGCGGCGCTGTTCACGACTATATGTGCGGCATGATCAGCCTACGTCACGACGGCGCCTCGATAGCGGAGCTTTCCGGCACGTACCTTGGCAAAGTGGCGAAGGTCATTATGCGGATATTTTCCGTCGTACTGCTTGTTTTGTGCGGAACGGTGTTCGTAACAAGCCCCGCGGGACTGCTCGACAAGCTGACTCCCGACTGGATGAACGGCACGTTCTGGGCGATAGTCATCCTCGTATATTATCTGCTTGCGACGCTTTTGCCGATAGATAAGCTGATAGGGAAGCTCTATCCCGTTTTCGGCGTATTGCTTATCATTATGGCGGGCGCAGTTATCGGCGGGATACTGTTCTCGGGCGGCAAATACACCATCCCCGAGATATCGCTTGAAAACCTTCACCCCAAAGGCACGCCCGTGTGGCCGTATATGTTCATCACCGTTGCGTGCGGCGCTGTTTCGGGATTCCACGCTACGCAGTCGCCAATGATAGCAAAATGCATAAAGTCCGAAAAAGCGGGCAGAAAAGTTTTCTACGGCGCGATGATAAGCGAATCCGTCATTGCTCTTGTGTGGGCGGCGGCGGGCGTTGCGTTCTACGGCACGACTCAGCTCCTCAGCGACGCTTTGGCAAACGGCGCGTCAAACGTGGTGTATGAAATATCGACGGGAGTCCTCGGCACTTTCGGCGGCATACTCGCCGTCGCGGGAGTTATAATTTGCCCGATCACGTCGGGCGACACGGCGTTCCGCAGCGCAAGACTTATCCTTGCCGAAACGTTCAAACTCGACCAGAAAAAGCTTGTAAACCGCCTATACATAACGATACCTCTCCTTGTTGTCGGCGGACTGCTCACGTGGTTTGCCATTTCAAACGACAACGGCTTCCAGACGGTCTGGCGTTACTTCTCGTGGAGCAACCAGACGCTTGCGATGATCGCGCTTTGGGTAGCCACGGCATATCTGCTCAAAAAAGGGAAATACCGCTTCGGCGCGCTTTTGACGGCGCTCCCGGCGACGTTTATGACGGCGGTCAGCACAACTTATATCCTTATGGCTGACGAGGGATTGAGGCTTGACCGTACCGTTTCTTATATCATCGGCGCCGTCGTTGCCGCAATACTGCTTGGCGTTTACGGATATTTCCAGATCAAAAGAGCGAGAAAAACGGAAATATAAATAAAAAAGCAGGCTCGGCCTGCTTTTTTTGACGCAAAATTATTGTAAAAATAAATCAAATATGCTATAATTGGCATAAAATCAACGTCTTTGGAGCTAAATATGGGCTATATACACAATCCGGAAGAAAAATGGCTTCGCTCGCGCTTTATCCCCGTTTTGCCGCTTGGCGACAACCGCTCGGCGATCACGGGATGCGACAGGCATACGGAGCTTTCGCGCCGCGCCGCGTGCGAGGGGGCGGTACTGCTTAAAAACGACGGCGGTTTTCTGCCGCTTGAAAAAGGAAAAAAGGTTGCCGTTTTCGGCAAGGCGCAGATAGATTATATCAAGGGCGGCAGCGGCTCGGGAGGGGTGCATACCGCATACGTCAGAAACATATACGAGGGGCTTAAAATGAAGCAGGGCAAGGTCGACGTGTTCGACTCGCTTTCGCTGTTCTATACTGACTTCGTTGTAAATGCGCTGAAATCGGGCGAGCGGAGCGGGATGCTCTCTGAGCCTGAGATCCCGCGCGAGCTTTTGCGCGCCGCGGCGGAGTTTACCGATACCGCGATAATTACTATCTGCCGCCATTCGGGCGAGGGATTTGACCGACATAACGACGGCGAGCGCCGTTACTTTGATCTTGAAGACGGCGAGCGCGAGATGATAGTCGACGTTCTCGAAAACTTTGAAAACGTCGTCGTACTGCTCAATATCGGCGCTGTGATAGACACGTCGTGGATAAAATCGTGCGGCAAGATAAAGTCGGCGATAGTTTTGTGGCAAGGCGGCATCGAGGGCGGACTTGCCGCCGCCGATATGATCGTTGGCGACGACGCGCCGTCGGGCAAGCTTGTCGATACGTTTGCCGAAAAGCTTGACGATTATCCCGCGGTGGCGGGGTTTTTCGAGTCGGACGACTACGTAAAATACACCGAGGACATCTTTGTCGGATACAGATATTTTGAAACGCTCCCGGGCAAAAAGGAGCGCGTCGTCTATCCATTCGGGCACGGACTGACTTACACGACGTTTGAATTTACCGACATCACCTTCGCGCGCGGCGGCAACAAGATATTTGTCAGCGTCGACGTCAAAAACACGGGCAAGCGAGCGGGAAAAGAGGTCGTTCAAGTCTACTGCTCGGCGCCGCAGGGAAGAATACCGAGGGAGAGCATCTCGCTTGTCGCTTTCAAAAAAACGCCTGAAATTCAGCCCGGCAAGAGCGCGATGGTAAATCTTATGTTCGACGTGCGCGCGGTAAAAAGCTATGACGACGCGGGCGACGTCTGTATGAACGCATACGTCCTTGAGAGCGGCGAGTACAAATTCTACGTCGGCACCTCGGTGCGAAACGTCGTATGCGCCGACTTTACTTACACGCTTGATAATGACGTGATCCTTGAAAAACTGAACTCGTACTGCGCGCCGACGGAGCTTGAAAAAAGGCTTCTGCCAAACGGTTCGTACCGCGACGTATTGCCGCGCAAAGGGGAGATGAAAACATTTGCCCCCGATTATCACAACGAATACAAGCCGCGCGACAATGTCATTGAGCTTTACGACGTCGACGAGGGGCGCGCGACGCTTGACGATTTTATCTCGCAGATGTCCGATGAGGAGCTGATGGTTTTGCTTTGCGGCAAGCCGGAAACGTGCGTCAGCGCGGGGTGCATCGGCGGACTTTTCAAATACCGCGTTATGCCCATAGCCACGGCTGACGGCCCCTCGGGACTTCGTCTGCATTGGCAGCGCGGCGTGCGCCCGACGGCGTTCCCGATCCCGACGGCGATAGCAAGCTCTTGGAATACGGAGCTATCCGAAAAAATCGGCGAGGCGATAGCGCTCGAATGTAAGGAAAACAACATTCAGGTGTGGCTCGGGCCGGCGCTGAACATCCACCGCAGCCCCCTGTGCGGAAGAAACTTCGAGTATTACTCCGAGGATCCGCTCATATCGGGCAAAATGGCGGCGGCGGCAGTGCGCGGAGCGCAATCGCAAAAAGTTGCGGCAACGCCGAAGCATTTTGCCGCCAACAACAAGGAAACGAACCGCCTTGAATCGAACTCGATAGTATCGGAGCGCGCTCTGCGCGAGATTTACCTGCGCGGCTTTGAGATATGCGTAAAAGAAGGCTTGCCAAAGACGGTAATGTCGTCATACAACCGCATCAACGGCGTTCATTCGTCCGAAAACGCGGAGCTTCTGACGGGTATTCTGCGCGGTGAATGGGGCTTTGACGGAATGGTGTCATCCGACTGGGAAAACACCGCCGAACACTACAAAGAGGTAAAGGCGGGCGACGACGTGCGTATGCCGGGCAACCAGGAGGGCAGACTTATCGAACCGTACAAGGCCGGACTTATTTCGCGCGACGAAATGGCGTCGTGCGTGCGCCGCACTCTTGAAATGATCCTTTGGGTCGAATAAAGCGAAATTCAGCGACAAAAAACACGCTTTTGCGTGTTTTTTGTCGTTTTTTCAGAAAAAATGACACTTTTTCGCAAAACATATTGACAAAAACTGCTGTATGGTGTATAATAAGGAAAATTAAATATTTAGCAAACCCGGAGCAATCCGGCGACGCAAAGCTATAGGGTCTTACATAGACAGCCAGTTGCACTTTTATCTGTCATTTTTTGTGCCAGTATTGCTTTGCCGTGCGATACTGCTTTTTTTATTTAAAAGCATCGTCGGCAACGGCGGATATCCCGCACTTAAATAAACGGATGAATTTTATCTTTTTATACGCTGTATTATTATGCCCGTTGGCAATGATATACGGCGTTTTTTGCGCTTGTTGCGGATATTTTCAGAATTTTTTTCATTAAAAAGAGGAAAGACTTAAATTAAACTATCGATCAAGAAAAAGACGGTCATCATGATCATCGTTTTTGCCATGGTGCTTATTTCAAACGCGATCATTTTGTGCGGAAGGGTGATATCAAACAATACGGATACGCAGTTCCGCCTGCGCGCGACAAACCTTGTGAAAACAGTGGCGCAGGTCGTTGACGTCGAAAAAGTCATCCGTGTAAAAGACGCGGTCGTTGACATTTACAGATCCGCCGAGAACAAGGTGGGCAGCGAGGAGTGGGGAAGCGACGCTTTCAACGAGTACGTTGCGCTTTATGACGGCGTTGAAAAGAGCGAGGATTTTATTTCCCTCAGAGAAGATCTCAGAAAAATTCAGGACGTCAACGACGTTGACTGTATCTACATCGCGTATATCGACACGGAAGCAGAAGCTTTTTTGTACATTGTCGACGCGGCGTATGAGGACGCCTGCCCTCCGGGATGCATCGACCCGGTATACGATATCAACAAGCCGGTGCTGAAGGATCCGGAGATAGGCCTCCCGGCGTACATTACGAATACGGACGAATACGGTTGGCTTATGACGGCCGGCGTGCCGATACACGATAACGACGGCAACGTCGTCGGATACGCGATCACTGACATTTCAATGGAGAAAGTCCACAGGAGCCAGCTCGATTACATTCTTCGCCTTTTCGTCTTTTTGACGCTCGCCATGGTCATCATCTGCATCATAAGCGTTATAATTGTCGACAGAATACTTATAAAGCCGCTGAAAGCGCTTTCAGACGCGGCAACGGGCTATTGCAAAAACGATTCGCATACGTTCCATGACGTTTTCTCGAGGATAAAGATCAAAAGCAAGGACGAGATCGCAACTCTTTCCGACTCGATGAAGCAGATGGAGAGAGATATAAACGATCATATTTCTAAACTTTTGTCGGTCAATACAGAGCTGACTATATCAAAGCACGTCGCAAGCGAAATGGAAGAGCTTGCCAACAAGGACGCGCTGACTGGAGTACGCAACAAGACGGCGTATGACAGAGAAGTGAACGATCTTGAAAGGCAGATCAAAAACGGCGACGCGAAGTTTGCCATAGCGATGATCGACCTTAACTTCCTGAAATACATAAACGACACATACGGCCACGAGAGCGGCAACGTCGCGATAACGGAACTCAGCTCGCTTATCTGCGGCACGTTCAAGCATTCGTCTGTATTCCGCATCGGAGGAGATGAATTTGCTATCATACTGAAAAACGAAGACTATGCAAACGCAGGCGCGCTTGTCGAAAAATTCAAAGCGTTGATCATGGAAAAATACAACGACGAGAGCGCGGAGCCGTGGCGCCGTATTTCAGCCGCGATAGGCTTATCTGAATTTGAAAAGGATTCCGACGCCGACGTTCACGAAGTATTCAGACGCGCTGACAAAGCGATGTACGAATGCAAGCAAAAAATGAAATCCGACGGGGTAAAACCGTTATGATATAAAAAAATACGGGCGTACAGCCCGTATTTTTTTGCCAAAAAAGCCGCCCGAGCGGGCGGCTTTTGTATTATCCGTAGAATGCACAGCTTTTTTTGCCGTTATTTTTTACGCTGTAAAGCGCGATATCCGCATTTGACTTCAAATCGGTTATTTCCATATTTTTCTTGCCGAATGCAACGCCGATGCTTATCGTTATCGGCGGCGTGCCGTTTGACGACTCTGCGAGCGATTTGTTTATCGTCTTTGCCTTTGCTGCGATCGCCGAGCGTCTTTCCGGCGAATCGTCAACGTCGTTCATCAGAACTACGAACTCGTCGCCGCCGAGCCTGCAAACGTAGTCGTTTGATCTGAACGCCATTTTAAGCTCCTCGGCAAGTTCTATCAGCACCTTGTCGCCGACGACGTGGCCGTATGTGTCGTTTATGTGCTTGAAATCATCGATATCAATAAGAAGCAGCGCCGATCTTTCGATGTTTATGTACTTTTCCGCTTTTTCAAAGCCGTTTCTGTTGAGTATGCCCGTCAGAACGTCGTGCGTCGCCTCGTATGTGAGTATCTCTTTTTTCAAGGCGTTCGCCTCAAACATTTTGTTGTACGTCTTTGCAAGATACTTGTATTCGTATGCTCCGCGGACGGGAAGCGGTTTTTCTTCCTTTATGCGCGGTATCGCCCTTACAAGCGGGCTTATGATGTGAATTGACGTAAGCACGATTATCGTTATCGTTACAACGGCAAGTCCGATCATCAGTATATGCTGCACAACAAGCAGATTGCTCAGCCCGTCAAGCGAGCTTGCGATGTTGTATCTCGTTGAATCGGCAAGAGCTGAGATCGATCGCTGCGTTTCTCCCGATATCTTCTCCTTGTAGCCGTGATATATCGTGTCAAAGACGATCTCGTTTGCCCTTTCCGCCATTTCCTCCTTGCTCAGCGCCGCGTCTTTGGGATCAAGCTCAACATTGCGGACCTGCTCCGGAAATTCCGAAATGTCGTACCCGTGCGACTCTATCGTCAGGCGCATAGCGTAATATTCCCGCTCCATAAGGAGCATCGAATACCGCATCGCCTCTTCAAGCCACCGGTGCGTGTCTGTGCCTTCGAGATTCTCCTTTATCGTTTGCAGCGCATTGTCGCGCCTGCGCGTTATCATCGCCTCTTCAAAATAATTGTCAAGGTGCGTTCTGTCGCCCGTAACGGTAAACGCGCGAACCTCCTCGGTCAGATAATCAGAGCCTTCCTTCAGTTGCTCCGCCGCCGACTGCCACTTTATGTAGTTCAGCGTGTGATTTCTGACGTCGCTGTACCGCTTCGACGTCGCCCCCGTGGCAAACAGCATCAGCACAACCACCACAAGCGTTACAACGCACATAACGTAGTTCAGTATCCTTACGGAAACGCCGCGTTTTTCCTTCTGTTTTTTCTCCACTGTTTTCGACATGTTGTATCGCCTCCAATTAAATGTCAATACCATGAAGAATATATCACCTTTTCATTGTAGCGCAAAGCGTACAAAAAGTCAACATAAAAAGCGCATTTACCCTTATAATATTATGATTATCTATAACGCGCATAACGCCCCAAAACCGTGACACTTTTCATAAAAAATAAAAAACCCTTGACAGAACGGGCAATTTGTGGTACAATTTCAAATTGTAAATATATATTTCGACAAAGGGGGGGACAGATTTGGATAAGAGCGAACTTTTGCCCGAAGAAATGCCCCTTTCTGCCGAGGAAACGGAAGCTGACGCGCCCAAAAAGCCGAACTACCTTGAAATGACCATCCAGTCGTGCGTGTTGCCGCTGGAAATGCGCTTTTCGCAGATAAACGGCTGCTACAAAAAGGCGCCGCGCGCATATCGCGGGGCCACGTTCATCAACAGCATCATCGAGGGCGTTATCCCGCCCGAGCGTTACTCATACGCGGCGGACGAAACCGACCGCGGCGTGCGGATGTCGAAATGGAACGTCGGCGAGGCTATCAAAGCCGTCAAAAAGTTTGACGAGGCGGGCAGAAACGTCGAATTTGTCACCGCGCGCGTGTCGCCGCGGCTCGTTCACGAGGTTGACCTTTACGGCTACGTCAAGGCGCTGCTCGACGAAAACGAATTCGCCACTCCCGAAAAGCTCTGCCTTGAATTTCCGCGCTCCATCTTCTTTGAAGACGCGGAAAAGGCGCGCATGGCGGTCCTCAGTATGAAGCTGCTGAAAGTCAAAACGCTCATCACCGGCGTCGGAGAGAATGACTCGCCCATAACGCCGCTGTTCAACCTCCCGTTTGATTTTGTCATGCTTGCGCCGTGGATGGCGCCGCTGACGATAGACCGCTCAAAGCGCAACGCCATGGAATCATTCCTCGCATTTCTGCGCGGGCTCGGGTGCGAGATCATCGCCGAGGGCGTAAAGAACGACGAGCAGATAAAAACACTTTCAAGGGCGGACTGCTATGGCTATATCCCCTCCGTATCGTATTCCGGCGAGGTGCAACACGGCAGGCTCCGTATGCCGCTTGACGAAGCGCTCCTTCAATCAGAAGAGGAGGACGAATTCTGATGGCAGTAAAAGAAAAACCGCGCATAACTCTGCGGCGTACCGCGGGCGAAGTCAAACGCTACCGCCGCTATAAAAAGATAATCCCCATCGGCATCGCCATTGCCGTGCTGATACTCGTTATCGGCTACGTGCTGTCCGTGCTGTATATGCGCTTCGGCGCGTTTACCGTTATGGTAAACAAATTTGACCACCTCGACTACGCGCTTACCCTGTCTGAAAGCCCGGGCTTTGAGTCGACAACCTCCCGCCTTAACGCGGAGATAGACCAAACCGTCACCAACATAGACGGCCGCTCCCTTCCTGACTGGCTTGACAACGTGGACGGGGAACACAACGGCGATAACTACATCGCATATACGTTCTACTGTAAAAACGCGGGAAGATCGACCTTCTCCTACACCTACGACCTCTACATCGCCAATATGACGCTTGAGATCGAGCGTGCCGCGCGTGTTCGCCTTTACGTAAACGGCGAATATACAGACTACGCCTACCCGCGCACCGACGGGACAGAGGGGCCGGAGCCGGGCACGACCGCGTTCCAGTCGCCCACAACTATCGTTAAAAAGACGATAGAAAACTTTGCCCCCGGCGACGTTACAAAATTCACCGTCGTTATTTGGCTTGAAGGCAACGATCCCGAGTGCGTCGATAGGATACTCGGCGGGCAGTTCAAGGTCGATATGGCGATGGACGTTCTTGCCGAATCGGCAACCGAAAATTCCGAAAATTCCGAAAATTCCGAAAATTCCGAAAATCAAAACTGAATTGTAATTTGCCGATGGCGGTCGGCATATTTCAAGATAAAAAACTCTAAAGAAAGGCAATTGAAATGAAAAAAACATTAAAACTTATACCTGCCATTGTAATGTTGCTCATCTCGGCTATCCTTGTAAGCACGTCTACATACGCATGGTTCTCAATGAACAGTAATGTTACTGCTACAGGTATGAGTGTTCAAGCAAAAGCTGAAGGCGGTATTGTTATCTCTAATGCTAACGGCTCTGTATGGTCTAACACGGCAAACGCAGTAACCGCAAGTGCTGTTCTTTACCCAACAAGCACGAAAGACGTTACTTCTTGGTATCACAACAAGAGCACAAATGCAGATGATGCTCAGGCATCGCAGGCAGCTTCAACTTATGAAACACTTACGCTTACAAAGTCTGCAACTACATACGGTGTTGGATACGTTGAAGACGGAACGGCTGGTTATGATGGTACTGAGGCCGCATATTACCTTCTCAATACATTTACGATAAAGTCGTCTTCGGAAAATATGAGTGGAATCACGTTCTACATCAATAGTGTTTCTGTTACTGGAACGAACACAAGCGCAGCACTTGATGCTTCTCTTCGCGTTGCAATAAAAATTGCAGGCGACTCCTCAACGTATATCTATGCTCCTGTAACTGGCGCTACAACGAACTATAAAGTCGGTGGTTCTGATCAGACAGCAATTACTGTAAAAACTGCAAGTGACAAAAATGTCGCTACAGCAATTAATGCTATTTCCACAACAGGCATTGGCGTTGAAATTTATGCATACTTTGAGGGCGAAGATGCTGCGTGCAAGTCCACAAACGCTTCTGGTCTCACTCTTGACGATCTCGCTGTAACGGTTGTGTTCGGTACGGCAACTATAACACCGTAATTTCACATCACTAATTCACATTTCCAAGAGGGAGCAAACGCTCCCTCTTGGAAAACAAAATTTTGCAAGAGGTATGATACTGAAGGTGGACGCGACCTTTGCTTTTGTATCGCTTGTAACCTTTCCAAAGGGATTTTCTTTGGGCATTCTGCAGAGTGCAAAGCTCGGCGTTTTCGCGCCGGGCTTTTTTCGTTTTTCGCCTTACCGTCAGGAAAAGGCATTTGTATAAAAATTCGAATTTCCCGCGAATTTTTATTTTTATCTCCATTTCTCTTTACAAATGACATCTTATATAGTATAATATTATAAGGCAAAAATGGGAAACTATCACAATCAAGCGAAAGGAGGCGCCGAAAATGACGAACGGAAAGAACAAAAAAAGCATACTTATTCTCGTGGGAAGCTTTGCGTCCCTCGTCATTGTTTTCGTCGTGCTTTTGCTTGCGGTAGGGTATAGTTTCAACCGCACACTCGGCTGGTTCGCCGCAAATAAACAGGTCACTGCGGACGATATGTCCGTCACCATATACGATTTTTCCACCTTTGAGATCTACGTCGCAAACGACGATATGACCGAATTTGCGAATAATGATGACATTTTAACTCACTTAAACAACCACGAAAACGCTTTCCAGCAGAATATTACGTCAAATACGCGCGTCGGCGCGCTGTGCCAGATGAAGAGCGAGGTCGTCTCTTCGGAAATCGATGACGACGGTATTTTCCCCGGCTCCTACGGCACGATAACGTTTGACATCATACCGAAAGCGGAGTTGACGTCGGTAACGTTCGACATTTCGTATTTCGGCCTCACCGGCACTAACTCGGGAGTCGCTGATGCCGCGTCCGATTCGCTTGCGGGCGGGATGCTCTCGGGGCACTTGCTCATGTTTGAAGACCGCACGCCGATAAGCGGCAGCGACGGGCCGCATTATTATTATTCGGACCGCGTGAACGGAACGTACACGTACACGTTCGGCGCGTCGCCCGACTTCACCGACTCGTACGGCGAGCATTACACCGTAACGCTGTACTGGGTATGGCCCGCGACGTTCGACCAGATGATTTTCAACGACGGGGACGCGCGCCTGCACTCGCGCTCGATATTCTCGCCGTCGGACACGACAAGCTCGTCGGAACTGCAAACGTATATTATCGCCAACAACGAATATTTCCTTTACAACTCCGGCAAAACGCTGATCCCGTTCCTCGGAACGGACCACGCCGACTTTGAGCTCAACTATGCCGATCTGAGCGGCGAATACAACGAGGGCGACCAGCTGATAGGCGAATCGGTGAGATATGTCGCCGTTTTATTTGAAGCCACGGCAAACGAATAACAACGGTTATAAATTTTTCATTTGGAGACTGATATGAAAAGCAACAGACTGATAATCAGCGGAGAAAGGGCAGTGCGTATCGCGCGTACTGTCATTGTCGTGTTGCTTGCTTTGCTTGTGTGCGCGGTGCCGACGTATTCTTGGTTTTACGTCGGACGGCGCGCGGTGGCGATAACGCCTGTTTCAAACCCGACGGCTCTATACATCAGCGCCGCGAACAAGGAGGATATCTCGTATCTTGACCTTTCGGGTATCGACGTTACGAACGGGACGTACAAGGACTATGTGTTCTGTATACGCGGCAACAACGTTTGGAATTATATGCTTCAGCTTGCCTACACCACGAACAACCAGTTCACGTTTGAGATCTACCGCGCCGAAATGACGACGGGCAGCGTCCCCGGTTCCGCGATCGGCACCGTATTATACGTCCCGCACGACGGAACGGCGGACCAGTACTATTACATACCGAACGCTGCCTCGCAGGTGACGGGGCATTTCCTGAATAACCGTTCCGGCAGCGACACTCTTGCAAAAGACAACGACGCTTACCACGACGATACGTACTCCGGGTACGCTGACACCGCGTATATAAATCAATATGCCGAGCCGCTGTACTGGCACGCCGATACGGCGATCAACGTTCTGAATGAAGACATGGACTATCTCAACAACTTCTTCCACTACTACATTTTGCGCGTGCGCTGGTCAAATGAAAAACAAAACGACAGGGAAACCGACATAATTTACATTTCCGCAAGGAACTCAACGTCATAAAGAAAAAACGGGTAAAGGAGGGGTTACCGTGAAAAAAAGAAATAAGCATATATTGAAGGCGGTGATCGTCTCCGTTATCGCTGTCGCGCTTTTTCTGACGGGAGTCGTTTCGTATGCCGAATACACGAAGAGCAGCAGAGCGAAGCGAGTCATCGCGTCATACGCGGATTCGGACGTGCTGTTCTCATCCAACTATATGTCGATAAACACGGCGACGAGTGCGACAGAAGCCGCGAACAAGCGCGTCGTGTTCACCAGCGCGACGACTCAGGGTGCGGCGACCGATATTACGATATGCAACTTCGCGCAGGGCAACTCGACCAAATACTACTCGCAAGACATTGAATACACTCTCAGCGTCAAGCTCGTAAAAGTTTCCGGCAACACAAAATCCGATATCACCGGCGCGGACAACACGGCGGGCAAAACGGTAACGCTCTCTTTCAACGGCGAAAACGTAACGCTTGACGCTTCTTCCGCTTCCGGCAGGGAACACACGTTTTCTTCTTCGACGCTCGATCGCAGGCAAGCGTCGACGGACGTTTGCAGCGTAAGCTTCAGCACGGCTTTCAACGACGATGAAAACGACATTTATCTTTACATCACGGCGGAGCTTGTCGGATCATACGTCGGGATCGCCGATATCGACTGCCTGATGGCAACGGCGGTGGCTCACAAGGCAAGCAGACTCGACTGGAAAGGGTATTTCAACGAAGTCGGCGCCCTTGCAGACAGCGGATTGCCCGTACCGAACGTGCTTGACGGATTCAACTACGTCATTTCCGGCGTCGGAGCAACGACGCTCAGACTCAAGTGGAAGACGTCTGCCGTTTTGCCGAGTCAAGTGTTTACTCTCGGCAAAACGATAGGAACGGACGGGGAGTGGAGCTACGTCGATTTCGATGTCGATTCCGACACGATAAACAGATACGACCTGCAATTCTATCGCGTTTACGCAACGACCGACTCTTTTTCAACGTGGGCGACAGTCAAAGAATACGTCGTACTTGATTACGCACCGACATCGGGCGGTTGAGATATTGATTTCCCGACATTTTGAAGAATACGGAAGGAACAGCCATGAAAACAGTAAGACACAACAAAAATAATTTAAGGCGGATCTTGTCATGCGCCTTTGTGTTCGCGTTCGTTTTTACGGCGATGCTCGCACTGAGCAATAATACCGTTCACGCAGAAGAAGCTCCGCAACAAATACCAATTAACGATTCTGAAGCTCTTGTAACATACGCCGCCGCGTATGCCGCCGGCAACCGCAACCCGAACGACACGCTTAACTTTTCGCTTGCAAGCGGTTCGAGTTTCGAGCTCGACAGCACGTTTGTCGGGATAGGAACGAAAGCGCGTCCGTTCAACGGCAAGATAGTCATACCGAGTAGCGCAACAAATGAGTTTTATCTTCAGACGTCGCTTTTCGGCGGAATAACGACAGGCGCTGAAATAGTTGACGAAAACAAACACTCTAGAGAACTCATACTTCACAGAACGGTTGATGGCGTCGACAAGCCGATATTTGCGGACTACGTGGAGCAGTCGGGCTCGTCGGTTGAATGGAAAATAACTCTCGACGTCGACGCGCGCGACAATGCAAACAAACACGCTTACAGTTTTGCCGGCGTTATCGGCACTATGGAAGAAGGAGCAAAGGCGAATATCGAGTTTACCCATACATCTTTCTTCTCATCAGATAACTCAAGCGGCGTATCAAACGTTGTAAGCGCAAATGACGTCGGCACGATTTGCGGAACCATGAAATCCGGAGCCGAACTCACGGCAAAGATCACCGCAAGTTCCGAATTTACCGTTACCTCGTCCGGAGCAAATGCTGGCGGTATCGTCGGCAAAATGGAAGACGGCGCAAAGCTTATACTTATAATCGACGATGACGACGATGACTTTACTTCTGTGTGCAAAGTCGTTTCTTCTTCCGGCTTCGGCGGCGGGATCGCGGGACACGCCGAAAATGCAGAGCTTGAGATCGGATCGGGCAAAACGATAAATATCACCAAAAACGTAGTCGGCAATCTCGGTGCGGGCGGCATATACGGTTATTACGAAAGCACGAAAGGGAACGGCACCGGTGCTTCAGCCGACGTGCGCACTTTTGATCTTTCGCAGATAAAAACGGATTTCACCGCGGGCAGCAGCTCGAGCGGGATGCCGCAGTCGGCGGATTGCGGCGGAATAATCGGCAAGCTCGAAACGTCTGTCAGCGTTACCGTTGACGGCGGAGACACGTTGACGACAAGCGGAAATCCCGCTCACGTTTCGACAAATCCGACGTATAACAAAAAAGTGTCTTTTGAAAACTGCAAAAACTGCGGCGGTGTGATCGGCACTTATGTAAACAATGCGACAGCTCCGCTTGAAAAAGAATTAAATGTTCAAAATACCAATGTTCATATGAACATTTCAAACGGAACAATAAGCGGAGGAATCATAGGGAAATTTTACAGTAATCCTGTATATTCAAGTATCAGCGGCGTTTCGGTGAATTCTTCCGGAAGCGCTTCGAATTTATCTGCGGCGCTTGTCGGCGGAATGAACGATGCAGCGGGAAGCTTTCTTGATATAAGCGGCACTATCCACGCAACCGGATCAAAATTCAATTCGGGGCTTGTCAGCAACCAGGGCTCGGGCGTTGTGCGTATACAGGGAACTACCGATTTCCACGGCGCTCAATTTTCAACTGCTCACCTTGTCGGCACGCGCGGCGACGGGCTGGTTTACGCGCTCGGATCTGGAACTGACGAGGGATCGGGATGGACTTTCATCCGCGCAAACAGCAACGTCAACGACATAAACGACTGGGGCGAAGTGCTTCGTCTCAGCACGGCAAACGGACTTTTGGAAAGTGATTTCTTTACGCTCGGCACTACAGAACATACCGTTACCGTTGAAAATCCCGTTTTGTCTATTGGCACGGTCAAAGATTTCATCAAAACGGCGCTCAATATTCAGCTCAACGATCAGGATCGCGGCGCGTTGAAATTCGCATCGACGTCTACCCGCAGAAAACAACTTCTTTCGTCGAATCTGAGTCTTTCGGCCGACATCGACCTTTCGGGCACGGGCATTCTCGGGTTTATGCGTGATAAGGACGTATCAGTCGAATACGTATACAGCGGAACGTTCGACGGCGGCAATCATAAAATAACATTTGCCGTCGGAGAGCCGTACGGATATAAGAATACTTTTGCGAAAATAGATTCAGTCAACGACAGAGGCAATAACGGTTTCGGCACGATAAGGGCTTCGTCAAGCGGACATAATTTCCAGGGACTTTTCTCGAAAACGAGCAACGCAACGATAAAGGATCTGACGATTGACGGATATTTTTCCGTCGTCGAAGATTCGTCTCTTCGCATAGGCGGACTCATCGCTTCGTCGAATACCACATCCGGCAAAGCGCTGACTCTCAATAACGTTACGACAAGCCAGGAAAATATAGTTTATGTTACCAACAAAGACAACTACGTTTACTGCGGCGGCGCCGTAGGATACATAGATTTGGATTCCGTAGGCACAATCAAAATCGACGACTGCGTGTTTGGTACTACAACGACCGTTAAAAACACAATGGCAGCCGATAAAATAAACTCCAGCACGTATTTCGGCGGAGCGATCGGTTATGTCGCCACCACGGGAAGTATTACTTTTGACGTTGACGATACGTCAGTCGGCGGCTCGTATTCAAACTCATCTTCAACGCAGTATACAGACTCGCGCTACGGCGGTCTTATCTGCTATATCGTCAAAGCAGGAACAAACGCGAGCTTAAATACGCGCACCGTTCAGCTTAATAACGTAACGATACCGAACGGCACGTCTATAACGACGAAAACGTCGAACTCCGACGCAAGGAAAGCCGGATCCGGTGCGTTCCTCGGCTGGGCATGGCTTGATACGAACGTTGTCATCGGCACAGACGGAAGCACCGACGGCGTAACGATAGGCGGCAGCGGCGCAAATCCGCCTTCGATCAGCGTTGCTTCCGGATCGTCAAACGTCAACGTGGCGGCGCTTGTATATAAAGGAACGGGTTACTGGCGTGTAAATCACGTTTTGGTCAATCAGGCGAAAATCAGCACGGGTGTCACCGCTGATTCCTTCGGATTTATTGTTAACGACGGCTATTCGTCGGACGGCAACTCCGCACTCTATTCCGCACTCTATCTCGAACTCGTTTCGGACGGATACGATATATCCGCAACGAATTTGACAGGCACGTATTCCGTTTTCGATGAAATAGTTGCCTATACCGTTGTTCCCGGCACCAATATCGAAGATAACGGTCAGGCCATTGTATCCATTCGCACGGCGGGCGGCGCTCCGCTTGTAATGGACGGCAGCGCATGCAATACATATCAGAATCAAACGTCGTACGCGACCAAATCGAACAAAAACACGCGTTATTACTATAATCTCGATACTTTCCGTACAACAGCGTCAGGGTCTCTGTCGGATCCGCAAAAACTTATGATGTGGAGTCTTAACAGATACGCTCACTCTAAACTCAAAACGCTGTTTAATAATCCTCTCGAATCGACTCTTTCTGGAACGTATGATATGAACGGATACTCATACTATCCCGTTGACGCGACCGGTATGAGAATAAATACCTCGACTCTCAAATTCTATAACTCAAAGATAGAAGCAGGAGAAGCTCTCGGCGGCGGAGACGGTTTTGCCCGCACGACTCTTCGTGCTTCGTCCGGCGGCGATTATACCCAGCATTATCTCATGCACGCCGGTCTTTTCAAGAATTACACCGGCTCGCTGAATCTTGCCGGCAAACTCACACTTCAGGGAGACGTTTCGCTCAACTATTTCGGTTCGGGATTCATCATCTGCGGAACGCTCGGCGGCGACTCCGACAACAGAACGACGCTGACGTGCAGCGGCAGCATTTCGCTCGACGGCGCAAAGGTTTCCGGCGCATCGGCACAGGTCGACGCCGTATGGAAATACGCTCCGCTTCTCGTCAATAAAGTGGCGCTGAACACAAACCTGACGCTGAACAACGTCAGCACGTCGGCGGCCGGATATTCCGGACTGTCGGGTTATGCCGCGTCCAGCCTTATCGGCTTGGTCGGCTCGACCACGGCAAAGGATATAAACCTCAACTTCTCGCACATCGCTCTCGATGCGCGCACTTCAGCATTGTCAAATTCCGATGCAGACGAAAGTTTGACGTCGAAATACGGCACTTCGACGACGATCTTCTCGCGCGCCACGCTTCTCGACAGCTTCATGTATAACACGAACTGCTCTGGCGTATATAACTATGCGTTTGATGAAGACTGGACTGCCGGCGGAGCCGCTTTGCATAAAGTTACATACGGTAAAGAAGTAACGTCTTCTTTGGAACACCCGAACGAGCAGAAAAACTACCTCGCGAGCGACTATTTCACGAACCCCACTTCGTTGACGACGACAGATAATTTCTCGTTCAGCACGGGATTTTTGCCGTACGTTTACGTCGCGTACAACAATGCGGAGTTCAAACACGAACTTTCCGTAAACCTCACTTCCGCATCGCTTACGGAAGGATGCGGAAAATACAACCACCCGTATGTCATCACGTCGGGCAAACAACTCGTCTCCATATCGCAGATAATACGTGGAGATTCGGTTGACGCGAACTTCAAAATAACTCTTCCGACAGACTATGCGTCGCCGACCATGTGGTGCTCTGATAACGCCACCGACGTCGAATATACGTACAACAATTTGACGGCAGAAGAAAAACTCAGCGTGCGAAAATATCTTGCGGGCGCGTACTACGAGATAGCAAGTACCGTTACAATACCGGCGAGCGGATTTTACGGGCTCGGCGCGTCCAACGGCGCCGTTGCGACCGACAATTACGAAAGTCCGTACGCGTTCCGCGGCGTTATAGTGGGACGCAACAATGCCGGCGTATATCCGACGATAGTCAACAAATCGAACGTTCCGCTCATCTATGCGTCGAACGGCTGCGTCATAAAGAATTTGATCGTACAGCTTGACGCGACGGTTACGGTAACGCAAGCGACGGTCGCCACTTTCCAGTATGAAGGCGGTTGCTCTGCTTACGGCACGGTCATCGGGCGTGTTATGGGAGGCGATAATATAATCGATAATGTAGGCGTTACGTTCGGCGAGTCGGCGTCCATCACGTTTGATAATAATTCCACCTGTGTGAATCTTGCTCCCGTTGGCGGATATGTCGGCGTTGTTGTCAGCGGCGGTGTGATCTTCCGCAATATGGAATCGGCGACCCACACCGGTCTGACCGCCTCTGTATGCGCAAGGATAAATGACGCAACGGTTACGGACAGTAACACAAGCGCACTACTCTCCGAGTATTCGACGAGAACGGCGAAATATCTTTACGTGAACCCGATTATCGGCAGGGTAGTATCGGGATATGCGTTTACGGAGACATCGTCTTATAACTGCAATTCAAGTGCCGTGACAATGAACAACGGCACGAAAAACTATGCTATCCCCGATCTCGACCCGAACGGAACGAAGCTCAATGTTACGGTTACGGCGTCGAGTGCGTCGAGCCACGAGATAACGATAGCTGACGGTCAGGCGCTTTACGTTCTTGCAGCCATCGTCAACAGCGGCGCGGGAAGTGCACAGTACAATGCAAGCACCGAAAAGGCGTATGACAACACGTTAAAGAATCCGTACAGTGCTTACAGAAGCTACACCTGCGCGAGAAACGGAAACTTCGATGAGGTCGGAACAGACGCCGTCAACGCCTCGGGCCACGACTACTTTGACAATGTTGCGTCTAAAAACGTTTTCAGCGGAAGCACGAAGATACCGTATATCGTTCGTCAGTACACGACAAAAGACAACAATATGTACCGCGCGAGAAGCATCTGCGGCAACGGAGACAATGCCGCCGTATCGACAATTACCGTTTCGGATGCCGATATCGGCGCGGGATATCGCGGCATCGGCAACAATTTCAGCACTTCCAATGCTTTCAAACTCCGCTTCCAAAAGCTCACCGGCGGACCCGGCGGGGCAACGATAAACATGGATATTTTCTATCAGGAATACAACCATGAATCGGGGAATCAAAGCACAAAATCCAACACGACTATAGCGACTATAGAAAATTACAAGGCTGTTGAAAATTCGGGATTCGGTTTGTTCAACAACATGTATCACATGAGTGCTTCAAGCACCAACTGTATTGAAAATCTGACTCTTACCGGCAGCGTATTCTACGACGTCAGAAAGGCGTCAAACGGTGCGAATATACTCTATGCTTACGAATGGCACAACTATAATAATACGACCGGCTTTTATCCAGACGTTCAGGACAGAATAGAGGCAAATACGCTTCTTCACGCAGGTGGTCTTGCGGGAACTATTGCAAATACTACATACATCACAAATGTAGCTCTCGGCACGGGCGCATCGCCGAACGATTTTTCTGTTGAAGGTGCAAAATACGTAGGCGGTCTTATCGGATATGATAATGCCAAAACACTTACGATAACCGATCCGAGCGCAAGCAATCTCAGCGTTACCGCGGGATTCTGTGCGGGCGGTCTTATCGGATATTTTAACAACGCAACTCTGTCCATCACCGGAAGTTCAAACAACACGGCTGTGATCGGGCTTACTAAAGTCGAAGTGAAAGGCGAGCCGAGCTGCGCAAAGATAGATTTCAAGGATTTCAGCCAGATGTTCCACTGTGGCGGAGGCATTTGCGGATATGCAAGTACAAATAGTACTTCAAAAACAATGACGGTAAAATACGTCAAAGTTACCGGCGGAATTATCAACGCAACCAAAAGGAACAGAAAACCGAGCGACATGAGATATAAGGTCATGCTCGGCGGTATGTTCGGAAGAATTGAAAAATCAAAACTTGATTTTGATACCTGTACCGTCGAGGGCGTCGATATTTTCGGAAACACGGTCGGCGGCATTATCGGATGCTCGCGAAACGGCATTACCGGATCGATGAAAAATGTCACCATTAACGGCAACACCGGAAATCAGGACAAAAAAATCGACGGAACAAATATGACCGGCGGCATTATCGGATATAACTTCAACTCCGGCGTTACTCTTAAATTGTCTGAAATTTTCATAAACGATTATCAGATCTTATCTTCCAAAAACGCGGAAAAAGCGGGTGCCGGCGGCTTATTCGGAACACTGGCTCTTGGCAGTGGAAACTATGTTGATCTTGAAGATGTGATTCTGCAGAACTGTTATCTAGAAAGAATTTCAAATGTTTCAAGTGCAAGTGACGAGTATTTATATGGCATCGGCGGCTTGGCGGGCTCTCTTTCCGATAACGGAACTCTTTACGGGCATAACATTTTGATAAACGACGTAACATATACCGCCAGCGGCAATAGAAGTGTCGGTCTGATCGTCGGAACAAACGCAAAATCTGCCGTCATCAAACTTGTCGGCGTGTCTGTTCAGGGCGGAGCAGCAACCGGAAATTCCGTAACACCTGTGGCGCATTATGATTCAAACGATTCAAACAAGGGATATTTCGGCACGAACGGCTACGTCGTTCTTGCCGACTACGACGGCACATCTCTCGGCGTCAACAATAACACGTCCTATATTTCCGTAAACGGCGAAACAAACGTTGACGAACACTCGCCTTACGTTGTCGGAAATCCGTATCTCCCGATAGGAGACAATCATTTACATCTCACGGGCGACGGTATTTCAAGCACCAAAGAAGGTATTTCAAGCACCATAGAAGGTCTTGTATTCTACGATATAAAGAACGAAAACGGACAAAAGCTGTATAAATATTCCGCTGAATATATAACAAAATTCAACAAGTATTTGTCCAAGCTTTCAACGTTCAAAGCAGAGCAGGGAACTTCTCTTACAGATGACTTTGCGGTCCTCGTTGTTGAAGACGTTTCGCGTGCAAATACCACGGAAATGATCAATTCGTATATTAACATCATAGCAAATACAAAATATGATTATACGTCAAACGTTTCAAACGTTTATGATGTGGGAATATACCGCATGGAATTTGATGAAAACTCGGGCTTTGTGAAGTCAAGCGAGGCGGCAAACCTCGGAAGAGACACATCGAACGGCGAATTCTACATGACGGGTGTCGACTACGATACGTCGGGAACGATGTTCACGCTTATCGACGTCAAGTTCTTTGATCCCAACGACTCGGGAAAAGTCGCATATCACCTGTATATACCAGTGATCGTTAAAAAACTCATGGTGTACGAGTTCAAGGTCGCCACAGGCGCGGGAACGAACTACGATCACAACTGGTACAGCGATCCCGACGGAGACCCGCTGACCGATGACAGCAGATTCGGCAAACCGCTTATGGAAAACCTCGGCGCACCTGTAAGCATTTATTTCGAGTACTTTTATATGCGCTCTGTCGAAGAATGGCAGATCGCCCTCGACAACGGGGAACTTTACCGAAATTACGACAAGATGATCAAATTTGAAAACACGGGATCGGCAAGCCCTCTTGACGACGATACGATCCTTGTTCTTGTCGACAGAAACAGAGGCGGTAAGCCGTATTACGCCCGCTTTGGCGACGCATACAAGAACGGATATATAGACTTGTCCAAGTTTACTGAAGATCTCGACGATCCAAATTCGGCAAAGTTTTCGCCGATACCGCTGACCGATCTTTTGGATATCGAATATGAAACGGAAACGGGCGGCAGATTTGTCGAGGCGGAATCGGAAGGCGTTGCCACGGCAAAAGCATCGAAGAACGGAACGACGAAGTTCTTCAGGATCGCGGAAGCCACCGATTCAAGCAAACAGCATTATAAACTTACTGTCAAGAATACCTATATTTCGGACAGCGGGGATCCTCATTATAAATATGTTGACGCTAATGAAAGCTACTATATCTCGTTCTTCACGGAGGCAAATGACAGCACTTCCGTCAGCAACTACTCGATCTCGACGGATACCGATCTTGCGGATCCTAAATACCCGTCCCGTGTAAACGATATTCATGAACTGCAGCAGGGAAGCGGCACCGCGCGTCTGATAATGGGCAACATCTTCATTCAAGATGACGCTACGCTTTGGGCGACGAACGGCGTCGAAGAGATGTCGACGACAAACCGCACGCTTACCGCCGATATGAGCGTATCCGTAAGTGTTGACAATACGATTTCTCCGCAAGTCAGCGGATACCTCGCGCCCAACAGTTCGTCGGGAATACATATTTATCAAAGCTTTTTGATAAACCTCACGATGACCGATTCAAGCGGCGCAAGCAGAAAGCTCATCGTCGGCTCGCCCGCATGCTCCGGCACGTATTCGATAGCGGGTTCCGCAAGCACGAGTTATCCTTCGGTGGACCAAAAAGAAAGCTATATCGAATTTTCTAACAACGTTCCGCTGAACAGCTACCTGTATGACAACAACGGAATGCTGCGTGGAGCCGTTACGATAACGGCGAGCGTATCGATCGAATATTCTGGAGAAGGGAACATCACCGATCAGTTCCCGGCCAAGACCGATGTTACGGACAGAACGATAGGTACTGTTATTTCCGGCAGCTCAAATATGGGATATGACGCATCGACGACGGCGTTCAGCAAATCATCGGAATCGATGTCTGATGATAATGCCCATGTTTACTACTACCGCGAAACAAAGTCGGCAAAACTTGAATTCAACGTCAGAAACGACTCCGAATTCGGCGATTACGGCTCTCTCGGTATAAATCCTCTCGATTCGAATAACCTTACGAGGATACTTATCCGCACGATAGGCGAGCAAGACATCAGTACGATAATCGACTTGGCAGAAGACTACGATCTTGTCATGGCAAGTATTCAGCTTTTCTGCAAGTCTGACGGATATACGACTCCGCTAAATGTGGGAACGTATATGACCGACGTCTCACTTGAAGGCGTCACCGCCGTTTCGTCGAGCAGAAGCGGCTCAACTTACGAGTTCATCATGAACAGGGATGATATTGACGACATAACGGGCGAAAAACTGCTGATCCCGATAAACTTCACCGTCCTTACGGGCAGCGAATTTGAAAGCAGGAATCTGACGTATTCGAATTACAAGATCGTATTGTCCGTCAAGCTTATAAAGAGCGACGGTGGCGGCGGATATGACGAGCTTCATCCGTCGGAAAGCAGCAACTTTATAATCTACACAAACGCACGTATAATCCCGGATTTCATACCCGAAAAGCAACCTTAATGAGTCCTGACGGGCGGCAAACACAAAAAAACAGCGCATAATATCAAAAAAGACGTGATATTATGCGCTCTTTTTTGCTTTTTTTGAAAAAATGCTCTTTACAAAATTATTTTTATATTATATAATATTATTTAGCAAAATATATACTCCGGAAGTGTAATTATCAGGTTCGGAAAAAATCCAAACGGTCGCACAGCCATTTGAAAGAGAGGAAAAATAAATGGATAACCAGTCAACAGTGAAAACGACAAGCAAAGCAAAGAAAGTATGGGGGATCATCGGCAACGTTCTGATGTGGCTCTTCATCGCTTTTGCGGTAGTGATTACGATCTTTGCTTTTTCCGCGCAGTCAAGCGCTGACGGCGTTCCGACGATAGGCGGAAAGGTAATGAGCCCGGTGCTTTCCAATTCAATGTCCCCGACCATAAAGGAAGGCGACATTATTTTCAGCCGCAAGCTTGCCGATGAGGAAAAGACCTCGCTTAAAGTAGACGACATTATCACGTTCAAAGTTGACCTTGACGGTGACGGAACTCCTGAGGTGAACACTCACAGAATTTCCGAGGTTATCGGCTCCGGCAGCTCTGTTACATACAGAACAAAAGGCGATAACAACGCCATTGCGGACACATACACGATAAGCGCCGCCGACGTTATAAGCATTTTCGATCCCGCAAAGGACACGCGCATCCCCGTGCTCGGAAGCGTTATCAAATTCCTCCTTACACCTACGGGATTCTTTGTGGTTATCGTTATACCGCTGATAATATTCTTCCTGTTTGAGATCATTATGTTCGTGCGTAAGATCATGGAAGTCAAGAACGCGGGCAAGAAGCAGATAACGGCGGAAGACGAAGAGCTTATCAAACAGAAAGCCATTGAGGAATACATCCGCTCGCAAAAAGCTCAGAGCGGCGAAGACAACGAAGAGCCAAAAACAGAAAAAGAAGCGGAAGCTCCCGCGGAAACGACCGGGGAAGAGCAAACGAAAACGACCGAGGAATAATCATTTTTGAAATCAGCCGTTATGCGCTGTCGGCGCATAACGGCATACTATAACATTTTGATAGCAGGGAATAAAAAATGGATGCATTTATGAATTGGTTTTTTGCCTTTATGACTACCATCCTTTCAGGACTCTGGGAGGGGCTTAAAGGCATATTCAACGCAATATTTCAGTTTTTCAACTTTCCGGTCCTATTTGACCAGCTCTCTCGCTACAAGGGCGACTTCAACGTCCTTGCGTGGATATTGTGTATCCTGACGGTTATACTTACTTATGCTATAATTGCAAGTATTATTTTCCTGATAGTGATAGGCATCAGAAAGTACATCCGTTTCAGAAAGACGCTTGTCGGAAACGAGGATATGCTTGAAGAGATAGCTGACCTTCACCGCGACGTTATTCGTCTTACGGCTGAGAAGGAAAGGATCATGGCATACAAGTTCGATCCTTCGGGCGTTACTTACGAGGAGCTTCGCCAGTTCTTCGGCGAAAAAGAGGGCGTGCCCGCAGCTGCGTCTCAGCCTGCCGTTGCCGCGTCGGCTGATAGCGGGGAAAAGAAAGAGATCACGGTGGATTCCAACGCAAAGCGTTTCTACCGTCTGTCCGCTGTGGACGAAAAATACACATACTACGTGCCGCCTGTCTATGACCGCACGTTCACGCTTGAACAGATGTGCGACGATATACGCAACTTCGCTTGTTCGAGAAGTAAACTGTATTATGAAATCAAGACGATACGCCTTATGATCGCCGGACTCGCTTCAACAAAGCTTATACTGCTTCAAGGTATATCAGGTACAGGTAAAACGTCGCTTCCGTATATGCTCGGCAAGTACTTCCAGGTAGACTCGACGATAGCGTCGGTTCAGCCGTCGTGGAGAGATCGCACTGAGCTGTTCGGCTTCTTCAACGAATTTACAAAGAAATTCAACGAAACGGAAGTGCTGAAACGTATTTACGAGGCGTCATTCAACGATGACATCAACATCATCATCCTCGATGAGATGAACATTGCCCGCGTCGAGTATTACTTCGCGGAGATGCTTTCGATCCTTGAAATGCCGAACCCGAGCGAGTGGAAAATAGAGCTTGTTCCGTCTGCATGGCCGGGCGACCCGATCCACCTTCGCGACGGTAAGCTTCAGATACCGCAGAACGTATGGTACATCGGTACCGCCAACAACGACGACTCGACGTTTGCCGTTTCCGACAAGGTTTACGACCGTGCGCTTGTCATCAACCTCGATTCAAAGGGTGTCCCGTTTGACGCGCCAGACACGGCGCCGAAGAACATAAGCTACTCATACGTCGAAGAGCTTTATGCAAAGGCAGTAAAGGAACATCCCGTTGACGACGACCTGCTCGGAAAGATCGGTATGCTCGACCTTTACGTTATCGAGAAGTTCAGAGTTGCTTTCGGTAACCGTATTATGAAGCAGCTTAAAGTATTCGTTCCCGTTTACGTCGCGTGCGGCGGTACGGCTATCGAAGGTATAGATTATATCCTTGCGACAAAGGTGTTCAGAAAGTTTGAAGGACTCAACCTTTCGCTCATCCGCGACGAGATAAGAGGACTTATAATGTATATGGATAAGCTGTTCGGCAAGGGCGAAATGCGCGAGTGCATCGAATACTTGCAGCGTTTGCAGAAGATGACGTATTAAGGAGGTGCCGCAGATGGATCAGCAAAACGGCACACCACGCAAAAATGACAATATGTTCCGCTCTGTTTATGATGACTCGATATATTTTATCGACAGCATCATTCAAGAGTACAACATATTCCCGACGATCCTTGACAAAATGCGCCAGGGCGACGCCACCATCGAGCTTCGCAAGCGTTTTCTGCTTCGCGCAATAGACGAAACGTGGGTAAACATCATCGAGGATACGCTCCCGGCGCTCGACGTGATAATCCGCAACCCGTCGAAGTTTATCGAGGAAAAAGAGGAGGTCGTTCCCGTCGAGCTTTCCCGTAAGGTGACGGTAAGAACGCTTCAACATCTCTCCCAGCATACCAACTACATCTCCCGCATCGACGGCGATATGATAATTCCGTCAAAGCTGCTCAACGTCTACCGCGACGAAACGCTGCTTACGTATGAAAACAAATTCGTAAATACGCTGATAAACAGACTTTACGCTTTCGTAAACAGAAGATACGAGATCGCAAAAAACGCAGGGCAGGACGAAAAGACGACGAGCATAGAGTTCAAAGACGATTTTGACCACAATTCAGTCAAAGTCAAAATGAACTTCCGCCTTGAAATCGCCGAGCCGTCAAGCGGCGTCGACGACCGCGTGGAGCGCAACTATTCGTACACGACGGACCTGTGGCACAGAGTCGAGCGACTGAACGACATCGTTACAAACTACGCAAATTCCGAGTTTGTACGCGAGATGGGGCACGCATTTATAAGACCTCCCGTAATGCGTACAAACGCGATACTGAAAAACAAAAACCTTCGTCAGTGCTTGACGCTTTGGCAGTTCATTGAAAGTTATGACAGCGCAGGGTACAGTATGCTTGTGCAGGAAGACCTTGAAAACGTCGACGACAACTACGTAAAAGAGTTGTATTCGACGCTTGCGCTTCAATATATGATTTTCCGCTATAACATTCACAACGAATTTGACGCGGAAAACACGCTTGCAAGCGAGCTTTCTTCGAGCGAGCTGAAACCGAGGATCATAGACGAGATTAAAGATATTTCCGCAAGCGAATACGATCTTAAAGATCCGCCGCCCGAGCGGGTATCGGCAGCTCCGGCGCAGACGCGCTACGCAACGCTGACTCCCGAGGATATGCTCCTTCTCGAATCTATCGACGTCGCGCTCGATGCGTCTGATACGATAAGGGGCAACGGCGAGGAATTCATCTACGACGGCGGACATATTCCGGAACCGGAACCCGAGCCGGAGCCTGAAAACGACGAAAACGACAATGCAAGCGGAGATGTGACAGAAGATGAGCAAACAATCGAATAATACACAAAAACGTCGCCGCAGGGTTGCCGAGGTGATCGGCTACATTGTGATTTTTCTGATAATCGCGCTGTTGCTTGTCGTTTTGTACTCGAAAATGACAAACCACACGGTATTCATTTTTGACAGAACGACGGCGTGGGTCATGACTCCGAGTATGGAGCCGCAGATACCGGCGCAAAGCTATATACTTGTCAGAAAGGCTGACGTTTCAAAGATCAAAGTCGGTGACGTGATCATGTTCAAATCGGACGATCCGAGCATCGGCGGCGCGTTCAACACTCACAGAGTTGAAGCAATAATCGGCGACAACGAGGAATTCGTTACAAAGGGCATCGCAAATATCGCAAAAGACGAATACACCGCAAAAGCGGAAAACGTCGTCGGCGTTTACGAAAAAAACCTCCCGGTAATGACGGCGATCGGCAGATTTTTGTTCTCCGGAATAGGAATACTGATAACCGTTACGGTGATTTTCGTTATAATAATGATTATTTACGTGCCTGACATAATCAAAGCGAACAAAGCGCGCACAGAGGAGATCGAGCGGCGCCACCGCGAACAGATCGACGAGCGTATTCGTGAAGAGGTCGAAAGGCTTAAAGCCGAAAACGCCGCGAAAAACGCGGACGAAGCCGAACACGATGAACAGAATAAACCAAATGAAAATCAATAATTGAGGACGGGAAGATCATGTTTGAAAAAATGAAACTTAAAAAAGCGATAAATCAGAGCAAAGAACGTATCGCTGAAATCGAACAGAAGCGCACAAGATCCCAGGCGGCTCTCGTCGAGGCGATCCTTCGCCATACCGAGCCTGACGACAGGGACGTTGACTTCTTCAACCAGTTTACCGCCCAGATAGAAGAAGAAAGAGCAAATCTTCACCGTCTTGTTCAGCAGCTTGAGGAGCTTGAGGGCAAAAAATAAAATATCGGCTTAAAAGGGGCAAAGCATGAAAAAGAAATCTTCGGGAAAGTCCCGCGGGTATTTTCTTATAATAATGTGTCTTGTCTGCGTACTTATGATAGGCAGCAGTTTTGCTATGCTTTCAAACTATTCGGGAACGATAGAACGCGAATCGGGCGAGGTTGCGCTTAGCTTTGTCGAGGGCGCGGCAAATAACCTTAAAAGCAGTATCGACGCGTTCAAAATGAAGGCAAAAAGCCTTGCCGACACCGTCGCCGGTATGGAATATGAAAGCGATATCGACTTTGCAACGCGCCTTCACCGACTGTCAAAGGATGAACGGTTCGGAGATGTGATGTTCGTCAGATTTTTCAACAACGACAAAGAATATGACGTGTCGGGGCAGGTTTTTGAATCCGAAATGGAAGCGCCCGCCGTCAAAAAAACTGCTGAACTTCGCACTCTTTCGTGCGCCGGCGTTATTGCGGACAGACAGTATAATTTGAGCACCGTTGCGTTCTGCGTGCCGATCGACGGATTTGACTACGCCGATATGCTTGTGGTGTGTTATCCCGTGACAAGTGTCGTTACGTATTCGGCGTCATACACGACGGAAAATTACGAAAACTCGCGCTTCGTCGCTTTCTGCGCCGCGCAGGGAGAGATCGTAAGGGTTCTTTACCGCGACGAAAACGTTGACGTACAGCAGCACGGAAACATCTATGAGATCCTCAGAAATGAGATTAACGACAAAAACATCCTCGACGGCTTCCGCGTAAACGTTGAGGCGGGAACGTCGGAAAAATACACCGTTGACGTTGCCGGCGACAAGTGCATTATCTCCGTTTGCGGAGTGAGAGAAAACGGCAATGCGATATTCTCGGCTGTCGGCTACTACATGGCTGAGGAGATCTACAAAACGGGCTACGACGTGATGAGAGTCATCCTCGGTGAGTTCTTCGTATTCTTCGCTCTTGCGCTTGCGCTCGGCATTTACGGAATCATTGAAAGACGCAACAACAGAAAACTTCTTTCGACGATGAACGACGTAAACAAAGCCGTCGGGTGCTATTCAAGGTCGAAATTCGAGCGCGTGGCTATCGAAATAATTTCGAGAAACAAGGCGACGTCGTTTGCCATCGTTGTTATCGACATAAACCACTACGACTATATTTTAGAGCAGATCGGCACGGAAACGATGCTGAACATCGTGCGCCACTTAAAAGTTCTTTACAACGGCATTCTCGGTCTTGACGAATCGCTCGGTTATATTGAAAACGGCAGATTTGCGTTGCTTCTCCATTACCGTCAGGTCGGCGACCTTGCGGACAGACTTCTTCCCGTCGTCGCGCTTGCAACACAGCACAGCTCGCAGTTTACCGACAGCTTTTCGCTCGTGCTTCAAGGCGGTATCTACACCACCGACCGTAAAATTGCGGATACGGTAACAAAGATGATCGACCTTGCGATAAACGCGGAAAACGCAACGAAATTCCCGTGCGACTTCGGATCGTTCAGAATATACAACGAAACGCTTTATGCAAGCAATATCCAAAACGATTATATCGAAACGCACATGGAAAGCGCGCTTCAAAATCACGATTTCAAGGTATTCTACCAAGCAAAATACAACATCGCGGAGGACCGTCCAGACGGTTGCGAGGCGCTTGTGCGCTGGTATAATCCGAGCCGCGACGAGTATATGCAGCCTGATGTGTTCCTTCCGCTATTTGAGGCGAACCGCTTCATTATAAAGCTCGACCATTACGTTTTCGAGCAGACGTGCCTGTATATTCAGGACGCCGTTATTAACGGGCTTCCGCTTTATCCTATTTCTGTCAATGCGTCGCGTATTACGGCGTCGGAAAAGGATTTTGTAAAGTTCTATACGGATATGAAACATCAGTACAACATAGCCGACGGATTTATCACGATAGAGTTTACGGAGAGCTTTGCGTATGAAGACTACGATATGCTTCGCAGCATCGTAAATGAGCTTCACAAAAACGGGTTCAAATGCTCGATCGACGACTTCGGCTCCGGTTTTTCGTCATATAATATATTGAAGGAATTGCCGATGGACGAGATCAAGCTTGACCGATTCTTTATCAAGGACGGCTATTCGCACGATCGCGACATGAAGATACTTTCAAGCATTATATCCCTTGCGCGCGACCTTCACATGAAGGTAACTCAGGAGGGCGTTGAAACTCAGGAACAAGTCGATCTTCTCCGAAAGCTCGGGTGCCAGGTCGTGCAAGGGTATTACTACTCAAAGCCGCTTGCTCTTACGGACTACATAGGATTCCTTTCAAACGAAAAGAAACTAAAATAAAAAAACCGCCAATGGCGGTTTTTTTGTTGCAAAAATATATTATTTGTGCTGCTTTACGTCAAATCCGACTATTTTCCCGAGCCGCTTCAGCTCATCCGTATAGTCGCCGTACACAACGACGAGGTGATGACCGTAACCGCCTTCCGCAAGCGCGTGAACAAACTCCCACGCGCCGCCCTCAACGCTGTAATAAACGTCGGGAGAGCAGCCGTATTTGTGGTACGCACACCCGAGAACCTTGCCGCGCGCCACCATCATCGACGAGCCGTCGCGCGAAAAACGCGCGATAGTGACCGTCTTTTCGTCGTTATTTGCCATATTGACCTGAAGCTTCGTTCCCCATCCCTCAAACGTGAACTGCCCGACGTCGTACTCCATATTGTCGGATGAAAGGCCGTTCATTTTAAGTCCGGGAACAGAGTGGCGCACCTCAAGCGCGTACTCGTCAAATCCCTCGGCGGGGCCGGATACAAGCTCTGACACGTGCAGATCATCGAGCGGGCGCTTGTGAGGCTTTACAAGCGATGCATTGCCCATAAACACCGATTTTTTCGACAGATACATCAGCACCATCACCGCCATCCACGCGTTGATGTCCTCCTCGCACGCCGTCGGTATCCCGCTGTCTTTGAGAATCGAGTGCGTAAGACATGGCGTGCATTTGTATTTCATCGGGAGCTGCGTCGCGCAAAGCTCCATGCAAGCCGTTGTAAACGCGTTGCAGCCAAGCTCCTCCATCATTGCTTTGACAGCCTTGTAGTAGAGCAGGTCGCGCATCATATATTCTTTTGAAACGCTGACGTGGCCCGCGTTTGAAATAAGCTCATCGGCTTTTTTTGAAAGCTCCTCGTCGGCGCCAATCTTATCCATAACGCCGAACACATCCTTCATCGAGCGGCGCGCCGAGCGGATGCCGTATTTCAGATTCAGCCCGAACAGATCGGGGTTTGACGATACGACCGAAACAGGCGTTTGCTCGCCTGTCGTCAGCACGAGCAGCTTTGTATTTCTTATCGCCTTGCGGACGCGCAAAAGCTTCAATATTTCGTTGTATTCCTCAAAATCGTAGCCGAAATAGAACTCCTTTCCGATATCGGCATAATACGCGCCGAGGTCTATCGGAGTCGGGCCGCGGTTTATCATCGACATCGGCTTATCGAGCCGTTCAAGTCCCGGCACGCGGTACGTCATAAGGAAAATATCGGTGTCTTCAAGGTCGGGTTTAAGCTGATCAAGCTGTTCGTCGGAAACGTAGAAATTTTCGATAAACTCGATATAAACCGACTCCAGAACGTTTGCGTATTCGGGATCTATATTTTCTTTAAGTTGATTATACCAAATTTTGCACTGCTCGCGTCCTGTGCGCTTTTCGTATTCGGGCGAAAGATAATTCGGATCGCCAACGCGGCACGGCCCCTCCCAAACGGCTGTGTGCGTCCTGTTTGAGAATATCGGCTTTATGTTGATCTTAACGTCATTCGCTTTTTTCATTTGTGATGCTCCACTTTGAAACCGACGATTTTTCCAAGCTCTTTCAGCTCGTCAACGTAATCGCCGTAAACGACGGCGAGGTGATGACCGTAGTGGCCCTCGGCAAGCGCGTGGCGGAACTCTCTCGCGCCGCCTTCAACCTTGTAGTAAACGGCGGGTGAGCACTCGATATCGCGGTACGCGCACCCGAGGATCTCGCCGCGCGTTACCATCATAGACGATCCGTCGCGCGAAAAACGTGCGATAGTAACCGTTTTTGTGCTGCCCTTTGACATATCAACCTGAACCTTTGCGCCCCATCCCGCAAGCGTAAAGTGGCCGATATCGTAAGGCATATCGGGCAGATCAAGTCCTTCGAGCTTTCTTCCCGGAACGGCGTGGCGGATCTCAAGCACGTCCTCGTCAAACCCTTCGGCGGGGCCGGAGAGCAGCTTTGTCATACCGAGGTCTTCTATCGGGCGCTTGTGCGCGTGAACGAGCGACGGGTTGCCCATAAATATCGACTTCTTTGAAAGATACATCAGCACCATTACCGCCATCCAGACGTTAAGGTCCTCCTCGCAAGCAGTCGGGATGCCGCTGTCTTTGAACAGCGAGTGAGCAAGGCACGGCGTGCATTTGTTTTCCATCGGCAGACGCGACGCGCAAAGCTCTTTGCAGGCGGTTGTGAACGCGTTGCAACCAAGCTCCTCCATCATAACTTTGACCGCTTCATAGTAGCGTAGATCGGAAGATATCCATTCCTTCGTTATGTTCGCCTCACCCGCCCCTGAAAGTATCTCGTCGGCTTTGGCGGATATTTTATCCTCCATATCGAGCTTTTTCATTATGGGGAACACGTCTTTGATCGAGCGGCGCGCGGAGCGGATGCCGTATTTCAGATTAAGCCCGAACAGATCGGGGTTTGACGAGTTCACGGAAACGGGGAACTGCTCGCAAGCGGTAAGGACAAGGAGCTTTGTGTTCCTGATCGCCTTGCGTACTTGAAGAAGCTTCAAAATCTCGTTGTACTCCTCAAAATCGTGCCCGAAATAGAACTCGTGGCCGATATCGGAGTAAAATGCGCCAAGGTCAACGGGCGCGGGGCCGTTGTTGATCATCGACATCGGCTTGTTCAGCCTCTCGATGCCGGGGAGTCTGTACGTGAACAGGAATATATCGACTTCGTTGAGGTCAGGCTTCAGCACGTCAAATGTTTCGTCCGAAATATAGAAGCTTTCGGGATATTCTATGTATGCCGGCTCCATAACGTTTGCGTATTCGGAAGAAATGTTTTCTTTGAGCTGCTTGTACCAGACCTTTACCTGCTCGCGTCCGACGCGCATCTCATACTCGGGCGAAAGCTCTTCAAGCGTACCTACGCGGCACGGGCCTTCCCAGACCGCCGTATGCACAACGTTTGAAAAAATCGGTTTTACGTTTACCTTAACGTCAATTGCCTTTTTCATTTTTGTTCTCCCTTTGGTTTATATATTTTATTATTTTTTTCTCGATTTCATATAGCCCGTCGCGGCGGCGAGCCGTTATGATACCGCGAGCAAAGCACTCGTCGGCAAAGCCGATATGATCCACCGGCGGACTTAGCTTTTGCGACGCTTCGATAAGCGCCTCACAAAGCCCGCCGATAAAAAGCGAGTCGCTGACGGCGTAAAATTTCAGAGTGTCGCTTGTGTCGGCGCAAAACCACGTTTTCGTTTCGCAAGAGTTCACCCTGTGCGCGTCGTCTTTCATTTCGGGCGGGTATTTCGGCGCGCCGAGCGCCGCCATTGCGAGAATATCAAAGCGGTCAAGCTCGTTTTCGGCGGCGAACAGTCTTTGCACGATTTCACTGTTTTCTTGCATTTCCGTACCTGCCTTTTATTTCTTTCATCGCGCAAATGAACGCGTCAACGTCGTCATCGTCGTTGTAAATGCCGAGCGAGACGCGAAGAGTCGATTCAAAGCCGAGCATATCGTGCGCCGCGTGCGCGCAGTGCCGCCCCGATCTTACGCAGATGCCGTTTAATGAAAGCAGGTGCGCTGCGTCAAGCGGATGGATGAACACGGGATCAAACGACACGAGCGGCATAGGATCGTCGCCGCACGGCGCAAGCTTTGCGCCAATATCAAAAAGGAAAGCGCGCAATTTTTCCGCAAGCCGCCGCTCCCTCTTCCATAGCTCGCTTATATTGTGCGAGTCGAGGTAATCTATCGCGGCGCCGAATGCGATGATCCCGGCGACATTTTGCGTGCCGGCTTCGACACGGCTGAAATTTTCCTTTATATCGTATCCGAAGACGCCCGCTTTCTCGACGGTGCCGCCGCCGAGTCTTGCGCGGACACGATTTTTCGCTCTCTCGTTCCCGGCGATGATGACGCCAACGCCCATCGGGCCGTAGATCTTATGCGCCGACGCGCACATATACTCGAATTCAAGCTCGGACGCGTTGATTTTTTCATGCGTCGCCGCTTGCGTTGCGTCGATTATAAGCGGCACACCGCGCTCTGAAAAGATACGGCAGACCGTTTTGAGCGGCGCGCGGTAGCCGCTGACGTTTGACGCTGCAGTGAACACCGCCGCAGTGGTGTTATCGTCAATCAGCGCCTCGGCTCCGTCAAGGTCGGCTACGCCGTCGGAAAGAGGAATAAATCGAAGCTCGGCGCCGCTCTCCTTGCGTATCCTCATCCACGGAAGAAGCGAGGAATTGTGCTCAAGCGGGGAAATTACGACGTTTTTGCCTACCGTCGCCGCGCGTCCGAGCGTTTCTGCGGCGATGTTGAGCGAATCGGTCGCGTTCAGGGTAAATGCAAGAGATGACGCGTCGGTCCCGAAGTACGCGGCGATTTTTGCCCGCGCGTTTTCAAACATTCTCGTCGCCTCGTCGGAAAATGCGTACTCCCCGCGAGAGATGTTTGCGTTTGATCTGTTGTAAAAATCAGTCAGCGCATCCATAACGCACCTCGGTTTTTGCGACGTTGAGGCGCTGTCAAGATAAACTGACGATTTGTTATGCTCAAAAAACGGAAAATCGGCTTTTATATCGTTATTTTTCATTTATTTTCTCCCATAACTTGTCTGCGTAGTCGTCAACGCTTACGACATCAGTCGCGCTTATCGCGTCAAGACTTACGCCAAGCTCGCGCTCGATCTCCATCATCAGAAGCGTTTTTTTGCTCACGATGTAGCTTGTCTGGTGGCAATCCACGGTGGCAAGCCGACTTTCGAGCGTTGAAACGTCCTCGTTTGGCATTTTCAGGCGCACGGAAAAAAGCACCAAATAATATAGCTCTCTTTGGTGCGTGTCTTTCGGCAGTTCGAGCCGCTCGATTATATAGCGGTAAAGTGCTTCGCAAAAATCAACGTTGTTTTCGGCGTTTTTCATATTTGCGGCAAGCTTTTTGCGCCATTCTTCCGTCATTACATACTCCATTGTGTTTATCTGAATTAAAAATACTACATTTTTTTGATTTTTTCTATTGATTTTTACGCTGAAATATTGTATTATTACGTCATGAAATATTCATATGACATCAAAAACATCAAAATACAGTCGTGCGGCATCAAAGACTGCGATGAAAACTGGCATTGGGACACGGGCGAGGACGGATTTGGCGACTATGACCTGTGGACTGTGTTTCGCGGACACGGCGCGCTCACCTGCGGAGGCAAAAGGTGGGACGTATCTGTCGGGGACAGCTTGCTTTTGACGCCTGGCAACAGATGCATCGGCGAGCACGACCTTGACGACAAACTGCTTACAATAAACGTCCACTTCGATTTTATCGGCGAAGGCCGCCCGATCTATCCGTTTTCCGGCGGGGCGCTTTACCGTCGTATTTCGGACATTTCATATATGCGCGACGCGCTCGGGCGAGTCCTGCGTTACTTCAACGCGGGAAAAAAAGACATCGCTGAGGCTGTTTTTTCCTCGGTGCTTGCCGAGTTTTTCGAGCAGCAGAGCGTTTATATCGACAACGTTTACGGCAAGGACAAATATGATCTTGTTCGCGGCATCTGCGACAGGATAAACGCATCGCCGTCATCGGTCCCGCCGCTTTTTGAACTTGCAAAGGAGTGCGGATATTCAGCCGACTATCTCGGAAGGGTATTCTCGTCCGTCGTGGGACTTCCGATATCGGAGTACATCAAAAATGCAAAAATCAACCTTGCAAAACAGCAGCTTAAGTCGACCTCGATGACGATCGAGGAGATCTCGCGCTCGCTCGGATATTACGACGTGTGCTATTTTTCCCGTCAGTTCAAAGCCGAAACTGGATACTCTCCAAGCGCCCACAGAAAAAACAAAATGATGTAAAAAAGCCGCCATTGGCGGCTTTTTTTATTCGTCAAGAATGACGGGTGTTGTAAAAATCCCGTGCGCGCGAAGCATATATTCGGGCGTGAAAAATCTGCCCTTCGGTCGCCACATTCCGGGATCGGTATAGGACGGCTTTAAGATCGTGTTGTGAAGCTGTCCAAACGTGTTCATACGGTTGCCGTAAAGCGTGAGATCAAGTTTGTGGGCGCCGTCTGAAAGCTCGCCGAGCGGCAGTCTGTTCGGCGGGAATGCAAGCATACCCGGCACGCGCGCGCCGTCAAGCTCCGCCGATATCGCGGTGCCTGTAAAGCGGCGCACTTCAAGCGTCTTATTCCCGCCGCCGCAAATATCGAAATGATACGTTATATTCCCGCCGTAAAAGGGAAGCCCCTGCTTTGTTACGTCGTCGAAATACAAAACGTTTGGAAGTGACGTCAGCTTGATGTTTTGTCCCGTCACCGAAACGCCGAAATCGCCGAGCAGATAATACGCCTCGATCTGCGTTTTGTCGGTTATCTCAAGCACGATTTTAAGCTCGTTTTTGCCTTTACTGATTGACGGCAGATCGATAACGGCGAATGCCTCCTCGTCGACGTAGTAGCCTCGGCGCGTCATATCTGCGCGCTTGCCGTTAAGGTAAACCGTGCTGTATTCGATAGATTCAAGCGCAAGGCTTACTTTTGCGTCGATATCGGAGTTTATCTCAAAATAAAACTCGGCAACGCCGCGAACGTCGTCACATATTTTTGCCGCCCACGGCTGACGTTTTGTTATTTTAACGCCGAGCTTTTTACGTATTTCGTCACCTGCCGTGAGGATGTACGTCGGCTCGCTTAACTTGTCGCCGACAGAGTAGCGCGGCATATCGAGAAGAATCACATTCGGCTCCGACAATGTGTACTTTGCATACGGCGCAAGAAACTGTTCGCCGCGGTAAGACTTATCGATAAATTCAAATCCTTCGATTTGTTTTCCCGCCTTCATTTCAAGAAGAATGGAGTCGCATCTTCCGCATACCCAATCAAATGACGTGTTTTTGCCGTCATAAGACGCGGCAAGCGGCCGCGTAACTCCTGTCATCGTGTCAAAAAGCGTCAGCGCCCACTCGCCTTTTATCGTTATGCGGTAATGCTCGATCGGCGAAACGTCGTAATCCTTCGGCTCCGTCACGTGCGCGATGAATAAGTGGCGAACATCCCCGTCTTTTCGCATATTGTAAACGAGATTGTCTGCAAATTCGCCGTTTTCATTTGCCAAAAGCACCTCTCGCTCCGGCTCGATCAGGCGGAACAGGTCTTTTTTATTCCAATCAATATATTTACATCTTTCTATAAGTTTTTTCGCGCGATCTGACGGAAGAGCGTCGACAAGCGTCGGCACATCGCCCATGAATATCACTTTGCCGCCGTCGTCGACAAATTTTTCAAGCGCGTCGAGCGTTGTCGAGCGGATAGTCCTCATATTCGGAACGATTATGGCCTTGTATTTTTGAACGCCAACTCCAAAACCGCCGTCGGTCCCCGAGAACTGATGCGTCAGCAGCGATTCCGATATTAAATCGAAATCCTGCGAGCCGAATACGAGCCAGTTTATTATCTCATAGAACTTTCTTTGAAGCTCGCCGCGTTCAAGATACGTCTGCGACAGTGGCCCGAACGTCAGCCAGAACGACTCCAGCGGGTGTATCACGCCGATGTTGACTATCGGCGTTCCGCGCGTCATAACAGTATTTATTCGCGCAAAATGATCTTCTATATACGGGTATTCCTTGTACCACGGGGACTGATAACCTATCGACGCGGGATAGTCGCGTTTTGCCTCGCCGCGCATTGATACCCAGAAAAGATGCGGAACGCGGAAAGTCACGCCAAATGCCGCCTGCCAATCGCCTTGCTGCTTGTGTCCTTTGAAGTCGAAGTACCAGTTTGTAACGCCGTAAAGCTCGCTCATCATACCCTCGCGCCCGTACTGGCGCGCCGCGCTCTGACATTGCTTTGCCGTTGACAGTTCGTGGTGGTCGGCGAGCATATCTATTCCCGGTATGCCGAGGGAGCGGTATGATCGCATCGTTTCGCCCGTTGCTATCGTCTGCGTCCACAGGGCGGGCTCCATCATCATGTGGCAGGTAAAATCGATGCCGTGCTCGCGGCACCAGTCGCCTATTGTGTCGGCAAACCCGGACGCGAATCGCTCCGCGGAATGATCGTGGAAGCAATACCGCGCTCTTGACGCCCTTCCGCCCGGAAGTTCGTAAACAAGCTCCGGTATGAAGTCGATTATCGAGAAGCCGTAAGCCTTTTTGAACGTTTCGTCAAAGTCTGTGGTATATGGCATATCGACGGAGCATACATCAAACGGGGAAGAAAGGTAAGTCTTTTTCGCCATTTGCGGCTCGTCGCCGAAAATTGACGGAACAGCTTTGCCAAACTCCTCGCCGACACACTCCTTGTACCGCTCGTGCGTTATCTTCACAAAGTTTTCGATAGCGGGCTTCGACATCGTATCGGCATACGCTCCGCCGTTGCACCATTCTGACGGCGGCATATACTCGACGTATGAAAACAGCTTTATCCCCTCCGCCTTTTGCGAAACGTCTATCCGTTTGTACGACGAAATATACCCGTCGCCATCGAGGATAACGTCGTGGCAGGCAAGCAGATAATACTTCGACTCGGGCAGTATATCCGTCGAATTTTTTATATCGTCGTCAACAGTAAGCGTGCCGTCGCCATACGGAACGGACGTTATTTTCAGCTTTTTTTGCCTGAATTCGATATTGTCCTTTGTGTTAAGTCCGCCTGCAAAACCGGAGGGCCATTTGTCCTCGTCGTACAGATATGCGCGCATCTGCTCGGCTTTGGCTTTGTTCACGCACGTTTTCACAAGCGACATAAAATCGTCGGAGAGGTACGGCGTGGCAAGTCCGACGCGCGGGTGCATATGAAAGCCGCCAAAGCCCATTTCTTTCATATATTCTATTTCTTTTTCGAGCAATTCGGGCTTCAAATCGCAGTTCCACGCCCAAAACGGTGCGGCGCGATATTCGGACGGCGGATTTTTGAATAGGGACAGGTCGAGCTTTTCGCTTTTGCTGCTTGGGTAAAACATAAGCTGCCTCCGTGGTTTTTTCTACATTTTATCACACGGAAAATCAAAATACAAGATATTGTTTTATTTTTATTGACATTGTTTTTTTTGAGCGCTAAAATATACTTGAAATCTCAAAAACGGAGGCTGACAATGCTTAAAAATACATACTCAAAGCTTGCCGCAAAAAAGGATATCACCGTCGCATATTTCGGCGGCTCGATAACCGAGGGCGCAGGCTCGACCGATAAAAAAACAAAGGGCTGGCGCTCGCACACAACAAACTGGCTTATCGAAAAATACCCCGATTCAAAAATAACGGAGATCAACGCCACCATCGGCGGCACAGGCTCCGATCTTGCGATATTCCGTCTTGACGAGGACGTGCTGAAATACAGCCCCGACCTGCTTTTTATCGAATTCTGCACAAACGACACCGCTGTTGACGGCTGCGAGGAATACGAGGAAGCGATCATCCGCCGTGTGCTGAGAATATCGCCGAAAACCGATGTCGTCCTTGTTTTGACTTGTACGCAAAAAACATATGAAAAGATGCTCCGCGGCGAATGCCCCGACAGTTACCGCTCATACCGCGTTTTGTCGGAGCATTACGACTTGCCGATTCTTGACATCGGAGAAGAAATAAACTCCCGTGTCCGCGTGGGCGAGGGCGACTATATGACGTATACAAAAGACAGCGTACACCCAAACGACCTCGGCCATAAGATACTCGCCGCAGCGGCGATACGCTTTCTCGAGCGCGAGCTTATGCTTCCGCTCCCCATCCGACGCGAAAAATACGAAAACACGCGCCTTTTGCGCGCAAAAGACATCGCCGACACCGATTTTAATTATGTCGACGAGCCGTTCGTCGGCGAAAACGGACGGCGCGGTTTCGGCTATCTTACGGCAAGCGGCGAAAATCATCATATCTGCGTGAAATTTTCCGGAACGGCTGTCGGGATTATATATATGACGGCGCACGATTCCGGCGATATAAAATGGCGCATCGACGGCGGCGAATTTACGACAAAGCGCCTTTGGGACGAGTACGCTCTCCGCTTTGACAGGATAAACTACGTCGTTTTTGCAAACGATCTTGAACATGGCGAACATACGCTTGAAGTTGTAACGACGGGGCAGAGCGACGAGCGCTCGCACGGCACGACTGTAAAAATATCCGCGATTATTGTTTCGTAAGGAGGAAAATATGAAAATAGCGCCTACCGAAAAGCAACTGAATTTTCTGAACCTTGAGTTCGGTGCGTTCTTCCATTTCGGCATAAGAACGTTTAATCACGGACACCGCGACTGGGACGGCAGGGAAATGAGCGCCGAAACGTTCAACCCGTCGTCGCTTGACTGTCGGCAATGGGTGCGCGAGGTAAAGGCCGTCGGCGCAAAGTATGCGATACTGACGACAAAGCACCACGACGGTTTTGCGCTCTGGCCGTCGAAATATACGTCATATTCCGTTGCCGCGTCGCCGTGGAAAAACGGGTGCGGCGACGTTGTTGCTGAGTTTGTCGACGCGTGCCGCGCGGAAGGCGTCGCCGTCGGACTGTATTATTCGCCGGCTCAATGGGGCACGAGCGCCGTTACGTTTGACAAAGAAGAGGAATACGACGACTACTTTATAAATCAGATCTCCGAGCTTTTGACGGGCTACGGCAAGATCGACTACCTCTGGTTTGACGGGTGCGGCTCGGGCGATCACAAATACGACGAAAAGCGCATTATCGGCGTTATTCGCTCTCTTCAACCGCAGATCACGATCTTCGGAATGTGGGACCCCGACACCGTGTGGGTCGGCAATGAGGACGGCTACGCGCCGGAATGCAACACGGGCGTCGTTACGATGAAAGTCCTCGGCGAAATGAAAACGATATTTGCGCCGTACGAGTGCGACTGCCGCATACGCGGGCATTGGTTTTACGACCTTGATATGAACACGCTCAAAAGCGTTGACGAGCTTTGCGCCATGTACGAGCTTTCAGTCGGGCGCGGCGCGAATCTTCTTCTCAATATCGGCCCCGACGACAGGGGACTTCTTCCCGACGCTGATATTGCCAGACTCCGTCAAATGCGCGCCGAGCTTGACCTGAGATACGCGCATCCGCTCCTGTTTGAACCGATCAAAAAGGAATCTGAAAATACGTATTCCGTCGAGTATTCGGACTATACGCTGAATACCCTCATCGGCGACACGGATAATATCCCGCTTTGCCGCGCCGTGATCATAAACGAGGACATAACGGCGGGCGTCGGGTCGCGCGCCTTCAAACTATGGGCGCATATCCCGTCAAGAAAACCCATTTCCGACAAAAAAATATGCGTTTTCATAGGCGAAACGGTCGGCAGAAAGCGCATCATCCGCATCCCGCCGATGCGAGCGCCGAAATTCACGCTTGAAATACTCGAGCGAGAGGGCGAGTGCAACATTACGAATCTTGAAGTATATGGATAAAATAAAACATCGCGCCGCGGCGCGATGTTTTATCTTTTTTTGAACAGTTCGTCAATGCTTACCTCAAATACGCGCGAAAGTGCCGGCAAAAGGGAAATGTCGGGGCAGCAGATGCCGCGCTCCCATTTTGAGATCGCCTGCGGCGAAACGCCGAGCTTTTCCGCGAGTTTATTCTGAGATAAACCGAGCAAATTCCTGAAATAAACTACGTTTTTTGCAACCGTTTCATTTACGTCCAAATGCGATCCTCCAAGTAAGAATCTGCGGCGGCGCGAAAGATGCGCCGCCGCGCTGATTAACGGACGCCAACGTTCACTGTATCAGCCGATGATACTGCGGCGGTCAGAACGTCCGAACGAATGAATGAACACAAGACCGCCTCCTTTCGTGATTTTTTTCGCCTACGCGATGTAATGATTTTACATTAAAGTACGCGATTTGTCAATAAACCCGAGGTTTACATCAATCATACATCTCTGCCGTGCGGCGCACAAGCTCGCCGTAAAGCTCGTCCTTGATGTCGGCGTACTCGTTGTAGTTTTTAAGCACCTGCGAAAAATCGCGCTTTTCGCTTTTTATGCGCTCGCCGAGCAGGCGCTTTCTGTAGGACGTGGCATAAGACGCCTCCCTTTGCCAGCCCATATAGTCCCGCTCGACAAACAGCAGATCGCGCAAAATGTCCTCGATCTCAAAACGAAGCTTGTTCTTCTGCGAAAGCACAACGGGGCGGTCCGGCTCGACGCTTTCCTTTGCGCCGATGCTGACAAGGAACTGCTCCGCCATAAGATGGTGACCGTAAAGGTTCGGGTGGCATCTGTCGTTTTGTATCGGCTGCTGCGTGATATGCTCCATTAAGACTTTACGCATATCGCAAAGCAGGATGTTTTCCTCGCGGCACACGTCGCGAACAACGCCGGCGCAGTATTCAAGCGCGCTGTCAGCGCCTTCCCGAATATCGCTCGGCAGGGAATTGTACTCGTCGTACGGCGTCGGCGTGCAAAGTATCGGCACAATGCCGCGCGAGCGGCAAACGTCGACAAGATGCTCGATAGTTGAGCGATAATCCAAAAGCACGCTTTCGCGGCGGGAAACGCGCTCCGGCGTTTCCGTCTTTTTGTCGTAAAGGTACGTTTCAACGTCGTTCATGCCGAACATAATGACCGCATATCGCGGGAAGAAATTGAAAAAGTCGCACCAAAGACGGTTCTTTTCCTCGGCGTTTTTGCCTTTTGTGCCTGATATGCCGCAGTTGTAGAACTCGACCTTGTACTGCGGGTAATTTTGCAGAAAATACTCGACGACCTCCGCCTCCCAGAAGCCATGCGCCGTTATGCTGTCGCCGAGGAAGCATACGCGGTCGCGGACGTTAAATTCAAGCTTCATCGAAAACCTCCTGTTCAGTCGCCGCGCATAGATAATGATACACGGGCAGATGATATTCCTGTATTTTGTACGTTTCAGTTTCGGGCACGCGGATAGTTATATCGCATATATCGGATAAGCGGCTTTCGCGCTCGCCTGTCAGCGCTATCGTCTTTATCCCAAGCGCTTTTGCCGTTTCCGCCGCACGCACGCAGTTTTTTGAATTGCCGGACGTCGATATCGCTATCAGCAAGTCTTCTTTTTTGCCGAGCGCGAACACAAGCTGTGCATACATAAACTCTGCGTCGACGTCGTTTATGTATGCGGTAAGGGCGGCGGAGAGGGAAGTAAGCGGTACGGCGGGAATGCCGCGCTGGAGCTTGTCGGCATACTCTGCGGCGCGCTCGCCGAGCGCCGCTTCAAATGCGCCGCGCTCGTCTGCCGTCATTTTTCGGCGCGAAAGAAAGCCTTTGAGAAGCTCCCCCGAAATATGCTCCGCGTCGGCGGCTGAACCGCCGTTTCCGCAGATCAGTATTTTTCCGCCCGCGCGGTACGTTTTTATCATCGCGTCCTTTGCCGCGTCAATTTCCGCGCGGCACGCGCCAAGCGCGGGATAGCGCGAAATAAGCTCATCGAGTTTTGTCATGGCCTTGTCCTTTCTCGCTATTTTGAAAGCAATTTCAGAAATCTCTTGTCGTTCATCTGCTCGTTTGTGATGTATTTTCCGTTATAAAACAGCGCGTATGTCGTTATCGGAGTCGGCGCGCTTTGCGCCTGTTCTTTTGTCATTATGCGTATCGCCTTAAAATCGACAGACTGCGCCTTTGCCGTTGCTTCAACTATCGGAACGTATTTCGCGTTGAAAGGACATTGATTTGTGTAGTAAAGAACGTATCCGCCATCGTCGATGTGCGGATGCTTTGCACATTCTTTGAACTTCGGAGCGGGAGCTTTGCTGTCAAACGGCAGATACCAAAGCTCGATCCCGTTGTCCGCCTCGTCGCATACTGAAAAACCCTTGTGCTTCAAAAACGCGGGATCTGATAGAAACGGCTTTTTCTTCGCCGATGACAGAACGCAAAGACCGATTTTGCCTTTTTCCTTGCTGTCGCGGATACATTCGCAAAGCAGATCGGTCGAATACCCGTGTCCCTTAAGCGATCCCGACACCCAAAGGCAGTCGATATACATATACCCGTCTGCGTCGATCGGATTCCACGCGTTTTCCGCCGGAATGTACTCGATGAAGCATTTGCCGCGCTCGATACTTTTCAGAAAAACAAGACCGTCGTCAAATCTGTCGGCAAGCCACGCTTTTTTCGACGATACCTGAACGTCGTCGTTATTTGAAATGGCGCAGCATATATGCTCCTTTGCAAGATTTTCTTTTGTTACTCTTATGTATTCCATTTTTATCCTTTTAGCTTTCTGAAATTCTTTATTTTGTGGAACGTCTGATAGTTTGCGTCGTGGAAGTTATGCGGTGCGCCGTATGAGGTGCGGCAGAGAAAGATCATATCGTCGCCGTCGATGAGCGCCGACACGTACTGAAACCCGACGATCTTCGGATCGGCGTTTCTTTCGTCGATAAGATCACGCACGCACTCCCAATTTATAAGATCGGGCGAGCGGAAAAGCGACAACACGTTTCTCTCCGTTCTCGGCTCGTCGATGGCGCGCGAGCAGATCGCGTAGTAATATTTTGAAACGCCGTCGAATACAATATCGAACTTTGACGGCGTGATGCCTATATCGACAAGGCGCGCGTAAGTCGGCATTTTTTCGGGATCGTTTTCATCTATTTTAAGCATCAGGCACTTTTGTCTTGCATATCGGAGAAAGTTATATATCGTGCCGTCGGGCGCTTCGACAAGATTGCCCTCGATGCCGCCGATACATCCGTCGACCGTCTCGCCGTCTTTTGCCGTTTTTTTGAATTCCGCGTGCCGCCAGAAATCGCTCATCACCCACACGGATGCGTCGGTGTAGTCGGCACAGCCGAGAGGCGCCGACAGAACCGCGTTATTCATCTCTTTTTCGCCCCACGCGCCGAATTCGACGTCGGTCCAAAGCCTACCGTTGGAGCGAAGCAGCTTCATCGGCGCGCGATGAAGCCCGCGTCGGCGCGGATTTGCCGCGCCGCGGAAAAGTACCGTCGGGAGCGACCACGTCTTGCCCTCGTCGTCCGATGCGCCGATAAGCAGATCGCCGTATTCGTTTGACACGCCGAGCATATACAGCCGCCCGTTTTCAACGAACATCTGCCCCCAAAAGCACGGGAACAGTTCCGTCAGATACTGCCAGCTTTCGCCGCCGTCGTCGGAGCAAAATATTAAAGTGAGATTTTGCGCGTTGTTCGCCTCAAACACATCCATCGAAGAAAGCAGTCGTCCGCTCGGAAGCCGACACAGGCACGGCGAACAGAGATACCTGCCCGAAAAGTAATAATATTCGTCGTCGGGATGCAGGTAGTTTACGATACTGCCGTAAACGCCGCCCGTGCGGAAAAGGCGCACGGCGCTTTTTGCGCCGTCCGAGCGCTCGATATAAAATTCATAGTCCGTTTCGGGCATAAGCCCGTCAAGCGCCGCTTTTTGCGACGCGCCGAGCGCGACGGAAATGTACTTTTCCTCGCCGCGCAAGCGATAGTTCAACGTGTGCGCCTCGCTTTTTCCGCCGTTGTCGATGAAATATATCTCGCATCCGTCATCGCTCGGAACAATGCGGCATATATACGGATTTCTCACCCTCTCCGGCCTGTCAAGCGGCGCGTAGGGCGTAAAATTCCAAGACGAAACGGGCTTCATTTATCTTTCCTCCGTGCAGAGCGCGAGCAGATCGTCGACGTTTGCAGTCGCAAGTCTTACGACTGCGTCGCCCGCGCTGTAATATATGCGCACTGTCTTGTTGTCGTCTTCCATCAGCATCCCGCAAGGGAAGAGCGCGTTTGCGCGGTAGCCGTCGACAGTTTCCATTTTACCCTCCGGCACGATCAGCGGCCGCTTTGACATACCGATCACCTTTGACGGATCGTCCTTATCGAGCAGAGCTATGCCAATGACGTATCTCTTGCGCCAGTATTTTTCCCAGCCGTTCTTGCCGCGGCTCGGATCGACGTCGACGGCGTGGAATATCATCAGCCACCCCTTGTCCGTCTTTATCGGCGGTGCGCCGGGACCTATCTTGTCGTTACAGAACGGCACGTCCTCCGTGCCCATGACGAGTTTTGAATTGCCCCAATAGACGAGATCGGGCGAGTCGGAGAGCCATATATCAAAATAATTTCCGTCGCGCGAATAAACGGGCATGGGGCGTTCAAGACGGACATACTTTCCGTTAATTTTTTCGGGGAACATGACCATATTTCTGTTTTCGGGAACGGATATCGACTTTACCTCGAAATTGTGCAGGTCTTTTGTCGTCGCTATTCCGCCGCATACGCCGTGGCGCGTGTCGACGGCAAAACACATTATATACTCTCCGTCAATATATGACAGGCGCGGATCGTAAACGCGGTTGATCTCGCTGGATTTCATCTCAAAGCACGGCTCCGGCTCGACATTGAAGTGTATACCGTCGTCGGAAAAAGCAAGTCCGAGGTTCGTTTTTCCGTCGAGTATCTGACGGTCAAAGTCGCCCACGTCGTTGCGGAATATCATTATGTACCTGCCGTCTTTTTTAAGCACCCCCGCGTTGAATGTCAGCGCCGAGCGATACGGCACGTCCTTGTGCGATAGCACCGGCTCGGGATAACGCGTGATGCACGCCGCCGTTTTGTAGATCGATTCATCGACTTTTTCCCTTGGTTTTGCCATTGTGAAGAGTCCGCTGTCTACCATTCCGTTTGTTGCCATATATGCCTCCGAAAAATATAATTTTACATTTTGAATATAACATAAATATGTGATTTTGTCAACATAAACGGCGTATATGTAACGGGGATTGACAAAAAACATCGTTTTATATATAATATTACTTGGAGGTGCACAAATGATAAAAAGAGTTTTATGCCTTATTTTAATAATAGCGGCTGTAATGTCGGCTCCGTCATGCACATTTTCCTTTTTTGATGCAAAAATGGAAAACCCCGTCGGCGGCACAGACGGCATATATGTCGAAATATCCGAAATCATGAGCAACCTCAACGCAGAGCGTGAAGCGATCGCAAACGAGCCGCGCGGATATGACGGCGTAGAAGAATTTATAAAATGCGACAAATCGCTGTACTCGCTTTTGACAAAAGAAGAGATATATGCGCTTTGCGGAAAATCCGATACTTCGCCGGATTCGATAATAACGTACGATGATGCGGTTTACGACATCGATCTTTTTTTCAGATTGCTGAAACTTCATTACGGGGCATATTATTATTTTGGCGGAGACGACGCTTTTCTCCCCGCCAAATACGAGGCGATCAAAAAACTGGAAAATAGCGCCTCTATCACCCGGGACATGATCGCGAAAGCCATTCTGGAAAGCATTTCTTTTGCTGTGGACGGGCATCTTGCCGCGGATGGCGTGAGCACTGCGGAAAACCAAAGATGCTGGTACGCACAGGAACATCAATTTCTTCGCGACGACGGCGGTTTTTATAAATATATCAACGGCGAAAAATGGTATATTTCCGAATTCAGCGACGATCGGATATCAATGGAACTTTCTCTCAACGATATGGGAGAGATAATATACAGTCCGGTGCTTGTGATAAAAGACGGCGAAAATGCTCCGAAAAGTTTTCTGACGCTTGAAAACGGCGGAAAGATAAAGTATCAAACGTTGAAATGGGAAAAAATCTATCATTTTTGGCCGTTGAGCGACGCGGACTATAATTTTGTACAGGAAAACGGGATAACGTATATTTCGATCCGGTCTTTCTCACGTGATTACGACGACGTTTTACAAACTTTTATAAATGACGCCGTCACAGCGCGCGAATCAAAATGCTTGATTTTAGATTTGAGAGGCAATAGAGGAGGACTTGCAAGTTACCCTTCAAAATGGATAACTAATTTCACGGGGATCAAGCCATCTGTATGGCAATTTCAGTATGATAGATACAACAGCATTGATTTTTATAGATCCGGCTCCGAGCTGTCAGACAGTGAATATTGCTATTATGACGTCGACGTTTATGAATATGATGAGAAAATAATTGAAAACGATATTCCGATATTTGTCCTTATAGACGGAAATACGGCGTCGTCCGGCGAGTATGCCGTCGAATACTTGAAGACGCTGCAAAATGTCGTGGTTATCGGGGGCGTCAGCCGAGGATGTATGCTGACGGTCAGAGATGATTTTGTCCTGCCGCGATCAGGCGTTGAGGTCAGCATCGGGAGCGAGATGAATCTGTTTAACAATTCGATTGAAAACAGCGACGTCGCGGGCATAAGACCGGATATATTCTGTGATACGTCAAACGCGCTCCCCGTTGTTTTGAAAATGATCGGGATTTACGGCATCGCAGATGTTGACGGGCTTGAAAAGATAGCGGAGCTTTCGAAAAAAGGGTAAAAAAGGCGCTGAAACAAAAAACGGCGGGGCATGACCCCGCCGTTGTGCTTTTTCATTATTCGCCCAACGCGCCGTAGAACTCGTCGAGGAAGTCCTTGAGTTCGTCGCCGTCGGGCTTTTGCGTTATGTATATTTTCACAAAATCACCTCTCTTTGCGCGCAATAACAGTATAAAAGAAATGCAAAATTTTTGCAAGATTTTTTTGCCGACTTGCAAAATCAAAGACGCGAAATACAAAAAGCGGCGTTTTTTCGCCGCTTGAATTATATGATATCGTTCAGCACCCGTCGGGGAATGACGGGTTGATGAAATAGTAGTTTTTGCTGTCGAGATTATCCCGCACTATTCCGAGCGCCTCGCCGAAGCGCTGGAAGTGTACTATCTCGCGCTGGCGCAGAAATTTTATCGGCGCGATGACGTCGGGGTCGTCGACGAGCTTGAGTATATTGTCATACGTTGTGCGCGCCTTCTGTTCCGCCGCCATATCTTCCATAAGGTCGGTTATCGGATCGCCCTTTGACTGCATAAACGCCGCCGTGTACGGCGTTCCCGACGCCGCCTGCGGATATACGCCGAGGGTGTGGTCGACAAAGTATGTATCAAATCCCGAATCTTTTATCTCGGGTATGTCAAGCCCTTTTGTGAGCTGATACAGTATTGCGCCGATCATTTCAAGGTGTGCAAGCTCCTCCGTACCGATGTCGGTAAGCAGCCCCGACACCTGCTGGTACGGCATCGAAAATCTTTGCGAAAGATAGCGCAGCGACGCGCCAAGCTCTCCGTCGGGGCCGCCGTATTGGCTTATGATCACTTTCGCGGCGCGCGCGTCGGGATTTTTGATCTTTACGGGAAATTGCAGCCGTTTTTCATATTCCCACATATCAGTTTGCCTCCGTTTCCCACGGCATGGGAGCGTTTATCCAGCCCCAGCCGCCGTCTGTATTTACGTCGTATGACTCAACCGGCCCGAATACGGGCGAGTACTCGGCAAGTATTTCGTTTCTTCTTGCCTGATACTCACCGAAAAGCGCGAGCGCCGACGCGTCCGTCGGGTGCGTGTCGAGGAAAAGGCGCAGTTCGTCAAGCGCAAAGCTCACCTGACGCAGCTCCATAAATAAACTATCTCTTTGATTTGCCTGTGAGCCTGTCATCGTCTGCCTCCTGTACAATAAGGCTTGTTGAGATCGCCGAACAGCGTTCCTGTCCAAAGCGCGTCGGCGGGGGAGTATAAATTTTCAAACCGCTGGCTCGGTACGTATGCCATTGCAAGCACCTGCCCGCCGTCGTTTACCTGCCGCCCGCGGACGTTTTGCGTCATCGCCGGCGCGGTGCGTCCCGCTCCGCCATAGGCGCGTTGAGCGGCTGAATTTTTCAGCCCCGAATTGTAAATATTTCTGTTCATATCGTGTGCTGCCGATCATTCGGCTGTTCCTTTGTGTTATTTGCGGCATCCCGCTGTGAGTATTTTATTCGGCAAAGCGGCAAAATGTTACTTCGCAAGATTGACAAAAGCGTCGTGCGGTGGTATAATTTCACCGAAAAACATATCAGCGAGGTAAAATATGAAATATTCCGTTACCGTTCATACAAGAGAAAAAACGTACGAGCTTCCGCTTGACGCGGGTAAATTTACCGCGGGAAGTATTGCCGTCGGCGTTGATAAGCGTGTCGTTTCCGACAAAATCACGCTCTATACAGTAAGCGCCCTCGGCGGCGAGTGCTACGTTTCTCTTCACGGAAAAGGGGAGGCTGAGTTTTGCTCCTTCAACGATTTTTGCACCGAGGAGCATCTTTTCCGTCAAAGCCCGCATAACCCAAAGGCGTATCTTTTTTCCATCGACGGCTCGCCCGTTCCGATGGCGGCGGCGATAAGCGATGACGGCACGGATATTTTCATTTCCGACGAGCCTTCGCACTGCAAAAACTACACAACTCAGCACATGATCCCCGAGCGGCGCGAGTTTTACCTTTCATCCGGCGACGCCGGCGGCTCACCCAACTACAAAAAATGGCGCGAGGACACCTACGAGCCGGAAAACAAGCCGTACTATCACGACGCGACAGAAAAGGAACACGTTTTCCGCTTCATTTGGGTGCGCTCCGACGCGAAAACGATGAAGAGCATCCGTCGAGATTCGTTCCTGGCTATCGAAAAAACGTGGGGCGAGGGGAAAGGCTCGATCTATCGGGCGATGTGCTTCGGCGCAAACTATATGCACCTGCGCACAAACGAAACGGGCACAAGCAAAAAATGGATAGTCCCAGGGATCCAGTACGCAAACTGTCAGTATCAGCGCGACTCGTTCTGGCAGACGTGGATACTTTCCCCCGAAGACGAGCGCCAGTCATACCTTGCGCACGAGGCAAAGGGTGTGTGCGGAGCGGAAAACCCGCTGTTCTTTATAATCTGGTCTTACCGCGTTTTCTCAAAGGGCGGGGAAATATTCAAAGAAATGTGCGATATCGCCGTGAATAAGATGTTTGAGTGCTTTTCAAAAGTCGGTGACGGGCGCTACTGCCCAGACAGCGACGAAAATCACGCATACCGCAACTGGTTCGACATCTGCTGCTTTGAGGACGACGACGCGGACGCTTATTCGCAGGGACTCAGTGTGTGCGCTCTGCGCGCCGCGCGCGAAATGGGCTACGATATCGGCGACAGATACGAAAAAGCCATAGCTTTCTATAAATCTATGTTCAACGGCGAATTTGTGCCGCTCAGCGTCAAAAAGCCGTACCTCGCGCTCGACTATTCGATAGGCGATCTTTTGCATTTCGTGCTTTTCGGAGAAACGTTCATCCCCGACGAGCAGGTGAGAGCAACGTACTCGCACATTATGAACAGCAAAGCAAAAACTCCGTACGGTACAAAGATCGTTGCAGCGCCCGACGGCGAATATCTGCCCATGGAAGCTTTCGGCGCGTACGGTAAAGTTCATCCCGAAATGGCGCATCTTGACCTCGGCAGATACGCAAACGGCGGCTCGTATCATATTTACGAAATGCTGTTCCATATCGCCGCATACGTTCACGGAGCAGACGGCGCGCTCGACAATATGATCTGGCGCCTTTTCGTCGACCTCGATTTCGACGGCACGACTCACGAATATATGCACACCATCAAAGGCAACGGCGTAAAGCAGAATCAGGGCTGGAACGCCGCGATCTACGCAATTTGGGAAATACTCTGCGAGCGCGGACAGGCGGACAGGCGCTTCTTCGACGCGGCGGAAGAAAAACTGAAAACAATAGAATGATCATGAAAAGTCCCGCTCCGCTACGGCAGAGGGGGCTTTTTCGCGCTTTGTCCGAGCGAAAGAAAACCGACGCGCCAAGGCGTCCCGTTTTGCCTTTTCGGCGCGTTATATATAAGTAATATAAATATTTCGTATTTTACCTTGCATTTTGTCGAAATGTGTGATAAAATATCGATGTGTTTTTATTCCATGCAAATTCAGTTTAAATTCATTATAACTTCACAGGGGAAAAATATGGAAACGATAATTCTTGACGGCGCTATGTATGCGAAAATGATCAAAGCAGGCGCCGAAAACCTTTCAAAGAATCGTGAGATAGTTAACGACCTTAACGTTTTCCCGATTCCCGACGGGGACACGGGCGACAATATGTTTATGACGATAGGCTCAGGCGCCGATTCCGTCGGCGACGCGGCGACGCTTTCCAAAACCGCCGCCGTTGCGTCAAAGGGAATGCTTCTCGGCGCGCGCGGCAACTCCGGCGTTATTTTATCGCGTATCTTCGCCGGTATTTCCCGCGGACTTGACGGCGTTGACACAGCCGACCTTTCTAAGTTCGGACAGGCGCTTATTTCCGGAAAGGATGAGGCTTACGGCGCCGTTCCCGTGCCTGTCGAGGGTACGATACTTACCGTTTACCGCGAGGCTGTCGAGTACGCAAACTCAAAAGTTTCTTCGGGCAGCACGTTCCAGTCGTATTTTTGCGACCTTATAGACGAAACGCGCGCGTCCCTCGACCGCACTCCCGAGCTTTTGGCGGTGCTGAAAGAATCAGGCGTTGTCGACAGCGGCGGCGCGGGACTGCTTTATATATTCGAGGGTATGAAAATGGCACTTGACGGCATCGAGGTCAGCGGCGAACACCACTCGTCGTCGGAAGCCAAGAAAGCCGACCTTTCAAAATTCGACGAAAACAGCGTTTTCGACCTCGGCTACTGCACGGAGTTCATCCTTCAGCTGCAAAGCGCCAAAACCGATATTTCGTCTTTCGATATGGACGCGCTGATCTCGTACCTTGACGGCGTCGGCAACTCGATCGTCGCTTTCCGCGACGGCAGCATCGTAAAAGTTCACGTTCACACGATGCACCCCGGGGACGTGCTTAGCCACGTTCAGCAGTACGGCGAATTTTTAACGCTCAAAATCGAAAATATGACCGTCCAGCACAACGAAACGACGATCGAAAACAGATACACGCCCAAAAAGACAAAGCCGCATAAGACTTACGGAATAGTCACCGTCGCGGCGGGCGACGGGATAAAAGATACGTTCTCCGCGCTCGGATGCGACGCCGTTGTTGACGGCGGACAGAGCATGAACCCGTCGGCAGAGGCGTTCCTTTCGGCATTCTCCGAGATCAACGCGGACACCATCCTCGTTTTCCCGAACAACGGCAATATCATAATGACGGCGCGTCAGGCGGCTGAAATGTACGACGAAGCTGATGTTCGCGTCATCGGCACAAAGAGCATCGGCGAGGGATACGCCGCGATATCTCAGCTTGATACGTCGTCTGGCGACGTCGATCAGATAGTTGAGGAGCTTGGCGAGGTCATCTCGTCGGTTGTAACGGCGCACGTCAGCCGCGCGTCGCGCGACACCGAAAAGGACGGCGTCACGGTTATTAAGGACGATTTCATCGGCTTTGCCGGCGACACGATATACGTCGACGAAAAGACGCGCAACGACGCGCTTGTAAACCTTTCGGAAAAGCTGGGAGCGGGGAATTATGACATCATCCTCGTTATCTGCGGCAAAGATACGAGCGAGAGCGAGAGCGCGGACGTATATAACCGCCTTTCGCAGAAATACAGGCTCGCTGACGTGATAATGATAGACGGCGGTCAGCCGATCTATGATTATATGATGATTCTTGAATAATAAAACGGAGGATACGATTATGCTTATTTTGTTCACGGACACAGATACCGACATGACGCCGAAAATGGCGGAAGAATACGGCTATAAGCTTATCAGCATGCCGTACAGCGTCGACGGAAAGGAAATAAAGCCCTACGTCGATTTTGACGAGTTCGATTCGCACGCCTTCTACGATATGCTCCGCTCCGGAAAGATACCGAACACAAGCGCGCTGAACGCCGACGCATACGTTGGATATTTCGAGCCGTATTTCATCAATGGCGACGATATCCTTTACGTTCACTTTTCATCGGCAATGTCCGCGTCATTTGACGCGATGCACTCCGCCGTTGACGAGCTTCTCAAAAAATACCCCGAGCGTAAATTCTATGAAATAGACACGAAGGGAATATCGATCCTCGCGCTCAACATCGTCCTTGAAGTCGGCGATATGATTAAGGCCGGCAAGAGCGTTGATGAAGTAATGAAATGGGCTGAGGAGGAAGTCGATCACTTCGCGGTTTACTTCTTTGCCGACGATCTTAAATTCTTCAAGCACAGCGGCCGCGTTTCCGGTCTTGCGGGAACGATGGGAACGCTGCTCGGCATCCGCCCGATTATCCATGTCAACGCCGAGGGCAAGATGGTCAACATCGGCAAGGAAAAGGGCAGATCGAAAGCGATAGAGAAGATCCTCGATTACGTAGAGCAGCTCGGCGACGATATCGGCTCTCACCGCATACTTGTTGCGGACGCCGATATGCCCGACGTATCGAATATGATAATTGCGCGCATCAAAGAGCGCTTCGGCGAAAATCTTGACGTTCAGATGGTAGAGGTCAACCCCACCATCGGCAGCCACTGCGGACCTAACGCCACGGGCATTTCCTTCCATTCAATACACAGATAAGGAGAGCATCGTGATAAACGTAGTCGAAGTTAAAACAAAAAAACAGCAGAAGCAATTTCTTGATTTTCCGCTTGAACTGTATAAAGACAACGATAATTTCGTTCCGCCGCTTTACGGCGACGAGAAAAAGATCTTCCGCCCCGATTACATATATTACGACACCTGCGAGGCGGTCTACTTCAACGCATACGACGAAAGCGGCAAAATGGTCGGGCGTATTTCGGGCATTTTGCAAAAAGCGAGCAACGAAAAGCACGGCGAGCGCCGCGTCCGCTTCACCAGATTTGACGCGATAAACGACGAGGACGTCGCAAAGGCGCTGTTCTGCGCGCTTGAAAAGTGGGCGCTCGACAAAGGCATGGACACTATCTGCGGCCCGCTAGGCTTTTCCGATCTTGAACGCGAGGGACTTTTGGTCGAGGGCTTTGACGAGCTTGCGACGTTTGAAGAGCAGTACAACGCCGACTACTACGGCGCGCTTATCGAAAAATGCGGGTACGCAAAAGAGGTCGACTGGGTGGAAAGCAGGATTTACCCGCCGAAGCAGGTCGACGAAGAGCTGAAAAAAATGAGCGACTTCATTATGAAGCGCTATAAGCTGACCTGCGGCACCGCGAAAACGAAGCGCGAGTTCCTCGATAAATACAAAGACGGATTCTTTGATCTGCTCGATACGGCATACGAAGGTCTTTACGGCACCGTTCCGTTTACCGACGGCATGAAGAAGATGCTCATCGACAACTTTATGCTTATAATAGACCTCAACAACATCACCGTTCTGCTTGACGAAAACGGCCGCGTTGTATGTTTTGGTCTGTGCTTTCCGTCGATAGCGCGGGCGCTTCAGAAATCAAAGGGAAAGCTCACGCCGGCGGCGCTTATCCGCCTGCTCAAAGCGATAAAGCATCCGAAAACGATAGACCTCGGCCTTGTCGCCGTCGCTCCCGAATATCTCAACCGCGGCGTTGCGGCGATAGTCGTGGAAAAGCTTGCGGAGATGCTTGTGCGCGGCGATTATGAATACGCCGAAACGAACCTGAACCTTGAAACAAACCACGCCGTCAGAAATATGTGGAAGAGATTTGAATCGGTCGAGCACAAACGCCGTCGCTCGTATGTAAAAGTTATTGAAAGGAAGGAAGACGAAAATGTTTGAACAGGTAAAGGAGCTTCTTATAAAGCAGCTCAAACTGAAAGACGTCGAGGTAACTCTTTCATCGCGCATCAAAGACGACCTCGGAGCAGACTCGCTCGACACGCTTCAGATTCTTATGGCGCTTGAAGAAAACTACGGCATCGTCATACCGGATGAGGTACTTTCCAAGATCGTAACGGTCGGCGACGTTGTAAACTACCTTGAAAGCGAGGAAAAATAATGCGTATTCTTGTTGACTGCTTCGGATGCGATTTTCCGGAAAAATGGATACGCGGCATCGGAGAAGCGATCCGCCAGAACACAGACGTTACCGTTGTTGCGGTGGGCGACGAGCAGAAGATACGCTCCGCTCTTGAAAGCGAGGAATTTGACCGCTCCCGCCTTGAGATCGTCAACGCAACGGAGATCATAACAAATAACGACGCGCCCGTCGACGCGATACGCCACAAACGCGATTCGTCGCTTATGCGCGCGCTCCGTATTCTGCGCGAGGGCGGCGCCGACGCGCTTGTCAGCGCGGGAAGCACGGGTGCCGTGCTTGTCGGCGGAATACTTATGCTCGGCACGTTTGACGATATAGAGCGCCCGGGACTTACAACGCTTATCCCGTGCGAAAACGGCAAGCGCTCGTGCCTTGTCGACTGCGGCGCAAACGTCGACGCAAAGCCCGAAAACCTCGTTGAATTTGCTCACTACGGCGCAAAATACATAAAGAGCCTTTACGGTGTTGAAAATCCCAGCGTCGGACTTTTGTCTGTCGGCGCCGAGGATGAAAAGGGCAACGCTCAGACAAAGGCGGCTTTCCCGATGCTCCGCGAGAGCGGGCTGAACTTCATCGGCAACATCGAGGGCAAAGACGTATTTTCGGGAAAGTGCGACGTCATCGTCACCGACGGCTTTGCCGGCAACGTGCTTGTAAAAGGCATCGAGGGCACCTGCTCTTATGCGGCGCACCTTATAGCGTCAATGATGATGAAACGCGCGCCCGAGGGAACCGATCTTTCGTTCCTTAAAGCGGCGATGGGAGATTTTGTGAAGTTCATCTCGGCGGCTTCAATGTGCGGCGCGGTGCTTCTGGGACTGAAAAAGCTCGTCGTCAAAGCGCACGGCAACTCCGACGAAACGGCAACTCCGCTCGTCATTTCGCACGCGGCGGACATTATCCGCGGCGGATATATGGATAAATAAAAACAAAGGGCAAGCACAGCTTGCCTTTTTTGTTGCTGTTTTTGCGGCTCTTTTTTTGAAAATGGCAAAAATTTGTTCGTTTTTTCGCCCGAAATACACTTGACATACGAACACAAGTTTGATATAATAGATATGGAAAACAAATGTTCGCATAAGGGTGATATGATGCAGTCAAGTGATTACAGATATATAGCGATAGACTTGAAATCGTTTTACGCGTCGGTTGAATGTGTTGATCGCGGGCTTGATCCGCTGTCGACAAATCTCGTCGTCGCAGACGCGTCGCGCACAGATAAGACGATATGCCTTGCGGTGTCGCCGTCGCTGAAAGCGTACGGAATACCGGGGCGGGCAAGGCTTTTTGAGGTCATACAGCGCGTAAAGCAGGTAAATTCAGATCGCCGCGCAAAAGCGCCGAACCGCAGATTCAGCGGAAAATCGAGCGACGCCGCAGTGCTTGAAAAAGATCCGTCGCTTGAACTCGACTTTATAATAGCGCGTCCGCAGATGGCGCGGTATATGCAGGTAAGCACGGAGATATTCAAGATATATATGAACTACGTTTCCCCGGAGGATATGCACGTTTATTCCGTCGATGAGGTGTTTATTGACGCTGCGCGTTATCTTCGCGCGGACGGCGTTGACGCGCACGAATTTGCGATGAGGATGATACGGGACGTGCTCGGCAAGACAGGCATTACGGCGACGGCGGGGATCGGGACAAATCTGTATCTGTGCAAGGTGGCCATGGACATCGTCGCAAAGCGTATGCCCGCCGACAAGGACGGCGTGAGGATAGCGGAGCTTGACGAATATTCATACCGAGAAACGCTGTGGGATCACCGTCCCATAACGGACTTCTGGCGCGTCGGCGCGGGATATGCGGAGCGGCTGGAAAAGCTCGGCCTGTACACAATGGGCGACGTTGCGCGATGCTCGACGGGCGGCCGAGGAGCATATCACAACGAGGAAAAACTGTATAAGACGTTTGGCGTGAACGCGGAGCTTCTGATAGATCACGCGTGGGGATATGAAAGCTGCACCATCGCCGACATAAAGGCTTACAAGCCGTCGTCAAACAGCATAAGCTCGGGGCAGGTGCTGTCTTGCCCGTACAGCTTTGAAAAGGGGCGGCTTATTGTCAGAGAAATGACGGACGCGCTGACGCTCGATCTTGTGGAGCGGCGGCTCGTCACAGATCAGATAGTGCTTACCGTCGGCTACGATACGGGGTGCGTATCCGCCTCTTACGGCGGCGTAATAAAGACGGACAGATACGGCCGCGCCGTTCCGAAGGAAGCGCACGGCACGGTGAACCTCGGTTCGCTCACGTCGTCAACGCGCACGATAATCGAAAAAACAATGGAACTGTACGACAGGATAGTAGATAAAAACCTCACTGTCAGGCGGATGTATGTCGTTGCAAATCATATCGCAAGGGAAGGCGACGCGCCGAGATCACAGATGTACGAACAGCTTGACATATTTACAAACGCGGCGGAGCTTGAAGCAAAAGAGCGCGCCGAAAGCCGCGCACGCGCACGAGAAAGAAAGCTTCAGACGGCGCTGATAGGAATAAAGCGAAAATTCGGCAAAAACTGCATACTGAAAGGTATGAACTACCTTGAAGGCGCGACTGCGCGCGAGCGCAACGGGCAGATAGGCGGTCATAGGGCGTGAATATGGGAAAATATGACGATATACTCGATATGCCGCGCCCCGAGTCATTCCGCAGAAAAATGACGCCGCACGACCGCGCGGCGCAGTTTGCGCCATTTGCCGCGCTTACAGGGTACGGCGATGAGATATCGGAGGCGGAGCGCATAACGCGCCCGCGTGCCGAGCTGTGCGATGACGCGCGCGAAATGATAGACAGAAAGATATCGTCGGCGCTTGCGCTGCGCGAATGCGCCCCGCGCCTTGATATCACGTACTTTGTTCCCGATAAAAGAAAGCAGGGCGGCGCATATATGAAAGCGCGCGGGCGCGTTGTGTCGTTTGATGAATTTGACCGCACGATAACGCTGTCGGGCGGGGAAGTGATACCCGTTTACGACATATACGACGTGGCCTTTCTCTCTGACTGACAAAGCGATCCCGGGCGCGCGTTTTTCATTGACAAGGGTGTTTTTCGATGATATAATATATTTGAAATAAAATTCAGACGGTATACTTGACGTCGAGATTTACTCGGTGTACTTCATAAGGATTAAAAACAGATAAACTTGCAAGAACTTAAAAAACGGAGGGAAGTATGGCTGAATATCTGATAAGGATATCCCTTAATTATTCGCTCGCTCAGGAAAACCTCGAAGGGCAGGGCGAAATTTGGCAGCGTGTTCTCGGAGAACTTGAAAACGGCAGTGCGACGCTGATCGTTCAAAGATATACATTCGGCGTTTACATAATGCGCGCCGAAAGCGAAAGCGAGTGCAAAAGCAAAGTTTTAAGCGCGTGGAACAGGGCTTGTCCCGATGCTCGCGGCGGGATCGGCGTTCTTGTAACGCCCTTTGACGATTCCGACGCATCAAAGCTTATGATGAGCATATATTCCTCGTATTACGGGGTTGAAGAATACCAGCGCCTTGTAACGTCCCTCGCCTTGGAGATCCCGCTTTTGCGGGAGCGGGGAGCGCTTCGCGCACTGCGTATGCAAAACTACCTTTTCGCGATCGATCAAGGCTGCGGTTTTACGTCGCTTCTTGCGTCATTCGGCGATTATTTGCGCCGCATGAAAGTTTACGAGGATGAAAGCGACGAGCGCACCGATTTTGCCGAATTTCAGCTTTATAAAGACACTGACGGGGAAAGAATAAGTACAAACGACGTGATCGAAGCGCTGATGGACGACGATTCGCGCAGATACGGCGTCGTCGGGCTCGACGTAAGCTATTTTCTCGACGTCGACAAGACGGACGAGCTTCGCCGCTTCATAAAGCGTCTTTACGTATTGCAGGATAAGTTCGTGTTTGTGTTCAAGGTGCCGTTTCTTGAAAAAAGCGCGCTTGAAAAAGTCGAGCAGTTGCTATCGGACGTTATGCTTCTTCGCGTTGTGGAAATACCGCCGATGCACGACTGCGTGCTGCTTGAATATCTTTGGGACTGCATGCGCCGACTCGGTTACATGGCGGATATTTCGATAATTGAGCCGTTTTTCAACTATGTGCGCGCGGAAAAAAAGGACGGGCGTTTTTACGGATTCAAAACGGCGGAAAAAATAACGCAGCAGATGGTGCTGAAAAAAGCAAGCCGCTCCGCGCTTGGATTTGGCGGCAACGCGTCGGTCGTCTGCTCCGATGACCTCGATCCCGACTTTGATAACGGTACAAAAGAAAAAAGCGGATATGAAGCACTTGACGAACTTATCGGCATGGACGACGTCGGCCGCCGCGTGCGTGAGATCGTGGCGCAGGTCAAGCTTTCGATGAAGAGCGAAACGCTCGACAGGCCGTGTATCCATATGCGCTTCCTCGGTGCGCCGGGAACCGGAAAAACGACTGTGGCGCGCATCATCGGGCAGATATTCAGAGAAGAGGGAATACTTCGCAAAGGCTCTTTCCTCGAATACAGCGCACGCTCGCTATGCGCCGAGTACGTCGGGCAGACGGCGGTAAAGACGGCGTCTGTGTGCCGCGACGCGTACGGATCGGTATTGTTCCTCGATGAAGCGTATGCGCTTTACGACGGCGATCACGGGTCAAACGACTACGGCAAGGAAGCGCTGACAACGCTCATCTCGGAAATGGAAAACCACCGCGACGATATGCTTGTTATCATGGCGGGATATACAGACGATATGGAAACGCTGATGAACGGCAACGCCGGACTTCGCAGCAGAATGCCGTATGCGATCACTTTCCCCAATTATACAAGATACCAGCTTTTTGAAATATTTATGCTTATGGTAAAAAAACATTTCAAATTTACCGACGGACTGCAAGGCGAAGCGAAAAAATACTTTGAATCGCTGACGGATGCATACGTTTCATCAAAAGAATTTGCAAACGCGCGCTTTGTTCGCAATCTTTACGAGCGCACGTGGTCAAAAGCGGCGCTTCGCGCATCTCTTTCGGGACTTGATGAAATCGAGCTTACAAGCGACGACTTCCTTGTGGCGAGCGCAGACAGCGAATTTTCCGAAAAAATAGAGGTCAAAAACAGAATAGGCTTCTGAAAACAAAAAAGGCGATGGTAACCATCGCCTTTTTATGTACGTTGAATTTATTTTCTTGTGTTTTCTGCGATATCAGCCGTTTTGTCGATAAGCTCGCCAAAGCCGTACATAAAGAATGAGCCGATCCAGGAAATGAGGAAGCCGCCAACGATGATAATAACGCCGAGAACTATCTGTCCGACAGGCGAAACGCCGTTTGCCGTTGCCTCTTTAACGCCGTTTACGATTTGAAGAATGCCGCCGATGACAGAGAAGATGATCCCTACCCAGCAAATGAATTTTGCAAGACCTTTGATTTTCTTTCCGATATTAGTAAACATATTTTCCTCCCCGATGAAAAATTTATGAGCAGCTGCTCTGAAAATATTATACAATATTTTCTGTTTTTCGTCAATGTTTTTTGGATATTTTTTTAGTATTATTTGTAAAAATCCACTCAAAAAAGCGAGCGTTTTCCAAATAAAAAAGTGCCGCAAGTATTTTTCAAAAAACTGTTGACATTTTCGGATGGAAGTAGTATAATAAATAATGCTGATTTTCGGCAAGCGGATTTTAATATAGCTTTTTCGGGGTGTGGCTCAGTTTGGTAGTTTGAGCGCGAGCGCTGCCGGTGGCAGAGGAAGCGAGCGCGAAAAGACGCAGCGGCAACGAGCCCGCAGGCGAAGCTTGGCGAAGCCGAGAAGCGACTATGCCGCAAGGGTAAGCTTGGTTCGGGACGGTCCCGAACGAAAAAACAAAATTTGATGTAAATATTATTTTTCGGGGTGTGGCTCAGTTTGGTAGAGTGCTTGGTTCGGGACCAAGAGGCCGGAGGTTCAAATCCTCTCACTCCGACCAGCAAAAAGTCTGATGGTTGCTTAACTTTCAGACTTTTTCTTTTTGCTTGTCCGCTATTTTGTCCGCTACTTTCATTTGTTGTGAGTTTTAGCATCTTCTGTTTTCACATCAAAACTTATTACATTGTCCATAACTTCTGCCACTTTTTCCTGTGCTTTTTGAAATAAATGCGAGTAGATATTAAGCGTCGTTGTCGGATTGCTGTGACCGAGAGTACGCGAAACGGTTGTAACATCAAGACCGCCGTTAATCAATGCAGACGCAACAAAATGTCTGAAGCTGTGTATCCCGTAAAACGGTATTTCTATCTTTTTGCAGAATTTTTTAAGCCAGTCATACGGCGCTGCATTGCCCATTACGCCACCAAATTCGGTCGTGAATATCCTGTCGGTTGGTATCCACTTCGAGCCGTATGTTTCGGCTTTTTCTTTTTGCTCGTTTTTAAGCTGAATCAAAAGATCAATAACAGCTTTGTTCACCTTGATTGAGCGACGCGATCCTTTGGTTTTTGTTGTATCTGTATATGTACCATGACGGGTTGTATGATTTGACGCACGATTCACACATATAATTCTTTTATCGAAATCCACATCGCGCCATTCAAGCCCAAGCATTTCGCTTTTGCGAAGACCTCCAAATGATAACAAATAAAAGAACGTTTTATACCTCAGCGGCGCTTTGTTGAGTCCGTAAAGCAATTTGACCATTTCTTCCTGCGAATAAATCTGTTTCTCTTTTTGTTCACCCTTGGGAACCGTGACCTTATGACAAGGATTATCGTGTATCATTTCCATTTTGACTGCGTAACTCAGTATATCTGAAATAAAACCAAGATAATTCTTTATTGTTTTCGGTGCAAGTGCTCTGCCTGTTTTTTTATTTGCTCCAGGCTTTGCAAGACTATTGACAAAAAGTTGTATTTGTTTTATGCCGATTTTATCTATGCTTGTATCACCGAATTCCTCATATACTCTTGCGGAATGATCATACGCCTTGTCAAGAGTAGTAATTTTCAGATTGAGCTTTGCGTATTCTTCAAACCACTCATCACCCACATCTTTAAAAGTTGGAATTAAGCGTGGCTTTTCTGCCAAGCATTCGTCCTCGAATTTTATTGCCCTTTTTTCAAGTTCTTTCTTGATCTCCCACTTTGTCATACCCTCTTCGGGTTTCCATGTCATAGTTCGTTCAATGTGTTTGCCGTTTTCATACCCAACCGATACCCTGATCAAATATGAGATCTTGCCGTCTTTTCCTATTCTTTTTCTTGTTGATGCCAAATGTATACCTCCTATTATACACGGCATACCCCTGCGGACTTTTCATTATACCTCAATATCGAGCCATCGTCAAGTGTCCGCAGAGGTCACCGTGTTTCTCTAAATCAACCGTCCGTTTTG
>JAFSMU010000008.1 GCA_017447775.1 Clostridia bacterium | reverse complement strand
TTTTTTTGTTTTGTTTGGAGCTGCAAACGACGCTTTTGCGGCGATATAACGGCGTTAATAACGGCGATTGATACGCCGCCACAAATACTATCGACCGCAAAGTTTGCGGTTTTTCTTTTCGGCAATCGCAAAAGCGCGCGTCGGCGGCTTTTTTGCCTGTACGCAACGAGGAGTCGCCAAAGTCGACGGGACGGGTGTTTGTTTTGCGTTTGGAACAATCCCTCAGTCAGCCTGCGCTGACAGTTCGTCGGTTTTTCAATATAAAACAAAAAAGAGCCTTGCGGCTCCTTTTTTATGTTGGCTTTATTCTGCGGCGTAAACGCTTACCTGCTTTTTGTTGCCGGAAACGCGCTCGAATTTTACAACGCCGTTGATGAGAGCGTACAGCGTGTCGTCGCTGCCCTTGCCTACGTTGAGACCCGGGCGGACGTTTGTGCCTCTCTGTCTTACGATGATGTTGCCCGCAAGAACTGCCGAGCCGTCGGATTTCTTCACACCGAGTCTCTGCGCGTTACTGTCGCGGCCGTTCTTCGTAGAACCAACGCCCTTTTTATGAGCGAAAAACTGCAAACTGAGTCTAAGCATCTTAATTTCCTCCGTTAATTTTTTCCTTACCGTCAAACGTACGGTTTTTCCTCGACGTCAACGTCGAGATAGTCGTAATAATCTTCCATCATGTCGCAAAGCTGGAGATAATAACTGTAAAACAGTCCCGATATGGCAAACTGCTTTTCGTCATTTTCGGCAAAGTCCGGTATCGCTTCCTTGGCGGTAACGGTGATGTCTGTCGTTTCGTCGTCTATCTCATACTTGATGTCAGACGCCCACACCACCTCAACAGTGTTAATAATGAGCATCGTCATCGCCGAGAGAGCCGCGCAAACAATGTCCTTTCCCGCTTCCTCAAAGCCTGAATGACCGACCTCGTGAAAGCCGTAATAATTGTCTCCGTCCTTGTAAAATACGACCTTTGTCATAAGATTTTACGCGTTGATCTTTTCGATCTGAACCTTTGTGTAAGGCTGTCTGTGACCGAGCTTTCTCTTCTCGTTCTTCTTGGATTTGTACTTGAAAACGGTAATTTTCTTTGCCTTGCCGTTTTTCAGAACGTTTGCCGTGACGAATGCGCCGTCAACGGTCGGTGTGCCGACAACGAGGCTTTCGCCGCCGACTGCAAGAACTGTTTCAAACTTAACGGATGAGCCTTCCTCCGCGTCAAGCTTCTCAACGAAGATGACGTCGCCCTCCTGGACCTTATACTGCTTTCCGCCTGTTACTATTACTGCGTACACGAAAAGCACCTCTCTTTCTTTATGACTCGCTAAATGGGGTAACGCGGCGCGTTTTAATAGACCCCAAAATTATGCGGCAGTTTATTTTATCATACCGCGCCCCGTTTGTCAAGGGAAAATGAGAAAAAAATCGGCTTTTTTTCATATTTTTTGCCGCATGCAAGCGCGGGATGCTCGCGCAAAGACTCCAATTGAAATGAAGAGCATCGGCGAGCACGTGCGCGGCGAATAAAAGGCTCCTTTGTGTAAAGGGAGGTGTCGCGGAGCGACTGAGGGATTGTTCGTGACGCAAACAAACATTCGCCACTTCCGTCGCCTATGGCGACACCTTGCGGCGTTCTGTGAACGCCGATTATAGCCTTCCCCGCGGGGAAGGCTGAAAGCAACCGTGGGAGCAAATGCACGCTGACGGGATTGTTCGTGACGTAAAACAAACGCCATCCCCCGTCTCCGCGACGCTCTCCCAGCCCTTCGGGCGTGGGACATCCCCCACAGGGAAGGCAGAGCCGCCGCGGCGGGAGCGTCCTTACGCTGACGGCGTGGTCAGCATAAAAAAAGCCGCCGGATGACCGGCGGCAAATATAGCTTTATGTATTGTTTTTCGGCATCTTTACGCCGTTGAACGTTTGCACGTTGCACTGTCCCTGCGTGTTGTCGCCAGCGGCAATTACTCTGCCGTTTGAGAGCAAGCCGAGCGTGTGGTTGCGTCCCGCCGCTATCTCGACAACGTTCTTCCAGTCGGAAACGTCGCACTGGCCGTAGCCGTTGTAACCCGTCGCAACGCACGTGCCGTTTGCAAGCAGCGCCACGCTGTGATAATTGCCCGCCGCAACCGAAACGACGTTTGTCCAGCGAGTCACGTCGCACTGGTCGTTGGCGTTGTTGCCGACAGCGATGCACGTGCCGTCATTTTTCAGCCCGACCGTGTGGAATCCGCCCGCGGCGACAGCCGAAATGCCCGCCCACTTGACAGCGCTCCACTGGCCGTCCGTATTTGCGCCGACCGCGATTATCGTGCCGTCGGCACGAAGGCCGACCGTGTAGTTGTATCCCGCGACGATGGAAACAATGTCCATCCAGTCGAAAACGTTGCACTGGCCGTATGCATTGTCGCCCGTTGCAACGCAGGTGCCGTCTTCAAGCAGACCGACCGAGTGACCGAAGCCCGTCGCTATCTGGCACACGTTTACCCATTCGGAAACGTTGCACTGACCGTATCCGTTGTACCCCGCGGCAACGCATCTGCCGTCGGAACGAAGCCCGAGCGTGTGGTGGTTGCCCGCCGAAACTGAAATGATGTTGCTCCAATTCGACACGTCGCACTGGCCGTATGTCGAGTAACCGACAGCGCCCACTCTGCCGCTTGAATAAACGACTGCCGAGTGAAGCCCGCCCGCCGATATCGTCGTTGACGGGTTGCGTATCACCTTTGTGATCCTGCCTGTTTTTCTGTTTATCTCAAACGTGTCAAGGCTTGTGGTCGTTGAAAATTTAACCGGGCGTGAAGCACTTGTGCCCGACGTTCTGAACGCTTCTTTCAGCGTGTCGCTTGGCAGCACCGCTATGTTGTCCGTCGACGCCATCCCGCGCGGCGAGTATGCGCCGGCCTTTACTTTTTCCTCGCTTTCCTGCGGCACGTCGTTCAGCGTTTCAGCCGCGAGCGAGCGCGTGAAGTCGTCGGACGCCGTCGTTTTCTTGTCGCCCTCTGTCGTTATTCTTACAACGGGGGACGTCTGCGGACGCGCCTTACCGTCGCCCTTGCTGTCGCCGTCTGTCGAGTGCTTTGGAACGCTTTCCTTCGAGCTGTCGCTTCCCGGTTTTGTCTGCGAGCCGGGGCGAACCGACGTCTGCGGGAACTTTTGCAGTCTTATTCTGCCCGAGGGGGAGAACTTGTCAGCCGGGGATTCGTCGCTGTACGTTTTGGAGTACTTTTTCATCTTGTCGGAAAGGAGCTGCACCTTCTCGCGCTGTTCGGCGATGTCGTAAATAAGCGAGCCTATCGCCGAGAGCGGATATATCGCTATGATAAACATGACCGCAAGGATTATCCACGCGACAAGCACGAGGTAATCGCGGTTGTTGACGTTGCTAAACGCCATAATGACGGACGCCACTGCCCCGAGGCATCCCACTACGATAGACAGAATCTGGATGATCTTCCCTACTTTTTTCGACATTGTCAGTTCCTTCCCATTCAATTATTTGAATATGTTGATATGTTTATATGATCCGCGATGTTATGACGTATATTATCGAGAACGGCCTTGTAAGCCGCTGACGTGAGGTGCAGATATTCGTCGTTTTGGTATTCTTGCGGCAGATATCCGTTTTCATCGGCGATGACGCTGTGCGTGTCGATGAACGGAACGCCGTACTCCCGGCAGACGTCGGCGATCCACTTGTTCGCCGTTGCGACCGCCTTTTTCGTCAGCTTTTTGTAGTATTTTGCCGACTTGTCGGAAAGCGGCAGTATCGACTGAACGAACACCCGCGTACCCGGCGACGCCGATAGCACGCCCGAAATAAGATCGGCGTATATTTTTTTGAATCGCACCTCGCCGACAAATCCCGCACCGCCGGACGCGCCGACCGTTATCACAAGGATCTTCGGCTGAAACTTTGCCGCAGCCTCCGCAAGCGTGTAGAACTCGCCGCCGATTTTGACCGATCTGTCAAGCACGCGCGTGAACAGCATTGTGTTCCCCGCGCCCGACCAGACGCGCTCCCTCGGGATGCCGCCGCGCACCGCAAGATGCGCCGTTGTGGAATCGCCGAAAAAGTATACGTCGTCGATCACGTCCGCGCCGCGCGACGAAATGCACGGCATAAGCGAGCAAAGCAGCAGAAGCGCCGCTGTGATTTTTATTGTTTTCATTTCCGCTCCTTTTTTTACCTAAACTGTGCAGCGAAGCGGGTTTTTATGTATTATACAAATGTATAAATTAAAACGAATGATTTAATACAAGAGTATTATATCAAATAAATATAGAATTTACAAGGCTTTTTTGAAAGTTTTTTGAAAAAATTTCCACGGTTTTTTCATGATAACGCAAGTGGGAAAATCAGGCGGCAAATCCGGCGCTTTTTGTCGCCCGCGGGCGACACTCGGCACGCGCATTCGCGCCGATGAAAAAACAATCCCTCACCGCCTACGGCTATCCGCCGCCGTCGCATAGCATTTTTGCGCATCTCGCAAGCTCGCTTTCAAAAATGCTTGCTTTGGGCGGTTGCGCCACGGTGTAAACGACCATTCAGGTCGTTTCCGCCTTGCTACCCTTTACACAAGGGAGCCTTTCACGCCGCCCCACGTCCCCGCACTATGTTCGCACACCGCCCTCTTTGAGCGCCGCAGGCGCGAATTGAAATAGAGTCTGATGGTATGTTTGGGGAAGAAGAAAAATCGGGCAATATCTAAATAGATTAAAGCGTACCCCTTGCGGTTAGCGTAACCCTTTAAGCGCGTTCTTTTTGGTATCCCGCCGTCGCATAGCATTTTTGTGCATCTCGCAAGCTCGCTTTCAAAAATGCTTGCTTTGGGCGGTTGCGCCGCGGTGTAAACGACCATTCAGGTCGTTTCCGCCTTGCTATTCTGTC
>JAFSMU010000007.1 GCA_017447775.1 Clostridia bacterium | reverse complement strand
ATGCCTCCTTTGTGTTAAGGGAGCTGTCGCTGAGCGACTGAGGGATTGTTACATACGCAATCGAGCGGCGGGAGCAAGCCTTTTTTCCCCCGTCTCCGCGACGCTCTCCCAGCCCTTCGGGCGTGGGACATCCCCCACGTCCGCCCGCTATGTTCGCACACAGCCTTCTTTGAGCGCCGCAGGCGCGAATTGAAATAGAGTCTGATGGTGCGTTTGGGGAAGAAGAAAATCCGGGCAATATCTAAATAGATTAAAGCGTACCCTTCGCGGTTAGCGTAACCTTTTTAGCGTGCTTCTTTTGGTACTTTTCTTTCACGCCGGAAAGAAAAGTACACCCTCGCCTCATCCCGCCGGGTCAAACTTCGTTATCGTCGCGTCAAGCCCCGCCGACGTTACTCTTGCGGGCAGCTTTGTTTCTGCGTCAAAATAGATCGCGTTCCCGCTTTGCGTGTTTTCGCATTTTATAAGCGCGCGCTCGCCGTCGGCAGTCGTCGTTATGCTCCATTTCGCGCCGTCGGGAAAAGTCAGCGCGTCGACGATCTTGTGCGGAATGCTCCGCTTTGCCGCATCAGATGAAAGCGGCACCGAAAGCCCGCTGTACGACACCACCCACTTGCCGTCGCTGCAAACAAACGTGTACTTCTCGTCGACCACAAGCGTCATCGTGCCGCCGTCCTTGATGACGGAGACCGCCATCGGCTCGCCGTCGGTCTTTACCTCGAGCAGCGCGCTGTAACTTTCGCAAAGCGGCGCCGACAGTTCCTTCATCGATACAGAAGAACACCCCGAAAGCATCATTACGGATATAATTATAATTGCCGCGATCATTTTTTTCATATTCATCACCTCGACAAAAATATATTTTACCGAGCCTTTATATATTCCCAAAGCGTATTGATTTTTTTCCTCGTTTATGGTAATATATGATAAAGCCGAAATATCACTGCCGAAAGGAATTATTATGACGCTTATCATAATGGCGGCGGGCATGGGTTCCCGCTTCGGAGGGCTGAAACAGCTTACCCCCGTTACCGACGACGGCGAGTTCATCATAGACTTCACCGTTTACGACGCGCACCGCGCCGGATTTGACAAATTCATATTCATTATAAGAGAAGAACACGAAGAAATATTTGAAGAAAAAATCGGCGCAAAGCTGCGCCGCGCAGGACTTGACATAAAGTACGTTTACCAAAAGCCCGAGCTTCCCGCTCCCTATAAATTCCCGCCCGAGCGCACAAAGCCTTTCGGCACGGGACACGCAGTTCTCTCGGCGGGGCTTATCGACGAGCCGTTTGCCGTCGTCAACGCCGACGATTTCTACGGGCGGGAGCCGTTTTCAAAGCTCGCTTCGTTTTTGAAGAGCGCCGGGGATAACGAATACTGCATGGTCGGCTACCGCGTCAAAAACACGCTCAGCCCCAACGGCAGCGTTTCGCGCGGGATATGCGTCGTCGACGAAAATTCGCACCTGCGCACCATCACCGAATACAAAAAGATCGAGCGCCGCGGCGACGTTATACTCAACACCTTTGACGACGGAACGACGGTGGAGATCTTCGAGGATCAGCTCGTTTCGATGACGTGCTTCGGCTTTATGCCGTCATTCTGCAAGGGACTTGACGCGCTGTTTTGCGATTTTCTCAGCGAGAACGCCTCGGACCTTACAAAGTGCGAGTTCTACCTCCCCGTCGCCGTGCAGAAAATGCTCGACGCGCACAAAGCCACAATGACGGTGCTCGATACCCACGCCGAATGGCGCGGCGTTACATACCGCGAGGACAGCGAGCCGTTCCGTCTGTTCATCCGTGCGCTGAAAGAAAATGGCGAATACCCGAAAAAACTTTTCTGAAAAGTGAGATGATCCGCCCCGATAAACGACTAAAAGATGAATTTAGTTAAGGAGGCAGATATGAAAAAAACATTTCTTATCATACTTGCGCTTGCCTTTGCGCTGGCGCTTGCGTCGTGCGGCAAAAGCGATTCTCAGGCAGGGGCGAAAGAAGCTGATCCGAGTATCAGCGCGACGCAACAGCAGTCCGACTTGCCGATAAACGACGAAAGCTCCACCGCGCCCCAAAGCAGCACGAAAAACCCCGACGCCGAAAAAGACGTAAACTACCCCACGCTTGAAAGCTATACGGGAAAGCTCGACAGTCAAAAATACGACGAGATCAAACACGCCTACGCGGCAAAAATGGGGTACGAGCCGGAGTTTGTCTACTACGGCACGTACGGGGACGCCGTCGTTTTGTATGAGGATACAGCTATGACGGCGATAGGCGAGATCGTCGTTTGCGACGTTGTGATAAGAAACCACAACATTTTTTCCCTGCTTGTGTATAACGGCGGCACGTTTTGCGACGTTCAAAGCGCGCTTCACACGGGACTTCTTGAATACGATGACATAGTCGAGATAGCGCGCCTTCACATCATCTATCATAACTCGATAACCGGATGGAACACCCCGTTTGACGACTACAAAAATCTATCGGGCACGTCGCGGCAGCGGAACGTGACGTTTAAGTATCGTGAGTTTGTTAAGGCGGTGCTTGAAAAGGCGGATCCCGAGGCGCACATCGACGCCGCGGCCGTGGCGGAAAAATACAACGCAAAGCTTATCGGCGTTTATAACGGGTGCGCCGTTGTCGAGGTGCCAAACGGCATTCTCTACGATATGATATCATACGACGAGGCGTTTGGATACAAGTTCAACTACGGAATGGGACAGGGCGCCGTGTGCATAAAATGCGAAAATATCGGAGAAAACGGCGGCGCGGCGTTTGTCTCGCTTACCGAGGCGGCGCAAAAGGGCATTCTGAATGAGCGCGAGATCGAGATAATCTACAACACATATTGGCAACGATACCTTGACGGAAACGATCCGCTCGCATAAGCGAGCGGATTTTTTATTCTCCCACCTGCTGCTCGCCTTTGCTGATCGCAAGCGTCAAAAACTCGTCAAGGTCAAAGCCGATCTCGCGCTCGTCTTTTTTGCGGCCACCGCGAACTCCGCGTCGGTAGTTGCTTGAATAATATGCGCGTTTTTCGCCGCTGTCCGAGTCGGGTGGGTCGGATGATTCAAACGTTTGTTCGCCATTATATCGCACTTCCATTCCCTTCTTGCCCGCGGCGGCGTTCTCGCGGGAGCGTTTGAGCATGGGAAAGATGAACAGCGCCGCCATTTGAGCAAGACCGGAAAATTCGGGCGGCTCGGTGCCGTCCTTTGCAAATCTCATCATAGCGCAGATCAGCGCTTTGAAATCGTCTGCCGGGATCTGCTCAAACGCGTCGAGCCAGTCGTAAAAAAGCGCCATTGCTTTGTCAGTTTTTGCCATTTATATAAACCTCAATATTCATAAATTCAGACGTCGGCGTTTGACTTTCGGGGCGGGAGTCATCGGCTTTCGTGTATATATTTTACCACAAAACCGCCGAAAAGTCAAGAGGAAAATGAACATTTGTTCTTTTTTGTCAACGCCTCGCGTTCTCGCGCTCTCACACACCCGCGCCGTGCGCGGAGAGAGTGTCTTGTCTTGTTTTGGTTTGTTTTGTTTTGTTTTGT
>JAFSMU010000006.1 GCA_017447775.1 Clostridia bacterium | reverse complement strand
TGATGTGCAGTCCATCAGACATCAGGCGTTGTATACCTATTCCCGATGTGCAAGCCACAGCCCTTGCGGCTCGACTGTTTCAGAGCGCCTTCGGCGCGAAAAGGCTATGCGGCGGCGGGAGCTAATGTACGCTGACGGATAAAAGCCTCCTTTGTGTAAAGGGAGGTGGCAACGAGCATAGCGAGTTGACGGAGGGATTGTTTGAAAATAATCAAACGTCCGCGCACTATGTTCGCACAAAGCCCTCTCTGAGCGCGGAGCGCGAATTGAAATAGAGTCTGATGGTGCATTTGGGGAAGAAGAAAAGTCGGGCAATATCATAATAGATTAAAGCGTACCCCTTGCGGTTAGCGTAACCCTTCAAGCGCGTTCTTTTTGGTATCTTTTTCTGTCGCAAGACACAGAAAAAGTACACGCCCCCCTTTCGTCGCCTTTGGCGACACCTCGCGGCGAGCAGCGCCGAATAAAAACCATCGCTCTTTTCTTTTTTAGAAAAAGAAAAAGGCTTTGCGGCGATGTTGACAGGAGTGCGCTGACGTGGCCGTTGCTCCGCAAAACAAAAAAGCCGCCAAAGGCGGCTTTTCTTATTTTATTTAAGCTTTCTTTTCCTCAATGTAGTTTGCAACGTCGCCGACGGTGATCAGCGAGGGGATATCCTCGTCTTTGACTTCGATACCGAATTCGTCCTCGAGCTTGAATGCAAGCTCCGCAAGTTCAAGCGAGTTTATGCCGAGGTCAGCCTCAAGCTTTGCGTCTTCCGTTACGTCATTTTCGTCCAGATTGAATTCTTCGATAAGAATTTTTCTCAGCTCTTCAAACATAATTTGTCTCCTTAAAATTATTTGATCTTATAACGCATGATTTTACGCGTTGTAGTCTTTTCAAATTCGGTTTCTCTCACTTCAAGCGCCGAAATGTGCTTGAATATCGGGAGCTTTTTGTTCACGTTCTGTATGTGCTCGCCAAGCGCCGCCTCTATCTCCTCTGCGCTCTTGCCGACAAATGCGTCCTTGTTGGGATATATCAGCGCGGTTATGACCGTTTCGCCGTCGTCCCTCTTGCGCCCGACGACAACGACCTCGCTTACAAGCTCGCTGTCGGAAAGGTATTCCTCAAGCTCCTCGGGGAAGATGTTTTTGCCGTTTGAGAGCAAAATGATGTTCTTTTTGCGCCCCGTGATGAACACAAAATTGTCATCGTCAAGGTATCCGATGTCGCCCGTTCTGAACCAGCCGTCCTCGGTGAACACCGCCGCCGTCGCCTCGGGATTTTTGTAGTACCCCTTCATAACGGCGGGACCTGTAACGACGATCTCGCCCGTTTCGTCCTCCTCGTCGGCTTTGTCTATCCTTGCCTGCATATGCTTTACGACAAGACCTGCCGAGTGGTACTTTTTCCAGTTGATCGGGTTTGCCGAGATAAGCGGAGCGCACTCCGTTATGCCGTACCCCTCGCAGATGTTGATACCGAATGCGTCGAATTCCTGCGTAAGCTCGGCTCTGAGCGGCGCACCGCCGCAAACGATGAAGTCAAGCCTGCCGCCGAAAGCGTCGATAATGTCCTTGAACATACGGCGGCGCACCGGGCGGGGAAGTCTGCGCGCTATCGGGATCATGCGGCGAACAAATTTCGTCTTGCCTTTTTTCTCGATCTCAGACCAGATCTTTTTGTGCATCGTTTCAACGTAAAGCGGAACAAGCACAAGGCCCGTCGGCTTGTATTTTGAAAAATTGCGAAGCGTGTTCTTTATCGAATCGTTTATCGCCTCGGTGGCGCCTGTGTTCGGCAGCGCGATGTGGCTTATCGTCGACTCGTACGTGTGGTGCGCCGGCAAAACGGAAACGAACATATCGTCCTTTTTCACCGCCATAATGTCGCAGCTGTCAAGCCCCGCTGTCACGAGGTTGCGCTCGCTGAGCATAACGCCCTTCGCCGTGCCGGTCGTGCCGGAGGTGAAGATGATGGCGCACGTTCTGTCAAGATCGGAAACGTTCTCCTCGGCCGTGCGGTCGCCCGCCTCGCGCGCTTCTTTGCCGCGCGACAAAAATTCGTCAAAGCTCATAAATCTCGCGTCGTCGGGGCGGGGATTGTCCTCGCCGATGATGACGAAGTATCTGACTTTTTCAAGCTTGTCGCACACGGCGTCGATCTTCGCCTTGAGCGATTTTGTGTAAACGACGCACTCAACGTCGCACATATCGTTGAAGCCGACAAACTGCTCGGCGCTGATGTCCTTGTCAAGCGGGATTATCACGCCACCGCAGGCGACGGTGCCGAAGTATGTGGCAAAATAGTACGGGTGCGTGTCGCCGGTGACGGTTATCGCCTTGCCGGAAAGCCCGAGGACGCTCAAAGCCGACGCGACCTCGTTCACGCGATCGAGCATATCGGAAAAGGTGACCGTCTTTTCCTCTTTGTTTTCTGTGTAGATGTAGCGCGCCTTGTCGCCGTAGCGCTCTGCCTGACCTTTTACGCACTCATACAGAGTATCGAACTGATGAACAACGTGTTCAAGAGGCTTTTTCTTAAAAACAGACATTTTATGTCCCCCATCTTATGATGACTTATTCATTATACAAAACACTTGCGTATTTGTCAATATGTATTTTCGATGTGATTTATTACCAAAACACAATATTATAACGAATGAAAAAGCGAAAACGGGACGAGAAAGCCGACGCTCTCGCGCCGGCGTGCAGTTTTATTCCGCTTTCTCAAACATATCCTTGGAAAGACCGCAGACGGGGCAGACCCAATCGTCGGGGATATCCTCGAATTTTGTTCCGGGAGCGATGCCGCTGTCGGGATCGCCGACCTCGGGATCGTAAACGTAGCCGCAGGGGCAAACATATTTGTCCATTTTCGCGTCCTCCAAAATTAAGATGATATCATTATATATTAAATTGAGGCGCTTGTCAAGGCGGGACGGAGAAATAAAAAAGAAGACTTTTTTCAAAAAGCGTATTGACATTTTCGTTTTGTTGTGATAGAATAACCAAGTACGGAATAAATGCGCTTGTAGCTCAGTGGATAGAGTGCCCGGCTACGAACCGGTAGGTCGAGGGTTCGAATCCCCCCAGGCGCGCCAAAAATATCTTCACCGCTTTTGCGGTGAAGATATTTTTTTGTTTTGACAACCATCCCGTCAGCGTACTCCTGTCAAAATCGCCGCATAGCCTTTTCGCGCCGAAGGCGCTCCTGAATAGTCGAGCCGCAAGGGCTGTGGCTTGTGCTTCGGGAATAGGTATACAACGCCTGATGTCTGATGGACTGCCTGCCTTCGCCCGAATTTGCGTGAACCGGCTGTTGCAGACAACGGAAGCACGCATAGGGCGAGTACAATAAAAGATTTTTCTTTTGTGCTGCTTTTCTTTTTCTAAAAAAGAAAAGAGCATTCGTTTTCATCGGCGCGAATGCGCCGCAAGGTGTCGCCAAAGGCGACAAAAGGGGGATGTCCCACGCCCGAAGGGCTGGGAGAGCGGCAATTTCCGCAGAGCGTAGCGATGGGGCAAGCGAAGCGCAGGCGGAGACGGGGGCTGTCCCCCCTTTCAGGGGAGGCATCGTGCTAACATCGCGCGCTGACGTGGGGCTTTCCTGCTTTTTTACAATCATTTTTCCCGGCTTATTCAGCCCGAAAAAAATAAAAATGTGAAATGTCAAAAAATGCTTGCATTGTCTTGCAATATGTGTTATAATCGATTCGCATGAAAATCTGTCCCGGAATATGAAAGGGGGTAAAAGAAAATGTACACCGTAAACCTTGAACTTGCGGCTTTTCTTTTGTCCCTTTTTTGCATTATTTTTTGCCTGAGCGTCAAGCGTCGTCAATATACTTTCCCCAAAGGAATGAAGAAGATCGCTCAAAACAGGCATTTTTTATTTATCCTTCTTTTGCTCAGCAATATGCTCTCCGCGGCGGCGTCCGTTGTCGGCGCGTACCTTACCGAGATCAGCTTTGAGGGGATAGGCGTTCTTCAATATATATTCCACGCGATGTATTTCTTCTTCCACTCAACGCTTTCGATGACTTTTGCGTTCTATATCATCAACGTAAACGGCGCAAGCGTCGGCCGCAAACCGGTGTTCTTCACGCTCTTCACGATGCCGTACCTGCTCAGCGAGATACTCGTTCTTACAAACTCATTTACAAAGCTCGTGTTCTATATGGACCCCGAAACGGGATATCACCGCGGGCCGCTGATTCTGCTTATGTACGCATTCGGCGCGTTCTACGTCGTTATGGGCTTTGTGTACTTCTTCAAATATAAAAAGGCGATACCGCGTGTTGACAGTGTCGCGATCGGCGTAGTTATCGTGCTTGCCGCCGTCGGAATAATCATTCAGGCGGTGTTCCCGAATCTCTTGTTTGAGCTGTTCTTCGAGGCGATAGCCGTCCTTGTGCTTATGATGCTTCTTGAAGACAAAAACGGGCAAATAGACGCCATAACAGGCTCGCTTAACCGCATAGCGTTTGCGGACGCGAATATGCGCCTTATGGAAACGCACAAGCGTTACAAGATCATTCTTCTCAAACTTTCAAACCTTGATCTTTACACAAGATTTTTCAACGGCAGAGAGATAGACGCCGTGCGCGTCAAGATCGCAAACTGGCTTTCGTCCATCTTCCCCGACAATGACGTATACAGCTTCGGCTACATTGATTTCGGAATTATTTCAACAAATCTTACCCAGATGGAAATATCGGAAGCAACGTCAAAAATGCTTGAAAGGTTCGGCAGAGAGTGGGAATCGGATTCCGTTTCCATGAACCTTGAAGCGCTTATCGCGGTGATAAGCGTCCCGGATAACGTTTCGACGATGGCTGATCTTGAAGATATGCTCTCCGGCGGATACAAGAGCAAAAAAGCCGGCTCGCGCATCGTGCCGTACGAGGAGATAGTCGACTTCCAGCAGAGAAAGACGATAGAGCGCTCACTGCGCCGCGCAGTAGAAGAAAAACGCCTGATGGTGTATTTGCAGCCAATACACTCAATGGAGTGTGGCCGCACCGTTTCGGCGGAGGCGCTGGTGAGGATAGACGATCCGGAGCTTGGCTCGATCTCTCCGGAGATATACATACCGATTGCCGAAAAGAGCGGACTTATACGCGACATCGGCGACTACGTTTTCGAGCGAGTCTGCTTCTTGCTTGGAAGCGATGCGGTGAAAAAGTCGAAGATAGAGTATATCGAGCTTAACCTTTCGATCTATCAGTTCATGCACGAGGATATGATCGGAAGATTTGAGGACATACGCAACAAATACGGCATCCCCGTAACGTCGATAAATCTTGAAATAACGGAGTCTGCGTCGACCAACGATGCGCCCGCCGTCATCGAAACGATAAAAAAACTGCGCGCGCTCGGGTACACGTTCTCGCTTGATGACTTCGGCACGGGATATTCAAACCTTGTTCGCCTTATCAGCGGCGACTATAAGAATGTAAAGATCGACAAATCGCTTTTGTGGAACGCCGACAATAACGAAACGGCAAGGCTTTTGCTCAACAACCTTATCGGAATAATAAGGGGGCTGGGTTACAACGTCATACAAGAGGGCGTTGAAACAAAGGAGCAGCTTGACGGCGTGATGAGCGCGGGATGCTCGATGATACAGGGCTATTATTTCAGCCGCCCGATCCCCGAAAAAGACTTTTTGGAGTACATCCAAAGAGAAGAGGAGAGCGCACAATAAAAATAAAACTCATCTGCTTGCGGATGAGTTTTTTTGCGCTTTTTTGCAAACGTGGCGCGGGGACGTGGGGCGCCGGAGGTGTCGCCCTTTGGGCGACGAAAAGGGGCGGACGCTTGTTTGCGTTACGAACAATCCCTCCGTCAACTCGCTATGATCGTTGCCACCTCCCTTTACACAAAGGAGGCTTAATGTGCGAACATAGTGCGCTGACGTGGGGCATTTGCCGCGGCACAGCCTTTTCGCGCCGCGTAAACGATGTAAACCCGCGGCGTTTTTTTTCGCGCTTTTCGCTTCATTTTTCATTACCGTCTTGAAAAAATCGCCGCGTTATGATACAATTATGTCAATATTTCAAATCGAGGTAAAAACACATGGAAAAAGTAAAACTCGGAGTCATCGGCCTTGGCAAACGCGGGTACTCTATGATGCGCGACGTCATCCTTTGCTTTGACGACGTCGACGTTGTCGCCGTTTGCGACGAGTACCCGGACCGCGTTGAAAAAGCGGCGGCGCTCATCAAAGAAAAGCGCGGCATAACCCCGTTCTGCACGACGGACTACCGCGAGGTCCTCTCGTTTGGCGTTGACGCCGTTTATATCGCGACCGCGTGGGAGTCGCATACCGAGATCGCCGCCGCCGCGATGCGCCGCGGCGTTATACCGGGCGTTGAAGTTGCCGGCGCCTACACCATTGAGGAATGCTATGACCTTGTCCGCGCAAACGAGGAGTCGGGCACGCGCATAATGATGATGGAAAACTGCTGTTTCGGCAAAGAAGAACTGCTTGCAACGGCGATGGCGCGCGCGGGACTTTTCGGCGAGATAGTGTATTGCCACGGCTCATACGGCCACGACCTCAGGAGCGAGGTCGCCAAGGGCAACATCGACCGCCACTACCGCCTTCGCAATTACATCTCGCGCAACTGCGAAAACTACCCGACGCACGAGCTCGGCCCTATCGCAAAGGTGCTGAACATCAACCGCGGCAACAGGTTCGTTTCGCTCGTTTCCGTCGCATCAAAGGCGGCGGGGCTTAAGCAGTACATCGCCGACCACCCCGAGCTTTGCGAAAAAGATCCGACGCTTGCCGACGCGACGTTCGCGCAGGGCGACATTGTGAATACGATCATCACCTGCGAGGGCGGGGAGCAGATACTGCTTCGCCTTGATACGACGCTCCCGCGCTCATACGACCGCGAGTTCACGCTGCGCGGCACGAAAGGCTCGTTCAGCCAGACGACAAACAGCGTTTTCCTCGACGGCGACAGGGAATACTGGAATCCGACAAGGTGCATTGCCAACACGATGAACAACGCCGAAAAATACGAGGAAGAATACCTTTGCGACGAGTGGAAGTTCATCACCGACGAAGCTCGCGCCGTTTCACACGGCGGCATGGACGGGATAATGTTCCGCGTGTTCCTCGACCGCATAAAAGACGGCGGCGAGATGCCCGTCGACGTTTACGACGCGGCTTCATGGATGGCGGTAACGGCGCTTTCCGCGCGCTCGATAGAAATGGGCGGCGCGCCGCAATCATTCCCGGACTTCACCAGCGGCAAGTACGTTTCGCGCCCGCCGCTCGACGTAATAAAGCTGAAATAAGAGAATGCAACCGATAGTTGCGCTCCTTCAAGCCAAAAGCGGTGGCAATTGACGCCGTGGCGTGCTATATTGAAGAAAAAACGCAGGAGGCTTTTATGGACATAAAAACAGCGGACAGACTTGCGTCGCTTCGCCGCGCAAGCGGGCTTTCGCAGGAGGAATTGGCGGACAAGCTCGGCGTATCTCGGCAGGCTGTGTCAAAGTGGGAGCGCAACGAATCGTCGCCCGACACGGACAACCTTATCGAGCTGTCAAAAATTTACAACGTCAGCCTTGACGAGCTTTTATTCGGCGAGCAAATACCGCAAAGCGACGCGAAAGACGACGAGTGTGAGCGCGACGGCAAAAAAGTCAGCGTCAACGGCGACGAAATAACCGTTTCCGACGAGGACGGCACGCGCACGTATTCAAAGGAAAAGACGATCCGCACGATGAAAAATGAGAAAAAGGTCGGGCAGATCATCGGGGTATACACGCTTGCCGTCGTTATAGCGTATCTCATTTTGGGGTTCACGCTCGGCGGCGACGGCTGGGGAAAATGGTGGTTTTTGTTCATCACGATACCGATCCCGTCGTCGATAGTCACGGCGATACTGAGAAAAAGAGTTGTCGAGTTTATTTATCCGTGCTTTGCCGCGGCGGTGTACTGCGCCATCGGCACGCTTGCGGGGATATGGCATCCCACGTGGGTGATATTCGTAACGATTCCGGCGTTTTACACGATAGCCGGGATCATCGACCACGCGCGCCACACCGACGATTTCGACGCGGTGATAAACGCAATAGATAAATGAAAAAGCCGCCCACCGCGGCTTTTTTTGTGCGGTGCGAGGCGAAGCCGGGTCTTGTGCCGCTCTCCCGGCCCTTCGGGCGTTGGGGATGGCGCACGGTCTTGTACCGAGCGAGAGCGTCGCGGAGGTTCAGCCTTCCCCGCGGGGAAGGCTATGATCGGCGTTCACAGAACGCCGGAGGTGTCGCCCGCGGGCGACGGGGCGGGGGATGTCGCACGGTCTTGTACCGTGCGAGAGCGTCGCGGAGACGGGGGAGGGTGTACTTTTTCTGTCAAGCACGACAGAATAGCAAGGCGGAAACGACCTGAATGGTCGTTTACACCGCGGCGCAACCGCCCAAAGCAAGCATTTTTGAAAGCGAGCTTGCGAGATGCACAAAAATGCTATGCGACGGCGGGGTACCAAAAGAAGCACGCAAAAAAGGGTTACGCTAACCGCGAAAGTACGCTTTAATCTATTTATATATTGCCCGACGTTTCTTCTTCCCCAAATGCACCATCAGACTCTATTTCAATTCGCGCTCCGCGCTCAGAAAGGGCGGTGTGCAAACATTGCGGGCGGACGTAGGGCGGCGTGAAAGGCTCCCTTGTGTAAAGGGAGCTGGATTTTGCCGTAGGCAAAAGACTGAGGGATTGTTTTTT
>JAFSMU010000005.1 GCA_017447775.1 Clostridia bacterium | reverse complement strand
ATATCATATAATAGTTGCCAAAGGAGGAAAAGCAATGAAACAGACAGACAAAATACGAATAGAAAGGTTCAAAAGCGAGTTAAAACTGCGCGAATATTCCGATCAGACGCGCAAGCGGTACGCCGAGGACGCGGCGCGATTTCTTATGTGGTCGGGCGGTCAAATGAGCCGCGAGGCCGTAGCCGAGTATAAAGCGGAACTTGAAAAAACGCACTCGTTTGGCAGCGTGAACACGATAATATCATCGCTGAATTCATTTTTCAAATTTGTCGGAATGGACGAGCTTAAAAGCCGCCGGAAGAGAGTGCAGAAAAGTATGTTCCGCTCTGCCGAGCGAGAGCTGACGAAAGCCGAATACGAGCGGCTGCTGACGGCGGCGCAGACAAAGAGAAACGAGCGCCTGTACCTGCTTATGCAAACTATATGTTCGACGGGGATAAGGGTGTCGGAGCTTAAATTCATCACCGCCGAGGCGATAAGGGACGAATACACCGACGTTTACAACAAGGGCAAGGAGCGGCGCATATACCTGCCGCGCGACCTTTGCAAAATGCTGAAAGCATACTGCAAGCAGAAAAAAATATCAAGCGGCCCCGTTTTTGTGACTCGGAACGGCAACCCGCTTGACAGATCGAATATATGGTCGGATATGAAATCGCTGTGCAAAAGCGCCAACGTCAGCGAGAAAAAAGTATTCCCGCATAACCTGCGCCACCTGTTTGCCAGAACGTACTACAGCATACAAAAGGACATCGTCCGCCTTGCCGATATCCTCGGCCATTCGAGCATCAACACCACCCGCATATACACAATGGAAAGCGGGGAAGTCCACCGCCGACAGATACAAAAGCTTGGACTGCTGAGCTTTTACTGAAGCGTATAAAAAAATTTTACCACATTCTTCCGATAATGTGGTAAAACAATCAAATTATACATACTTCGGCATTTATATAAGCGCCGGTTCGTGTATGATTATATCATCACTTTAAGTGTTTGTCAACAGTAAATCGGGAAATATTTGACAAAAAACGCGGATTTTTGCGTGAAAACAAACCCAATTTTTCATTGGGCTTTTTGACTGCGCTCTTTTGTAACCTTTTTTTCAATTTGTGTCAAGAAAAAAGGGCAAAAGAGTTTTTTTCTTTATAAATTGATATGCTCAAAAGATAAACATTACCACATTATCGGAAGAATGTGGTACCGTTGGAGTCTCCAATCAAAGCGCTGAGCGCGCGCCGGTTCACAAATTTGATGTATTTACCTCGCCGGCATTGCGGGGTTAAACATAAATATAATCAACTAAGGAGACAAAAACAATGAGAAAACAAAAAAAGGGCTTTACCGTTGTTGAGCTTGTAGTCGTTATTGCAATTGTTGCTGTTCTCGCGGCAGTAATGATTCCGACGTTTACAAGTATCATCAGAAAAGCCAACGATTCCGCTTACCTGCAGGAAAGAACAAATCAGCAACTTCAAGACCTTATCGAGAAGGTGGAAAATCAAAACTATCTTACATGGGAAGATTTTGAAGCGAAGCTTGCCGCTGCAATGGCAGACAGCGCAAATGACACTTCTGCTAAAATTACAGAAGCGGTTAAAAATGCGCTTAGCGGCATTTCCGGCGCTGGCCTTTCTGAAGAGCAGGTAAAAAAGATAGTAGAAAAAGCTCTTGAGGGGCAGCTCACCGTTACCCAAGTAGAAGCAATTGTTTATAATGCAATTAAGGGTATTTCCGTCGAAGGCCTTACGCAATCTGAAGTTAAAGCAATTGTAAACAACGCAATCAGAAACATTCCGCAAACAGGCGTAACAAAAGAACAAGTTACTGCTGCTATAAATTCTGCAATAGCAGGCCTTACCGATGCTCAAAAACAAGCAATAACCGCTGCGGTAAATAGTGCTCTTGAAAAATTTACAAGTGAAGCAATAACAGCAGAAGATGTTCAAAAAATTGTTGAAGCTGTAATCAGCGGGCAATCATCAAAAATAACGCTTACACTTAATAAAGACAACTTATCTCTTAACGTGGGAGCGTCTGAAACACTTGTTGCAACAGTAACTCCTGAAGGAACCGAGATAGGATGGGCTTCCTCCGATACATCGGTTGCAACGGTATCAAATGGTACTGTTACCGCCGTTGCGGCAGGAAATGCAACAATTACGGTTACAGCCGGAGGTGCAACTGTTACGTGCGCGGTCACCGTTACAGAAGCACAAGTGATTAACGCCAATCCGAAGATAAAAATCGTCGAGGGAGACGGCGGCGCACTGTATCTTGAAATAGATAAGTCCGATATGGGTGAGTATGCAGATCAAGTCGCGTACTATACAATATCTTTTTCAACGGATTTGGGGATTGTTTCTGAAACATATAACCTGAACAAATCATATACATTTTCTCTTGATTTTGACAGCAGATCAACAAGTAATATTCCGTATATAGGTTGGTCTTGCGATTATCCATCGAATATGGGACCAAGTGGTTCCACAGGGACCTTTAGTACAGTAGATGATATAAAATATGAATTGATTAGCGATTCTACTGCCGATAGCTTTGCATTCAAAAACATTGTTTGGATTGTTGTTGACTCCGTGGTGCAGAAAGCAATGATTGAAAACAATAACATTTCAGTGACAGATTCTGTTTCTTGCGTATTTTCTTATTCAGATTATAAATATCATTTTTATATTAACCTTACAGAGGAAGAATATAATGCATTATGTGATGTTTATGGTGAAAGCATAGATGTGTTCAAAGCCGTCGAAAATGAAAATGGTAAATATGAAATTGATGTAGAAGCCGGTGCAAATTATGAAGACTATAGCAAATATACAATCAAAGCTTACGCAGCAAACGGCGCACTTCTCGGCACAACTACATATGAAAATGCATATTCACAATGGAAAAATGGTGAGAGTATTGTTGTGGTTGATGGATATGAAGACAATTTCTTAAATACAGAAGAAAATATTGCTGATTCTCTTGCTGGAAACTCAAACACATTCGGTTATTATAAATACGTCCTCGAAACTCGTGGCACATCAACTAAATTTTGGACAGATAAAATTGGAGAATGATATAAAAATAATCACATCACAAAAACCCCGCATACGCGGGGTTTTTCTTTTACTTCATCACAACGTTTTCGTCGCCGAGGATGTCGCGCAGAAGCTGCATCGCCGTCGGCGCAGGGCGCATATACGCCACGCTGTCCTTTTTGTATTCCTTGCTTTTTGCGTCGTAGAATATAACAGGCACGTCGCCCGGGAATATCGAAACAAGCGCCGCTGAGCGCTCATATTTTTCGCCGGGTATGCTATCAACGCGCAGATACATCTTTGTCGGCGCGGGCGCGGCTTTTTGGGGCTTTTTTTCGCTTGGCTCGGCTGTCGCTTCAAAGCTTTCGGAAAGCAAAACAACGCTCTTTACCAAAATTTTCGGCGTTTCGTCGTCGGCGGCTGATATCTCGCCCGTTGCCGCTATCGGCATATCGACGGATAGCATATACGAGATGTCGGCAAGCACTTTCGGGAACACAACAAGCTCGATCTCGCCGTATTTATCCTCGATTTTGACGAATGCCATCGGCTCGCCCTTGCGCGTTTGCTTGTTTTGGCGCGAAATAACGATGCCTGCGACGGTTACAGTCTGTTTGTCCTTAAATGTATGCTCGCTTTCGCTATCGTCGAATGAGGACAGTATATCGCTTGTTGAAACGGCACCGAGATAGCTTGCGTGAGCCGCGTATTCGTCTATCGGGTGGCCGGAGAAGTACATTCCCGTGCTTTCCTTTTCCTGACGAATCTTCTCGCGGAACGAAATTTCGGGAAGCGGTGAGAACTCGTATGCGACAGCGGGTGCAGGCTCGCTTTTTGCGTCAAGCATTGAAAACATATCGAGCTGGTCCTCATCTCTGCCTTTGCGGCGCGAGAGGAAAATGTCGATCACCTTTTCGTATTCTTCAAGGAGCATTGAGCGCGGAGTGCCGAGGCCGTCAAACGCGCCGCTTTTTATCAGCGCCTCGATCTGACGCTTGTTGAGGTCGGAATTGCTCATCCGCTCGATAAAATCGACGAATGAAACGAAGTTTCCGCCGCGCTCGCGCTCTTTTATCACGTCGGACAAAAGGGAAATGCCGACGTTCTTTATCCCGAGCAGACCGAAGCGGATAGCGTCCTTGTTTTCGTGGCGCACGACGCTGTACTTTTCGCGGCTCTCGTTGATGTCGGGCGGAAGCACGGCGACCTTGTTTTTTTGCGCTTCGTCGACGTAAACGGCGGTTTTTGCCATATTTCCAAGCACGGACGAAAGCAGAGATGCGATGAATTCGCAAGGGTAGTGCGCTTTCAGGTACGCCGTCCTGTACGAAATGAACGAGTATGCGGCGGCGTGGCTTTTCGCAAATGCATATTTTGAAAATTCAGCCATAATGTCGAAAATCTCGTTTGCGACGCTTTCGGAAATCCCGTTTTTCGCCGCGCCGTCGATAAATGCGCCGCGTTCCTTTTCCATTTCCGCCGTTTTCTTTTTTGCCATGGCGCGACGGACAACGTCGGCGTGGCCGAATGTAAAGCCGGCTATCTCGCGGCAGATCTGCATTACCTGTTCCTGATAGATGATAACGCCCGACGTGTTTTCGAGGTTTTTTTCAAGCTTTGGCGTGATATATGTGATTTTCTCGGGGTGGAGCCTGTTTTCGATGAATTTCGGTATTGATTCCATCGGGCCGGGGCGGTATATGGCGATCGCGAGAATGATATCTTCGATGTTTTTCGGCTGCATTTGCGAGAGCATACGGCGCATCCCCGCCGATTCAAGCTGGAAAAGGCCGTCCGTTTTGCCCGCGGAGATCATTTTGTACGTTGCGTCGTCGTCAAGCGGTATCTTCGTTACGTCAAATGACGGATCGCGCTCGCGGATCTGCTTTTCCGTGTCGGCGATAATTGTGAGGTAACGCAGACCGAGAAAGTCGAATTTCAAAAGTCCAAGCTCGGCGACAGTCGTCATGGGGAACTGCGTCAGCGTCATATCGCTGTTGACAGAAACAGGAACGTACTCATAAACAGGCTTGTCCGTTATAACAATGCCCGCCGCGTGTGCCGACGCGTGCCGGGGCATTCCTTCAAGTGCCATTGAAATATCGACAAGCCGACGCACGTCGGCACTGCCTTCATACAGCTTCCCAAGCTCGCCGTTCATCGCTTTTTCAAGCGTCATGTGCAGGTCGTTTGGAACAGCGCGCGCGACGACGTCAACGTCGGAATAGCTCATTCCCAGCGCGCGGCCGACGTCTCGGATGACGGCTTTTGCGGCAAGCGTGCCGAATGTTGAAATGCCGCAAACGTGGTCGGCGCCGTATTTTTCGGAAACGTAATCTATAACCTTATATCTTTGTTCATCGCAAAAGTCGATGTCAAAATCGGGCATGCTGACACGCTCGGGGTTAAGGAAACGCTCGAACATCAGCCCGAATTTTATTGAATCCACCTCGGTTATCCCAAGCAGATATGCGACAAGCGACGCAGCGCCGGAGCCTCGTCCCGGGCCGGTAGGAACGCCGATTGATTTGGCGTGGCCTACAAAATCGGCGACGATCAGAAAATACTCGGCGTAACCCATTGAAATGATTACGTCAAGCTCGGAGGCGACTCTTTCGCGGTATTCGTTTTCCGGGTGTTCATCGGTGAAAATTATCTCGCCGCCGCTTATTTTTTTCTCAAAGCTCTCGTATGCCGTTTTTTTAAGATATTCGTCGGGCGACTCACCCGTCGGAACCTCGAATCGCGGCAGGTACAGTTTTGAAAAATCAAAGTCGAAATTGCACATGTCGGCAATTTTCATTGTGTTTTCGATGGCGTCCGGATACTCGGAAAACAGGGAAGCCATCTCATCTTCCGATTTCATATAAAATTCGTCCGTTTCAAAGCCGAAAGGGCGCCCGTCCGATATTTTCGAGTTTGTCTGTATGCACATAAGGATCGCTTGATTGTCGGCGTCGCCCTTTTTGATATAGTGCGCGTCGTTGGTCGCAACAAGCGGGATCCCGGTTTTTTTATGGATGTCGAGAAGCGCCGAGTTGACCGATTTTTGCATCTCTATCCCGTGATCCTGAAGTTCAAGATAATAATTCCCGCGCCCGAACAGCGCGTCCATTTCTTTTGCGTGCGCCTCGGCTTTTTCATATTCTCCTGCGGCGATCATTCGCGGAATATACCCCGCAAGGCATGCGGAAAGACACACAAGCCCCTCGTGATGCTCGCGCAAAAGTTCAAGGTCTATCCTCGGCTTTACGTAAAAACCCTCGGTAAAAGATTTTGAAACCATATATGAGAGATTTTTGTATCCCGTTTCGTTTTTGCAAAGAAGAATGAGATGATAACGCGCAGAGTCGCTTTCGTGGCGCTTGTCGAAGCGGGAATTCGGCGCCACGTAGACTTCGCACCCGATTATCGGCTTTACGCCTTGTGCTTTGCACGCTTTGTAAAAATCGACAACGCCGTACATCACGCCGTGATCAGTGATCGCAACGGCGCTTTGCCCGAGAGCTTTTGCGGCCTTCGGTATTTCGCTTATTCTGCACGCGCCGTCAAGCAGACTGTATTCGCTGTGAAGATGCAGATGTGCAAACATTTTCCCGCTCCTTTCATTTGTTTTTCGATATTTCAACTATTTGGGAAAGCCTTTTTGATACTTGTGATTTTGAGATCGGCGGCACCTCGGCTTTTCCGAGCGCTTCAAGCGACGCGTCGGGCATATCAAGCCTGAGCCGCGCGGTCTGCCGCAGATTTACAGGCAGTTTTTCAAAATCTCCACGATCGATTATCGCATTTATAGCCTCGATCTGCGTAACGCTCGCCGCGGTTTTTTTGCCGATGTTTGCAACGTCAAAATTTGTTCTGCGGTTTAGATTATTTCGTATATCGCGCTCGATCTGGCTGTTCATTATTTCAAATGCTTGACTTGTAAGTCCTATCATATTCATAAAATCGACGATAAGGTTGCTGTCTCTGAAATAAACTATCTGATTCGATCTGCGAACAGACAATTTCGGCATCTCGCCGACGCATTTCATAAGCACAACGGCAAGATCAACCGCCAGATCACCGCTGCGGACGGTAAAATCAAGCCTGTAAGACTTCTCGGGCGGGTTGATGTAACCGCATGAAAGAAATACGCCGCGCAAAAACGCCGTTTCGGTGTGGCTGTCAGAAATAATGGATTTGTCTATAGTGTCCGTTCCCGCTGCCCCGAATTCTTCAAAAATGCGAGAAAGACCGCTTTTATCGGCTATCTTTATTTTATATACCTCGCGCCCGCCTTTTTCATAAGCTTGCGGTGATGCCATAATGTCGCATACTCCAAGCAAAAGACCGCACAAAATGTCCGAAACTTCGGCCGTTTCGGTCATAAGCATTATATCGCTTTCGGAAAAAACGTTCCCGAACAAAAGCATACCGTATAGCATTGCCTTTTGCTCTTTGTGCGATTTTGGCATTATTGCGGCTGCCATTTTTGCCTCGGAAGAGAACGACATCTTCTACACCTCTTTTATTTTATAAATATAATTTCCGTTTGAAGATCAACACTGTAAATATTTTTTACCTTTTCTTTGATCAGCTCGGTGAGAGTCGAATAATCGCTCGCCGTCGCGCCGCCTGTATTTATTATAAATCCCGCGTGCTTATCCGAGACCATCGCTCCGCCGACGCTGTATCCGCGAAGGCCCGCGCCGTCAATAAGCTTCCATGCCGGTGTATCGCCGGAAGGTAAAAAAACGCTTCCCGCGCTCGGAAATTCAATCGGCTGTGACTCGGCGCGCACTTTTTTTATTCTCTCAATGCGTGAATTTATGTTCGATATTTCGTCCTTTTTTAGCTTGAAAGTGGCCGAGAGAACGATGAATTTTTCAGCGGCTGCGCGGCTTTTTCTGAAAGAGAACGTCATCTCGGAATTATCAAGCGTTTCTATTCTTCCGTCGGGTAAATAAAATTTACCGTTTTCAAAAACATCCGAAATACATCCGCCGTGCGCGCCCGCGTTCATGTAAACAGCTCCGCCGACGCTTGCCGGGATGCCGCACGAAAATTCAAGCCCCGAAAGCCCGCGCTGCGCGCAAATAGCCGAAAGGTAAATCAAATTTACTCCACAGTCGGCAGTCACAAAGTCGCCGTCAAATACGACCTCTTTCATTTTTTTTGTAAATATCACAACGCCGTCGTATATTCCGTCGGGGAAGATCACGTTTGATCCGTTGCCGATGACGCAGTGTTTTATATTTCCTTTTTTCAGCTTTTCGATCAACTTGCATAATGAGTTTGCGTTACGCGGAAACGCCGAAAGTATCGCCGTGCCGCCGACGTGCGCCGTTGATCTGCTTTTCAAGTCGTCGTTTTCGATAAACGTAACGTTTTCAACATCCTTGACTAATGAAAGATAGCTGTTCATCGTTCCTCCGTTAAGAATATTATAGCGTATTTATCAAATAATTTAAGGTCTTTTCAAAATAATCTTGACAAAAAATCAAGTCAGGTATAAAATTATACCTTGTCAAATACAGATTGGAAATTGGATATGGACAAGAAAATTCAACTGAGAAACGCCGTATTTATCGGCGCAACGTGTATTGTCACGTATATAACTTATTATTTTTTGAAAAATATGCTCGGCACCTTCACGCCTCAGATGACCGAATCCGGCGAGTTTACAAAAAACGTCATCGCCGTTTACTCGTCGGTTTATATGATATCGTATGCCGCGGGGCAGTTTGTAAACGGTATGCTCGGCGATATGATCCGCCCGCGTTATATGGTGCTGTGCGGTCTTTCGCTTGCCGGTGTTTCCATGATCGTTTTTGCGACTGTCGGCGCAAATTTTGTAAGAATTATTTGTTTTCTTTTGCTCGGGCTCGGCGTTTCGATGCTTCGCGGGCCGCTCGTCAAGGTCTTCTCGGAAAACAATCCGCAAAACTACGCGAGGATCATCAGCGTTATTTTTTCATTTGTCTTTTTTGTCGGTCCGCTTATCGCGGGACTTCTTGCGCTTTGGATGAAATGGAACGCCGCGTTCATCGTTTCGGGCATCGTCGCCTTTATTATGGCAGTATCGAGTTTTCTGCTCCTTACGCTGCTTGAAAAGCGGGGAATAATCAAATTCGAGAAAAAGAGCGGCGAGCGCAAAAAGTTTGACATCGTCGGCATTTTCAAGCTGAAATATTTTGTTCCGTTCCTGCTTATCGAGCTAATCGGTGAAATATCCGGCACGTCGATAGTTTTTTGGGTGCCGACGTATATTACGGAACACCTTGGATTTGACGCAAACGTTTCGGGAATTATCGCGTCAATACTCACTTTTGCAAAAACTTGCAGCCCGTTTGTCGGACTTGGCCTTTATAAGCTGTTCAAGGAAAACGCCGTCCGTATGGTCGGCACGATGTTCGGCCTCGGCGCACTTTTATACGCCGTGATGATATTTGTCTCATCTCCGATAGCAAACCTTGTTTTGTTCGCCATAGCCATTACCGCAACGGGTATCGCTTCAACTACCGTGTGGAGCATTTACGTTCCGAGCCTTGCGTACAGCGGCAAAGTGTCAAGCGCAAACGGCATCCTTGACTGTTCGGGGTATATCGCCGCGTCGCTTGCAAGCTTATTCTTCGCTTTCGTTATGGAACAGTTCGACTTCGGCGCAATGATACTTGTCTGGGCCATCATAATGGGCGCGGGAACTGTTATAACGGTTATATCGAGCAGAAAAGAAGCGTAAATCAGTTCTGAATTACGATCTCTCCGTCAAAGACGACTTTGGCGGAGATTTTTTTCGGGATTTTTACTCGGCAGACGTTTTTTTGCGCGTCAACGTCGACGCAAATTTCTCCGTATTCCGTCGTTATTTTGCCTGACGCACTGCCTGTGGTCGTGTTGGTTTTCGGCGCGATCACGACGTTTTCCCATCCTGCGCCGCAGCGTTTTATGCCGAGAATTTCGTAGAATAAGTATTTTACAACGGCGCCGAACATGGGGTGTGACATAGAGCGCGGGTTGCCCCATTCTTCCCATAGCGTTGTCGCGCCCGATCTCATCATAAACCCAAACGACGGGTATTTTTCGCGGGAGAGAAACTCTATGGCGTCGTCAAAATATCCGCTCTCAAAGAGGAGCTTTGTTACAAGGTCGGTACCGAAAATGCCCGTGTCGAGCGGCTTTGTGCGAACCGAATTTATAAGGTTTTCAAACGTTCTTTCGTCGCCAAGCCCGATATCGAGTGCAAATGAGTTTGCGCTGTTTACATTGCCGCAGAAATCGCCCGTTTCAGCATTGAAATAATTATCGATTATCGCACGGACTTTCCTTTCGCGAGTTTTTAACAAAGCGTCGACCGTGTCGGCTCTGCCGCATTTTTCCGCAAGTTCCGTCATGCGGTCTATCGTTCTTATATAAAAATAATTGTTTACAAACGGCGCGGGAATATCGGGGTGCGAAAACTGCTTTGCGCCCGGAACGCACCACTCGCCAAGGCACCAAAGTCCCGGCTGATCTGAAACGACAAGGTCGTTTTCGCTGTGCGCTTCAAGATAATCGAGATAGCGCATCATTTGCGGATAATATTTTTTCATCGGCTCGATATCACCGTACATTTTATAAAAAACGTACGGCACTTCCGCTATCGCGCATCCCCAACCGCCGGGGCCGCCTCCGCATCTGAAATACGGGGCGGTGTACTGAACGTGCCCGGAATTTACATCCTGACAGTCTGAAATATCTTCCATCCACTTGAGATAGAATTTTTTTGAGTCGGTTGTCAGCATAACGGTTTCGCACGTCAGCTGACCGTCGCCGGTGTATCCTCGCCGCTCGATATGCGGGCAGTCGGACGGTATGCCCGCGTGCATATTACAAAGCTGAGTGCGGATGTATGCTTCGTAAAGCCAATTCAAAACGTCGTTTTCGCATTTGAAATCGGATGTTTTGGCAATATCGCTGTGTATTACGTCAACGCGTAAAAGCTCGGCTTTTGAGCTTATCCTGACGTACCTGAACGCCTGCCACGTAAACGTCAGCGAATACTCGCGCTCTTTGCCGTCGGCGATGAACTCCGCCGCTTGCTTGTGCGAGTGCTTTTCGTCAAATTTTCCGTCGTCAAGCGCTTCCGAAACGCTGACGGATATTTTAGCGCCCGTGTCATGTGCGCGGAACACGTATGTTCCCGAAATGTTTTCGCCGATGTCATATACGGAATATTCGCCGTCGTCGTACAGCTTTTGCGGCACAAGCGAGCGGATCACTTTGTCATTCGGGCAGTCTTGCAGATAATATTCCGTTTGCGAAATATCCGCGATAACGCAGTTTTTAAGTCCGTCGTGCGAAAATCCGTTTTTGTCGTAATTATGCTTTGTATAGTCTTGCTTTTCGCCGAGATGTATGCTATAATCCGTAATGGGCGAGTCGTTCCATTTTATGCTCGTATCGGAGTATGTTTCAATGTCGCCGCTTGTGATCTTGTAACAAAGAACGCACTTATCTGAAAACTCCGCGAACCAGCCGGGACCGACCGAAACTTCGATTTCGTTTTCGCCGTCGCGCACGAGCGAAGAAATGTCGTATTTTATGGCATATATTCTGCTTTTCATTATTTCGCCGAATTGAACCGTGCAATAGCAGTTTTCACGGCTGAAATAATGGCTTGTTACCGGTGCAAAAACATCGCTTGACGCACGCACGCCATTGATAAAAAGGCGGAAAAAGCCGAGTCCGCATATCGCAATTTCAGTTTTCGCGTCCTTTTTTGCGTTGAACTTGCCGAAAAAGCACGGCGACACGCAAGCCTCGCTTGACGTAACAAACACGGCTTTGCCGAATATATCGCTCATTTTCATAATTTACTCCAAATAATTCACATTTTTTATATTATACACTATATAACTAATATTGTCAATGAAGGAAAACAAATAAGGAGGCAAAAATGATAAGCGAAGAACTTGCAAGAAGATCGGTTAAGAAAATCGACGATTTTGACGCGTCGACTTTTTCTCGCGTCAGGGAAGAATACATAAATATTCTTTGCCGCGAGGAGTACGGTACGCCGCTCCCCGAGCCCGAAAAGGTGTGGTTTGAGGAGCTTCCGCTCGACTTTGCCGCAAAGCGATTTGCGGCGGGAAAAGCGCCGAAACAGCGCGTTATAGCGCACACCGTTGTTTGCGGCAAGGAGTTTTCGTTTCCGTTCTGGGCGATAATACCGAAGGCCGACGGCAAATACCCGTTTATCATTCATAACGATTTTGAAGATCTGCTTCCGAGCAAATACACGCCCGCCGAGGAAATAATTGACAGTGGTTTTGCGCTTTTCTCGCTGTGCTACACCGATATCACAAGCGACGACGGTGATTTTACGACCGGGCTTGCCGGCATTGTAACGCCTGATCCCGCGCACCGCGCGCCGACTGACTCCGGCAAAATACAGATGTGGGCTTGGGCGAATATGCGCGTGATGGACTACGCGATGACAAAGGCGGACAAGCTCGACCTGTCGCGCTCGGCTGTGGCGGGACACTCGCGGCTCGGCAAGACCGCGCTCGTCACGGGAATGCTCGACGAGCGCATAAAATACGTCATCGACAACGAATCGGGATGCAGCGGCAGCGCTCTCGCCGCCGGCACCGCCGGAGAGAAAATTGCAGATATCACAAAGAATTTCCCGTACTGGTTCTGCGAAAACTACAAAAAATACGCGGGCGTCGAAACGCTACCATTCGATCAGCACATGCTTATTGCCACGATTGCGCCGCGACGCGTGCTTGTCGGCTCCGCCGCCGAGGACTACTGGGCTGATCCGCCCTCTCAATTTTTATGCTGTGCCGCCGCGTCGAAGGCGTGGGAAAATCTCGGTCTTACAGGGCTTGTTGCGTCCGACAGAGCGCCCGAAATCGGCGACGATTTCAGGGACGGAAACGTCTGCTATCACCTCCGCGCGTACGATCACTACTTTTCTCGTTTCGACTGGAACGTATATATGGAGATAATGAAGAATAAATAATCAAAAAAACAACCGATGCTTGATGTTTTTGACTCTCATCAAACTTCGGTTGATTTTTATAAGTTTTGCATCGCTTGCACTCAACTGTTGTTTGTGCTATACTATTTACGCAAGGTCGATCGGGCAAAAAAATTCGGAGGTAAATATGGGTACACAAACAATAGGGCAGAACATTGCGAATTTGAGAAAAGAAAAGGGCGTAAAACAAGACGAACTTGCACAGGCGCTCAATATTTCTGCGCAAGCGGTGTCGAAATGGGAAAACGGCGGCACGCCAGACATCGAGCTTATTCCCGCCATCGCGGACTTTTTCGGTGTTTCGACAGATACGCTTTTCGGGCGCGACGAGGTGAGCGGCGCGGGACTTGAAAAGGTGATAAATACGGCGATACAGTCTGTAAAATGGGAAGAACGTGTGGAAAAAGCGTTTGAAATATGTAGTATGATCGAATGCGGCCTCTTCGGAGAACCGGGAACTCTCGATTTCAAAAAGCAGGAGGCGAATATTGAGGCGCATGAAGAGATTTTTTCTTCGATGATCACCGATAACGGTTTGACCGATATGGGAATCGGCAAAAGAATACGATATTTTATTGCTGTGCCGGAGATCGAAGATAAAAAAACAGCGCTTTTTGCCGACGGGATCGACTACACGGCGTTGTTTTCCGACCTTTCGCAAAAGGATATATTTGATTCTATAGTTTATATTTTAAAACGAGGAGATCAGAACAAATCTTTTACAAAAAATCTGCTTGTAAAAGGACTCGGAATAGCGACGGAACGCGCCGGCGTAATACTAAGTCGAATGAAAAAATACGGCATATTGCGCTCTCAAACGCTTGAAATTGACGACGCCGAGGAAGAAATATACAACATAGGAACAACTGCAACGCAGTTCGTTTATCTCTTGATATTCGCTCACAATCTGATACAGGTGCCGAACTCTTGGTGCTATTACAATATCGGCAGAGGAAAACCGTTGCTTTAATACAAAACCGTCCCGTGCACGGGACGGTTTTGCGTTATTTTAATTCCACTATCTCCGGCTCGCCGTAAAGCGCCTCATAATCGTCGCCAAGAAAGCACGCGAACGACGACACGCGCTCAAATCCGAGCGAGCGGTAAAATTCAAGGTCTGCGGCGATAACGTCGCGCCGCGGCTCGTATTTTTTCGGCGGCTTTTGCCAGTTTGAGAACATTGAGTTGTCCATCCAGTATTCAAGCACCTTTGAGCCGCTCTTGCCGAAAAACGATATGATTTTTTCTATCGACGGCGCGATATTTTCGCCTTGCCCTGAGTACGGGCGCGTCATATCGCGGTCGATCGGAGCGTATTCGAGAAAAATGCCGCCCAAAGGCTTGACGCTTGTCGGCGCGTCGAGCGTGTCCTGATACGCAAGATACGCCATTTTCGCGTCGGGTATTTCCTCTTTCACGGACGCGAGCATTTCGTTCATTATGATAAGATTATTGTCCGACGGCGATAGCTTTCGGCATTTTTCGCATTTGCACGTTGCGCCGCGTATGTCGTCCGCCCAAAAATAAAAATTATGCGTTGAGCCGTAAAGCGACGAAGCGAGCTTTTTCGCGTTTTCTTTGACTATGTTCATCGCGTCGGCGTTTGATATGCAAAAGTTCGAGTCGGGCGTGCGCTCTCCGTCATCATTCATTCTGAAATATTCGGGATGCGAAGGGAACAGCTCGCGCGGGAGCAGATACCCCATCGCGTGAAATTCATATTCGATCTCAAGCCCGATGCTTTTTGCATAGTCGATAAGCGAGCGGTACTCCGGTGTTTTGAGCCAATCGAGCATTTCTTTAAGTGTTTCCGGCGCTCGCTTGCCGCCGCGCGGATGAAGCGCGAGCGCGTCATATCCAAGCGCCTTTGTGCGCTCGATCCATTTTTTCGTTAGCTCCTCGGGGTGAATTAAAATTGATGATGTGTTCATATTTCGTCCCTCCGAGAAAATTATACATTGTATCTCAGCTTCTGTCAACAGTCCGCTTAAATAAAATAAAAACCACTTCGTTTTGAAGTGGTTTTTGGCAGGGGCAGAAAGATTCGAACTCACGACCCACGGTTTTGGAGACCGGTACTCTACCAGCTGAGCTATACCCCTAAAATATTCGGCGATGATCGCCGATCTATTGGTGGGCCTTTAGGGACTCGAACCCCAGACCGACCGGTTATGAGCCGGTTGCTCTAACCAACTGAGCTAAAGGCCCTCGCTGACAATGAAGTATTTTACCACGAGCGAGAGCGTTTGTCAAGTGCTTTTTTGAAAATGGAGAAAAAAATACATTATTTTCAAGCGGTATGGAAAAAGCCCTTGCAATTGAAAAGAAAAGATGTTATATTATAGTTAAACAAAATAAAATACAGGAGGAACCCCATGAGCATTTTTGATAAACTTAAAAACAAAGCATCACAGGCAACGTCGGCGCCTTCATCGTTTGACAAGAGCCAAAAAGAAGCCGTTATTACGTTTTCCGCGCTTCCGGAGAGCCTTGCGGAAATGAAATCTCTCCCCGAAGCCGCTCTTGATTCACCATTCAGCACGGCGGCGCTTGCGCTTTGCGCACTTTGCGTTTACGCGGCTGACAAAAACATCGGCGCGGAGATGCTTAACTTCCTTCGCGGCCCGCGCGGCGAGCTTTCAACCTACGACAAACAGTTCCTTAACGAAAGATTCTCCGACGAAAAGTACTACATTCCGTTCTCATACTTCAACGGTGCAGTACCGGAGAACGACTACACCCCGTCACAGCCGTACACAGTTCGCATATTTACAGATCCGTACACGTATCAGAATGAAGGCTATGCAAAGGTAAATCTCACCTCAGGCGGTGCTGACAGCCCGAGACAGATCGTTCTTCGCCTTGGCGGCGACGGCAAATGGTACCTTTGGGATCAGTTTGTCCTTGTCGGCATTCGTGAACCAAAATCAAAAAATCCTTGGGCATAAAGAAAGGCAGCAACAATGAAAAAATACATTTCGATCATATCTGTTATTCTTGCGCTTGTATTCGTGCTTTGCGCCTGCGGCAGCAGCGTAACGCCGACAAACACCCCGGAATCTACCGAGCCGACAACGGCTCAGACAGCCGCGCCGACGGAGCAACCTACGGAAGCGCCGACGGCGGCGCCAACCGAAGAGCCGACGGCAGAACCGACCGCAGCTCCCACAGAGGAACCGACAACAGAGCAGACAACTACCGAGGAACCGCATATCGAAGAGCCGAAAACGGACATAAAAATACTTGCCATCGGCAACAGCTTTTCCGTTGACGCTATGGAATACCTGTTCCCGATACTCAAAGACGGCGGGTATGAGAACATCGTTCTCGGAAACCTTTATATCGGCGGCTGCTCTCTCGATCAGCATTGGTCGAATATTGTAAACGAGTCGAAGCTCTACACCTACTATCTCAACACCGAGGGAACTTGGAAAACTTACGGTTCTATGAGCGTTGAGGACGTTATCAAAACTGAGGAATGGGACTATGTAACGATCCAGCAGGTTAGCCAGAACTCAGGTATGCCGTCAACGTTTGGCAATCTGAATAATATTGTCGATTACGTTGCGTCAACAGTACCGAGCGCAAAAATCTATTGGCACATGACGTGGGCATATCAGTCTGACAGCACGCATTCCGGCTATATAAACTACTCGCAGAATCAGAATAAGATGTACGAAGCTATCGTTTCGACGGTAAAGGATACTGTTCTTTCAAATCCGAATATCGCCGGCGCCATTCCTTGCGGAACCACAATTCAAAATCTTCGCACATCGTATCTTGGCGACAAGCTCACACGCGACGGATATCATCTTTCCGAGGACGTAGGCCGTTATGCCGCGGCGATGACTTGGGCGGCAGTGCTTGGCGGAGTTGACGTTGCCACAGTCAAGTACACAAACTCCACGCCGTCGCTTATCGCGCTTCCTGCGATCGTTGAAGCGGTAAAGGGCGCTCAGAGCGAGCCGTTTGCAGTTACACCGTCAACCGTTACGGAAAAACCGGCGCTTGAAATCAAGACAGAGGAGCTTGACGACTCAGACAAGGCGATACTCAAAGCCGCAGGCAAGGACCCGGATAAATATGTCAGAATCGATCTTTCGGAAGGCGTAACGGTCGGTGCTTTCTATCAGTCAACGGCAAAATACGGTCTTACGATCAATGCCAACAGCTATTATATAGCAACGCGTTACTTCACAAAAGATGATCTTCCGATAGGCTCCGTTATCTACATCGGCAGCGGATACCAGTACCGTCCCGAAGGATGGCAGCGTGAAAATTCGACAAATACGCTCCCTCGCCCCGGAAACGTTACGACAAAAACAGTCAACGTCGACGCAAACTGGTGGAAGGGATACAACATCCGCGGATTCAATTTCAGCAACGCGACAACGTCCTCGCCTACAAACGGCAAGTCGGTAACGTTTGATGAATTTAATCAGAATTTCAGAATTTACATACCAAAAAAATAAGGTGAAAAAATGAAGTTTTGTATTGTTCAACCGTATTATTCATTTAACAGTGCGGACATCGACAAGTGCTATCGTGAAATGATGGCACTTGTCGACAAGTGCGACAGCACAATGGACGTGATAGTCCTGCCCGAATATTGCGACATCCCGGCAAATACCGATAATGCCGAGCAATTCAACGCGTCAATTGAAAAATACAACGACGCGGTCTATAAAAAAGCCGTTGAAACGGCGCGCCGCTGCAATGCCATAGTTTTTGCCAATTTTGGCTTCAAAACGGAGCTTGGCTGGCGCAACACGACGTACGCGTTTGACAGAGAGGGAAATGAGATCGGGAAATATTTCAAGGCTCACCCCGCGCCCTCCGAGGTCAAGACGGCGGAGTACGGCGGCAACGGTATGGACTGCTCTTACAGCTACGAATACGAAAAGCCGTACACCGTTGAGATTGAAGGCGTGCGGTACGGATTTATGACGTGCTATGATTTTTATATGTACGAGGGATTTGCTTCTCTTGCACGTCAGAACGTCGACGTAATCATCGGATGCTCGCATCAGCGCACGGACACGCACAACGCGCTTGACGTCATCGGCAGATTTTTGTCGTACAATACAAACGCATACCTTGTCCGCTCGTCCGTTTCGCTGGGCGAGGACTCGAAGATCTGCGGATGCTCTATGATCGTTTCGCCAAAGGGCGAGATGCTTGTCGATATGAAAAGCGAGGTCGGCCTTGCAACTTGCGAATTCGATCCGCACGAAAAATACTACAAACCCGCCGGATTCAAAGGCAAGCCGAAATCGCACTACGAGTACATCGACGAGGGGCGTCGTCCGTGGCTTTACCGCAACGGCGGCAGTATGATGATACCGAATGATACGTTCTTGCCGTATCCGCGAATCTGCGCGCACCGCGGTTTCCACGCGCTTGCGCCCGAAAACAGCCTGCCCGCATTCGGCGCGGCAGTCGCTCTCGGAGCGGATGAAATCGAATTCGATATCTGGTCGACAAAGGACGGCGAGCTTGTGTCCATCCACGATTCCGTTCTTGATCGCGTATCGGACGGCAAGGGATACGTCGGCGACTATACGTACGAAGAACTGCTGAAATTCGATTTCGGTAGCAAGTATTCCCCCGCACTCAAAGGACTTCATATCGTGAAATTTGAGGAAATACTCAAAAAATTCGCCTGCACGACGATAATGAATATCCACGTAAAGATCTGGGACGAGGACGTGTATAAAAAAGGAAACGCCCCCGATCCGCAATATGAAAAAATAGCCGGACTGCTTCATCAGTACGACTGCGAGCATCACTGCTATACGATGACAGTATCAGACAAATGCCACCGCGAATTTCACGAGATCGCGCCCGATATTCATCGCTGCGTCGGCTGGGACGGCAACAAAGATCCGCTCTCGATGCCAAAGCGCGCAATAGCCATCGGCGCTGAAAAAATACAGCTTTTCAGACCGTATTTCAATCAAGAAACGGTTGATCTTGCAAAAAAGCACGGAATAATCTGCAACGTTTTCTGGACTGACACGCCCGAAGAAGTACGCGAGTATCTCGATATGGGAATTGATACGATCCTTTCAAACAATTTCTTCCTCGATTACGAGGAGTTGAAAAAAGACGCAAAAAAGCAGATAATGCCGAACAGTTACAAGTAAAATTTACGTTCATTTACCGTTATTTCGGCAGAGGTAAATCAAATTTACCTCTGCCGAAACGATTGATGCGGCAGGAGGGTAAAATGAATCACATTACAACGAAAATCAGCGTGGGAGCGGAAAAACCGTTTACTCTTCTTCACGTTTCCGACACGCACCTGACACTGGCCGACGGGCGCGATGGCGAAAGGAAAGTTCGCCTTGGGGAAAAGCGTTCCCGCATTTTTCCCGACGGTATGGCGGCTCTTGATGAAATATCAAAAGAGTCAAAAAAACTCGGCGCGCCGATAATTCACACCGGAGATATAATTGACTTCGTATCTCGCAAAAACCTTGAATATGCAAAGAAATTCATCGACGAAAACGACGTTTTTTTCGTTGCGGGAAATCACGAATTCAGTCTTTACGTCGGAGAGGCGTTTGAGGATGAGGCGTACAGAAACAAGAGTCTTGCTCGCGTTCAGGCGTGTTTTCATAACGATATACGTTTTGCAAGCCGCGTTATAAACGGGGTGAATATCGTCGGTATCGACGATTCATATTACAGATTTGACAAGGCTCAGTTCGATGCGCTGAAAAATGAGGTCCGGCGCGGATTTCCTATAATTTTGTTTATGCACTGCGCGCTTTATGAAGAAAAACTTTGCCTTTACAACATGAAGGATAAGGGCGCGGAGGCGCCGTATCTCACGTGCCCGCCGGATAAGGCGCTTGCGGGTTGCTCCGATTATCGCGTCCGTCAGCAAAAGCCGGACAAAATAACGCAAGAGGTGACCGAATATATAAAAGATCAGCCGCTCATAAAGGCTATTTTCACCGGACACTTTCATTGGGACTACGACGGTATGCTGACGGAGAAGACACCGCAGTACGTCACGGGGCTTGAAACCATACAGACGATTGAGGTAAATTAAATTTACCTTTCATAAATGCCGATTATGCGTCGGCATTTTTTATTTTTCATACAAAAAAATCAAAAAAAGTATATACAAATGAAAAAAAATATGATACAATGTATTTGTATATTTTTATCAAAATGAAAGGCGGTATCGGCGATGACGGGCGTGCGTAAATGTATTTGCTTTGCGCTGTCGGTGATATTGTGCATTTTCGCGTTTTGCTCTTGCGGGCAGGGTGCGTCAGGCGATTCGGTTTTGGATTTTTTCGCGGCGCTCAGAACACTGAATACGTCAGCCATGGCAAAGTCTGCCGTTGGCGATCGTGTGCAGAGCATTGTCGATCCTCTTGAAGACGGCGACGCAAAGACGTTAAATTTGCTTAAAGACGTGTACTTGCATTTTTCGTTTACTGCCGACGTCGCTGAAAAAGACGATGGCGCGGCTTTCTCGCAAGAAACGCGTACCGTTTCGGGAAAGGTGAGTTATCTCGATATCGGCAGGCTTATGTCACTTGTCGAGAGCGAAGAAAAGGTATCGTCGTCGATAAGGGCTGATATTGTGGCGTCGGTCCTTGAAAAAAACACTGCTATGCTATTATCTCAAGCGCAAATCGAAATAAAAACGGTAAAAGATAACGGTTTATACAAAATATCATTTGAGGGAAGCGACAACTCGGCTCTTCTGGGGATAATCAGAACTGACGCGTTTGTCAAATGGCTGAATAAATGAAAGAACAAATCAGAGGAAACGATACGGGTGCTATCTTTGGACGAAATCCCGTGCTTGAACTTCTATCAAGCGACCGGGATATTGAAAAAATCTACATAAAGCGCGGCGAAAGAGAAGGCTCTCTTTCAAAAATATACGCAATGGCGCGCGAAAAAAAGATACCCATAAGCGAGATCGACAAATCACGCCTTGACGAAATGGCTCACGGCGGAGTGCATCAGGGCGTCGCCGCGATAGCCGCGATGAAAGAATTTGTAAGTGTTGCCGATATAGTGAATATTGCACGCGACAAAGGCGAAAAACCGCTTATCGTCGTGCTTGACGGCGTCGAGGATCCGCATAATGTCGGAGCTGTGATCAGGTGCGTTGACGGCGCGGGCGCGCACGGCATAATCGTCGGAAAGCGACACGGCGCTCCGATGGGGCAGACCGTATTCAAGGCATCGGCCGGGGCTGCGGAACACGTTCCCGTTGCAAAGGTAACGAACATTGCCGCCGCTATTGACGAGCTGAAAGAGCTTGGCGTGTGGACGTTTGCCGCCGATATGGACGGGGAAAGCGTGTTTGATACGGATTTCGACTGCCCGGCGGCGATAGTGCTTGGCAACGAAGGCTCGGGAATATCGCGTCTTGTAAGAGAAAAATGCGATTTTACCGTATCGATCCCTATGATGGGCAAAGTAAATTCGCTTAACGTTTCAACAGCCGGCGCGGTAATGCTTTTCGAGGCGTTGAGAAGCCGCAAAAAACAACGTAAATAAAATTTACCTATACATTTGAAACTGAAAAAAGCACGGAGGTACATGATGGCAAAAAACGACAAGAACAAAAAATCGTACAGCGACGTCGAATCCGCCGCACGCGATCTGCTCAAAAAGCTTTCGAGCCAGTATGACGCGGAGAACGTAGACAGGGAGAAAAAAATGGCTGATACGCTCAGCGACATTCCCGCGGAAGAGGACGCCGGCAACGAGCGCCTTTCAACCAAAGAATTTGACAGGATCTTCAACAAATACGGCGCCGACGAAAAGGAAACGGACGAAACGCCCGCTCCCGAAAACGACGAAAGCTTTGACGAAACGCAGGACATAGCGGTCGTGGAAAGCGAACCTGTTGAACTCGGGCAAGAAGAGCAGGAAGCTGACGCCATGGAAGAGCTTGAAAGCGCGAAAGATGTTCAAGAGGAAACGGTGGAAACTCCGGCTTATGACGAACCCGGGCAAGAGGTCGCATTTGAAAATGTTGACGGCGTCGAGGCCGAACCCGCAGACGAGCCTTCTGATGAAGAGGTCGAGCCTGAACAGGAAGCCGTTGAAGAAGTTTACGATGAGCCGACAAACGATTCTGAATTTGTTGAACAAGCAGAATCCGAGCCGGAGCCTGAAACAGCGCCTGCCGAAACGTCAACCTTTGATGCAAAGGAATTTGACAGTATTCCCAAAAACGACAATACGGTCGACGACAGACAGGACACAAACGTTTTTGCCGACAGAATGGCAGGGCAGGATACGATAGAATCGTTCCGCCCCTCCGAAGAATTTGAAATACAGGATCAGACAAACGGACTTGTTCCGGAGTTTGATGATACATCATCGGACAGCGATGAAGGAGAGGAGGTATTCTTCAATATGCCAGATACGGATGAAGTAAAGCAGGATCTTGACACCGATAACGGCAGCGATACGGCTTCCGACACCAAGGATACGACCGATACCGCAATGATGCGCGCATTCGGGCTTGATCCCAAAAAAGGCGCCGAAAAGGACGATTCCAAAAAAATCTTCGATGAGTATTCATTCTCAAGCACCGACGAGGTGGACACGCTCGATGGGCTTGACACGACGGGCGACGTTGACGTCGCGTCCGGCGCTGATATAATTAAGGATGAAACGGAAGAAAGCGAAGCGCCGTCTTACGAATACACCGAACCCTCGCAGAAGAAAGACATTTTTGCGGCGTTCAGAGAGAAATATCTCGGACTCAAAATCAAAATGGTCATCGCAGGGCTGTTTGCGCTTCTGCTTGTCGTATTTGAGTCGCTCCCGCAGCTTATAAAGAGCTTTGATATCTTTGGCGGCAACCAGATAGTAAGCGTTACAATCGACCTGTGCCTGCTTATCGCTTGCGGCGCGCTTGTATTCGGCCAGATGGTAAAATCCGCTCAACTGCTTTTTAAAGGCAAATTTAACGGCAACACGGTTACGCTGTTTTCGTTTATAGTTTCGATCATCGTAACGCTTGTTGCGTTTGTTTCCGCTATTCTCGGAAGCGACACGATCGTGCTTTATAACTTTGCCTTTGCAGTCTGCGCGTTCTTCAGCCTGGTATTCGACTTCCTCTCTCTTCGCCGCGACGTTTACTCGTTCAAGATCGTTTCTGCATCTGAACCGAAGAGCGTTCTCGCAAAGCTCAACCGTGTTGACAGATACGCCGAGGAAAAAGAATTCGGCGAGTACATGGGCGATTATTCTGACGTTTATAAAATTGAGGAAACCGATTTCGTATCCGATTTCTTCAAAAAGAAAAATGAGGTCGGAACCGGTGCAAAAGTGCTTGCTTACCTCATTCCCCTGTCGTTCATTCTTGCGATAGTAGCGTCCGTCGTTTCTGCAACGGTGCTGAAAAACAGCGCGTTTGTCAGTGTTTCTCACGGCTTTATGGCATACTGGTTCTGCGCCCCGGTCATCGCGCTTATATCTTACGCATACCCGATGTACCTCGGCTCGCAGCGCGCATATTCATATAGCTCGGCTATCGTCGGCGAAACAACGCCTGAATCCAACGACAAGATATCCGTCATCGCTTTCTCGGACAGCGACGCGTTCCCGCCCGAGAGAATAAAGATAAAGAGCGTAAAGGTATTTGAAAACTATCACATCGAAAACGTGATCTACTATGCGTCAAGCGTATTCTCTCGGATCGGCGGCCCGCTTGCGACAGTATTCAAACAGGCGACGCTCGATTCGCTCAACTCTGACGACGTTGAGATAAAAGAGATCACCGATTCCGGGATCGACGCGTTTGTAGACGGGCGCCACATCGTCATCGGACAGCCCTCATACATGGAGAGCCAGTGCTTTGAAACGCTTTACGAAGCCGGCGACGAGGATTATGAAGGTCAGACGAATAAGCGCATCCTTTACCTTGCGTGCGACGAGGTCGTTGTTGCGAAGTTCTACATTCAGTACAACGTTTCGTCCGACTTCCTTTACATTGTTCGTCATCTTGCGCGCGAAGGCATCTGCGTTTCTATCCGCTCGTCGGATCCGTGCATCGAAAACGATATTCTTTATAAGAATAAGATCGATCCTGAAGAGTACCCCGTAAGGATCATCAAAGGTCAGCCTGCCGACGAAAAGCAGGAAACGATATCGACAAGCGTCGGCTCTATCGTTTCGACGGGATCGCGTAAAGGACTTATCAAAACTCTCCTTCTTTGCGACAAGATTATGAATATCAGAAAGACGAACCGTTTTGTAAAGATCGCGGCACTGCTGATCGGCGCTGTTGCGGCGGGCGTGCTTTTGGCAACGGTCGGCAGCGTTTCGTCGCTGTATCCGGGACTTTACCAGATGTTCTGGATGCTGCCCGTGTTCATCGTTTCAAAGATTTATATCTGAAATGCAAGAGATTTCGGAGGGCGCAAGCCCTCCGATTTTTTATTCAAATAAAATTTACACCCGATACTGTTGAAAAAAACACCGAAAGGTGATATAATCAAAGAAAAAAACGGCGGTGAGATCATGCGAAAATGGTTTGAAAATTTTTGGTATCATCATAAATGGGTAACGATAATCGTCGTGTTTTTCGTTACCGTTGCTATAATTTTGACGGTGCAGACGTTTACGCGCAAAAACTATGACGCGGCGTTTATGCTTATCGGTCGCGGCGGCGGTATAGAAAGAACGGAATATAACGACATTGTTTCAACGCTTACAAGATTTTGCGACGATGTTGATAAAAACGGCGAAAAGAACGTTTTATTCTCGCGCGAAACGTTTATTGCAGACCAAAGCGATTCTGCGGCGGGATATCTCAATTCAAACGTAACGTCGTTTATGCGCTCGGCACTGTATCAGAATTACTATATCTTTTTCATCGATCCCGTGCTTTACGAAAGCTACAAGGGAAGCGGTATGTTCGTAACGCTTGAAAGCACCGTCGGCGAAGTCCCTGTTGAGATGAAGTATGACGATTTTGCGATAAAGTATGATTCGCTCAAAATAAAAGAGCTTCCGGGTATGTCCGCAATACCGTCGGAGTCGCTGATCGTGATCAAAACAGTGCCGTATTATTCGTCAAAATCAAAGACGGAAAAAGAAACTTTATCGCAGGCGGCGCACGCCGAAATACTGAAAAAAATAGTGGAATACGGCGCTCTTGAATGAAAATTAAGTTTTGGTCAAGCGGCAAAAAATTCAAAAAAACTGTTGACAAAGCAGTGGTATTGTGATAATATATATTAGCGCTTTGAAAAAAAGCGCCTATGCGGGTGTAGTTCAGTGGTAGAACTCCAGCCTTCCAAGCTGGTTGTGTGGGTTCGATTCCCATCATCCGCTCCATGTGTGCCTTTAGCTCAGCAGGATAGAGCAACTGCCTTCTAAGCAGTAGGTCGAGGGTTCGAATCCCCCAAGGCACGCCAATTATTTTGGAGGCGTAGCTCAGCTGGTTAGAGTGTCTGCTTGACGTGCAGAAGGTCGGGGGTTCGATTCCCTCCGCCCCCACCATCATATTTTAATACGGTGGGTATAGCCCAGTTGGTTAGAGCGCCAGGTTGTGGCCCTGGAGGCCGTCGGTTCGAGTCCGATTACCCACCCCACAATGAAAACCCGCCGATCATGCGGGTTTTTTCAATATGATAAATTACAGTCAATTCAAGTCTTGACATATAAATTCATTTATAAGGTCAATTTATGAAAAAAAGAAACGAAATCGAAATGACAAAAGGGCCGCTCGTCGGCAAAATCATTATGTTTGCTTTGCCGCTTATCGCGTCGGGATCGCTTCAGCTGCTTTACAACGCTGCCGACCTCATAATCGTCGGCCAATTTGCGTCAAACGGGCAAAAAGCTATCGCCGCCGTCGGAGCGACAAGCGCGATAATCAACCTCATTATCAACGTTGTCATCGGTTTGTCTGTCGGCTCGTCGGTCGTCGTGGCAAGGTATCTCGGCGCCGAGGACGCGGAGGGAGCGCACCGCGCGACGCACACGTCGATAGCTCTGTCGCTGATATCGGGCGTTATCGTCGGATTATTCGGCTTTATTTCCGCGCGGCAGTTACTTACGTGGATGAATACCCCCGAGGACGGGGACGTTTTGAATATGGCGGTTTCTTATATGAGGATTTACTTCATCGGCGCTCCGGTGAATATGCTGTATAACTTCGGAAGCGCCGTTCTGCGCGCCATGGGGGATACAAAGCGCCCGCTTTATTTTCTTACCGTTGCGGGCATTGTCAACATCATACTTAACTTTGTATTCGTATATTTCTTCCACATGGACGTCGACGGCGTGGCGCTCGCAACGCTTGTTTCGCAGGCGATATCGGCGGCGCTCGTAACGCTTTGCCTGATGAAGAGCGACGGGCCGTGCAAGCTGTTTTTCAAAAAGCTTAAAATCTATAAGGAAGAGCTTAAAATGATAGCCGTCGTCGGACTTCCCGCGGGAATACAAGGCTCGCTTTTCTCGATATCGAACGTAATTATCCAATCGTCGATGAACTCGTTTGGAGATATCGTAATGTCGGGCAACACGGCGGCGGGAAATATCGAGGGGTTTGTTTACGTTGCGGAAAACGCGTTCTATCACGCCGCGATCACGTTTACGGGGCAAAACTACGGCGCACGTCAGTATAAGAGAACGCGCAAAGTGTTCTGGATAAGCATGGCCATGACGGCGATCACAAGCATTTTGCTATCCGGCGCGGCTTACATATTCGGTCGCCCGCTGCTCGGGATATATCTTCCGGGGGAGGAAAGCGCCATAAGTTACGGTATGACGCGAATGCTTATCGTGCTTTTGCCGCATCTCATACTCGGGCTTGAAAATACCGTTGTCGGTCAACTGCGCGGACTCGGGTACTCGCTATCTCCGATGATCATTTCGATTTTCGGAATATGCGGCATCAGAATTATATGGGTTTATACGGTTTTTGAGGCGAACAAAACGCTTGAAATGCTGTATATGTCATACCCGATATCTTGGGCGATCACGCTGATAGGCACGCTTGTGCTATATGTAATTGCGGTCAAACGATTGCCCAAGGACGGCGAGATCCAGCCGATCAAGATCAAAAAAACAAATAAATAAAAAGGAGGTGGCAAAATGATCCTCGTTATTGCCGAAAAGCCGTCGCTCGCGCGGAATATCGTTGCGGGAATCGGAAAACTCGAAAGAAAAAACGGGTATTTTGAGGGATGCGGCTATATCGTGACGTGGGCATTCGGCCACCTTTTTTCGCTTTGCGATATTGAGGATTACAGCGGCATTTCGGGCGAAAAAGTCAAGTGGACGCTCGATAATCTTCCGTGCTTTCCCGAAAAGTTCAAATTCAAGCTGCGCCTTGATGAAAATACGAAAAAGACAGACGACGGCGTCCGCCGCCAGTTTGAGCTTATAAAGACGCTTTCAAACCGCGCCGACGTCGACACTATCGTAAACGCGGGCGACTCAGACCGCGAGGGAGAGATAATCGTGCGCCTTTGCATTGAAAACGCAGGCGTTTCGGGAAAGAAGCTGTTGCGCCTTTGGCTGCCCGATCAAACGCCCGAAACTGTTGCCGAAGCCTTGCGCACGATGAAGGATGAGGACGAATATCAAAACCTTGCAAACGAAGGTTTTGCGCGCACGTTCATAGACTGGCTGTACGGCGTGAATCTTACGCGCTACGCAACTTTGCGTACCGGCGTGCTTCTTCGGGTCGGGCGCGTAATTATTCCTATAGTAAAAGCGATTTACGACCGCGATATGTCGATCAAAAACTTCACGCCCGATATTTACTATGCCATTGTAAGCAAAGCGGAAACGGGCGGTGAGATCGTTGAGCTTACGTCAAAGCAGAAATTCGACAAAAAGGACAAAAATAAAGCGGAGGCACTGTGCGAAAAGTACAATCTTTGCACAGCGACGGTAAAGGACAAAAAGAAAAAAAGGGAAAAGATAAACGCCGGAAAGCTGTTTTCGCTCTCAAAACTGCAAAACTTCCTCGGAAAAAAATATAAAATGCCGATGGACGAAAGCCTTGACATCGTTCAAAAGCTCTATGAATCGGGGTACGTGACGTACCCGAGAACGAACTCCGAATATCTTGCGGAAGCGGAAAAAGACAAGGTAAAATCTATACTTCAAAACATAAAAAAGATCGGATACCCCGTAACGTTCAAGGACGGAAAGCAGATTTTTGACGACTCAAAAATCGAATCGCACTCGGCTCTCACACCGACGTATAAGATCCCGCAAAAAACGGCGCTTTCCGAAAACGAATTCAAGGTATATTCGGCGATACTTCGCCGATTTGTCGCCGTTTTCTGCGCGGAGGAGTGCATCGCTGAAAAGAGCGAGATCGTCATCGACCTCGGCGGCCTTGAAGAATTTACGCTAAAAGGCACGGTTATCATCGAAAAAGGCTGGACGAAATACGACGATTTTACGCAAAAAGACAAAATTTTGCCGATGCTTGACGTGGGTGACGTCGTAAACGTGAATTTTGAGCCTGTCGAAAAAGAAACGTCGGCGCCGCGCCATTACACGATAGAAACGCTGAACAATTACTTGAAAAATCCGTTCAGGGAGGAAAAGGCAAACGCCGAAAACGAAGATGACGCCGAAGAATACCGCGCGATGTTCGAGGGGCTTGAACTCGGCACCGAGGCGACGCGCACGGGGATAATCAACAACGCGCGAAAAAGCAAGTATATCGAGCTTAAAAAGGACGTTTACTCGATATTGCCCGACGGGGAATACCTTATCGAATCGCTTGGCAGAATGAATATTTCGATGGACAAATACAAGACGAGCGAAATGGGCAAGGCGCTGAAAAAGGTTTTCCACGGCGAAATGACCGTTCAGGACAGCGTAAATCTTGCAAAAGAGGAAATATCAGAGGTGTTTTCCCGCAAAGAAATGCCGCCCGAAAAGGACACCGACATGGGCTTTTACGGCGATATCGTCGGCAAATGCCCGCTTTGCGGCAATAACGTTATCCGCTCGCGCTACGGCTACGCTTGCACCGGATACAAGGAAAACGGCTGCAAATTCAAAATAGGCGGCGTCATTTGCGGACGCGTGATATCGCCCTCAAACGCAAAGCTTCTGCTTGAAACGGGGAAAACGTCGAAGATCGAGGGCTTTACGTCAAAAAACGGTAAGCTGTTCGACGCCGCATTAAAGCTTGACGGCGACAGAGCGGTATTTGATTTCGGGTGAGATATGATAGGCGATATGGTGAAAGTCACGGTCGACAGACCGCTCGGCAGCGCGCATCCGGATCATTGCGACATGATCTATCCGATAAATTACGGATACATTGAAGGAATCCCCGCGCCGGACGGAGAGTGGCAGGATGCGTATATTATGGGCGTAAATGTCCCGATTTCCGAATTTTACGGCAAGGTGATAGCGATAATACATCGATTTGACGACGTTGAAGAAAAATGGGTTGTTGCGCCTGAAAATATGTCTTTTACAAAAGATGAGATTTATGAAAAGGTAAAATTTCAAGAACGATTTTTTGATTCCGAAATAATAACGCAAAACATCCGATGAGGTAGTGCTCATCGGATGTTTTTGATATGGTAAATAAAATTTACTCTTTATACGCCGCTTTCAGCATTGCTATTTCTCTTGCGTATCCGGCCTCGTCGTTCGGCGTTTCGAGAATGAAGGGAAGCTCTTTCAGGGCGGGGTGATTTATCACACGGCAAATTGCCTCAAAGCCGATATGCCCCTCGCCTATTTTTGCGTGCCTGTCCTTGTGCGCGCCGAGTGGGTTCAAGCTGTCGTTAAGGTGTATTGCTTTGAGCCTGTCGAGACCGATAACGCTATCAAAATGTGTGAGTACGCCGTCAAGGTCGTTTACAATGTCGTACCCGCCGTCCCAGACGTGGCAAGTATCAAGGCAAACGCCGACGTGCGACGAAAGCTCCACTTTGTCGATTATCGCGCGCAGCTCCTCAAAACGCGAGCCGACTTCGCTCCCTTTGCCCGCCATTGTTTCAAGCAGTACCGTCGTCGTCTGTTCTTCTTTCAGCACGGAGTTCAGCATATCCGATATTTGCTCGATGCCGACGTCAACCCCCTGTCCCGTATGAGCGCCGGGGTGGAAATTGTAGTAATTGTTCGGCACGTATTCCATGCGTAAAAGGTCGTCTGCAAACGTGTCGCGTGCGTATTCTCTCAAATGCTCGTCGTGCGAGCAGGGGTTAAGTGTGTACGGCGAGTGCGCCACAAGCTTGTAAAAACCGTTTTCGGCGGCGATTTTGTGAAAGGCGGCAACGTCGCCCTCATCTATTGTTTTCGCCGCTCCGCCGCGCGGATTTCGCGTGAAAAACGCAAACGTGTTGCCTTTCGCGTCAAGCGCCTGCTTTGCCATTGAAACAAAACCGCCCGATGACGAAACGTGATAACCGATTTTCAGCATATTTACCTCACACGTTGAATCTTATAACGACAATATCGCCGTCTTTGAATACGTAGTCTTTTCCTTCGCTTCTGATAAGACCTTTTTCTTTTGCCGCCGCCATCGAGCCGCACGCCATAAGGTCGTCAAACGAAATAACCTCGGCGCGAATAAAGCCGCGCTCCATATCGGAGTGGATTTTCCCGGCCGCCTGCGGCGCTTTCGTGCCTTTGACTATCGTCCATGCGCGCACCTCTTTCGGTCCCGCTGTAAGAAAACTTATATAGCCGAGCAGGGTATAGCTTGCGCGGATAAGCGAATCGAGTCCGCTTTCTTTTATGCCGAGATCGGAAAGGAACGCCGCCTTTTCCTCGCCGTCAAGTTCCGCAAGCTCAGCTTCGATGCCGGCGCAGATGGTGAGAAGCTCCGCGCCCTCGCTGTCGGCGATCTCTTTCAGCTCGCCGTATGTTTTGCTCGATTCAAACGAGCCTATCTGATCTTCGCTTATGTTCGCAACGTAAATTATCGGCTTCATCGAAAGGAGCGCCGTGTCAGACACGAGCGCACGCTCGTCGTCGGTAAGTTCAACCGCGCGGGCGCTGACGCCGTTTTCAAGCGACGCTTTTATTCTGTTCAGCACGTCGAGTTTTGGCGCCAGTGTCTTGTCGCCCTTCATCGCTTTTTCAACGCTCGTTATGCGGTGCTCGATAATTTCAAGATCGGAAAAGATAAGCTCAAGGTTTATCGTTTCGATGTCGCGCTTCGGGTTGACGGAGCCGTCGACGTGGATGATATTCGAGTCCTCGAAACAGCGCACAAGGTGGATTATCGCGTCAGTTTCACGAATGTGCGAAAGGAATTTGTTTCCAAGTCCCTCGCCCTTTGACGCGCCTTTGACAAGCCCCGCAATGTCGACAAATTCTATCACTGCCGGAGTGTATTTTTCCGGATGATACATCTCAGCCAGCGCGTCAAGCCTCTTGTCCGGCACGGCGACAACGCCGACGTTTGGGTCAATGGTACAGAACGGATAGTTGGCAGACATCGCCCCCGCATTCGTTATTGCATTGAAAAGAGTGCTTTTGCCGACGTTCGGCAGTCCTACGATACCAAGTTTCATTACAAATACTTCCTTTAGTAAAATTTACGAGAATAATTATATATCAAAACTCGGAATATGTCAACGAAATGTGTCGTAAAGTTTAATTTTTTTCAAAAATCGTCAAAACTCTTTACAATCAAAATGCAAAATGATATACTTAAAATGATTTATTATATATGGAGGTTACTTATGACAACGAGGATTTTGATCATTGACGACGACGTCAATATTTGCGAAGCTATAAAGATCTATCTTGAAAAGGAATTTTACGAAGTGATAACGGCGCACGACGGCGCTGCCGGAGTTGAGTCGTTCAAGGCGAACTCGCCCGATCTTGTACTGCTTGATATAATGATGACGGAAAAAGACGGCTGGCAGGTCTGCCGCGAGATCAGAGAAATATCAAACGTACCGATAATAATGCTCACGGCAAAGGGCGAGGTTTTCGACAAGGTGCTGGGGCTTGAGCTTGGCGCTGACGACTTTATGACCAAGCCGTTTGACATGAAAGAGCTGTCGGTAAGAATAAAGACGGTCCTTCGCCGCTGCAAGACGCGCGAGGACAAGTCTGCCGACGAAACGATAAGATACGACAACATCGAAATATCAAAACAGAAATATCAGCTGAAAATCAAGGGAAAGGCAGTCGATCTGCCGCCAAAAGAGCTTGAGCTGCTCTATTTCCTTGCATCAAACGCAAATCAGGTGTTCACGCGCGATCAGCTCCTCGATAAGGTATGGGGCTTTGATTACCTCGGTGACACGCGCACGGTCGACGTTCATATAAAACGCCTCAGAGAAAAGCTCGAGGGCGTCAGCGATAAGTGGACGCTTAAAACAGTGTGGAGCGTCGGATACAAATTTGAGGTATTCTCATAAGGGAGCATTCACTTGAAAAAAAGCATTTTTACGCGGTATATCTCCATTTTTTTGATAATTATTCTGCTCGGCTTCTCGATTTTGACCGTTATAATCAGCACGATGACGGTTCGATATGCCAACGACCAGAAAAAGAATACCGCGATCAACACCTCGGAACTGTTATATAACTATTTTTCGTCGGGAAAGATTTATCTTTCGTCAAGCGCAAGAGAAAAAGAGTTTTCGACAATGATTGATCTGTTATCGAAAAACGCGGAGTCTTTGACGATCATATTTACCGACGCGACGGGCAAAATTTTCTTTTCCACCGATGAAAATATCAGCGGAACGGTAAGCGACGACGTTATACTCGAATACGGCGCAAAGGACGAAATAAACTTTGTCGAAACCGATATCGGCGGAATGTTCCCGACAAAATACGGCGTTGTAATAACCCCGCTCGACTATAATCCCTACGGCAGACTCGGCATAATGCTTGTATGCTATAACGCAGGGATAATGAACGAACTTACCGTAAATACCATACGCACCATTGTTCTTGCAAGCCTTTGGGTTATGATAGTAATTCTCGTTGCCGTATATTTTGTAACGGAACGCATCGTTTCGCCGCTGAGGCAGATGAACGCTGCGACGAAGAAATTTGCCGCGGGAAAATTCGATACGCGCCTGCCTGTTAAGGGCGACGATGAAATAGCTCAGCTGTCGGCGTCGTTCAACAAAATGGCGGAATCGCTTGCAAATATGGAATATATGCGTTCAAGCTTCCTCGCAAACGTTTCGCACGATCTGAGAACGCCGATGACAACGATCTCCGGCTTTATCGACGGCATCCTCGACGGAGCGATCCCGCCGGAAAAACACAGCTATTATCTTGAAATAATCGCTCAGGAAGTGCGCCGCCTTTCAAGGCTTGTTTCTCAGCTTCTTGACATATCCCGTATGGAAGCGGGCAATCGCAAATTTGAAAAATCGAACTTCGATATCTGCGAAATGGCAAGGATCATCCTGCTTTCGTTTGAATCGAAGATCGACACAAAAAAGCTTGACGTTGAGTTCAACACGTCAAGCGAGCGCCTTTTCGTAAACTCGGACAAGGACGCGATAAATCAAGTGCTGTACAATATCTGTGAGAACGCGGTGAAGTTTTCCACCGAGGGCGGAAAATATATAATCGACATCGTTGAGGGAAGCGAAAAAGTGCTTGTCAGCGTTTATAACGAGGGCATCGGTATCCCAAAGGAAGACCTGCCGCACGTCTTTGACAGATTTTACAAAAGCGACAAGAGCCGCGGGCTTGACAAATCAGGCGTGGGACTAGGCCTTTACATCGCAAAAACGATCATGGACAACCTCGGCGAGAGCATTTCGGTGTCGAGCGAGAGCGGCAAATACTGTAAATTCGAGCTGTCGCTTACAAAATCAGATATAATCGAAGGGAAGATCCAGCACTGATACGCGAACAAAGTTTTACACGCGGCATATTTTATTTTTGAGGTGGCAAATGAAAAACACGACTGTCAAGATCGCGCCGTCGCTGCTTGCGGCAGACTACAAAAATCTTGAAAAAGAAATCACAAAAGTAAATAACGGCGGGGCTGATATGCTTCATCTTGACGTTATGGACGGGATGTTTGTAAAAAACATCTCTTTCGGCGCGCCGCTGATAAAGTCGGTAAGGGAAGTGTGCGATATATTTTTCGACGTTCACCTTATGATATGCGATCCTATCCGCTATATCGACTCGTTTGTCGACGCCGGAGCCGACGGAATAACCATTCACTACGAAAGCACGAGCGAAGTTGAAGCGACGCTTGATAAAATCAGGTCGTGCGAAAAAAAAGCGGGCCTTTCGATAAAGCCGGGCACGCCTGTTTCCGTTATTACACCGTATCTTAACAAGATCGATATGCTTCTTATTATGAGCGTTGAACCGGGATTCGGCGGGCAAAAATATATCAGCGCGACAAATGAAAAAATCAAGGAAGCGAAAGCGCTTATCGATAATTGCGGACGAAATATCGAAATCGAGGTCGACGGCGGAATAAACCCCGATACGATCATTGAAGCGTCATCGGCGGGAGCTGATATTTTTGTCGCCGGAACGGCGATCTTCAATGCTTACGACGCCGCCGAATATATGAATACACTGCGAGTAAACGCTCAGAAAGCGAGAGATAATGTCTGAAAACGAAATAATAAAAAATACGGCTGCACAGCTTGAATGCAAAAGCGAGGTGCTTTGCACGAAAATGCCCCAAAAAGAAGCCGTCAGAAACATAATCAACGATCTTCGCGCACTCCTTTTCCCGGAGTATTTTATCGGCTCCTGCAAGGAAGAATGCGCCGAAACGATGCTTGGCACAATATACAACTCGCTCAAAGAGCAAATTTGCGCCGCGCTTACATACTCATATAAAGGCGAAAAAAAGGATGCGGCGACAGAAGCCGAAAGCGTTTGCGCCGATTTCATTTCAAAGCTTCCTTCGATAAAGAAAAAGCTTTGGCTTGACGTTGAGGCGGGATATAACGGCGACCCTGCGGCAAAATCAAAAGAGGACATAATCATTTCATACCCCGGCATGCTTGCGGTATTCGTTTACAGAATAGCGCACGAGCTTTACGTCAAAAACGTCCCCATAATACCCCGCATGATGACCGAATATGCCCACAGCCGCTCAGGTATTGACATCAACGCGGGCGCCGAAATCGGAGAGTATTTCTTCATTGATCACGGCACGGGCGTTGTCATCGGCGAAACGGCGAAAATCGGCGACAGAGTTAAGATCTATCAAGGCGTGACGCTCGGCGCGCTTTCGACGAGAATGGGACAGCAGCTATCCGGCGTAAAGCGCCATCCCACGATCGAGGACGACGTGACCATATACGCAAACGCATCCGTTCTCGGCGGAGAAACAGTCATCGGAAAAGGCTCGATAATCGGAGGAAGTGCGTTTATTACGTCGTCGATACCTCCAATGACGAAAGTCATCGTAAAAAACGAAAATCAGCACCTTATCTATTCAAAACAAGAAAGCAAAAAATGGGAAATTTAAAGAAATACCGCGCCGTCATATTCGATATGGACGGAACAATTATGAATACTCTCGACGACTTGCGCGACAGCTTGAACTTTGTACTGAAAAAGCACGGATACGCTGAAATTGACGTCGATCAGGCAAAGCATTTCCTCGGAAACGGGGCGCGCCATTTTGTAAAATGCGCCGTGCCGGGTGGGGAAGAAGATCCGGCGTTTGACGTCATTCTTTCCGAATTTACCGAACACTATAAAAACAACTGCGAAAACAAAACCGCGCCATATAAAGATATCCCGGAGCTTATTGAACGCCTTTCACAAAACGGGTATAAACTCGCCATCGTGTCAAATAAGCCCGACGTTGCCGTTCAGATACTCAAAAACACGTTTTTCCCGGCTGTTGACATCGCCGTCGGAGAAAAGAGCGGCGTTCCCAAAAAGCCCGCTCCCGATATGGTTTTGGCGGCGCTGTCGGCTCTCGGAGTTGAAAAGCAAAACGCCGTTTACGTCGGCGATTCCGAGGTTGACATTCTCACGGCAAAAAATTCGGGGCTCGAATGTATTGCCGTTTCGTGGGGGTTCAGAACAAAGGACGAACTTATTTTATCTGGCGCAAAGATCATCTGCGACGACGTTTTTTCGCTTGAATCAAATTTGTGACCTGAAAGAAAAAGGACGCTTTGCGCGTCCTTTATTTTTTTATGAAATTCTGTTTTTGAGCCTTACGTTGTCGGCGATCATGGCGATAAATTCCGAATTGGTCGGCTTGCCGCGGTCATTCTGAATTGTGTAGCCGAAGTATTTGTTGAGTATTTCAAGATCGCCTCTGTCCCACGCAACTTCAATAGCGTGTCTTATCGCCCGCTCGACTCTGGATGAAGTTGTTGAATATTTTTTGGCGACGGTAGGGTAAAGAATCTTTGTAACCGCGTTTATAAGCTCCTCGTCTTCAACCGTCATCATAATGGCTGTGCGGAGATAATTATATCCCTTAATGTGAGCGGGAACGCCGATGCGGTGGATTATTTCCGTGACCTGCGTTGCAAGATCGACGTCGTCTGCCCGTCTGAAATCGTCATATTTTCTCTTGGCGTTCTTTCTCTTTTGGTAGACTCTCATTATTCTATCGAGCAAGATCTGAAATTCAACGTTCTTTTCCATGCAGTAACAAGCGCCCGCCTCCATAGCTTCGCTGAACAGGTTTTGGTTTGCGTGGAACGACATAACGATAAAATCCGGCACCTCCTTCGGCGACGAAGAAAACTGACGAACTTTCTTTATGACTTGTATTGCGTCGACGTTGGGAAGCCATACGTCGATGATGACAATATCGGGTTTCACTCTTTGTATTTTCGCAAAAACGTCAAGCCCCGATTCCGTTTCGTCGACGACGTCAACGTTTTCGCGCATCAAACTTTCTCTCAATGCAACTCTGTACTCAGTGTTTGAATCGGCAAGCAGCACTTTAACTTTTTCTTCCATTTTTCAGTCCTCTTTTCTTTTTTTGTTTTACAAATTGATTTCCAATCTTTTCCAATACCATACTACCATAATTTGCCAAGAAATGCAAGTGTAAAAAATGGAAATAAATGTAAAAAATAAAAGCGATAATTTGTTGAATTTGCTGACCGTGTTTCTATAAAAATACTTTATTTGACGGCGCTTGATAAAACCCGTAAGAAAATGATCGAATAAAGATTTTTTTCGGGTGCTTACATATAAATAATGCACACAGCGTGAGCCGCCGCGCCGTCGCCGCATCCTGTAAAGCCGAGGTGTTCTTCCGTTGTTGCCTTTATATTAACGTCATCTGTCGGAATTTCGAGTGCCGATGCGATGTTTTCTTTCATTTTTTCGATATAAGGCATCATTTTCGGCTGTTGAATAACAATTGTCGCGTCTATATTCGATATTGCGGCGCCTTTTGATTTGATGATCTGTTTTACCGATCTCAGTATTTCAAGGCTTGAAATACCTTCGTATTTGTCTTCGCTGTCTGGGAAGTGAAAGCCGATATCTTTCTCTCCGGCGGCGCCGAGGAGCGCGTCGGCGATGGCGTGCGACAACACATCTGCGTCCGAATGACCGAGAAGTCCGGTTTCAAAAGGAATATCGACTCCGCCGATGATCAGTTTTCGCCCCGGAACAAGCCTGTGTACGTCGTATCCGTGTCCTATTCTTATTTTACTCATTTTCGCCTCTCCTTTTAAGTATTGAAAGGGCAGTGTCAACGTCCTGGGCCGTTGTGATTTTCATGTTTTCCCGCCCGCAGTCGACAACGTAAACACCGAAGCCGAGCGTTTCGGCAAGGACAGCGTCGTCTGTCGGCTCAAATCCCGCTTCGCGCTTTGCGTACAGACCGTATTCAAGCATCCCTCGCAAGAATACTTGCGGCGTCTGCGCGTTCCAAAGCTTTTTTCTTTGCGCCGTAAAAACGATCTTTCCGTCATCGTCGACCGTTTTTATCGTGTCGACGGTGTGCGACGCCGCTATCGCCGCGCCGTGAACTTTTGCAGAACTTATGACCGACGATATCTGTTCGGGCGTAATGAGGCATCTTGCCGCGTCGTGAACAGCTACAAGATCGCAAAACGGATCGGTGGACTCAAATCCGATCTTTACCGACTCAAACCTGCTTTTGCCGCCGATAACAGCGCGCTTGAATTTTGTTATACCGCCATCCCTCATCAATTCTTCGACTTTGCCGCGTTCCTCCTCTGTGGTTACGACGATGATCTCGTTTATATCACCGCATTCTTCAAAAGCGCGCGCGGAACGAAGCACGACCTCTTTGCCGAGCAGCCTTATCATCTGTTTTGACTCGCCGCCCATTCGAGTGCTGCTTCCGGCGGCAAGTATCACCGCGGAAACGGTCGTCGGCTTGCTTGACGACAAAAGAGTTTTGCTTATCAGTTTGTATATTTTTTTCAATTTATTCATTTTTTTACCCGATATTTTTTAATTTACGATAAAATGATACCACAATTGCAAGTTTATATCAATAAAAAATAAAAAAATATTAAAAAATTTTCAAAAACCTCTTTTCATTGCTAAAAAATTATATTATAATATATCTGTGTAAATCTGTTTATCTTTGGAGGATGGAAAATTGAGCTCGGTAGGCGAAACATTGAAGTATATTTTTTCGCAATTTCGCGGAATATCCGACGTTATCGATATTCTGCTCGTTGCGGCGCTGATATTCTTCGTAATTACATTCATCAGGTCAAGACGCGCGGGGAACGTCGCTCTCGGTGTCGTTCTTTTTGTCGCGGTCATAGCAATATGCGGCTTATTCGATCTCAGAGCGATGAATTTTCTTTTCTCCAATATTATTCAAGTCGGACTTATAGCGCTTATCGTCATATTCCAGCCGGAAATTCGCTCGGGACTTGAAAAGATCGGCGGCGCGCCGCTGTCAAGGATAATGGGCGATCAGAAAGGTCAGTCGCCAAAGCACGAAGTCATATCGAATATATGCAGGGCGGCAAGCGAGCTTTCGCAGGAATACACAGGCGCGCTTATCGTAATAGAAAGATCGACGCATCTCGGCGATATAATTAAAACAGGCACCGTTATAAATGCCGACGTCGAAGTTGCGCTTATCAAAAACATTTTCTACAATAAAGCGCCGCTGCACGACGGTGCAATGGTAATCAAATCCGGGCGTATTTGCGCCGCCGGGTGCATATTGCCTCTTTCGACGAACGACGACATTATCAAAGACCTCGGAACACGCCACCGCTCAGCCATCGGAATGAGCGAAAGCAGTGACGCCGTTATCGTTGTCGTTTCGGAAGAAACGGGTACGATCTCAATAGCCGTTGACGGACAGCTCAGAAGGAACTACGATTACAACACGCTTAAATCAGAGCTTTCGGTCCTTCTCCGCGACGATTCAGAAAAAAAGAGCAAGAAGGGAGATCAAAAATGAGTTTTCTTTCAATTTTTCGCGGCTCAAAAACAGAAAGGCGCGATTCCGACGATTACAAGGTCGCATATAGCCACAAAAGCGTAATAATCACTATTATAGCATCAATTCTTCTTGCCATGATCGTATGGGCGGTATCCGTGTATTTGGACGCGTCGACGCATATTTACACCTCCGTTAAAATAGAGATAAGAAATTCATCTCAAATAACCGACGCCGGATTCAAAATCGTTCCCGAAACCGAAACGGTAAATTTCAAGGTCAAAGGAAGAAAGCGCGATATTGAGCTGCTTGAAAATTCACCGGTTGTGGTATATATCGATCTGTCGGATGTTGACGCGACGAAGGAAAGCGTAAAAGTTCCGGTAAAGTTTGAGTCGAAATATAAGCTTATTTACAGCGATATCTCAAACGAAACGATAGAAGTGCTTTTCTTTCTGACCGAAGAATGATCGCAGGCAAATGAAAAGGTATATAGTTCAAAACATCAAATTGCCAATTGAGGCTGGAAAAGACGTCGTTTTTGCAAATGCCGAAAGACGTCTTTTAACGTTTTTCGGGCGGTCGCAGATCATTCGGCGCGAGATATTCAAAAAGTCGATAGACGCGCGCAAAAGGGATGATATTAAGTTCGTTTGGTCTGTGATATTCGACGTTGAAACGAACAGGGAATATGACGCCGAAAAGCTTGCGCGCAACGGTGTCGTTGCGCTGAAAGAGCCGAGCGCAAGGGTAAAATACGGCAGCGAAGCAATGGCGGGACGCCCGGTTATCGTGGGATTCGGCCCGTGCGGAATGTTTTGCGCGCTTATGCTTGCCAGAAACGGATATTATCCAATTGTTATCGAGCGCGGCGGAAATATCGAGCAAAGGACAGCGTCAGTCGAGCATTTCTATAAAACAGGCGAGCTTGACGAAAACTCGAACATTCAGTTCGGAGCTGGCGGAGCGGGAACGTTTTCGGACGGGAAGCTCGTCACAAGAATAAATGATGAAAAGTGCGCGCTTGTCATTGACGAAATGCATCGTCACTGCGCGCCCGACGATATACTGTATAAAGCAAAACCGCACGTCGGAACCGATTACCTCAAAAAAGTTGTGACGAGCATCGAGCGCGAGATCACGTCGCTTGGCGGCGAAATATTTTATAACACCTCTTTTTTGGAATTTGAAGACAAAAACGGGAAGATCACGTCGGTAAATACAAGTCGCGGGCAGATCAAGTGCGGCGCGCTGATACTCGCGCTCGGCCACAGCGCGAGGGATACTTTTTCCGGTATAATAAACCAAGGCGTCGCGGTTGAGCCGAAGGCTTTTTCCGGGGGCGGTCGAGTGGAGCATTTGCAAAAAAACATCGACGAGTCGCTCTATGGCAATTTTGCAGGCGATCCGCGTTTACCCAAGGGCGAGTATACACTTTCCCACAGGTGCGACGGCGGCCGTGGCGTTTATACGTTTTGTATGTGTCCCGGCGGCGAAGTCGTCGCGGCGACGTCGGAAGCAGGCGGCATAGTTACAAACGGAATGAGCAACTACTTGCGCGACAACATAAATTCAAACAGCGCCGTCTGTGTATCGGTATTGCCCGATGACTTTGGAGGCGATATCTACGGCGCGATAGATTTCCAGCGAAAAATCGAGCAGGCGGCATACGGAATATCGGGAAGTTATTCAGCACCGGTCATGAGCGTCGGTCATTTTCTCGGAAGAGAAAAAACGACAAGTTTTTCAGACGTTTACCCAAGCTATATGAACGGGAACGTGGTAAAGGCCGATTTCAGACATATTTTCCCGAACTTTGTAGTTGACGGAATATATGAAGGACTTCTTGATTTTGACAGAAAAATACGCGGCTTTGCGTCGTCAAGCGCCATATTGACAGCGCCGGAAACGCGCACGTCATCCCCTGTGAGAATGACGCGAGGAGAAACTCTTACCGCGATCGGATTTGATAACCTCTATCCCGCAGGTGAAGGCGCGGGATATGCGGGAGGCATCACAAGCGCCGGTGTTGACGGAATAAACTGCGCTTTGAGAATAATGGAAAGATATAAAAATACAGGAGATAGCGATGTTTGACAGCAGTAAATGGATAATAAAAACGCAGAGTGACAGCGATGTCGCTTTGCTGTCAAAAGAACTGAAAATCGACAGTCTTTGCGCGCGGTTGCTTATAAATCGCGGCTATGTTGACGTTGAACAGGCAAAGTCTTTCATTGAAAAATCAGACGTTTGTTTTCATAATCCCTTTCTGCTCAAAGATATAAAAAAAGCGGTCGGAATAATCAAAAAAGCAATAGAAAATCAGGAAAAAATAACGATATACGGCGACTATGACGTGGACGGTGTTTCATCCGTTTCCATTTTGTATATGTACCTCAAAGACTGCGGCGCTGACGTTGATTATTACATTCCGACAAGAGAGAACGAAGGGTACGGGCTTAACAAAGCGGCGTTTGACACGATCAAAAAGCGCGGGACGGATCTTATTATCACGGTAGATACGGGAATTACCGCTATCGATGAGATAGATTATGCGAACTCGATAGGACTGCGCGTTATCGTTACCGACCACCACGAGTGCCGCCCCGAAATACCGAATGCCGAGGCGGTCGTCAACCCCAAGCGTCCGGACTGCGAATATCCGTTCAAGGAGCTGTCAGGCGTCGGCGTCGTTTTCAAGATCCTTTGCGCGCTTGAACTTGAAATTATAAACGGCGGCGAGTACAACCATTACACGATCAAAGATATGTGCCAAAGGTACATAGATATCGTTACGATAGGCACCATAGCCGACGTTATGCCGCTTGTCGGCGAAAACAGAGTTATAGTCCATCTCGGACTTGAACTTCTTAAAAACACGCGCAACGTCGGGATAAAATCGCTGTTTCGCGCGGCGGGAATAATCGGAGGAAGCTCTCCGAAAAACATCACCGCGTCAACGATCAGCTTTACCGTTGCGCCGAAGATCAACGCGGTAGGCCGCATGGGAAGCGCGGAACGCGCAGTAAAACTTTTCCTTACAGATTCCGTTATTCATGCAGACAGCATTGCAGAAGAACTTTGCGCGATCAACCGCGAGCGGCAGGACATGGAGAACATCATCTACCGCGACGCCATCAAAAAGCTCGAAAACGAATTCGATCCCGAAAAAGATAAAGTGGTCGTTCTTGCAAGCGACAAATGGCATCACGGTGTTATCGGTATAGTTGCTTCTCGCATAACCGAAAAGCTCGGAGTGCCGACGGTGTTGATCTCATTTGACGGAGCCGAGCCGGACGAGAACGGCGTCAAAACAGGCAAGGGAAGCGTAAGAAGCGTCGAAGGAATAAATATCGTTGAAGCGCTGACGCATTGCTCGGACCTGCTTTGCAAATTCGGCGGACACGCGCTTGCCGCGGGGCTTTCCATTGAAGAAACAAACGTAAATAAATTCAGAGAAAAACTGAACGAATATATAAGCGGCTTGACCGTCGATGCCGATTTGCGCCCGAAAACAGAGGCCGAGGCGCTGATAGATATTTCAGACGCAACGGAACAAACCGCGGAATATATATCGCTGCTTGAGCCGTATGGCGCCGGAAATCCGATTCCTCTTTTTGCGATGAAAGACGTGGTCATAACGGAAATGACGGCGCTGAGCAACGGAAAACATACTAAAATGACGCTTTCGCGCAACGGCTTCGACGTTGGCGCCGTTATATTCGGCACAAACCTCAGCGACGAAGGATTTTCTGTCGGTGACGAGGTCGACATTATTTGCAGCATCGACATAAACGAATTCCGCGGCGAAAGAAACGTTCAGCTTATTTTGCGTGATATAGACAGGTCCTCGTCGGAAAAGGCAAAAGTCGAAGCGGAAGCGAAAAAAATCAAAGAATACGTCGATAATCCCGCAAAAATTTCCCCCGACGACATTCCGACAAGGTCCGATTTTGTTGAAATATACAATGAAATACGGAAAATAAACGGCGGAAAATTCAACTTTGCCATGTTTGCGGCAAAGTTTTCGGAAATGTCGGGCGTCAAAGTCGCCGTGGCAATAGAGGCGCTCAAACAAGCGGGAATAATACAGATAAAAAGCGATATTAAAAGACCGGGAGCTTCAAGGATCGTTATGAACAAAATCGAAGGGAAGAGCGATCTTACAAAAACCCCGATCATGACAGAGGCATTGAAAGAAAAAAATGAATGAAAACGTTGACAGTTTGATTGCCGGACTGGAAAAAACAGGCAAAAAATATAATTTCGATAAAATACGAAAAGCGTTTGAATACGCAAACGCTCTTCATGAGGGGCAGTTCCGCAAAAGCGGCGAAAAATATATTTGCCATCCGATTGCCGTTGCCGAGATCGTTGCCGATTTCGGTCTTGACACGGATTCCATTTGCGCGGCACTCCTTCACGACACGATCGAGGACTGCCCGGATAAGATAGATATAGCCACAATAAAGCAGGAATTCGGCACACAGGTCGCCGAGCTTGTCGACGGGCTTACAAAGCTTGTTCAGCTTCAATTTGCCGACAAAGAGGACGTTCACATGGAAAGTCTTCGCAAGATGTTTCTTGCCATGGCAAAAGACGTTCGCGTTATTTTCATAAAGCTTGCCGACAGAATGCACAATATGCGAACTCTTGACGCACAGCCGGAGGAAAAACGCAGACGCATCGCGCTTGAAACGATGCACGTCTACGCTCCTCTTGCTCACCGTCTTGGTATGCAAAGAGTTAAGCAAGAGCTTGAAAACGAATCGCTGTCTTATCTTGATCCCGAGGGATTCGATGCCGTAAAGCAGGATATAGCGCGAAAATTCGGTCAGAATCAGGATTTTATCGAGAACACAAAGGCGCAGATACTTGAAAAGCTTTCGGAAAACGGTATCGAGAGTACGCTTGAAGGCCGCGTAAAGAGCGTTTACAGCATTTACCGTAAAATGTTCAAGCAAGGAAAGAATTTTGATGAGATCTACGACTTTTACGCCGTAAGGATCATTGTAAACACGGAAATCGAATGTTATACGGCGCTCGGTATAATTCACGAGATGTATAACACCATTCCGGGCAGATTCAAGGATTATATCTCTATCCCGAAGCCGAATATGTATCGCTCGCTTCATACAACCGTCATAGGACGCGACGGTATTCCGTTTGAGGTTCAGATAAGAACGTGGGAAATGCACCGCGTCGCAGAGTTCGGTATCGCGGCCCACTGGAAGTACAAATCCGGCGACAAAGGCGGTATGGAGCTTGACAAAAAGCTCGAGTGGATATCAAAACTCGTTGAAAACGAGTCGTCAACGCTCGATCCCGACGATTTTATCGATGCGTTGAAGATCGATATTTTCTCTGATGAAACGTTTGTATTCACACCGAGGGGCGACGTTATAACGCTTCCTCAGGACGCCAACTGCATCGACTTTGCTTACCGCATCCATTCGGACGTGGGCAACAGGATGGTGGGCGCTAAGGTAAACGGGGTTATCGTTCCGATAGACAGAACGCTTCACAACGGCGAAATTGTTGAGGTCATTACGTCATCCTCCACAAAAGGCCCGAGCCGCGACTGGCTGAAAATCGCCAAAACGAGCGAGGCAAAGGCGAAAATCCGCCAGTGGTTCAAAAAAGAAAAACGCGAAGAAAACATTATCACCGGCAAGGACGAGATAGCCGCGGAAATAAAACGCTACGGCAAATGCACGCAAGATCAGTTCGACGAAATAGTGCTTAACACCGCGCAGAGAAACGGTATGGAAAGCGCCGATGACCTGTATAACATGATCGGATACGGCGGCCTTTCCATGAGCAAGATATCGCGCCGCCTCAAAGAGGAGTTTGACAGAATAGTAACTCCCGAGCCTGAGGAGCCGCAGATAACTGACATTTCTCAAATACAGACCGTTGCGTCAAAGCACGGCGGAAATGGCGTTATTGTCGATGGAGAAGAGGGGTGCGTCGTCAAGTTTGCAAAGTGCTGCAACCCGCTTCCCGGGGACGCCATCGTCGGTTTTATCACAAAGGGCTTTGGTATATCGATTCACAAATACGATTGCCCGAATATTATGGCGGAGCTTGGCAAAAACAAAGACAGGCTTGTCACTGTCGAATGGCGGCGCGGCGAGATAGAATCAAGAAGCAACGGATACGAAGCACTGCTTCAGATCTTTTCAGAGGATCGAATTTCAATGCTCGCCGATATAAGCTCGGCCCTTGCGGAGATGCGCGTTTCGATAACTCAGATCTATTCGCAGAAAAAGAGCGACGGGGAAACGATTATAAATATCGCCGTCACTTGCAAAAATGTAAGTCATCTGCACAGTATCGTCGCGCGGCTCAAATCGATCCCGGGCGTTAACGACATAAAACGAGGTTATGCAAAATAAACTATGAGAGCTGTTATTCAAAGAGTTTGCGGTGCGTCTGTCATTTCTGACGGCGTACCGACCGGAAAATGCGGCGAGGGGCTTATGATACTCCTCGGAGTAAAGCGCGGCGACAGCGAGAACGACGCTGAAATATTGGCGCAAAAAATAGCAAAACTGCGTATTTTTTCCGACAATGACGGGAAAATGAACAAAAGCGTGCTTGACGTCGGCGGATCGGCGCTTGTCATTTCAAATTTTACGCTTTATGCAAATTATGAGCATGGCAACAGGCCGGATTATTTTACGTCGGAAGCGCCCCAAAGAGCAAACGAGCTTTACTTATATTTTGTAAAAATGCTTTCCGGTCAAATTCCGGTTGAAACAGGTGTTTTCGGCGCCGACATGAAAATAACGATGACAGCCGACGGGCCGGTCACGATCGTAATGGACAGCGAATTATTAAAAGGGAAGAATAAATGAAATTAACCGTCAGTAACAATATAAACGAATATTACGCGCAAACGCTGTGTTTGTTGTTTTTTCCGGGATCGCGCTTTTCAAAAGCGGAAGACGAGCCGGAAGGCTCGCCGTGCGCCGACGTTTCCGCTCTAGAAACGGAAAACGGGGCCGAGGCAACGGTCACGCTGTCATACGGCGGAAAATCCGTAACAAAAACGTACACGGAGCCCGTATGTGCAAATTTAATTTCAGACGCTGAGCGCATCGCCGTAGGAAAGGCTTTTTTCGCGGCGGGCAAGGCGCTTCTCGGCATTTCACCGCAGTGGGGTATCCTTACGGGCGTAAGGCCCTCAAAAATTGCCCTCAAAGAGCTTTGCGAAGGAAAGACAAAAACCGAAGTGAAGTCATCTCTCACAAAAGAGTTGTTTGTCACGCCGAAAAAAGCGTCGCTTGTAACGGATATTGCATCCATCGAAAAGAAGATCATTGCAAAAGTTCCGGAAAGATCGTGCAGCGTCTACATTTCAATTCCGTTTTGCCCGTCGAGATGCTCATATTGTTCGTTTGTTTCCGTCGCGTCGAAAAAACTGCTTTCGATCACGGACGAATACCTTGAACGGCTGATAAACGACGTTGAAAAATGCTTTGACACGATAAAAAAACTCGATCTTCGCGTTTTGACCGTTTACATCGGCGGCGGAACGCCGACAACGCTCGATGAAAAGCAGCTTGCTCGCCTGCTTGATACGGTAAACAAAAACGTTGACGTATCATCTCTTGAAGAATTTACCGTTGAAGCCGGTCGTCCCGATACGGTAAACGAAGAAAAGCTCCGTATTCTGTACCAAAGCGGCGTTACAAGAGTCAGCGTGAACACGCAAACGCTCAACGACGACGTGCTTGAAGCCATAGGCAGAAGACATACTGCAAAGCAGTTCCTTGATGCGTTTGAGCTTGCGAAAAAATCCGGAATAAAAATTATAAATACCGATCTCATCGCAGGTCTTCCGGGCGAGGGATTCGGAAGTTTTTCAGATACTGTCGAAAGAATGATAAAGCTTATGCCGGAAAATCTTACGATCCATACTTTGTGCATCAAAAGCGCGGCGGATTACGGTCAACAGCTTCGCGGAGTAAAGGCCAGCGCGCGCGGGGAAGTTTCAAAATGCGTTGACTATGCTCAGGCTTCCGCAAAAAACGCCGGATATATTCCTTATTATATATACAGACAGAAAAACACCGTTGAAAATCTTGAAAACGTAGGCTTTTCGCTTCCGGGCACGGAGGGGCTTTATAATATTTATATGATGGAAGAGATCCACAGCATTTTCGCTGTCGGCGCCGGCGCCGTATCAAAACTCGTTTCGCGCGACAGAAACAAGATCGAGCGCGTTTTCAACTTCAAATACCCGTTTGAATATCTCAAAGAAGATGAGGAACGTATGGCGGAACGCGACAAAAAAATAATGGATTTTTACGAAAAAATCTATTGATTTGGGATTTGTTTTGCTCATATATTTCGTTTCAAAAGATATAATTAAGACATAGAAAGATCATTTGATCTTATTTTGGAGGTATTATTTGCCTGAAACCGAAAAAAAAGAGCCTCGGATGATCGTAGGCGTTATTGTGCTGATGCTTGCAAGCCTACTTGAAAAAATACTCGGCGTTCTGTTCAAAATTCCGCTGAATGATATACTCGGCAGCAAGGGTATGGGGTATTTTAACTCGGCTTACAGTATTTTCAGCACGTTTTATACCGTTTCGCTGACCGGATTTCCGATAGCAGTGTCTATTATGGTATCAAAAAGCCGCGCAAATGGGCGATTAATTGAGGTAAATAAAATTTACCGTGCCGCGCTGTGCGTCTTTATAGCGCTGGGACTTATCGGAAGCTCGATAATGTTTTTCGGCGCCGACTCAATAGCCAATTTTATCGATGGCGACAATAATTCGCCGCTGTGTATCAAAGCGATAGCGCCGATACTCCTCATTATTTGTGTTTCCGGCTCGATCAAAGGCTTTTTCCAGGGGCACAACAACATGATGCCGACGGCGATATCAGAGTTTCTCGATGCTCTCGGCAAATGCGCGCTCGGTGTTGTGCTTGGAGTTTATGCGGCTCAAAAAGGGTATTCTATCGAGGTATGTGCGGCGTATGCAATTGCAGGCGTTACTATCGGACATTTGCTCGGCATGACGTTTCTTGTATTGCTCAAAATCATCAAAAAGCCCGAATATACAGGCGAAATCAGCGATGAAAGCCTTAGATACGGCAAAATAGTCAAAACTCTTTTCTGGATCGCCGTTCCCATAACACTAAGTTCGGTCGCGCTCGGACTGATGGCAAACATCGATACGTTCACGATCATGAATGTGTTGAAAAGCGAAAACGGAATGGAAATGTACGGCGACTATACAACTCTGGTCGTAACGCTTTTCAGGCTTCCTCAGGCGTTTATTTTGCCTATTTCCGCAGCTCTTACTCCGACGTTGGCTTCTTCGATCTCGTCGAACAACGAACTGCGTGCAAAATCGACGATGTCCTCATCGATCCGTCTTGCGTCAGGTGTGGCAATGCCGTGTACTTTGGGGCTTGCCACTCTTGCATATCCTATTATATATCTCTTGTTCGGAAACGATAAAACGGCGTCGTCCGTCAAGGAAAACGCACCGTACCTTTCGATACTTGCTATCGGCGTCTTTTTCATGGCGATCCTTACGGTCACGTCGTCGATTCTGCAAGCGCACAAACTGCAAAAAATGCCCGTCATTGCTGCATTTTGCGGAATGGCGACAAAGCTTGTGCTCAATATTGTGCTGATGAAATTATTCGGTATGATCGGCGCGCCGATAAGCTCGGTAATCGGCTATTTTGTTATGGCGGCACTGAACTTGGTATTCGTTAAAAAATACGTATATAAAGACCTTAAGATCATAAAACCGGTAGGGAAGTCGCTCGCGGCGTCGGTCATTATGGCGGCGTTTGCTTTGGGCGTGTATAAAGCGCTTGAATTTATGACAAAGAGCGTAAAAATATCGGTTATTGTCGCGGTATTGCTTGCAATAGTATTTTATTTTGTTGTAAATCTGATTATAAAAGGAATAGAAAAAGACGATATAATGCTTTTGCCGCACGGCGAGAAGATTTACGGCTTATTGCACAAAATAAAATTGATGAAATAAAATTTTGTATAATTTTTGAAAGCGGTGGAATTATAAATGGAAAGAACAAATTTGAAGGGTTTCAACGTAAGCGACGTAAAAGTTATAAATCACTTGGCGCCCGGAGTGAAAATATCGCTGAAAAACAATTACAATTATAATATGCACCCGATAAACGATACAACGTGCGTCGGTGAGTTTACGGTAAACGTAACTGATTCGGAAAGCGAGGACAAATTATCTGTCACAGTTAAATGCACGGGACTGTTTGAACATTCGAAAGAAAAAAACCAAACCGAGATACACGTGGAATCAATGGCAGAGATGTTTCCGTACGTGAAATCATTTGTTGCAACGTTAACGCTCAATATGGGAATGGCCCCGATTTATCTTCCGCCGATAGACTATGCTAATATATCAATAGTCAATATAAAGATTCCGCCAAAACAATAGTAAAATAACAGCCGGATATATGGTATATACCAAAACCGGCTGTTTTTTACTTATTTCATATAATATTTGTTCCCTAAATTATACAAAATTTTGATTTTGTATAATTTCCTGTCT
>JAFSMU010000004.1 GCA_017447775.1 Clostridia bacterium | reverse complement strand
AACACGATATCCGCGATCTTTACAAAGTCGACGGGCGGAGAGTTCAGCAGAGCTTTGTCCGCATCGAGAACGGGCACGCGCGAATACAGGCGAATGACGCCGTCGCCAATAAAGCAATCGAATGTCGGCGCGCCGAGCATTTTCGTTATGCACAGCTCCGCCGCGCACTCGGGAAACAGCTTTGATACGTCCTGCTTTCCGACAATGGACGGGTCGAAATCCTTTATCTTTGACGAAAATTCAACAGTAAGCTCGTTTTCTCCCTTGTCATAATCGACAAAAATGCTTGTCGCTCCGTTTTTTGACGCGGAAAGCGAAATAAACGCACCGATGGCGATAACGTTATCGAATAACGCTTCGTTGATGAGAAACTGACGTTTTTCCTTCACGCTGTCGCCAATTGTCAGCGCCACGCGCTTGCCGATGGGCAAAAGCGCCTCGCCGAGCTTATTTTGGATATACGCGCATACCTCGACAGCGTCGGCAAGAGAGCCTGAACCGACTCTGAAATATCTGTTGCCGGTCAGCATATTTGCGATAGCGGGATAAAGTCTTTTATGCTTTTTGCCGCCTTGCTCAGCCAAAGAAAGCTCGTTTTCAAGCACAGATGCTGACATTTTCGACGTCAGCTCGCGGTCAAACTCGCCGTTTTGGATGATCATGGGAAACATAACTATCCGTCTGTCGCCATAATCGTCTGTGTCAATGACGTATCCCCTTTTGAACGTGTGATGTTCGAAAAAGAATATCTTCGCCGATTCGGTCGGTTTTGCTTTGTTGAATATCGACTCGCCGACACGAAGGTCTCCGAAAACGTCGGAAGCTTCCTTGTTTTTTCCCGTTACGTTACCGTTTTTGTTTATCACGACGACGGGAAAGGACGCGATATCGAGCGAGGCAATAAAATCAGACATTGTGTACTTTTGCGTCCTTGTCGCAGACGCCGTCGTCAAGGGCGTAGAGTTTTGCTTTACGCTTTTCAAAGAAGTTTACGGCAACCTGCTCAAACAAAGCGTATGAAAGGACGTCTTCTTCCTGGATGGCCCACGGTTTTACCTTTTCGCGCAGCGTGTCAAGCTCGGGGCTGAGATCGTCTGCGGGACGGTACGTTATCGGCTTTTCGTCGCCGAGGATCTTCTTTGTGAACTCCTCGGATATCGGCACCGGCGTTTTGCCGTATTCGCCGCGCACGAGCGCCTTGAATTCCTTTGTCACCATTTTATATCTTTCGCCGCCGATGACGTTGAACACAGCCTGCGTACCGACTATCTGCGATGACGGCGTTACGAGCGGCGGATAGCCTGCGTCGGCGCGCACATTCGGCACTTCCGCCAAAACTTCGTCGAGCTTATCCGACTTGCCCGCCTGTTTGAGCTGGGAGATAAGGTTTGAAAGCATGCCGCCCGGCACCTGATAAAGAAGCGCGTTTACGTTGACTTTCAGCACCTTGGGATCGAGTCTGCCGTCCTTGATGAAGCCCTCGCGCACGGGGGTGAAGTATTTGCATACTTTGTCAAGCTCGGAAAGGTCAAGTCCCGTGTCGTACTCCGTGCCGGCAAGCGCCGCGACTATCGACTCCGTGGGCGGCTGGGATGTACCCATTGCCATCGGGGATATCGCCGTGTCGACGATGTCGCATCCCGCCTCGATAGCTTTCATCACCGTCATCGAAGCAAGTCCCGAGGTGTAGTGCGTGTGAAGTTCGACGGGGATCGAAACTTTTTCCTTTATCATCTTTACAAGCTCGTATGCGTCGTACGGACGGAGAAGTCCCGCCATATCCTTGATACAAATCGAGTTTGCGCCCATTTCTTCAAGCTGTTTTGCGTACTCGGCAAAGCCCGCGTTCGAGTGGGCGGGGCTTGTCGTATAGCTGATCGCCGCCTGAACGTGTCCGCCCTCTTTTATCGTCGCGTTTATCGCCGTTTTGAGATTGCGGGGGTCGTTGAGTGCGTCGAAAATTCTGATTATATCAATGCCGTTTGCTATCGACTTCTGAACGAAGTACTCGACAACGTCGTCGGCATAGTGGCGGTAGCCGAGGATATTCTGCCCGCGGAAAAGCATCTGGAGCTTTGTGTTTTTGACTTTGTCGCGTATTTTGCGAAGTCTGTCCCACGGGTCCTCGTCGAGAAAGCGCAGGCACGAATCAAACGTTGCGCCGCCCCATGCTTCAAGGGAGTAGTACCCTACTTTGTCCATTTGTTCGAGAATGGGAAGCATCTGCTCCGTCGTCATTCTCGTTGCGACGAGCGACTGGTGCGCGTCGCGAAGGACCGTTTCACATATTTTTACTTTTGCCATAATTTCACCTCAATTCATCACTTGAACAGCGCAAGGAACACGCCCGCCGCAACGGCGGAGCCGATAACGCCCGCAACGTTCGGGCCCATGGCGTGCATGAGCAGATAGTTGTCGGGGTTTTCCTCGCGTCCGACCTTTTGGGAAACGCGCGCCGCCATCGGAACGGCGGAAACGCCGGCGGAGCCGATAAGCGGGTTTATCTTGCCCTTTGTTATCCAGCACATCAGCTTTCCGCCGAGCAGGCCGCCGATCGTGGATACGCAGAATGCCGCGAGTCCGAGCAGGATTATCTTTATCGTGTCCCACGCAAGGAAGCTCATCGCGTCGGCTGTTGCGCCGACTGATATGCCGAGGAATATCGTTACGATATTCATAAGCTCGTTCTGCGCGGTCTTTGAAATTCTGTCAGTCACGCCCGAAACGGTAAGCAGGTTGCCTGCCATAAGGAAGCCGATAAGCGGCGCCGCGTCGGGAAGGATAAGCGAAACGACAAGAGTTACGATGATCGGGAACGCCACAAGCTCAAGCTTTGATACGGGGCGGAGCGACTCCATTTTGATGGCGCGCTCTTTTTTCGTTGTCAGAAGCCTCATGAACGGCGGCTGTATCATCGGGATAAGCGCCATATACGAGTATGCGGCGATAGCTATCGCGCCGAGCAGATGCGGTGCGAGCTGGCGCGTTACCTGAATTGCCGTCGGCCCGTCCGCGCCGCCGATAATGCCTATCGCGGCCGCCTCGCTTGTCGTAAAGCCCATAAGTACCGCGCCGAAGAACGCCACGAACACGCCAAGCTGCGCCGTCGCGCCCATAAACATACGCTTCGGATCGGCGATAAGCGGCGAGAAATCCGTCATCGCGCCGACGCCGAGGAATATCAGCGACGGGTAGATCCCGAGTTTTACGCCGAGGTACAAAAAGTCGATAAGTCCGCCGTTGTCAACAACGTTCTGGATGACAAGGTGGAAGTTTTCGTCGGTGGAAATAAACATTTCCTTGTGGAAAAGGTTTGCGCCGGGGATGTTTGCAAGCAGCATGCCGAGCGCTATCGGTAAAAGCAGGAGCGGCTCAAAGCCTTTGACTATCGCAAGGTAGACGAGCACGCCGACGATGACGTACATTATCAGCGTTTTTATAAGGTGCTCCGTCGACTCAAACTGAAACAGTCCCGTGCTTTCCCATATATTTTTCAGTGCATCGAGCAAAAGGTATCACCTCCAAATAACGATCGGAGGCCGTCAGCCTATCGCAACGAGCGCGTCGCCGGTCTTGACGGAAGTGCCCTTTGCAACGGCAAACGTGATCTTGCCGTCGGAGGGAGCCGTTATTTCGTTTTCCATCTTCATCGCTTCAAGCACGCAAACAACGTCGCCGCGCTTTACCGTGTCGCCGACGGATACGTTCATTTTAAGCACCGTGCCGGGCATCGGGGCGTTGACCTTCGCGCCGGAAACGTTTGCCGCGGTGGCGGGAGTTGCCGCCGGAGCCGGAGCTGCCGCGGGTGCCGATGTGACAGCGGGAGCTGCCACGGGGGCTGCGCCTGTTGTGTTTTCTTCAACGGTTACGTCGTAAACTTTTCCGTTTACCGTTACTGTATATCTTTTCATCTTTCTATCCTCCGATAATTACTTTATTCTTTTGAACGAAACTACTTTAAGCTGCGTCGGTGCTTTGCCCGTCTGCGCCGATATGGCGGCGACTATCGCCGCGACGATATCGCTTTCGTCATCGGGCATGGGCGCCGGCTCCGCCGCGTTTTCCGGCTCTTTCTTTGGCGCGCTATTCGCCTTTTTGCCCTCCGCTATTTTGCGGAAAATCGGTATCAGTATATAAAGGATCAGCATCAGCAGTGCGAGGATGCCTATTACTATGAGCATACCAAGCCCCAGCGTCTGAAGCCCGATACCGACGGCGTTTTCTATCATAAGTAACATACTGCCTCCTTAAAACGCGAGCATTTCAAGCGACGCGGCGATGCGCGCACGAAGCTCCGACGGGGCGATGACGTCGTCTATATGACCGCTCTTTGCGGCCTCAAGCGGAGTTGCGAATTTTTCCGCCCAGTCGGACGCGATCTCGTCCTTTTTCGATTCGTCGCCGACATCTCCGAGAAATTCCACCGCTCTTTCGGGCGCCATTGCGGCGATCTTCGCGCTATCGAGCGCGAGCGCAACGTCAGCGCCGAGCGCCTTTGAGCCCATCACCGTGAACGCCGTGCCAAACGCTCTTCCGAGAACTACCGTAACCTTTGTTCCCGCGCCGTTATAGTCGCCGGCATAAGCGGAACAAAGGCGCGCAAGCGACAGCGAGATGTCCTTCTGCTCCGCGTGCTCCATCATCGCAACGCCCTCGGTGTCGACGAGCGTTACAAGCGGGATACCGTGTCCCGAGCAGAGCGAAACGAAGTCCGCCGCTTTGTTTATCGCGCACGGGCAGAGCTTGCCGCCCTTTTGCGCGGGATCGTTGGCGAGGACGCCTACGACGTTTGAATTTATCGTTGCAAATCCCGTTACCATGTGTGACGCGTGCCCGCCGTAAAGCTCGATGAACGAGCCAGCGTCGACCACCTGCGCTATAACGTCGCGTATCTCGTACTCGCCCGAGGCGAGAATTTCGTCGATGTCGACGGCGCGGCTTGCGTCGTCGTCATTTTCTATCGTTTTGCCGAAGTACCCGACAAGGCGGCGAACACATGAAAGCGCCTCGCCGTCGTCCTTTGCGGTAAGCGACGCTATGCCGCGGGAGAAGAGCCCGTCGGCGCCGATCATATCTTTGTCTTTAAGCACGCTTGCGGGAGCTATATAAAGCGAGCATCCCTCAACGGCGATGATAAGATCGAACATTCTTGCGATGACGGCGTCCGATCCGCCGCACGGCCCGGCGATGACGGCGATCTGCGGGCAGATGTATTTTGCCTCCGCCGCTTTTGCCATGATCGCGCCGTACCCTGCCAGAGCGTCGACGCCCTCGAGAATTTTCGCGCCCGCGCTGTCAAACACGCCGATGATAGGCGCGCCCGAGCGCATTGCCATATCGTACACCTTTACGATCTTTTTTGCGTGCATTTCGCCGAGTGCGCCGGAAAGGCGTGTAAAATCCTGCGAAAATGCGTAAACGAGTGTGCCGTTCACCGCGCCGTACCCGGTGACTACCGGCTCAAAGTCCTCGTCAAAGCTCTGATCAAGCTCCGTTTTTTTGCGATGCAGAAGCGCTCCGACCTCGACGAAAGTCCCTTCGTCGAACAGCATAGCCATACGCCGATGCGCGTTCATTTCGCCGCTTTCGCATCTGTCGGCTATGATCTTCCGAAGCTCTGCCGCGCTTTTGTAATTTGTCTTTGCCATATTTTTTCCTTTCAGGGCAAATCTTCGCCCGTTTTAATGGGTAAATGAGGAAAATATCCCATTCTCCCCCATTATATTTTATGATATAAGTATATCACGTCAAAAGCCAAAAAGCAAGTAATTTTGTAATTTTATATTATTTTATTTAGTAATTCCTATTATATAAGGCGGCTGTGCTGTGGGGGCGCGCTTTTTTATCGCGGCGAAAATCTTTTTTTTATAAAATGTCAAAAAACTATTGCGTTTTTTTCTTTTATCCGTTATAATAGTGTTAAAAGTGGTTTGACGTGGTTAAAAGTGGTGAGTTTTCCATATTTCCCACATAGTTTTCCACATTGAAAGGAGGCGGCGGCGTGTTTTTAGGTGAATTCAAATATTCAATTGACGTCAAAGGACGCATTTTCATACCCGCAAAGCTGCGCGAAGCGCTTGGCGAAAAGTTCGTGATAACGCGCGGTATCGACCGCTGCCTGTCGGTATATCCGTCATCGGAATGGGAAAAATACACGTCGAAGATAAACGACCTCCCTCCCGCTCAGGCGCGGCGCATACGCCGCTTTGTATATGCCGGTGCTTCGGAGGCTGAGCTTGACGCGCACGGGCGCACCGTAATACCTCAGAACCTGCGCGAGTACGCCGGCATCGACGGCGACGTTTATATCACGGGCGCAGGCTCGTACATCGAGATCTGGTCGGCAGAGGGCTGGGAGAGCGAAAAGCAGCTTGAGGGGTCCGAGGAGATCGCGGCTATGATGGAAGAACTCGGGTGCTGATATGTTTTCACACACGTCGGTACTTCTTTACGAATCCGTCGACGCGCTGAATATCAAGCCCGACGGCATATACGTCGACTGCACGACGGGCGGCGGCGGCCACTCGCTTGAAATTGCGAAAAGGCTTGGCGGCGGTCGCCTTATCTGCATCGACCGCGACAGCGACGCGCTTGACGCCGCGCGAAAAAGGCTTTCCGATTTTTCGGACAAGGTGACGTTTGTAAAAGACAATTTTTCAAATATTTGCGCGATCCTTGACGAGCTTGGGATAGACAAGATCGACGGGGCGCTTGCCGACCTCGGCGTTTCTTCATACCAGCTTGACACCGCGGAGCGCGGCTTTTCGTACAAGCTCGAAGCGCCGCTTGATATGCGTATGGACACAACATCGCCCGTTTCGGCATACGACGTTGTGAACAATTACAGCGAGGCGGAGCTTCGCCGCGTTATCTACGAGTACGGCGAGGACACGTTTGCCCCGAAGATCGCCGCGGGGATAGTCCGCGCGCGCGAGGAAAAGCCGATAAAGACGACGACGGAGCTTTCCGACATCATAAAGGGCGCGTATCCGCCAAAGCTGCGCGAGGTGGGACATCATCCCGCGAAAAAGACGTTTCAGGCGATACGCATCGAGGTAAACGGAGAAATTGCGATAATCGAGCCGACGGTAAAGAACATCGTTTCTCGCCTCGGCAGCGGCGGCAGGATCGCCGTGATAACGTTCCACTCGCTTGAAGACAGGGCGGTCAAGAACGCTTTTGCCGATCTGTCGCGCGGGTGCATCTGCCCGCCGTCCTTCCCCGTTTGCGTTTGCGGGCGAGTTCCCGAAATAAAAGTTATCACAAAAAAACCCATCCTTCCGACAGAAGAAGAAATAAAAAATAACCGCCGCTCGCACAGCGCAAAGCTGAGGGTCGCGGAGAAAGCAGGAGAAAAGTGACAGACGCGGTACAACACATCCTTGACATCGCCGACGGCGGAGTAAAGTATGAAACGACAAAGTTGCCAAAAATCAAAATAAAGCAGCAGTCCCCGATGCCGAGCCTGCTTATGCTCGGGATAGTCGCGGCGTGCGTGGTGCTTATTTTCTGCGTGCTTTCAGCGGTGCAGATACTGGGGATAAAGAACGACATAAACAAAATGCGCAAGGAAAAAGCAAGCCTTACGGAAGATATCGAGCGGCTCGAAGGTCTTACGCAGACGCGGTATGCAAATCTTGACGGCGGCCGCGGCCTCCATGGCGAAAAATGATAAACGTCATAAATTAAACGACACTTGAATACTATTTATATTGCCACGGGAGCAATAGGAGCTTTGCTCTTATCGCTCCCGAATTTTTTAAGGTGATTTGATGAAAAGAGGAAGCGATCAGAAACCCGCGACAATACTCGACAAGGCGGGAAGCAGGATATCGTCGCGGCAGGTCGCGATGTTTTTGGTGTGCGCCGTTTTGCTCGGCGCGCTTGCTTTGCGGCTGTTCTATCTTCAAGTGGTGAAGAATAAGTATTATGAAGATAAAGTCATCGAGCAGATGATATATCAGACGCCGATAACGGCGTCGCGCGGCGACATTACCGACCGCAACGGCCGCGTTCTCGCAACGACGTACAAAACGGAGCGCGTGTACTTCTCCCCTTCCGACATAAAGAGCGACGAGGAGCGGGAGAGTGCGTGCCGATATCTTTCCGAAAAGCTCTCCCTCGACTACGACGCGCTTTACTCAAAGGCGAAAAAGACGACGCAAAAGGACGTTACCGTAAAGGCGAGCGTTGAGCCTGACGTCGCGCGCGACATCCGCGCTTACGCGCTTGAAAACGGACTTTCGCACTTTGTTCACACCGTTGAGCAAAGCTCGCGCGTTTACCCGTACTCGACAACGGCGGCGGCCGTGATCGGTTTTTGCGGAACGGACGGCGGGCTTTACGGGCTGGAATATCAGTACAACGACATTCTCTCAGGCAAGAGCGGTATGCTTATTTCCGCCGTCCGCCCCGACGGCGAGCAGATGCCGTACAGGTACGAAAGTTATATCGACGCCGAAAACGGCGCGAACATCGTTACAACGATAGACTATTACGTTCAGTCGGCGCTTGAAAAATATCTTGAACAGGCGGCGATAGAGGCGGGGTGCCGTGATCGCGCGTGCGCCGTGGCGATGGACCCGAAAACGGGCGAGATACTCGGCTTTGCGGTGTATCCGTCGTTTGATCTGAACGATCCCTACACCGTCGTGGATTACTATACCGACGCGCTGAATGAGATCGGCGCGCAGTACGGCGAGGATTCTGCGGAGTATATCGCGGCTTATCGCGCGTATCAGCTTGAACAGTGGAACAACAAGGCGCTGTCGGAAACGTATGAGCCGGGCTCGACGTCCAAGATTTTTACAACGTCAATGGCGCTTGAAGAAAACCTGTCAAACCCGTCGGAGCTTTTCTCCTGCACCGGCTCTTACACCGTCAGCGGATGGAACATACGCTGTCACAAAAAGGGCGGCCACGGGACGCTGACGTTTGCCGAGGGGCTGCAAAATTCGTGCAATCCCGTTATGATGAAACTTTCGCAGCGCATCGGCGCCGAAACGTTCTACAAATATTTTGAAGGATTCGGCCTTACAAGCAAAACGGGAGTCGATCTTCCCGGCGAGGCCGACACGATAATCAAAGACAAGGACGACATAAAGGAGCTTGACCTTGCGGTCTACTCTTTCGGGCAGCGGTACAACGTGACGACGCTCTCGCAGCTGACGTCCGTTTCCGCCGTTGCAAACAACGGTATGCTCGTCACCCCGCACCTTATCAAAAGCATCGTCGATGACGACGGGAACGTGCTTTACGAGTACAAAACGCAAAACGTAAGGCAAGTAATAAGCGAAGAAACGGCAAAAACGATAAGTCAGATACTTGCGGACGGCGTTTCGGGAAACGGCGGCGCCAAGAACGCGCGCGTTGAAGGTTACAGCGTCGCGGCAAAGACAGGCACGTCGGAAAAGGGGACGGTGGGCAACAAGCGCATCGTTTCAACAGTTGCTTTCGCTCCGAGCGACGACGCGAAGATATCGGTCATAATGATGATAGACGAGCCGACGCGCGGTCTTATTTACGGCAGTCAGCTTGTGGCGCCGTATATTTCGACGTTTTTGTCTGACGTTCTTCCGTATCTTGACGTTGAGCCGTCATTCCCCGAGGGCGACACGCGGGCGCAGAATATTGAGGTGCAGAATTATCGCGGGCTGTCCGCCGACGCGGCGACGGCAAAGCTGAAAGAGATGGGGATAAAATACGAGCTTGTCGGCGGCGGGCAAAGCGTTATAGATCAGGTGCCTGTTTCGGGAGCCAAAATATCGAAAGACGGCGGCAAGATCATACTTTATACCGAAAAAATACCGCAAAGCGAATACGTTACGGTGCCCGACGTTATCGGAAAAAGCGCCGAGCAGGCAAATATTATGCTTACAGAGGCGGGACTTAACGTTGTGATCGCCGGGCTCAAGGGTGAGGGGACGACAGTCGCCCGCCAGTCCGTTCAAAATGGCGAGAGCGTGCCGCGCGGCACGCCTGTCGAGATCACGATGCTCTACCGCGAGGACGAGGACTGAAACAAAAACAAGGACGCGTAAAGAAAATTCATTTTTCGGAGGTTTTCTATGCGTCTATGCGACATAATAAGCGGGTGCGATGCGGATATTGAAATTTATGGCATAACCGACGACTCGCGATGTGTAAAGACCGGGTTCGTTTTCTTTGCAAACGGCAAAAAGTTCATCGACCGCGCTTACCTTGCGGGCGCGTGCGCCGTTGTGTGCGAAAAAGGCGTTGAAGTTGCGAAAAATCTGCCGATACCCGTTTTTTTCGTTGAAAACGTCAAGATGGCATACGCCGTATCCTGCCAGAAGCTTTGCGGGATGCCGGGGGAGTCGATGCGCCTTGTCGCCGTAACGGGAACAAACGGAAAAACGTCGACGACGATGATACTGCGCCGCATATTCTCTTACGCGGGGCGCAAATGCGGCGTTATCGGAACGACGGGAAACTATATCGGCGACGAAAAGCTTGAAACGGACTACACAACGCCCCCGCCCGACAAGCTTGCAAAAATTCTCATGAAAATGAAGGACGCGGGGGTCGAGTACGTTTTCATCGAGGCGTCATCTCACGCGCTCGACCAGCACAGGCTCGGCGGGCTTGAATTTGACGCGGGGATATTCACAAATCTCTCGCGCGACCACATGGACTACCACAAAAGCGTCGACGAGTACGCGGCGGCAAAGGCGCGGCTGTTTGAGAAAAGCCGTAGGAGCGTTATAAATCTCGACGACGCGCACGCAAAATACATGGGCTTTCACTCATCGGGCGAGGTTGTATATTTTTCAAAGCACGACAAAAGCGCCGACTACACGGCGAAAAACATCGAGTGCAAAATCGGCAGAACGTCGTTTGATCTGTGCGGCGACGATCTTGTGCATATCAGCACGGCGCTGACGGGCGGATTTTACGTTTACAACGCTTCCCTTTCCGTAATCGCGGCGGCGCTGCTCGGTATAGATGAGAAAACGAGCGCCGCGGCTCTGCGCGATATGCCGATAATCGACGGGCGGATGGAAAGGGTGATTTTCGATAGCGTCGACGTTCTGATCGACTACGCGCACACGCCCGACGCGCTTGAAAACGCGCTGAAAACGCTGAAACCGCTGACGCGCGGGCGGCTTATCGTCGTGTTCGGATGCGGCGGCAACAGGGACGCGGGCAAGCGCGCCGAAATGGGAGAAATCGCCGCGCGGTATGCGGACCTTACTGTCATAACGTCGGATAATCCGCGAAATGAGGACCCGGAGGAAATAATCAGGCAGATCGAGTGCGGGGTTCCCTCGGGCGCGCTTTACGAAAAGGTGACGGATCGCGCCGAGGCGATAAGGTTTGCGCTCGACACGGCAAAGGACGGCGACGTTGTGCTTATCGCCGGAAAAGGCCACGAAAACTACGTGATAGACGCCGCCGGAAAGCGCCATTATTCCGACAAAGAGCAAATTCTTGAATACTTCAAAAGGAACGGGTAAAATGTATCATAGCATTGGTAAAGACGGACTGAATATTATGGAGATCGTTTCCGCCGTCGGCGGCGAGGCGCACAATATTCGTGATGATATACAAGTGTATAATATATGCACGGACACAAGAGCTGACGTAAAAGGCTCGCTTTTCGTCGCGCTCAAAGGCGAGAAATATGACGGCCACACCTACATTTCCGACGCTTTTGCAAAAGGAGCGGCGGCGTGCGTTTGCCAAAGATGCCCCGCCGATGACGTTCCGTTTATCAAGGTCGACAGCACGCTTGAAGCACTTGGCAAAATAGCGATGCTTTACAGAGGTAAATTTGATTTACCCGTCGTTGCCGTTACCGGAAGCGTCGGCAAGACGACGACAAAAGAGGCGATCTGCGCCGCCATATCGCCGCATTTTTCCGTTTGCAAGACGGAAAAGAACTTCAACAACGAGGTCGGCCTTCCGCAAACTATTCTTTCACTTACGTCGGATCACGGGGCGGCTGTGATCGAGATGGGTATGGTCGAGCGCGGCGAGATATCGAACCTTTCGCGCATCACGCACCCGACGATAGCGGTAATAACGAACATCGGCACGTCGCACATCGGGCATCTCGGCTCGCGCGAGAACATTTTTTTGGCAAAATCGGAGATCACCGACGGGCTGTGCGATGGCGGGACGCTTATCGTTAACGGCGACGACGATATGCTTCGGCGCGCCGCAAATCCGCGCGGCGACGTTGTTTTTGTCGGGATAGAGAACGCCGAGTGCGACTTTTGCGCGAAAAACGTAAAGGAAACGGCGGGCGGCGTATCGTTTGACGTAAAACACGGGAATACTACAATAAATGATATATTCTTCCCCTCGCTCGGCAGGCACAGCGTTTACGCGGCTTTGTTTGCAGTCGCGTGCGCGACGGTCCTCGGCGTCAGCGATGATGAAATGCGGCGCGGTCTTACGCTTTATCGTCCCGTTGAAATGCGCCAGAATATTGTGCAGTGCGGCGATTTTACAAAGATCGTCGACTGCTACAACGCGTCGCCCGAGTCGATGCGCGCGGGGATCGACGTGCTTTTGTCAGAGGCGAAAGGGCGCGGCGGACGTTCAGTGGCGGTGCTTGGAAAGATGCACGAGCTGGGCGATTTTTCGCCAATGCTCCATAAGCAAACAGGCGCTTACGCGGCGCGCGCCGACGTCGTTATGATCTTCGGGGACAGCGACGACGCGAAAAATCTTGCAAACGGCGCTATTAGTGCCGGGCGCGAGCCGATAATGCTCGGAAACGATATAGAAAAGGCGGCGCAAATAATAAGGTCGAGCATTGTGCGCGGCGACGTGATTTTGATCAAAGCCAGCCGCGCCGAGCGGCTTGAACGACTTGCGGAGAGGATAAAATGATACTTTACTTTGCTTTGACGATATTTACCGTTCTCTTTTTGACGGGGATACTGCTTAAAATTTTCATTCCGAAGCTGAAAAGTATGAAAATGGGGCAGCCGATAAACGAGATCGGCCCGCGGTGGCACAAGTCGAAAGAAGGCACGCCGACAATGGGCGGGTTGTTCTTCATTCTGCCGATAATTTTCGTTATGGCGCTTGTGTCGCTGATAATCCCCGACATGATAGACGCGCCAAAGCTTTGGATAACGCTTATTTGCTCGGCGCTCTTCGGCCTTATCGGGATAGTTGACGATCTGGCGAAGCTGAAAAAGCGCGAGAACGAGGGACTTCGCGCGTGGCAGAAATTTCTTTTGCAGCTTGTTGTCGCGTCGGCATTCGTCGGCATTATGGCGGGCAAGGGATATCTTGACACCACCCTTTACATCCCGTTTTTCAAAAAGACAGTCGAGCTTGGCTTTTTCTACTATATCATCGCCGTTATACTGATATGCGGCATTGTCAACAGCGTCAACCTTACCGACGGCATCGACGGGCTTTCAGGCTCCGTTACGGCGGCGGTGTGCGTGTTCTTCATCGTGATGTCGGTGATATCGCAAAACGGCACGTCGGCACTTATGTCGTGCGCGGTACTCGGCGGGTGTATCGGTTTTTTGATATACAATATCTACCCCGCGAAAGTCTTTATGGGCGACACAGGCTCGCTGTTTTTGGGCGGGGCTGTCGTCGGGATAGCATTCCTTTACGGATCGCCGCTGATAATACTGACGGCGGGGATAGTTTACGTTTTTGAAACGCTGTCGGTCATTTTGCAGGTTGCGTACTTCAAGCTCTCGCACGGCAAGCGCCTGTTCAAAATGGCGCCGTTCCACCATCATCTTGAAAAATGCGGTTACAGCGAAAACAGAATAGTCATAACGGCGCTCGCCGCAACGTGCGTTGCCGCCGCTATATCGGGAATATTCGGATAAAATTGGAGGCCACCGTGGACAACACTTCCGCAAAACAGCGCAAGAATACGTTTTGGAACGAACTTCTGCACCCGCAGAAGAGCGTTGTTTTCCGCACGCGCGGCGGCATGGACAAGGCGTTTCTTCTGATCGTTCTGGCGCTTGTGGCGTTTGGCTCGGTGATGATCTTCTCCGCCGGGTACGTTTATGCGGAAAAGCGATTCGGGGACAGCTTCTATTTTGTAAAGCGGCAGTTTATTTACGCTTTGATCGGCGTGCTTGTGATGATACTTTTGTCGAACATCGACTATAATATAATGAAGCGCTTTGCCCTGCCCGTTTACGTTGCGGCGGCGGTTTTGCTTTTGCTTGTGCTTGTGCCGGGCGTCGGAGTTACGGCAAAGGGCGCGACGCGCTGGCTTGCGATAGGGCCGATATCTTTTCAGCCGTCGGAGGTCGCGAAGTTCGCCGTTGTGCTTATGATGGCGAGCTACATATCGTTCAATGAAAAACGGATGCACAAATTCACCTACGGCATCCTTATTCCCGCGATGCTGATCGGGGCGATATGCGTGCTGACAGTGCTTGAACATCACATGTCGGGGACGATAATCATATTCCTCATCGGCGCGTCGATGATATTTATCGGCGGCGCTGATCCGAGATGGCTTGGCGCGATAGGCGGTGCTTTCGGCGCGGGCGCGCTTGGGATAATTCTGTTTACCGACTACACAAAAGACCGCATCGACGCGTGGCTTCACCCCGAAAGCGACCTGCTCGGCAAGGGCTGGCAGCCGTATCAAAGCCTGCTTGCGATAGGCTCGGGCGGACTGCTCGGCGTCGGGCTTGGCAACAGTTATCAAAAGCATTTGTGGCTGCCCGAGCCGCAAAACGATTTCATCTTCGCCGTTGTGTGCGAGGAGCTGGGACTTATCGGCGCGCTTTTGCTTGCGGCGTTGTTCTTCCTTTTGATACGTCAGGGCTTTATTATCGCTCGGCGCGCGCCCGACACTTTTTCAAGCGTTCTCTGCGCGGGACTGACCGCAAAAGTCGGCATCCAGGCGATACTCAACATCGCCGTCGTTACGGCGTCGATCCCGACGACCGGTATTTCCCTTCCGTTTTTCAGCTACGGCGGCTCGGCGCTTGTAATGCAGCTTGCCGAAATGGGTATAATACTTTCGATATCGCGCTACACAAGAACGCGCAAGCTATAAGGAGGCGGCATGAGGATACTTCTTGCGGGCGGCGGCACGGCGGGACACATCAACCCCGCGATCGCCATCGCCGATACGATAAAGCGGCATGAGCCGGACTCCGAAATCGCTTTCATCGGCACAAAAAACGGTCTTGAAAACGACCTTGTGGCAAAAGCGGGCTACCAGATCTATCACATTGAAATGAGCGGGCTTTCGCGCTCGCTCTCGCCGAAAAACATAAAGACGGCGTACCTGTATCTTACAGCGCCGAAAAAAGCGAAAAAGCTGATAAAGGAGTTTCGCCCCGACGTCGTGCTCGGCACGGGCGGGTATCTTTCGTGGCCGCTTCTCAAAGCCGCAAGCGCGCTCGGCGTGCCGAGTGCCGTGCATGAGTCAAACGCCATACCCGGCAAGGCGGTAAAAATGCTCGAAAACAAGGTAAATCGCATTTACCTCAATTTCCCCGACGCCGCGAAAAGCCTTAAAAACAGCTCGAAAATAATGGTCGTGGGCAATCCGCTGATCGGCGACGCCGACGTTGAACGCTCGGAAATGCTTCAAAAGAAGCTCGGCGTGCCGGACGGGGTGAAATGCACCGTTTTGTCGTTTGGCGGCAGTCTTGGCGCGGAAAAGCTGACGGAGTCGCTCATTGGCGCGGCTAAAAACATCAGCGCGGCGCGCAGCGACGTTTACTTCATTCACTCGGCGGGCAACAAAAAATACGACGACGCGATGACGTTTGCAAAAAGCGTCGGCGTTGACAAAAACGCGCGGGTGAACATTCAGAAATACATCTACAATATGCCCGAGTGGGAGGCGTGCGCCGACATTGTTATATGCCGCGCGGGCGCGATGACGATATCGGAAATGGCGCAAAAAGGCAAGGCGGCGATAATCGTTCCCTCACCTTACGTTGTGAACAATCACCAATACGAAAACGCAAAGCGGCTCGCGGACGCTGGCGCGGCTATAATGATAGAGGAAAAAGACCTTTCGGCGCGCCGCCTTGAAGATGAACTTACCCGCCTTATCGAAAATCCCGAATACCGCCGCTCATTTTGCGAAAAGATCCGCGCATTCTCATATCCTCAGGCAAAAGAGCGGATATACCGCGACCTTTGCGAGCTGGCGGAAACGGGGCGGGGGCGCGTATAATATTTCATTTTGCGAAAAAATTCGTCTTTTGTCGAATAAAAAAGGTAAATAATACAAATGTATTATTTACCGTAAATGAAATTTACCGCGTTTTTTGCCCTTGCGCGAACAAAAGTTTGTTTTTATAATATAATTCGAGTCATTTTTCAAACGTATGTTTGCGAAAAGGCTCGATTTTTTTCGTTTTCAAAAATTTTTTAACTATTTTTCAAAAAAATCTTGCAAATAAAAAGGAAGGGATTTACAATGGAATTGTAATGAAATCTGACGAGTAAGTCGGATTTACGCGCCCAAAAAATAATAAAAACATCTAAATAAAACAGGAGGAATAAAAATGAGTTTTGAATTCAATCAGGACTTTGAAAGCGGAGTAAAGATCAAAGTCATCGGCGTGGGCGGAGGCGGCGGCAACGCAGTAAACCGCATGATCGCAAAGAACATTCAGGGTGTTGACTTCATCACAATAAACTGTGACAAGCAGGTCCTTCTCGCGTCCAGCGCGGCAACGAAGGTTTCCATCGGCGAAAAGATCACAAAAGGTCACGGCGCAGGTTCCGATCCGGCAGTCGGTAAAGCTGCGGCAGAGGAAAGCATTGACGATATCCAGAACATCGTTCGCGGCGCCGATATGGTATTCATTACAACAGGTATGGGCGGCGGTACAGGTACAGGCGCGGCTCCCGTTGTTGCAAAAGCGGCAAAGGAAATGGGCATCCTCACGATCGGTATCGTTACAAAACCGTTCGCATTCGAGGGACGCAAGAGAATGATCCAGGCTGAACAGGGCATCGTCGCTCTGCGCGACTACGTTGACTCTCTCGTCGTTATACCTAACGAAAGACTCAAACAGATCTCCGAAAACAGGATCACGCTCGCAAACGCGTTTGACTATGCTGACGAAGTTCTCTGCCACGGCGTTCAGAGCATTTCCGACCTTATAAACACACCGGGTATCGTCAACCTCGACTTCGCAGACGTTACCGCAGTTATGAAAGACGGCGGATACGCTCACATGGGCGTTGGCGAAGGCTCCGGCCGCGACAAAGCCGAAACAGCCGCTCGCGCAGCTATATCCAGCCCGCTTCTTGAAACGACGATCGCAGGCGCAACCGGTATCCTTATCAACATCACGGCATCCCCCGACGTTATCCTCGACGAAGTTGAAACGGCTTCTTCCATGATATCCAGCGAAGCTCACCCGGACGCAACGATCATTTGGGGCGCAACGTTTGATCAGAACCTCGAGGACACGATCAAGGTTACAGTCATCGCAACGGGATTCAGCTCAAACGACGTGGTCGCTCCCTCGTCCAAGCTCTCGGCAACGACGAATATGCCTCCCGTAACGCCGGCGGCAAAACCCTTCGCATCGACGGGCTCCATCAACACAGGCTCGCTTAACACGGGTTCGCTCAATACCGGTTCATTCAACACGGGCGCTTTCAGACCGACAGCTCAGACGCCCGTACAGACTCCTGTACAGAGCAGCGTTTCCGTTGACGACAACGACGCGCTCATCTCCGATCAGGATTTTGACGACATAATGACCATCCTCAAAAAGAACAGAGGCTGATACATTTGGTACAAAGAAAAATTCCCGCCGCTCCGGCGGGAATTTTTCTATTAAAAAAGCAAGGCGCCGCCTTGCTTTTTTGTTTTTTTGCAAATATTTAATTATTTGAATGTGTCAATCTGTTGTTTCTTCCGTCGGAGTTACGAATTCCCAAGAAATAAAGCCGACGGGGTTGTTCTTTTTGGCTTCTTCGTTCATCGTGTAAACATACTGAACGAACTCTTGCTTTGAAAACTCGGAAACAAATTCGTAATCGCACTTGACTTTGTATTTGAATGAGCCGACGTCAAATGTGAACAGCACTTTATCAAGGAATACGCCGTATTCTTCGAGCGATGTTATGATCTCATACATCGCGTTTGACGCGTGAGAAATAACGGCGCAGTCTTTGAGTTCCACAAGGTCGAGCGTTTTGATGTCGGAAAAATCGTACTTTTTCGTGATGTCCATGCTTCTGAACGTGTGATTTTCGTATCCGTCCTCAAATTCGCCAAGCCATCTGACGCGCGCGATGCGATCTTTGTTTGCGGCAAACGGTCCGTCCATCAGCGCCTTTTGCATATTGCCGTTCACAAGCTCAACGCCGTAACTGTCCGTCTTTCTCACGGACGAGATGAACATTCTGAACTCTACCCCGTCGCTCTTGCTGCGCACGTTTGCGACGTACCATCCGTTTGTCGTTTTGTTTTGCGTGTAACTGACAAGCTCAAAATCAGTCTTGCCGTATTTTTCTTTCAGGTATTCGCGCGACTCCTTTTCAAGCCGCTCCTGCTCGGAACATGACGCAAGCACAAGCACGGCGCACGCAATCATCGAGGCGGCAAGCGCAAGCCCGAGTATTCGTTTCAGTATTTTCATAAATCTCCTTACATATTCTCCGCGGCGATCTCCACCGCTCTCGTTATCATATCAAGTGACATCGACGGCTTGCCCGCGGGGACAAATTCCGCGGCGTCGGGGACGTGAATAAACCCCGCGCGAACCGTCTTTTTTTCATCGTTTAGCTTTTTCAGCGCGCCGTAGAGAACGTAATTGCAGATGTACGTCCCCGCGCTGAACGAATATGCGCTCTTGATCCCCGACGCTTTAAGGCGTTCGAGGATTTTTGCGTAGTCAAACGTCGAGAAGAACGCGCTCTCGCCGCCCTCATATATCGGCCGCTCGCCGCTTTGCGACGGTAAGTTCCCGTCGTTGTCTTTTATCGCGCCGCAAAGATTTATTCCGACGCGCTCGACTCTTATATGCTCGCTGCCGCTCGCAAGTCCCGTCATAAGCACAGCGTCGGGCGAAAATGAGTCGATCTCCGCGGTAAGCGCGCGCAGCGCCCCGTTCCACGTGACCGGAAGGCAGAGCTTTTTTAAGACAACGCCGCCCGGCGCGCTCATTTTCGTAACCGCTTCAAACGACGTGTTCCTTTCGTTGTTCCCGAAGGGTTCAAAACAAGTTACAAGTATTTTTTCGCCGTGCATGACCGATAAATTTCCATTGTATAATATTTTTTGTATTATACCACATTTATTTCAATAAATCAAGAGTTTTTTCAAAATAAGGCTTTCGGCATAAAATTTATATGTTATAAATTGAAATATTATTCATTATCATATTATGTCAAAAACGGGCGCGCGCAATAAAATAATAGTGAAGGCGGCGAAAAAGATGTTAGAAAATGGCATTTGAATTTTTCTTTGCGATGATTAAAAGCGGCAAGTCCGTGGAAAAAATAGATACAGAACATATAAACAAAAGAGGTGCAAATTTTATGAACATCAAAAGAGGAGACATATACTACGCCGACCTCAGCCCCGTGGTGGGAAGCGAGCAAGGCGGCCTGCGCCCGGTACTTATCGTGCAGAACGACGTCGGCAACAGGTACAGCCCGACGGTTATCGCCGCGGCGATAACAAGCCAGATGACAAAAACGCATCTGCCCACGCACATCGACGTTGTGGCGCAAAGCTGCGGGCTGTGCCGCGATTCCGTCATTCTGCTTGAACAGGTCAGAACGATAGACAAGCGCCGCCTGCGCGAGAAAATGGGGCATATCGACGACGCGCTGATGATGAAAGTCAACGACGCGCTGAACGTAAGCTTCGGTCTCGGGGGCGCGCAGGAAGCGGATGAAGAGGCAACTCCCGCGTCGCTTGAAGCAGATGACAGCGGCGTGATAGCATAACAAAAAGTCCTTGTTCTACAAGGACTTTTCTGTTTTATACTGATGTATATTTTGAAAATACAATTGTATAAAATATGAATTAAAGGCGCATTTTTTCGGCGGTTTAAGTGAGCGATTTTTGCAAATTTTGAAAATTTACAAAATGTTATTGCAATTATCAAAAATGTAGTGTATAATATATCTGTTAAAAATTCACAAGCGAGGTATATTATGTTACTGAATATTTTACTTGCAGAAACAACGACGGCGACGGCTCAGCAGGGGTTTAGTCTTACTTCCATTTTGCCGCTTGTCGCAATGATCGCGGTGTTCGGCCTTGCGATGTACTTCCTCGTATATCGCCCGCAGAAAAAGCAGGAAAGAGAAGCAAACGAGCTTCGCAACAATCTCGCCATCGGCGACGAAGTTACGACGATCGGCGGAATCATCGGCAGAGTTGTCAGCATCAAGGATGAAACTTTCGTGCTTGAAACGACAAAAGAGCGCACGAAGATCCGCTTCCTCCGCTCCGCCCTCAAATCCATCGACGTAAAGGTTGCCGACACGACGGGCGTTCAGAAGACGGAAGCTGCTGACAAGAGCGACGAGCCGGAGAAAATAGAGGCTCCCAAGACTGACGCTCCCGCGCAGGAAGTTGAAAATCCGGAGCAGACGGAAGTAGTTCTCAACGGCAAAAAGCAGAAAAAGAAATAATATCGCAAAGTCAAAGCACGGCGCAACATGGCGCCGTGTTTTTTTGTCATAAATTTTTGGCGGCACGCATAAGATTAAACAAAAAAAGCCGGAGGGCAAAATGGACAAAGCATACGTAAGGCAAGGAAAAACAAAGGGAAAGAGCAATCTTATTTTGTCGGTGGCAAAGGGGCTGCTGATATCGGCGGTGATAGCGTGCGCCGCGGTGTTTATCGGGTGCGCCGCGGCGATGAAATTTGACGATCCGATAAAGAGCGCGCCCATATTCGGCGTTGGCGCGATGATGCTGGGATCATTCTTCGGTGGGTTTTTCAGCGCGAAGTTTTACGGCGAGCGCGGCGCGGCGACAGGGGTGCTTTTCGGCGCGATATACGTGCTTATCGTCGCCGTGGCGTCGCTTATTTTCGGCGCAAGGGTAACGACGGCGGCGTTTGCGATCATCGCGCCGACGGCAGTGCTTGTCGCACTTCTCGGCGGCATTGCCGGGACAAAAGGCCGCGGCGCAAAGAAGAAAAAAAGAAAATCTTTCTGACGAGGTAAAGCAGCTTATTTTTTCATACAGCGCAAAAAAAGCAGGCGGTGTCTGCTTTTTTTGTTTTTATACGTTTGTATCATTTTGTAGTTTTGCCGCGGTGATGGTGTTTTTAAGCAGCATTGTTATCGTCATAGGGCCGACGCCGCCGGGAACGGGCGTTATCATCGACGCCACCTTGGCCGCCGAGTCAAAATCGACGTCGCCGCATATCTTTCCGTCGGGTGTGCGGTTTATACCGACGTCGATCACAACGGCGCCCGGTTTTATCATTTCTCCCGTTATGAACTTCGGCTTGCCTATCGCCGACACGAGAATATCGGCGCGCCTTGTATGCTCGATCAGGTTTTTCGTCTTTGAGTGGCACACCGTTACGGTGCCGTTTTCTTTAAGCAGCATCATTGCCATCGGCTTGCCGACGATATTGCTTCGCCCGATAACGACGCACTCACACCCTTCGATACAGGCGCCCGAGCGGTGCAAAAGCTCCATCACGCCGGCAGGCGTGCAAGGAAGAAATCTCGGCGCTCCGACGGCGACCTTTCCGACGTTTTCATCGCAGAACGAGTCGACGTCCTTTTCGGGCAAAATGCGCGCTGTTACAGCCTTTTCGTCGATGTGACGCGGCAGAGGCAGCTGAACGAGGATGCCGTTTATCCCGGCGCGGGCATTTAGCTTATCGATAATGCCGAGAAGCTCGCCCTGCTCTGTTTTTTCCGGCAGTTCGATTATTTCGGAGTATATCCCCGCCTCCTCGCAGGCGCGCCCCTTGTTGCGGACGTACACCTTTGAGGCGGGATCGTCGCCGACGATGATGACCGCAAGCCCAGGTACTGGGCCGCGCTCTTTCATCTTTGCCACTTCTGCCTTTATTTCATTTCTTATCGACGCCGAAATGGCTCTTCCGTCAATTACCGTCATCGTCGTCCTCCGGCGCACCGTCGCCACGGGAGTCAATGTTCTGCTCGCCCGGCTCGTCTTCCGTTTTATCGGATATTTCGGTCTTTTCGGCGGCGATCTCGTCGGGCGATTTGTCAGCGTCCTTTTTGAACAAGTCGAGAAGGAACGCCATATCGGAGATGTCGTCCTTGTCTATCTTCCCCGCCTTGACTTTCTGCGCGTGCTTGACTCTCATAAGGATAACAAGCGGCAGGCACACCGCAAAGCAGATCGCTCCGACAAGCGACGAAACGCGGATCCCGCTCCCGCCGATATACAGCGAGTCGGTCCTGAGCAGCTCGATGAACGTGCGCCCCAGCCCGTACCAGCCGACGTACCACGCGAGTATCTCGCCGTTGAATTTTCTCTTTTTATAGAAAATGTTGATCAGTATAAAACCGATGACGTTCCAAAGGCTTTCGTAAAGGAAGGTCGGGTGGACGAATATCGTCTGATATCCCGTATGCCAGTTGTTGAGCCCCATACGGCAGAATGCGTCGGTTTCCGAGCCGAAGGCTTCCCCGTTCATGAAGTTGCCCCAGCGGCCTATTGCCTGAGCTATCATAACGCCCGGCACTATCATATCGGCAAGGGCGAAGAATTTGACCTTCTTTATTCGGCACATAATAATGACCGTTGCCGCACCGAATATGATGCCGCCGTAAATTGCAAGGCCGCCCTCCCATATCTTATATATATCGGCAAACGGCACGCCGTAAAATACGACGAAATAAAGCCGCGCGCCGATAACGCCTATCGGAATGGTGAACAGCGTAAAGTCGATGACGGTGTCCGCCTTTATTCCCGCGCGTTTTGCGCGGAAAAGGAAATATGAAAAGGCGCAGATCATGCCGATGGCGATTATTATTCCGTACCACTTTATTTCGTGGCCGAACACAGTAAACGCCGTATCGCTGACCTCAAACTCGCCTATCCCGAGCCCAGGGAACGAAATTTTAGATATTTCCATATATCATCCTCATTTTTTGATCGGTTCGACGACGCTCATACACAGATGATCGTCGGTAAACAGCGAGCGAACAAGCGGCTGCATATCCTCGAACCTGACGTTCTTGTATATGTCGATATACTCGAAAAAGTCCATATTTTCGATCTTGCGGAAGGTGATCGCTTCGGGCAAGCGCGTCGAGTCGAGAGCGCGGATCGCGTCGGCGTATCCGGCCTTCTTTATGCGCTCAAAGTCCTCTTTTGAAAAGCCCTCGGTCTTCTTTCTTTCGACGTATTCGACAAGCTTCTGATATACCGCCTCGGGATCGTCGCTTTCTCCGCCGATCTCGCCGAGCGACGATATCTTACCGCCGTCGTAACCCGCGTAAAAGCCGTTGACAAGGCCGCTTTCGTACATATCTATCGCAAACTCCGACGTGTCGCCGAAAAGCAGTTCAAACAGAAGCGAACATTCGGCGTCCTGCTTCATTATGTCGTAGGACGAAGTCTTGATATCCGGGTTTTTGACGCCGATAATGAACATCGGCTTTGACACCTCAAACTGCGCGACAACGCGCTTTTTGTTGACAGTCGGCTGCTCGTCGTTATAGTGGCGCACGATCTTGACGGGCGGTTTTACGGGCAGGATGCGGTCGCATACCTCAAGTATCTTTTCCATCGTCGTGTTGCCGGAGATGACGAGCATCATATTTGAAAGGTTATAGAACGTATTATAGCACGAATAGAGCAGATCCGCCGTAATGTGAGAGATCGATTCGACCGTGCCGGCGACGTTGAGCTTGCACTGGCTGTCCTTATATACCGCGTCGAGCATATTGTAGTAGAGCGCGCGGCGCGGGTTGTCCTCGCCCATTTTGATCTCCTGCCCGATTATGCCCTGCTCTTTTGCGACGGTTTCGGGTGTGAAATACGGCTTTGTAACGTAGTCGAGCAGTATTTCGAGGTTTTCCTCAAAATGATCGGTGCAGGAAAACAGGTACGCCGTTACGTCGGTCGACGTAAAGGCGTTGGCGTCGGCGCCGTATTTTGCAAAGCGCTCGAACGTGTCCTCGCCGTTTTCATTTTCAAACATCTTGTGTTCGAGATAGTGGGCTATCCCGTCGGGAACGCGGGTGAATTCCTTTTCGCCGCCGAGTTTGAAGCAGTTGTCAGCCGCGCCGTAGCGCGTCGAAAAGAGCGCGTAATAAACGGAAAAGTCCTTCGGGATAAGCGTTATTTCAAGGCCGCTTTTGTGGCGCGCCGTTATATATCTTTCGCCGAGGTCTTTAACCTCGGTAACTTTGATCTCACTCATTTTCGCTCTCCTTTCCGCAAAGGAAGTAGTACGTGTCAAGCTTTATTCCCTTTGCAACTTCCATAACGTCCTCTTTTGTGACGGCGCGTATCTTCTTTATCTTTTCCTCGGGCATTTCGAGCTTGCCGCTGACGGTTTCGCCGTAAACGTATGACGAGATCGACGAAGCCTTATCGAAAATGGAGCGGTATCTGTCGCAAAGTCCGTTTTTTGCCGAGTCAAGCTCAAAATCGGTGATCTCGCCGTCGGCTATGGCGTCAAGCTGGGCAAGTATCTCGTCGACCGCTTTCTTTTCATTTTCAAAAAGGATGCCGGAGTTCACCGCCATATATCCTTTTTGCGTATTTATGCCCGACGAGCAATAATAGCAAAGGCTGAGCTTTTCGCGCACGTTCATAAACAGTTTTGACGTTGTGCCGGCTCCGAACACGGAGTTCATGACGGACAGCGCCGTTTCACGCTCGTCGTCTCCGCCGATCCCTGTGTAAAAGCCGAGGGAGAGCTTGCCCTGCGTTACGTTCTGATGCTCATATACGTATTTTACCTTTTTGCGCGGCGCTTTTTTGACCTCGGTCAAAACGTCCTCGCACTCGCCGCGCGGGACGGCGCCGAACATTCCTATAAAGAACGCGCGCACTGCCGCCGCGTCCATATCGCCGACGGATACGATCTCCGCCTTTGCGCCCTCAACGATCCTTCTGTATGCGGCGTAGAGCGATTCGGGCGTTACCGCTTTGATGCTTTCTATATCGCCGTTTTCGGATACGGAGAACGGATCTCCCTCGAACATCTCCTCGCACATACGCGTCTGCGCGTAGCGGCGCTTGTCGTTGATGCGCGCCATTTCCTCGTCGATAAGCTTTTGCTTTTCGCTTTCAACGTACTCGGAAATAAACGCTTCCCCGTTTTTGAGCGGGTGCATCATTACCTCGCCAAGCAGCGACAGCGCGCCGTCAAGGATATACGTTCCGTCATACGAATACTTGTCTGACAAAAAGCTTACCCCGACGCTGATTATCTGCGCGTCGCCGCGCTTTGATACGTCGCAGTATACCGACGTGCCGTAAAGCTCCTCCGACGCTATGCGTATCTGCTTTGTGCCGGGGTACTTCTCCGTCGCGCGAAACGCCACGGGGAATATAAGCGCGTTTTCGGCTGCCGTTTCTTTTTTGAGCGGAACGGTAAACCTTACGTCGATCCTGTTGACTTTGAATTTTTCGGTGGGGACGTTTGTAAAGCCCACGCCGATTGCTATTTCTTCTCTTTTTGGAAACATCGTCTTTTTCCTTTCGATAAAATTATCCGTTTACTATTTTATACCAAAATACATTTTTTTGCAATAGTTTTTTGCTTTTCAAAGTAAGACGGAACGCGGAATATACCGCGAAAAAACAGATAAATATATATTGTGAAAAAATTTTCGCAAAAGATATTGACAACGCATAGTTTTTGTGATATCATTATGATATCAAGACAAAGGCGGCTTTTTCGCGCCGCAAAAGGAGGTTGACATGGCATATTTCTGGCTTGGCGTCGTTGTAGTGGCGATAATCGTCGAAGCGGCGACGACGGCGCTCGTTTCGATATGGTTCATACCGAGCGGAATTATTTCGATGATACTCGCGTTCTGCGGTGCGCCGATATGGGTGCAGATACTCGTGTTCGTCGCGGTATCGGCGGTTCTTTTGCCGGTATTCCATAAAATATTCAAAAAGAAATTCGCCGTAAAGAGCGAGCCGACGAACGCTGACGCCGTCATCGGACAAAGCGCCGTCGTTACGGAGCGCATCTCAAACATTGATGAATGCGGCGCCGTCAAGGTGATGGGCAAGGAATGGACGGCTCGCGCCGAGGACGAAGACAAAACGTTTGAAGTCGGCGAGGTCGTTACGGTTTGCGAGATTCGCGGCGTTAAACTGATTTGCAAGTAAAAAAAAATAAACTAAACGGAGGTATTTATCATGATAGGTTGGATCATCGGCGGTATCGTGGCATTTCTTTTGCTCGTTATCGTAATTTCGGGAGTTAACATCGTGCCGCAGGCGAGAGCGTTTGTTGTAGAACGGCTCGGCAAATACAGAGGCACATGGCACACGGGCTTCCACTGGAAGTGGCCGTTTATCGAGAAGATATCGAAAAAGGTTTCTCTTATGGAGCAGGTGGCGGACTTTCCGCCGCAGGCCGTTATCACGAAGGATAACGTAAAAATGCAGGTAGACACTGTTGTGTTTTTCCAGATCACAGACTGCAAGCTGTACGCATACGGCGTTGAAAACCCGATGTCCGCGATCGAAAACCTGACGGCGACGACGCTGCGTAACATCATCGGCGATCTCGAGCTTGACGCAACGCTGACCTCGCGCGATATAATCAACACGAAGATGCGCGCCATCCTTGACGAAGCGACGGACCCGTGGGGTATCAAGATCAACCGCGTGGAGCTGAAAAACATCATGCCCCCGAAGGAAATTCAGGACGCGATGGAAAAACAGATGAAGGCGGAGCGCGAGCGCCGCGAGGCTATTCTTCGCGCCGAGGGCGAAAAGAACGCGACAGTCCTTGTTGCAGAGGGTAAAAAGCAGGCAATGATCCTTGACGCCGAGGCGCAGAAGCAGAAGCAGATCCTTATTGCAGAGGCAGATAAAGAGGCGCAGATACGCCGCGCCGAAGGCGAAGCCGAGGCTATACTGAAGGTGCAGGAAGCGACGGCGGAAGGCATCAAGAAGATAAATGAAGCCGCGCCCAGCGAAAAGATGCTGACGCTCCGCTCGCTCGAAGCGTTTGAGAGGGCCGCCGACGGACAGGCGACGAAGATAATCGTGCCGTCGAATATTCAGGGCCTTGCGGGGCTTGTAACTTCGGCAGTTGAGATAGCGAAAACAGATAAGGAATAAAAAAATATCCCCGCAAACGCGGGGATATTTTTGGCATAGAAAATGAGCAGATTAAAAATTGTCATAGCGCCGGACAGCTTTAAGGGCACGATGAGCGCGCCCGACGTATGCCGCATCGCCGCCGAGGCGATAGGGGAAGTTATCCCCGACGCAAATATCGACCTTATCCCGCTTGCCGACGGCGGCGAGGGAAGCGCCGAGTGCATCGCAAGCGCGTGCGGCGGCATAATGGTGAATATCAGCGCAAGCGGCCCGTACTTTGAAAAGACTTCGTGCGCCTATGCGCTCCTCCCCGACGGAACGGCCGTTGTCGAGGCGGCGACGTGCGACGGGCTGACGCTTGTCGGAAAAAACAAATCGGCCGCAGACACGACGAGCTACGGCGTCGGCGAGCAGATACGCGCGGCGATAGAGCGCGGGTGCAAAAAGATCTCGCTGTGCCTTGGCGGCACGGCGTCAAACGACGGCGGCTGCGGCATGGCGGCGGCGCTGGGAGTCAAGTTTTTCGATAAAGACGGCGCATCTTTCGTGCCTGTCGGCAGAACGCTTGAAAAAATATCGCGCATTGACGCGTCGGCGGCAAAAGAAGCTGCGGCGTGCGCCGAGATTTGCGTCCTTTCGGACGTTGACAGCCCGTTTTACGGGGAATTCGGCGCGGCTCGCGTTTTTGCGGCGCAGAAGGGCGCAAATGACGGCGAGATAGATATGCTTGATGACGGTATGCGTCATCTTGCAGACGTTATCAAGCGCGACGCGGGCGTTGATGTATCAAGTCTTCGCGGCGCCGGCGCGGCGGGCGGTATCGGCGGCGCCGCGGCGGCTTTTCTCGGGGCTGAGATAAAATCGGGAATTGAAACGATACTCGACGTGCTGAATTTTGATGCGCGCATTCGCGGCGCGGACCTTGTGATAACGGGCGAGGGCAAGCTCGATTTTCAGTCGGTGCGCGGAAAGGTGATATCGGGCGTTGCGGCGCGCGCAAAGAAAGCGGGGATCACCGCGTCGGCTCTCGTCGGGCAGACGGGGCAAGGGTTTATGGCGGCGCACGACATCGGGATTTTGAAAATATACCCGTCCTTCCCCGCCGGCACCCCGCTTGATACGGCAAAGAAAAACTGCAAAACGGCGCTCTCCGCGGCGGCAAAACGGCTGGCGGAGGATATGATATAAAAAAGACCGCATAGGCGGTCTTTTTGTTTTGGATTTGTACTATTACTTTTTCCCCGCATTGAATTTTTCAATCAACGCGCTCTTGAATTCGGCTATATTATATGGAGAAAACTCGCTGTCCGCCTTGCCGTCGTCGTTGACGATATACTTGTCGGGCGAAATTGAAGAATCAACCGTGTTGCCGCTGAAAGTTAAATGGTCTGCAGACACACCGCTCAACTTTATGACTCCTTCATGTATTGTAAATATGCCTGCTTGAGTCGTCGCTATTTCTGTGAAATTGTTGTTTGAAATGGTTATATTGATATATTCCCTGTTTTCAGTTGTTTCTTCGGCGCCTGAAACTTCTTGCTTCATCAGCTGTATTGCGCTTCTATTTTGCTCTGTTACAGCGTTGAATGTGTTGCCCGTTATAATTATCTTGCCGGGGTTATCTTTGCCGCATACGAAAACCGGTATATTTATTCCGCGAGCACAGTTGATGAATGTGCAATCTTTAATTGTGAAAGTACCTTCGTATGCTTTGTCACCGCCATCGTCCTGCAAATTGAAAACATATTTCGTTGCATCAATAAACGTACATCCGTCAAACGTCAGGTTGTTTTTCATTACGGCGGAGGTTGAGCCTATCCAATTATAGAAAATGCAGTTCTTATATGTGACGTTGGAGGTCCATTCGATTTTCTCTCTTAAAGCTTCAGTAAAACTGAAAGTTTTGTTTTCGACAACCGTGCGTTCTTCAGCCGTTCCTGCCGTAACGTCGACTTCACTTCCTGCCGTCATCGGGGTGAGATCATTGCCCTGCGTTGCGCCTGAAATAAATACGCCGTTGACGACCGTGACGTTATCAAGTGTGGGGGTAACATTTATATAATGTCCCGCGAGGTCCAATGTGTAATTTGTACCTGCCGCAAAGTGCGTCGAATAATATCCGCCCGTCACATTTACAAGCGAAACGTATTTTGTCGCGCCTTCTACTTTATCGGTCGCGTTGTTGCTCCAAATCACCCAAAGATCTGACAGCGAAACGTTGGACTTCGGGAATATTACCGCATTGCTCTCGTCGATAATATACATCGTATTTGATTCAAAATGGTATCCGTAATGATATCCGGCTGTGTATGGAGTATACTTTCCCGTAAAGCCGTTCGCATTGAGCGCCGTTATAGCGTCGCCCGCATACGAAAAGCCGTTTTGAAGTATTTTCGACGTCGCCAAAGTTGTATTCATATTGCGGATCAAAGACTGATCGTTTGCGAGATTCGCCTGCTTTATAACATTCACAAATGTGGGAATAAGCACAGCTGCAAGTATCGCGATCACCACAATAACGATGACAAGTTCAACGATGGTAAAACCTTTCTTGTTGTTTTTCATTTTTTTCTCCTTAACTAAATTATTTTGTTTTTTCTCGGCGATGATATAACGTGTTCAAATAACGACGTCGCCGCGTGCATTAATGTCAAATATTCAAAATTGTATTCATTTTTATATCACTATTTTGAATATATCCGAAGTATATCATATTTGATATAATTTGTCAAGGGGTGGATAAAAATGTTTGTTCCTAAAAAATCCGACAAAGAGGTTATCTCCATCAGGATCCCGTCGGACATGTTGAAAATGATCGACGATGCGGCGATAAAATACGATCTGAGCCGAAATGAGCTGATAAATCAATGCATTGCTTTTGCTCTTGAAAATCTGAAAAAAGAAAATGAGCCGGATGATCAATAATAGTATCCGACTCTTGTTTTGTTGCAAAATAAAAGACCGCATAGGCGGTCTTTTTTCATTTCAGTATTTTGTTGTATCCCTTGCCGTTTTTTATGCACTTGTTTATGCGGGCAAGCGTTGCGCTTGAAATATTGGTTTCTTTTGTAACTTCGATATACGTCATGCCGTTCATAAGCATTTTTGCGGCGCGCACACGCGCCGAGAGCGATTCAAGCTCCTGCGCGCTCAAAAGATCGTCAAGAAAATTCTTTGCGTCCTCAATGTTATCAACGCGGCAGATAGCCTCGTACAGTTCGTTCATTTCGTGGTGTTCGCTGTCGTTCATATTTACCTCATTTCAAAAAGTCGTTAAGTTCTTCTGTTTTGGGATCATCAAGTATGCCGGCGTCGCCCGATTCGATTATCCGCCCGTTTTTCATAAATATGACGTTATCGGATATTTTTTTGGCAAGACTGATATCGTGCGTTACGACAATTATAATTTTATCAAGCTCCCTCAGCGACGTTATTATCTCCGCCACCTCGCCGACAAGTTTGTGGTCGAGCGCGCTTGTCGGTTCGTCAAAACATATAACGGCGGGGTCTGTCGCAAGCGCTCTCGCAATGGCGACGCGCTGTGCCTCGCCTCCCGACAAGCTGATCGGGTATTGGTCCTTTATTTTTGATATGTTCAGTCTTTCGATAAGCCGCCGCACGCTTTTTTCTCTTTCGGCGAGCGCCGCCGCGGTTTCTTTTTTTCGCCTTGATAACGGCACGCCGCGCGTTTTTATTTCGCGCTTTACCATCGACCTCACGGGGATCATTATATTTTCATACGCGCTGTACGGGTAGAAAAGATTGAAATTCTGAAAGACAAGGCCGAAGTTGAGCCTGTCCGAAAAGACAGCGTCTTTGCCGCAGTAAAGCTCTTTTCCGTCGAGTATTATGCGCCCGGAATCCTTTTGTTCGATGTGATCGAGGAGTTTGAGCAGCGTTGATTTTCCGGAGCCGGAATCGCCGATGACGGTAAGCACCTTTCCGCTGTCGGCGCAAAAAGATACGCCGTCAAGCGCCGCCGTGTCGCCGAATTTTTTTGACAGATCGATTATTTCAAGCGTCATATCATTCACCGTAATAGCTGAGGCGCTTTTCGATCTTTCCCGAAATCAAGCTGACAAGGCCGTTGAACAAGAGGTAAAAAACGCCCGTATATAATAGCACCCATATTATCGCGTGAGTTGAGACTATCTTCTGAGCCTCGTAAATTATTTCGCCGACGGAAATAACGCGCGCCAGCGCCGTATCTTTGACTAGCGAGATCGTTTCGTTTGTCATGGGCGGGATGATTTTTTTCACCGTCGGCGGAAGCAAAATCTTAAAAAACGTTTCCTTTCCCGACAGCCCGAGCGACGTCGCCGCATCGCGCTGACCGCGGGAAACCGACGTATATCCCGCGCGGTATATCTCGCCGAAATAAACGGCGTAATTTATCGCAAAAGCGATGATGGCGGCAGCCATTCTCGACTCTATCCTTACGTTAAAAAGTATTCCCGGAACGTAGAAAATAACGATGATCTGAAGCATCAGCGGCGTACCGCGGATCGCCCAGATAAAAAAGCGCATTATGTTTTCTATCGCTTTTATTTTTGACAGGCGAAGCCTGCACACAAGTGCGCCGAGCGGTATTGCGATGATAAGCGACGAAAAGAATAATATCACAGTCGTCGCAAATCCGTCAAGCAGGCGCAGATTCGCTTCGATAAAGCTCATATCAACCGAAGAACGCTATCGGCGCAAAGACAGTGTATCCTATAACGATCTCGCCCTTGCTTTTGATATAATCAAGCGATCCGTCCTGGGACGCCGCGCTGAATACTTCCGGCGTTATCATATAATCGGAAAGACCGTACTTTTCGGCGATTTTTGCCACCTTGCCGCTTTCATACAGCTTTGAGATAATTTCGTTGAGCTTTGAAATAAGCTCAGCCTCGCCCTTCCTCGCCGCAATGCCATAGTATTCTTTTACCGTTTCATAATCGAGTATTTTCAGGCTCTTGAAGCTTGTATCCGAATTTATGTAGTAACCCGCCATGACCGAGTCTATGATGGCGAAGTCGCTCTGCCCCGAAAGAACCTCTGTCAATGCGTCTGTCTGCGAGCCGACGGCGACTTTTTTGTAGCTTTTGAATATTTCATCCGAATTTGCCACCTCGTCGCCGACAGACGTCGATTCAAACGCGACCGTGTAATTCCCGGCGGGAACGGCGTCAAAATTCTTGCTGACCACAACTTGCCTGTTTTCAAGATACGGGATCGATATTTCAAGATTTTCTTTTCTTTCGTCGGTTATAGTAAGACCGTTCCAGATAAGGTCGATGTTCTTGCTTTCAAGCTCGAATTCCTTTGACTCCCAGATGATCTCGACAAATTTGACCTTTACTCCGAGTTCGTTTGCAAACTCTTCCGCAAGCTCAACGTCAAATCCGACAAGCTTATTCTGATTGCACGAAGCCGAAACAAGCACAAGTGCAACTACTATGAGCGCGAGTATAATTTTTCTGAATTTCATGATTTTTTCTCCTTTGCTTTAGCGTGATAAAGTGAAGTATGGGACAATTATACTTTATCGCGCTAAAGTTGTCAAGGGGTTTTTGAAAAAAACAGTGAAAAATTTTGATTTTATAAACACTCTATAAACGCCCGGCAAAACAAAACAAAAAATAAAAAACCCCGATGATCGAGCAACCATCGGGATTTTCCATAATGATACACGCTTGTCATCCCGACAAATTTGAATTTGTCAGTCAGTCTATGCTGTTCAAACCCTCATAGAGGTCGTTGAATGATTTACCCTTACGACATCTGCCATAGGATAACTCTTTGTCTTCACCAAATTCATATAGAAAGCATTTTGCCAATTCCTCCACAGTCTGCTCAAGGGCGGTGAAAAACTGCTGATAAGCAAAGTTGCTCGCTACACTACCTTCTTCAAAGCAGTTCGTAATGAGCGATTCCGTGACCTGATCCAGCGGATACATTTTGATATGCATCAACTCATGGACAATGACCTCCTCCATGTTTTCCTGCGTTGGGTTCACGACGTTCAGCATCAGGATCGCTTTTCTGTCGTCACAATCAATCTTGAAATCGCCGGTCTTTCGCCATGAGGGATCTTTAACCAATTCTAACCGAACATCCCATCCCGGTGTGATTCGGAGCTTTTTGATGTATTTGTCAAACAATGCAGTTATTTCCGCTCGTTCCATAGTTAGAAATCTCCTTATCTCTGCGAATCCCGATTTGTTAAGTTCTTTTCACGGTTCATTATAACATAAAAATGTGAAATTATCAAGTGATATTGCGCCTCCAAACTGCGCGAAGCGCAATATAACTCGCAAAGCGAATATAACTGGGCGAAGCCCAATATAACTCGCCGCAGGCGAATATAACTGAAAGAACCCTGATTTGGTAGACAAATCAGGGTTCTTTCATGGTGCTCCATCGGAGAGTCGAACTCCGGACACCATGATTAAAAGTCATGTGCTCTACCTACTGAGCTAATGGGGCGCTTAAATCAAGCTTATTTATAATATCACAACTTATCGCATTTGTCAACATTTTTTTTGATTTTTTCAAAAATATTGCAAAAGTGAGTCGTTTATGCTATACTGTTTTATGAACAATGAACAAATGACAAAAAGGAGCTTTACCATGGTTACGTTTTTTATCATACTCGGTGCCGTTTTAGGCGTATTCCTCATACTTCTTGTTGCCGCTCTTCTGTACTTCCTTAAATTCGGCATCGTGCGCGATCCGAGCCGCGAGGGATTTTACTACAACCGCGATCACGCGGAAAAATACTGCCCGCCGCAGTTTGTTGACAAAATTGTTGCGGGCGCTTCGTGGATACACGACTTTCCCGCCGAAGATCTGTATATGACGAGCTTTGACGGGTTAAAGCTTCACGGCCGTCTGTTTGAAAAAGAAAACGCGCGCGCGACCTTTATTATGTGCCACGGGTATCGCTCGTCGGGCTACAACGACTTTTCGTGCATTGCAAAATTCCTTTTTGATAACAACTGCAATCTTCTTATAATCGACCAGCGCTCCTCAAACGGAAGCGAGGGCAAATATATCGGCATGGGCGTGCTTGAACGCTACGACTGCCGCGACTGGGCAAAGCTCATCTCAGAGCGCTACCCCAAAAAACCGATTATCCTCAGCGGCGTTTCAATGGGCGCGTCTACCGTGCTTATGGCGACGGGGCTTGAGCTTCCGAAGGAAGTTGTCGGCGTTACGGCTGACTGCGGCTTTACTTCCCCGCGCAAGATATTTACAAAAGTCATGAAGCAGTCGTTCAAGGTCGCGCCGCGCTTCTTTATGGCGCTGATGACGCTCCTTATAAAAATTGTTGCCAAATATGACGCGAATTATTCCGCCGAGGACGCTCTGAGCCAAAACAAGCTCCCGCTTATAATCTCGCACGGCAAGGCGGACGACTTCGTTCCGTTTTATATGTCTGAGCAGAACATCGCCGCCGCACAAAACTGCGAGGTGAAGTTCATCACCGCCGACAAAGCCGAGCACGCCCAGACCTACCTTTACAAAGAGGACGAAATGAACGCGGCGATACTTGAGATGCTCGATAAATATACAACTGTATAAAATCAATTTCCGGAGGAAATATGAAGATATTTCAAAAAATCGTCGCCGTGTTAAGCTCATACATCGGGCACACGGGCGCGTACTTTCTTATAACCGTTTCGGCGCTGAGCATTATGGGAAGCGCGCAGGGGCGCACGTTTGCCCCCGCCGATTTCGGCACGGCGGCGCTGTTCTCCGCTCTGCTCGGGCTGTGCTTTTTCGTCCTTTATGCAAAGTTCATTCCATCGCTTTTTGCCAGATGCGCGATACACGCTGTTTTGGCGACGGCGGCGTTTGTTATCTCATTCGTGCTTGTCGCGGGGAAACTGCAAAGCAGCACGGCGTTTATCGTTTCGGTGGTGTTCTTCATCGTCGACGTCGTGGCGCTGGCGATACGCGGAGCATACGTTTCGGCGGTCAGACGCGCAAACGAAAAAAGCGAATAATACAAATGTATAAAACAAAAAGCCTCGGCTATGCCGAGGTTTTTTGTTATTTTATGCATTTTGCCACGGCTTCGGCAAATACGCCCGCTCCGCGCACAGCCTCGGCGTATGAGTTGCCCGCCGAGCCGATATTAACGGTGAAGAACACGTCGCACTCGTTTTGATTAAGCACGCCGTCGCGCGTAGATACCGCCGCGGAATTTTTGCACAGCTCGTTCATCGCGCCGCAAACGGTTACGGCGTATCCCGCAGCCGTTTCGGCGCCGTCGGCGTCGGCGGCGACGATAAATTCCGTCTGCGCCAGCGTTTCGCCGCCGCGCTCGGCGATCATTCTGACAACGTCGCCGTTTATGACGTTTGACGCGCGGTGAACGTCGATCACAAGCGCGACGTCGTGCTCCGCCTTGTACTTATCAAGCTCGGCTTTTGCGACATCATACGAGCCGCGCGCCGACGTTATATCGAGCGGGAGATATTCGGCGTCGACGCCCGAAAGGGCGAGCGCCGAAGCTACGTATTCGGCGATATTTGCAGTTGTATGCTCGCCTGCGGGCGAATCGGGCATAATATATGCGCGCTCGCTGTCAAGATAAGCCTCGTATGGATGCGTGGCGATGACGACGACTTTTCCATCCTTTTTCGGCAAAGCGAGCGCCGCCGCCTTTGTTGACTTTCCTGAAATATCAGTCGGCACGACGGCGTATGCTCCGCCCGGGACAGCGGATCTGTCAAACGCGTAAATGCCGCCATTCGCCGCGGTATTTTGCTCTGTTTTCGTCGCGGCGCCGCCGAACAATTTTGAAAAAGTCCCCGTCATGCCAAGCACCGTCGCCGCGGCGGCGCATACAAGGACGACGCATACCGCCGCAATGACGGCGCGTGTGCGTGCAGTTCGCTTTGCTTTTCGCAGGTGAGGCTCGGCATCGAGCGCAACAGGCAGATTTTCGTTCATTTTTTTGCTCCGTATCTATCGTTTTTTGTAAATAGATATGAAGCGGCGCGCGAAAATATTACATTATCATCATTTCAGGCACTGTCAAATTTTTGTGAAAGGCGAGGTTTATAGCGTAGCCGATGATGCCGCCGACAAGCTCGGCGCGCGCGTCGATGTCCTTTGGGCAGACGAACATTCCGCGCGGCACGTCGACGTTGCCATTAGCTCCCGCCGCCGCGAGTGCGTCAAAAACGAGCGTTGCACAGTCTATCACCGTCGGAACGCCGACTGATATCACCGGTATGCCGACGCTTTCGCGGTTTATCGCCGCGCGGTGATTGCCAACGCCCGAGCCGGGGGAGATGCCCGTATCGCAAAGCTGAACGGTGCGCGCAAGGCGCTCCGTCATTCGCGCGGCAAGCGCGTCGACGACGATCAGCACGTCGGGCTTTGCCTCATTTATCGCGCCCTTGATAAGCTCAAGCGTTTCGATGCCCGTCTGCGCCGAAACTCCCGGCGTCAGCGCGCTGACGTTGAAAAATCCCGCCGCGTTGAACACGTCCTCGTCGCTGTTTTTTATGTGGCGCGTAACGACGGTGCGCTCCGCCGTTATGACTCCGACGGCGTCCGCCGCAAGATGCCTGTTGCCAAGCCCGCAAACAAGGACGCTGTTCATATCGGGGCACGCGGCGCGGCAAAGGGACGCAATATTTTCCGAAACGGTACGGCAGACGCGCTCGTACTCGTCGTATCCCATTGAAACAACGTCGGAAAACGAAACGGTAACGTACCGCCCGCACGGACGGCCGAGCTTCTCCGCCCCCGCGTCGCTTATAATGTCGATCATGCTGACGGATATATCGCCGTCGGTGCGCTCGCTGTATTTTACCCCGTCAAGCTCGCCCGCGTCGCGCTCGGCGCGCTCCTTCATTTTTGCCTCGCGCAGCTCCGCCGCAAGGTCAGTTCTTATCTGCATAAAATCACCTCGCGCTTATTTTTGCCACGGATCAAGCGATAAAAACAAAAATCGGAAGGTTATCCTTCCGATTTTTTATCAAAACAGTTCGGGATGGTTTGAAAGACGGTCACCCTCGGTGATTTTTCGCACAACGCGGCACGGGTTGCCGTATGCAAGCGAGTGCGGCGGGATATCCTTTGTAACGACTGATCCCGCGCCGATGACGCTGCCCTCCCCGACGGTAACGCCTGGCAAAACGGTGACGCCGCCGCCAAGCCAGCAGTTGTCGCCGATCTTTACGGGCTTGCTGTACTCGATGTTTGTGTAAACGCCCGTTTTTTCATTGAAAAACGTGTTTCTGTCCTCAAAGCACAGCGGGTGGATCGGCGTCAGTATCGAGCAGTTCGGCCCGATGAAAACGTTGTCGCCTATCTCGACTTTATTTTCGTCAAGCACGGTGAAGTTGAAGTTCGCGTATGAGCCTTTGCCCATTTTTATATGCGTGCCGAAGTCAAACTGTATCGGCCCTTGAAGATACACACCCTCGCCGTGATCGGGCATAAGCTCGCGCAAAATCGCCTCGCGCGCCTCCGTTTCGTCCTCGCCGAGCGCGTTGTACCTTTGGCACAAAAGGTGCGCGCGGCGGCGTTCTTCCGGCATTCCGTCGGAAAACGGGTCGTATATCTTGCTTAGGAACATTTTTTCTTTTTCAGTCATATTTTTCCTCAAAAACGACCGCAAATTTTCATCTGCGGTCGGTGTGATATTATTTTGTTCCGAAAATTCTGTCGCCCGCGTCGCCAAGGCCCGGCACGATGTATTTGTTTTCGTTGAGCTTTTCGTCAAGCGCCGCAAGGTAGATATCTACGTCGGGGTGAGCTTTCTGTATGACCTCAACGCCCTCCGGCACGCCGACAAGGCACATAAGTCTTACGTTTGTGCAGCCGCGCTTTTTGAGCATCGTGATAGCGTCGCGCGCGGAGCCGCCCGTCGCAAGCATCGGGTCGACAACGATGACGATCCTCTTATCTATATCCTCGGGGAGCTTGCAGTAATACTCGACAGGCTCATGCGTTACGGGGTCGCGGTAAAGACCGATATGGCCGACCTTTGCAACGGGGACAAGTTCAAGTATTCCGTCCATCATTCCAAGTCCCGCACGGAGTATCGGCACGACAGCGAGCTTTTTGCCCGCGATGCGCTTGCCTATCATTTTCGTGATCGGAGTTTCGATCTCGATATCGTCTGTCGGAAGGTCGCGCGTTACCTCGTAACCCATAAGCAGAGAAACCTCTTCAAGCAGCTCGCGGAAGTCTTTGGAGCCGGTGTCTTTCTGTCTCATCTGTGTGAGTTTGTGCTGGATAAGCGGATGATTGATTACGTGAAGTTCGCCCATTTTTATCTCCTTTTGCCCCATCGGAGCGGTTTATTTTTTTCGTATGTATTATACTACATAATTTTTCCGTTTTCAAGATAATAGAATGAATTTGTCAATTTTTCAAATATTTTCGTCGCCCGACAAAAACGGGACTCTTCCCGTCGGGAGCGAAAACGCCTTGCCGTCAAGGTAGGAAAGCAGGCATTTTTCGTCAGGCTCAAACACGACCTTATACGAATAAAGCGCCTGATGAGAATAACCGCGGGCGCGGTCAGCCTTGTTTTCGGCGTATTTGCCGTCGCCGACAAGCGCGTGGCCTATCGACGCCATGTGCGCGCGGATCTGGTGCGTTCTACCCGTTACAAGCTCGACAACAAGCACGCTGTCGCGCCCGTCGAAGCGGATAACGCGGTATTTTGTCACGATCTTCATCGCTTCCCTTTCGTGCCCGCGCTGCGGCGCGCGGGAAACGGTCACGGTGTTCGTCTTTGCGTCTTTATAAAGGTAGCCCTCAAGCGTGTCGGCATTTTTTTCAAACTTGCCGTGGGCGTAGCAGACGTAGTATTTTGATATTTTGCGCTCTTTGATTTTTCTGTTCATCTCGCGGAGAGCTTCCGCGTTTTTCGCCGCGATGACAAGGCCCGCGGTGTTGCGGTCTATGCGGTTGCAAAGCGCGGGGGCAAATGAGTTTTCGTCCTCGGGCGAAAACTCGCCCTTTTGCCACAGATACGCCTTTACCTGCTCGATAAGCGTGTTCTGCTCGCCCGCCTCGTCGCTGTGAGAGAGGAGTCCCGCGGGTTTATCGCAGATGATGATATTTTCGTCCTCGTAAACAACGGAAAAAGCGGGCTTTATGTTTTTGAACAGCTCGTTTGTTTCGGAAGCGAGAAATTCCTCGCGCAAAAACAGCAGCAACACGTCCCCGCAGCAAAGCTTTTGCGATATTTCGGCGCGGCGGCGGTTGACCTTTATCTTTTTTGTGCGGATGGCTTTATACATCTCCGACGGTGGGAGCGAGGGGAAAGCCTTTTGCAGAAATTTATCAAGGCGCTGGCCGGCGTCGTTTTTTCCGATAATTACCTCTTTCATATTTCCTCCGCGAGCTCTCCGTAAAGCTTTCCGCCGCGGTATGACGTCGGGACGGCGGCGAGTATTTCACCCTGGAGCCCTCTTTGCGATCTTACGTATATTTCAAGCATTTCGGGCGTGTGCCCTACCTGATACGCGCCGTGCGGCGTTTCAAACAGCACGTCCCTTGCCCGCCCGTCAAGCGAGCTTTCGTAAACCGAGGCGCTGATCTGCTGCCCTATCTCTTTAAGTCTTGCGGCGCGCTCGCGCTTGATATTTTCCGGTATCTGCCCGTCCATTGACGCGGCGACGGTGCCCTCGCGCGCGGAGAACGGGAATATGTGCATATGAAGAAAACCGATCTCGCGGGCAATATTACACGTTTGTATAAAATCGTCCTCGCTCTCCTGCGGGAAGCCGACGATGATGTCGGCGGTGAATGTGGCGACAGGGATCTTTTGCTTTATATAGCGCACAGCGGAAACGACCTGCGCGGCGTTGTATTTGCGGCGCATCAGCGCAAGCACGCGCGAGGAGCCTGACTGAAGCGAGAGGTGGAAGCTCGGCATAAATTTCGGCTCGGCGGCGAGCGCGTCGACAAACTCGCGTTTAAGCACGGTAGGTTCAAGAGAAGCAAGGCGGATGCGCTTTATTTTTTCGTTTTGGGCGACGCTGTGGATAAGGTCGGCGAGGCTTTCGCCCGTGTCCTTGCCGAATGACGCGACCTCGATCCCCGTAAGTACGACCTCGCGGTATCCCGCGTCAGCGAGCGCGCCGACCTCGGCGCATATATCGGAAACAGAGCGCGAAACGACGGCTCCGCGCGCGCGTTTAATGATGCAATACGTGCAGTTATTGTCGCAGCCGTCCTCGATCTTGACGTATGCGCGCGTGCGGTCGGAGCGGGAAATGGTCATTTTTTCAAGCGGGGCGCGCTCAACGTCGAGTATTTCTCCCAAGGGATGATCGCCGCGCACAAGGCGATATGCCGCGTCCGCCGCGCCGAGCTTATTGCGGTTGCCGCAGACGTAAGAAACGCCCGGGATTTTCGCCGCCGCCTCGGCGTGAAGCTGAGAATAGCACCCCATTACGATAACGCGGGCTGACGGATTTTGCGCGTGGGCACGGCGTATGATCTGGCGAGATTTGCGCTCGCTCTCGCCCGTTACGGCGCAGGTGTTGATTATATAAACGTCGCAGACGTCGTCAAAATCGCGCACGTCAAAGCCGAGCGAGCATAGCTCGTCCGCAACGGCTTGTGATTCATATTGATTTACGCGGCAGCCGAGGGTATAGATCGCGGCGCGCGGACGTGAGTTTTGCATGGTGTGCTCCATAAAACAAAGTGGCGGGTAGCCCGCCACAATTATATCATATTTATTTTATTTTTTCAACATCAACTTTCGGGCGCGATGATAAACCAGCGGAAGATCTTCGGCAGAAGCGTAAAATAGCTTATCTTCGCGTCGTCCTCGGCGGCGACGATATCCGACGTGCCGACGATCTTATCGCCGACGCGGTACGTGACCGTGCCGAGCTTATCTCCCGCCTTGACGGGCGCCGTTACCGACTGCGCCATCTCCACGCTCTCCTCGACCTTGCCCGCGTCCGCTTTATCGACTATCGCCGAAAACGGCAGCCGCTTTGCCGCAACGCTCGGGTACACTCCGCCCTTGACGGCGACGCTCCCCGCGTCAGCTCCGCCGTAGCTTACTGCGGCAAAGTTTGCAAAGCCGAAGTCGAGCAGGTTTTTGGCAAGTTCGTTTCGCGAGTCGCGCGTGGAGGAGCCCATTATCACGGCGATAAGCGAAAGCCCGCCGCGCTCAGCCGTTGCGGAAATGCAGAATTTCGCCTTGGCGGTGGAGCCTGTTTTAAGCCCCGTCGCGCCGTCGTAAAAGCGGATAAGGCGGTTTGTGTTCGTCAGGCCGAATGCGCCGTCGCGGATGGTGTCCATCCAGATCGTCGTGTAGTCCTTTATCTTCGGATGCTTCATTATTTCCGCGCTTATTTTTGCGATATCGCGCGCCGACATAACGTGATTTTGCACCGTGTCGTCAAGGCCGGTGGCGTTTTCAAAATTCGACGCGGTGCAGCCAAGCTCCCGCGCGCGCTCGTTCATACGGGCGACAAACGACGCCTCGCTCCCCGAAATATGCTCCGCCAGCGCGACGGCGGCGTCGTTGGCGGACGCCACGACCATACATTTGAGCAGCGTGTCGACGCTCATCTGCTCGCCGGCTTCCAGAAACACCTGCGAGCCGCCCATCGACGCGGCGTTCCGGCTGACGCTTACCATATCGTCGAGCTTTATCCTGCCGTCGTCGATAGCTTCAAGCACAAGCAGCATCGTCATCGTTTTCGTAACAGACGCGGGCGGGAGCGGCGCGTCGGCGTTGTATTCAAACAGCACGCGCCCCGTGCCCTGCTCTATAAGAATTGCCGACGTGGCGTCGATCCCCTCCGCCGAAAAGCTTGCAGACGTCAAGACGTAAGCATTGTCATCCGGCGGCGTATTCGTCGCAAACACGGGCAGGACAAGCACCAAAAACATAGCCATGGCAAGCAAAAATACCGTTATCCGTTTCATTTTATCCTCCGAATTTATGTGTTCGGTAGATACTATGCGCCGCCGCGGGATAATATGACAAAAGCCCCGCAAAACGCGGGGCTTTAATTTAAAACGGTATTACATCAAATATCGTAATACGGCGTATCAAGATATCCTTTCTCATACAATTTTCTGACCTTTTTATCCAAAAAAGATTTCCAGAATTTGCAGAACCAAGACGATTTTCCGAAACGGCGGACAAGCTCCGGACTGATCTTATAATATACTTTTATGAACAGTCTGCCGAAAAACGTCCGAGCCAGCTTATTATCTCTGTATCTGCGTAAAACCCATACATGCGGACAATCATACGATCCATATACACACGTTGCGATATAGCAGCCTTTTTTTCTTGTGTCTTGTTGGTTGTTGTATTGTGAATTATTGCCGCTCGGTAAATTACTGAAGCTGTATGCGGCTTGATTGCTTTGCTGTGCCGCTTTATTTTCAATTACGTGATGCTTTCTGACAATCGGGGCATTAAGTGTTTCTTCTATTTTCTCTTTGATATAGTCTTGATTTATGCCATAAGAAGTCCACAACTTCAAAAGCGGGATGCCGGCTTCTTCAAGAATATTCGTTACTTTTTCGTCGCGTTCTTTTCTGTCTGAATTCAGGTGCGTGCTGTCATTTATTTCAACAACGATTTTCGGCGAATAGTATTTATCCGTAATAAGAAAATCTACGTTTCTGAACAATTCGTTATGATAAGGCACATTATCCGTGCGTTTGATAAAAGCGGCAAGATTTATTTGCGGAAAGACCAAATATCCCTCGGGCAAGCTGTATTTTACGGCATAATAATAGTTCTGCTCAATTTTTGTCATAAGAACAGGTTTCTTGTCATACAAATATCCGCTTTTTTCAGCATCATTGTTTGGCGTGCTTTTGCAGCTCTGATCTGCATAATGCCACCGTCCGCAATAAGAACATTTAATTACCTCTCCCTGCTCTTTTTTCATATTGCACGCCCGGCACAACGGGTATTTTCCGCTTTCTGCGCCGCATACCTGACATTTCATAACCCTTTATTCCTCTTCCGCAAAATTTATAGTGTCATATTTGAAATGGTTGAGTTTTCTGTCCAAAGAAGCTTCAGGGTCGTTCATATCCTTTTCGTTTGTGGATATTATAGTCAATCCTTTTTCTTTGTAAATATCGATTTTATATTTCTTCGATTTTGTATAATTTCTGTTGTTTGAATTGAATCCCCAATGCTCTATATATACGTCTTTTCCGTTGTTGAGATAGTTCGGCAAATAAAAATCGGGGTGAAGGTCGTGTTCCCTGTCCGCGTCAATCGATATTGCCTTTTCGTATGCGTGCGGTATGCCATGGTCAAACAGATAATTGTCTATTTCGCGCTCCGATTTACTTTTGACAATATGTCCGTCCTTGCATTTATAAACGCCCTCATAGGACTCGTCCATTATTTCTATCTCTTTGCATTTTGTGACTTTTACAAGCAGCTGCTTATCTTTGTATTTAAGATAGCATGAAATGCAGAAAAGATTTCCGTTCTTTGTTTCCTTGCCGCAGGCGATACATTTTACCACAACGGCGTCCGCCGCGGTTTCCTCGCCGCTTTGATTTTCCGCTTCGGGTTTTACATAGTGCGGCTTCTGATAGGTCGGCTTGCTTTTTGGGTTAAGGACTGTTCCGGTTTTCGGCTCTACGTAAAGTCCGTCCTCGTTTATGACTATTCTCCCGCTTTTAAGTTCGTCTGCGTGCTTGGCGCAAAGTCTGTCTCTGCGGGCGTTTCCCATATAAACTCTTGTCGGCTGCCCGCAAATCGGGCATTTCAGTTCTTCTGACATATCTTTTTCTCCGTGTTTCGAATTGTATTGTTGATAAAAACCGCAAGACACCTTGTCCTGCGGCTTTTGTGGCATCGCATTATTGACGGCCGCCGAAATGATTTCGCCGCCAGTCTTTATTCAACTATGTAGTCCTTAATGTCCTCAAACAGCTTGTCGCAGTCGTCCGAATGAACGGTGAGGTCGATCGGTTTCATAAGATCAAGGCTGAATATACCCATAATTGATTTTGCGTCGACAAGGTATCTGCCGCTTGAAAGGTCTATTTCGCAGTCATATTCGCGCACAACGTCAACGAATTTACGAACGGCTTCGATCGAGGAAAGCTTGATTTTTGCAGTTTTCATTTCATAAACCTCCGATATTGTTATTTTTACAGTTAAATAATAACAGAAAACGGCAAAAATGTCAAGATGACGGCGCAATTTTTATGAAACAAACGCAAGCGAAACGGAAAAATAAAACACGTATATCAACCAAACAGCGCACAGTATCAGCGCAAGCGACGCCGCGCCGTTGATTTTGACGACGGCAAGGTACTGTACCCACAGGCAGACGACGATGACGGCGCATACAAGCGCGCCGAGGACAAAGCTTTTCGCCGAGTATACAAGCGCGATCCACGCGCACGACAGCACAAAAGCGCAGACGTTTGAAAAAATCGCTTGCAGGCGGAGCTTTGTGTTTCTGACCGGCGACGAAATGACAATGGCAAGCACCGCGCCGAGCAGCGCCGACGCGATTATCCAGAACAGTATGATGAAAAACGGCGGCATTGCGAGCTTTGGCATAACGAACTTTTTATATACGGCGCTTTTGACGTTTATGATCGACGTCAGAATACAGATCGCCGCGTACACGGCGGAAAGGATCGCCGCAAGTTTTATGTCGACGCACGAAAACTCATACGCCGCTTTTCTTTTCAGACTGCGAAAAAATGAACCCATATTTTTTCCTTTTGTTTATTGCTCACTTGGAAAAAAATATATGACGCGAAGGCTTAAAATATGAAAAGCGGCGCCGTTTGGCGCCGCAGTGCGGTTTTATGAACGGGTTGTCGTTGACGTGCTTCTTTCGGTTACGTCGTCCGTTGCTCTCTCGCGGAAAAGAAGCGAGATGCACCAGATGCCCGCGAGGGCGACTATCGTATAAACGATGCGCGCGCCGACGGAATCCTGTCCGCCGAAGATCCACGCGACGACGTCGAATTTGAAAAGTCCGATCGCGCCCCAGTTAAGCGCGCCGACGATAGTCAGCACGAGTGAAATTTTATCAAGCATGATATTTTCTCCTTTTTTTGTCTTCATTATCTTCCGACAACGCTATTGTTTACACCAAGGCAGGAAAATATACCGCACTTTTGAGAAAATTTTTGTTGAAAAAACGGCGCTTTTATGATAGAATTAAAACGATGAATTTTAACGGGGACTTTATATGAGAGTACGCAAAAAGAAAAACGGCGCGGCAAGGTTTGAAGCCGCGCTTGACGTTATAACCGAAATAAAAAAGGACGCGCCCGAAATGCTCGACGTAAAAGAGATGCTCGGCGAGCGGCGCGAATACAGGCTTGAAGTCGGCTGCGGCAAGGGCGCATTCGCCGTGCAGACGGCGCAAAACGAGGGCGACGTGGGATTTGTCGCAATGGAGGTGGTCAAGGACGTTATAATCTTTGCCGCCGAAAAAGCAAAGGCGGCTGCTCTTTCAAATCTGCGCTTTGTCTGCGCCGACGCCGCCTTGATAGAAAATATTTTCCCGCCGGAAACGTTTGACGTGATCTACATAAACTTCTGCGATCCGTGGCCGAAGGCGCGCCACGCAAAGCGCAGGCTTACCTACCGCGCTTTTCTTGAAAAGTTCCGCGCGCTGCTGCGCGCCGGCGGGCGCATCGAGTTCAAGACGGACAACCGCCCGCTTTTCGACTTTTCCCTGCCCGAGTTTGAGGCGGCGGGATTTGACGTTTCGTGCGTGACGTTTGATCTTCACAAAAGCGTTTACGCCGTGGGGAACGTGATGACCGAGTACGAAAAGAATTTTTCGGAGCGCGGAGTGCCGATAAACAGGCTTGTAGCCACGAAAAAATGATATTTTCGGAAGAAAAATATTTTTTTTACACAATTTCAAAAAAAGTATTGATTTTTTGTCAAATGTATGATACAATATGCGATGCACGTTATGTTTGAATGCGAAAAGCCGCAAGGCTTATGCGATATTAGTCTGAAGTAGGAGGTGCGCAAAATGGCAAAATGTATGTACTGCGGCAAGGGCGTTACGTTCGGTCACAACGTTTCCCACTCCAACCGCAAAACAAGCAGGACCTGGAAACCCAACATAAGAAAGGTCAGCATCGTTGAAAACGGCACGCACAAGACCGTTGCTATATGCTCCCGTTGCCTTCGTGAGGGCAAGGTCGAAAGAAACTGATGATTTAATACGAAAGCTCCGCTTTGGCGGAGTTTTTTGTTTATGCGGCGAAAAATGTTGATTTTGTTTTTGGGATATGGTACAATACTACAAAAGGGACGAAAGGAAGATATAAAATGGAAAATATCAGCCCGACAATACAGGCGGCCATCCGATATGCGATAGAGAGCGGCGCGTCCGATCTTCACCTTAAAACAGCTAACTCCCCCGCCGTACGCATAAACGGCGAGATAGTACTGCTTGATATGGACAAGCTCAAAAACGACGAGATACTCGCGTTTGCAGATAGCGCCTGCGGCGACGTTTGCATCGACAAGGACGATCTTCGCGCAGTCGACTTTTCGTGGGAATATAACGGCACCCGCTTCCGCTGCAATCTGTTTTGCGACAGCTTGGGTTATTGCATTTCAATGCGGCTGCTTACAATTCCGTCGACAGACTTCAAGGTACTGGGAATTCCCGAAATTCTGAAAAAGCTCGTCGAGCGCAAAAGCGGGTTGATCCTTGTAACAGGGCCGACGGGTTCGGGCAAAACGACGACGCTTACCTGTCTTATCGATTACATCAACTCCACCCGATCATCGCATATAATAACGCTTGAGGACCCGATAGAATTCGTCCACCATTCCAAAAAATGCCTGATCTCTCAGCGCGAGATCGGGATAACGTCGGTAAATTACACGGACGCGATAGTTGAGGCGCTGCGCGAGGACCCCGACATTGTGTTTATCGGGGAAATGCTCGACAAAGAAAGCATCGCCGGAGCTTTGCGCGCCGCGGAAACGGGACATCTTGTCCTTTCGACGCTTCACACAAAAGGTGCGGCAAACACGATCACAAGGATCGTCGACGTGTTCCCGCCCGAGCAGCAAGACCAGGTGCGTATGCAGCTTTCCCTCAGTCTTGTGGGCGTTATTTCCCAGCAGCTTATCCCGAGGTGCGACGTTCCGGGGCGCGTTCTTGCGACGGAGATAATGATCGGCACCGTGCCGATACAAAGCCTTATCCGCCAGCAAAAGATCCACATGATAAACTCGACGCTTGATAATTCCTCGGGCGACGGGATGCACACGATGAAAAAGTCGCTTGAACAGCTCTACGCACTGCACCAGATCTCAAAAAGCGATTTTGAAAACTACCAGATAGTATGAAAAAATCCTCCCGAAAGGGAGGATTTTTTGTTGTTCGTTCAGAATATCTGCCCGGGGAGCTTCAACTTTTGCTTTGGGGCAAAGCTTTTGTCAAATTCATAAACGTCAGCCTCGTCGACGTAATAGCCGCGCGGAGTCTGATAAACTCCCGTGACGCCGTCGAGATACCCCGGTATCAGCTCTTTGCACAAAAAGAAAGAGTCGTCGGCGCCATCGGGCAAATCGTGATACCTTATGCCGAAATTTCGGGCATAGTCAAATCCGCACTTGCCGTAAAAACCGATGTTGCCTTCAAAAAGCACGGCTCCAAAACCCATTTCCGTCGCCTTTTTTATAGAATAGTCGAGCAGGATCTTTCCGTACCCGCGTCGTTTTACCTCCGGCAAAATGCAGATCGGCCCCATTGTGAGAACGGGTACGGTTCTGCCGTCGTCGGCTTCGATGACCGTTTTCATAAACATATTCTGCCCGATAAGAACGCCGCCATACTCCATTACAAAGTCAAGCTCTTTTACAAAAGCCGCGTCATCCCTCAGCTTGTGAATAACGTAATGTTCAAGGCAGCCCGGGCGATATACGTTCCAAAACGATTCGCGCACAAGCTTTTCTACCTCGCGGTAGTCTTTTTTCTCTTCAGAACGAATTATGTAGTCATTTTTATCCATTGTTTTTCCTCCTGTAAATTGTTGACTGCAACTGCCACTCGGCGGGAGGTTTGTTCGGTTGTCTGCAAACCTCCCGGTCAGCCGACAATCTCCGATGTGTTGTACTTTTTCAAACAGTACTCTCCTGATAATTTATTATAATCAAGCCCGTGGGCTTAACTATCCGATTTTTCCCTGATCCAGCCGTCAAGGAATTTCATCTGCGCGTCAGTATGGAACCAATGCTCGCCATTATCCATAACCGTAAGGCTTGCGCGATGTTCTTTTGCAAAAGACGCGATCGTTTCTCTTGACGTAAAGCTGTCTTTGCCTGCGTATAGTATATCGGTCGGAACGCTCCAAGACGTGTGATTTTTTCGCGCGTAGCACAGGTATTTCCATGACAAAACGTCGCCCGACGCCGTAACGATCTTTCCCTTTTCGCAAAGCTCCCGCTCGGTTACGTCGGCGCGCGTCATCATATCGGTGATAAGCTTTTCCATATCGACGATAGGCGAGATAAAATAGGCGCGGGATATGAACTTTTCAATATCGGCGCACATTGAATAATATGCGCCGATGCTGTTTGCAATAAGTATAATTCTGTCATATTCCGACGCAATATCCGCAACGTATCTATGTATTTCTTCTCCCGCTTCCCACGGGGTGACGCCGCAGTACTCGACGCCGAAAATGTGCGCGTTTTCAAACAGCGGTTTATAATGCTCCGCCTCAGACGCGCTTCCGTTTTGCCCGTGAATATAAATTACAGCGTCCATATCTCAAACCTTTCCGAGCGTGATCTTATCTGAGTATAGCATATAAATCAAGACAAGTCAATCGTTTTGTCGGATAATAAAAAGGCAGAACGCCTTGCGGTGTTCTGCCTTGAATGCTTTTGTTTTACGCGTAGTTGTATTTGCTCCTGTATTTGCGGAGGAACATGAACGTCATGATCGTCGCAAGCAGCTCGGAGAATACGACTGAATACCATACGCCGTAGAATGCCGCTTCGTAGCTCTTTCCGAATATGAAGAAGAATAAAAGCGGTACCGCCACGATTGTGATCAGGTTGAATACAAGCGTTCTTACGATTGAAATGATCGCGGAAACGCGCCCGTTGTTGAACGCCGTAAACAGTCCCGAACCGAACGTCGGGATGCCTTTGAACAAGAACGACAGCGTGAATATCGACAAGCCGTCGATGGTGATCTGCATAAGCTGCTCATCGCCGTGCGAGAACGCGCTTGCCAGCGGATGCGCCAGCGCTTCGATAACGACAGTCGCCACCGCGCTGAACAGGAACACGATCGTTAAGCTCTTGGTGTAAAGGTTTTTGAGGTTTTCCTTATTGCCCGCGCCGTAGTTATATGAGATAAGCGGCGTTACGCCGAGCACAAATCCCGAAGCTATGGCGGTGAAAATCGAGTTTACGTAGCCGACCGTACCGAAAGCGGCAACGCCGACATCGCCGATCATGTAAAGGAACAAGCTGTTATATACAACGTTGATAATGGAGCCTGAAATATTTGTGAAGAATTCGGATGAGCCGTTGCCGCAGGCTTTGCCGAGTGCTTTTCCGTCCATTTCGGGTTTTCCGAGGCGAAGCAGGCTCTTATTTTTGAAAGCAAAATAAATAAGAGGAACAACGCCGCCGATAAACAGGCCGCACGTCGTTGCGATCGCAGCGCCCTGAACGGCTTTGATGGGATCGCCTTTTGCGACGACGCCGACAAGGATAGCGTCACCTATGACGTTTGTTATACCTGCAAGAACGGTGAAGAGGAGTCCGAGTCCGGGCTTCTTTGCCGTTGCAAGAAAGCTCTGGAAAAAGAATTGAAGCATGAAGAGCGTTATCGCGGGAATTATGATGTGGCTGTACGCAATGCAGAACGGCATCATCGTTTCAGTAACGCCGAGCGCTTTGAGGATCGGTTCGATCGTGAACCACAGAATAATCGACGCAATGACGCCGATGGCGATCAGCGCATACGCAAAGAATGAAAACAGACCTTTTGCGCGCTTTTCATCGCCTTCGCCGAGTATCTTGCCGACAAGGGCACTTCCGCCCGTACCGAACATAAAGCCGATAGCGGCGATGATCATGAAAATCGGCGAAACCTGGTTGATCGCGGCAAAGGCCGTCGTTCCGCCGAAATTGGATACGAAAATACCGTCAACGATCGAGTAAAGCGACGCAAGCAGCACCGCAAGGATCGTGGGCATTACGTACCTGAATAACTTGCCTGTCGAGAAATTTTGCGTCAGCGCGCTTGTTTTCTCGTCAATTGGCTGGGCATTTGTTTTTTCGTCCATAACAGTTTCCCTCTCTTAAAACTATTTTTGCCTCGCATAATGCGAAGCGTTGCGACTTGCGGCAAAAACGCTTGCATTTTCATAGCGACAACGCAATTATCCATAGCCGTTCATCTGAAAAATCGGCGGAATAATTCACTCCCCGCCAATGTTTTGTTGTTATTCATTATACAGCCCTTGGATAAAAATGTCAATATCTATTGGAACAAAACGGCATTTTTCGGATAAATAAAAAAAACCTCGCATATGCGAGGTTTTTTATTTTAGTTAAGATACGGCGGATCAAAGCAATAGATGACGGGAACGTCTTTTATTCCATGCTCGTTTTTTTCTTCTGCCATGACGATTTGCCGCATTTCGGGCATTTCATATAGCGCGTTCTATTAACGTGCATCGCAAATAATACGCTTGAATATTTCGGAACGTATCTGTACCCGCAATGACCGCATTCGTAATACCCCGCCTTCTGCTCGATGCGGATCGCGAAAGCCATACAAATAATGAACTGTATAAATCCAACGCCGGCCGGCAGGATGAACGCCCAGATTGGCTTTTCAAGTATCATGAATATTGTGCCCACGGCAAGCATGGCAAATAAGAATATCGTTGAAGTCAGGCCGACGACTATCTCCATTATCAAAAGTCTTTTGTCGGATTGCTCTTTCTGCCTGACCATTTCGATCATGCTTTTTTCCATTTGTTCATTATAGTTTTCCATTGATACTACCTCCCCACATAGTAAATCGTTTACGGTGATGCCGAGCATCTCGCACAGCTCAAGCATTATGGATGCGTCAGGCAATGATTTGCCCGTTTCCCATTTTGACACCGCGCGGTCTGTGATCCCAAGCTTTTCCGCAAGCTGAGCCTGAGTCAGATTTTGCTCTTTTCTTTTTGACGCGATGAATTTTCCGATTTTGATCTGATCCATTTTTCCGCCCTCCTTACGCTTTCATTGTAGCCGAACAAGACAAAAAATAACACGAACTGACGGTTGAGTTGGGGAAAAACAATCGTCGGTTGGGTGAAATGCGGGTAAACGCCTACATTTCGGCTTCATAAAAACAATTATAGCACAAAAATGAGTGATAGTAAATCGGAATCGTGCTTTGCGGATGTAACTTTCAAAACTAACATAACAGAAAAAACCCGATTTGCAAAGCAAACCGGGTTCATTACGCAAAAAAATCAGAAATTTATAAATCATACACCGCTATGATCTCGTTGCCGCACATTTCGCCGTTTTCAACAAAACCGTACTTTTGATATATGGCTTTTGCACGGGTATTTTCAGGCTCGTAAGACAGCCATACTTTTTTTGCTTTGCCAAACGGGAATGTGCGGATCAAAGCTATTGCGGCGTCTATCGTCTGTTTCCCAAATCCCTGTCCTTGATATTTTTTATCGATCATTAGTCTCCATAAGCAATAGTTTTCCTTAATGAGATCGCTCTCGTCTTCGTTTCCGACGGTTCCTTTGCCGATCATTACAAATCCGATAAGCACATCGTCGTTATATACCGCCAAAGGCAAAGCGTTATTCCCTTCATTTCTCGTAGCATACGCCTCGGCAAGACTTTGCAAGTTTTCGGCAACGAAATCCTTTTGCTGTTCAAAAGGCTCAAGTGTGCAAACTTTCCAAATATTTTTGTTTGTAATTTCATCAAATCTGATCATCGCCATCATCCTTAATTCTGTTTTCGGTTTGATACATTATACATGAAAATTGCAATTTTTTCAAGTTAAATCGTCCATTTGGGACAGTCAAATTATATTCGCCTAACTGCGCAAAGCGCAATATCCTAACTGAAAAATCCACGCTTTTGCGTGGATTTTTCTGGTGCGGGCGACAGGAGTTGAACCTGCACGGGTAAGCCACCGGATCCTAAGTCCGGCGCGTCTGCCAATTCCGCCACGCCCGCGTGCAGTGTAAGTTTACCATAAAAACGCCCCAAAGTCAAGAGAGGATGCAAAAAACGCTGGCGCGATATTGACTTATCGTTCTTCATTTGTTATAATATAACAGCAAAAACAGAAAAGAGAGCGCATTATGCTTTATCTTATAAACGGCTCCTTCCCGGATAAGTACGAGCGCGTGCTTGCGCGCTTCGGGCGGTGCGTAAGGCTGCCCGCGTCAAGCGTTATTCCCCTGCCCGTCGGCGCGCATCCCGACACTATCATCGGGCAGGTCGAGGATGAAATATTCATTTCCGACAAAGACACAAAAACAGCGGAGGCACTTGAAAAAGCAGGCGTTTCATTTCGCACGTCGTTTGACGCATCGGGGGAGAAATACCCGCTTGACTGCGCGCTGAACTTTTTTTGCGCGGGCGAGTATCTGTTCTGCCGTGAGGCGTCGCTTTCGTCCTGTGTTCGCGAATACGCCGAAAAGCACGGATACAAAATCGTAAACGTAAATCAAGGTTACGCGCATTGTGCGTGTGCCGTTGCGGGCGGGGGCGTTATCAGCGCCGACGCGGGAATTTGCCGTCAAACGTCGGCGCGCCATATAGCGACGCTTCAAATTTCGCAGGGGCACGTTATGCTGCCGCCGTACGAGTACGGATTTATCGGCGGCGCGTGCGGCAATATCGACGAGTCAACGGTGTTTTTCTTCGGCTCGCTCGACACTCACCCGAGCGGAGATTTGATACGCAGATTTTTACGCGAGAGGGGCGTTTGTATAATAGAGGGCGACGGCGCGCTTTACGATTACGGCGGATTTATTACGATATCAAACTGACAGAAAGGAAAAATATATGAACTACTTAAAAACAGAAGAATTTGCAATTCGTCCCGACAATGACGGAGTGCGCCTTGTGAGCTACATCGCGCCGCAGTCGCGCGAGATACCGTTCAACGAAAAGCGCCGCGCGATACTTATAATCCCCGGCGGCGGGTATTCGTTCTGCTCTGACCGCGAGGGCGATCCGATGGCGCTGGCGTTTGCGGCGCGCGGGTTCAACGCGTTTGTTTTGTTCTATTCTCTCGGTGAGAAAGCTAAGTGGCCGTCGCCGCTTATCGACGCGTCGCTGGCTGTCAAGTTCATTCGCGACAACGCGGAAAAATTCAAAATAGACGCCGATAAATTATTCACCATAGGCTTTTCCGCCGGCGGCCATCTTGCGGGAGCGCTTGCGACGATGTGGCACGAAAGCTACGTTTACGACGCGATAGATATGCCGTACGGATACAACAAAGTAAACGGCGCCGTTCTTGCGTACCCCGTTATCGACGCGGGCAAATATGCACACCGCGGATCGATCGACAACATCGTCGGTATGAAAAATTCGGAAAACGCCGATAGCGTCGTGCTTGACGCCGTTTCGGTACACAAGCACGTTGACGAGCGTACCTGCCCGATGTTTGTGTGGCACACAACGCCGGACACCACCGTACCCGTGCAGAACTCGCTTATGCTCTGCCAGAATCTTGCAGACAACAAGATACCGTTTGAGCTTCACGTTTATCCAGAGGGCGGGCACGGACTTTCCCTTGCAAACGACATTGTTTGCACAGGAGTTCGCCGCGAGGAGCCGTACGTCGCTCGCTGGTTTGAGGACGCGGTGACTTTCTTGAAAAAACTTTGAGTTACAAAAAAACCGCCTGCAAAAGCAGGCGGTTTTTTATTTTATTTTCATCGCGCGGATGGAGTTCAGTATCGCTATCACGGCAACGCCGACGTCGGCGAACACCGCCGCCCACATCGGAGCTATCCCGAGCGCGCCGAGCACAAGCACCGCGCCCTTGACGATAAGCGAGAAGATGATGTTCTGCTTTACTATCGCCGTCGTTTTGCGGGATATCTTTATCGCCTTCGGTATTTTTGACGGGCGGTCGTCCGTCAGAACGACGTCAGCCGCTTCTATCGCGGCGTCGCTTCCGAGCGCGCCCATGGCGATACCGACGTCGGCACGCATAAGCACAGGCGCGTCGTTGATGCCGTCCCCGACAAACGCGACCTTGCCCGCCGACTCGGATATTATCTTTTCCATCATATCGACCTTACCCTCGGGCAAAAGCTCCGAATACGATGCGTCGACTCCGATCTCACACGCGGCCTTGTCAACGGCGCTCTTTTTGTCCCCGCTGAGTATGACCGTACCGATGCCGCCATCGCGCAAAGCGCGGACAGCCTCGGCGCTGTCGGGCTTGATCTCGTCGGAAATGACGATATGACCGATGAATTTGCCGTCTGCCGCAACGTAAACGACAGTGCCGGCAGCGTCGACCTCGGGTGCGTTTACGCCGAGCCGTTTCATCATTCTTGCGTTGCCGCAAGCGACGGCGGCGCCGTCAACGCTCGCCTCGACTCCCTCGCCCGATACCTCGCGCACGTCGGTAGGTTCGGCGGTCTTTTCGCATTTTTCGCGCAGCGAAAGTGCGATCGGGTGCGTGCTGTACTTCTCCGCCGACGCGGCAAGGTAAAGCAGTTCGTCATCCGACACGCCGACAGGCGAAACGCTCGTTACGCGGAACACGCCCTTTGTAAGCGTTCCCGTTTTATCGAACACGACGCATCCCGTTTTTGCGAGTGCTTCAAGATAGTTCGAGCCTTTTATAAGTATTCCCTGAGATGACGCGCCGCCGATGCCCGCAAAGTATGCAAGCGGGACGGAGATCACAAGCGCACACGGGCAAGACACGACGAGGAATATAAGAGCGCGGTGTATCCACTCGCTCCACTGTCCCGTTATGAGCGACGGGACAAGCGCGATAAGCACCGCCGCGCCGACGACGGCGGGGGTGTATATTTTTGAAAAGCGCGTGATGAAGTTTTCCGTGCGCGCCTTTTTGGAGCTTGCGTTCTCGACAAGCTCGAGTATCTTTGATACTGTCGACTCGCCGAAAGGCTTTGTCGTTCTGATCTTAATAACGCCGGTTTTGTTTATACTGCCGCTGATGACGGCGTCCCCTGTCAAAACGTTTACTGGAACGCTCTCGCCCGTCAGTGCCGACGTATCGAGCGAGCTTTTGCCCTCGACGACAACGCCGTCGATAGCCACTTTTTCGCCCGGGCGCACGAGAATTATCTCGCCGACCTCGACCTCATCGGGAGAAACGACGCACTCCTCTCCGCCGCGCACAACGCACGCGCTGTCGGGACGGATATCCATAAGCGCCGAGATCGATTTACGGCTCTTGCCGACGGCGATGCTTTGGAATAGCTCGCCGACCTGATAAAACAGCATGACGAACACCGCCTCAACGTACTCGCCCGTGAAAAACGCGCCGATAGTCGCAAGTGACATAAGAAAGTTTTCGTCAAAGACGTCGCCGTGCGCGATATTGCGCGCCGATTTTATAAGTACGTCATACCCGACGGTGAAATACGGCACAAGATATATCAAAAGATATACCCAAAACGGCGCGTCGACCGTTTTTTGAATAAGGAACGCCGCTCCGAGAAGCACCGCGGATACGATGATGCGGATAAGCGATTTTTTCTGCTTTCTTGTCATATCAGATCTTGATGCGGCAGTCAGGCTCTACCTTTTTGCATGCTTTGACTACCTTTTTCATAATATCGTCAAACTTGTCGTCATCAGCGTCAACTGTCATTTTCTGCGCCATAAAGCTGACGGTGGCGTCGTTAACTCCGTCGATCTTCTTTATCGCGTCTTCCATTTTTGCCGCGCATACGGCGCAGTCAAGGTCTTCGAGTTCAAAAGTTTTTTTCATTGTTTTTTCTCCTTTATGTGTTCCATACCCATTCCGAGTATCGTTTTTACGTGATCGTCCGCGAGAGAGTAGTAAACTGTCTTCCCTTCGCGGCGGAATTTTACAAGGCGCGCGCCTTTGAGTATGCGAAGCTGGTGCGAAATAGCCGAATCGGTCATGCCGAGTATCTGCGCGATGTCGCAAACGCACGCCTCGGCTTCAAACAGAACGTACAGTATGCGGATGCGCGTCGTGTCGCCGAATATGCCGAACAGCTCGGCAAGGTCGTACAGCTCATCCTCGCGTGGAAGTATTTTTTCGACGGCGCTTATTTTTACGCTATGCTCGTGATGCTCCTCGCAGTGCGGGATGTCTTTCATTTTCTGCCCTCCTTTGAAACGATTGAATAATTGTTCAATTGTTATTATATGCAAGCGTCGGGCATTTGTCAATATATTTTTGCGATTTTTTTATAATATAGAAAATAAATATTTGCAATACGCGCTAAAATATGGTATAGTAACAGCGAGAGGAGGCGGGAAAATGGGCGCGTTTATAAAGAAAAACTATCATTTTTTGTTTTTTGCGGCGTTTCTTGCGCTTGAGGCGGCGCTCGTTTTCTGCGTTGTTCCGTTTGGCGACGATTACTATTATATGACGTTCCTCTCGGGCGGTTTCAGCAACTTTGTAAAGCTGAACGCTTCGCATTATCTTGAGGTGAACGGGCGCGCCATCGTTCACCTGATAGATGAGCTTATCCTTTTCGACAGAAGCCTTACGGTGTGGAAATTTGTCGGCGTCGCTCTTATCGGCTCCATCGTCTGGCTGACGGCGCTTGTATCTGTCGGCGGGGAGAGAAAGTCTGAAAAGTTCCCCGCGGCGCTTGTTTTAAGCTCCCTGCTTTTTGCGCTGATCGACGTGCGTATGGCAAACGAAACGTTTTTGTGGGTGACGGGCGCGATGAACTACGTTCTTCCCTTGCCGATACTGCTTTGGTACTATCTTGTATATAAAAAATTCACAAAAACGAAAAGACTGCCCGCAGGCGCGTTTGTGCTTGCGTTTTTCGCTTCGTCGATGATAGAGCAGTGCGCGTTTGCGGCGCTGATAATCACGGGACTGATAATTTATACATCTGTATTAAACAAGATAAAGCCGCGCGCCGCCTTGATTTTATGCGTTTTATTCTCGCTTGCGGGATTTGCGTTTTTGTTCCTTGCGCCCGGCAATTCCGTGAGGACGACTTACTACCCCGAATTCTATCAAATGCCGTTATACAAACGTATAATATCGAACATAAAGCCTCTTGCGTCGACGATTTTGTCGCGGCGCGGCTCTGCCGACGTGCTTGCGGCGTACTTCGTATTCGGCGGCGTGCGGCGGCTGATATCAAAAAAGCGCGCGGCGGTATTTCTCGGCGCGGCGGATATTTTAGCGGCGATACTTGTGATGATCCACGTTCATATCGGCGGGGTTATGGCGATAGCCGTCGCGGCGGCGGCAGTGAGCGCAATTTGCTTTGCGTTTGACATAATTCTATCGCTTCCCGCTTTGCGCGCGGGCGACGCCGACGGCGTGTTCTTTACGCTTGTTCCGGCGGTGCTTCAAGGGGCGATGCTGATCTCCCCGCTTTACGGCGCGCGGACGGTGCTTTGCTCCGTTGTGCTGATATTCATTCCGGCGGCGCGGGACGGGGTGTTCCTTTTGCGCCGGTTAAACCAGCGCGTTCCGGCTTTGGCGTCGGTGTGCGTCATAGCGGCGCTTGTCGCCGTTGCGGGACTTTGCGCGCCGTGGATAATAGGATATGCGAAAAACCGTAATATACAAACGTATAATATGCAAAATGTGAGCATCTGCAAGGAAAACGGAGGCGAGCTCGTTTACTACTTTATGCCTGTTGAAGATTGCCGATACGTTTTACCGTATGACAACGCGTATCACCAGTACTGGTTCAAATCAGCGTACGGCTTGCCAAACGACACGGTGATACGGTATGAATTTCCATAATGGCCTACAAAATCATTTGCGCGAAGAAAAGAAAAGCGCAAATGATTTTCATTTTGCCCTTGTAAGATTTTATCTTTTATGATAAAATAAATATATACATTATTTAGGAGGGCGTTATGGCATTATTTTCGCCGAAAAAGCACTTTCACTCGATATACGACATAACGCCGGAGTTTCTCCACACAGTCGGCGTGCGCGCGCTCGTGCTTGATATTGACAACACGCTTGTAACGTATCAAACGCCGCGCCCGACGGACAAGGTCGTCGAGTGGATAAACCTTATGCGCTCGCACGGGGTGGGGGTCACGATCGCCTCAAACAACGACCGCGCGCGCGTTGAGGAGTTCTGCCGCGGGCTTGACGTGTTCTTCACTTACAAAAGCGGAAAGCCCGGCTCGAAATGCATAAAGCTATCGTGCAAGCGGTGGGGAATTTTGCCGAGAGAGGTCGCCGTCGTCGGAGATCAGATATTCACCGACGTTTTATGCGCCAACCTCGGCGGCGCCGTTTCGTACCTTGTAGACTCGCTCGGCGGGCGGGAGAACGCGTTTATAAAATTCAAGCGTTTGCTTGAAAAACCGATAATAAGATCATACAAAAAGCATCATCCAGATGAATTTTCGGAGGACAAAAATGAAGCTTGAAAAACTTGAAATTGCCTCGTTTGGCAAACTCGACAATATGACGCTCGACCTATCCGACGGAGTGAACATCATCCGCGGGGGCAACGAATCGGGCAAGACGACGATATGCAACTTTATCAAATTCGTATTTTACGGGCTGCCGAAAAGCCTTGACGAAAGGTACAGATACATAAGCTGGCGCACGTCTATCGCGCGCGGAGCGATCGTATTCACGGAGGGCGGCAAGCGGTACCGCGTTGAGCGCGAGTCGATACTTTCAAGCGGCGCCGACGGAAAGCCGAAGTTCACCGACAAGGTGGGCGTTTTTGACGCGCTGTCGGGCGAGCTTCTCCGCAAAAACGAGTGCCCGGGCGAGATATTTTTCGGCGTTCCCGCCGAGGTGTTTGACAGCACGGTTTATATCCGCCAGATCGACGGCACGAAAACGGGCGACAAGTCGCTTGCGGAGGCGGCGGAGAATATTCTTTTCTCCGGAAGTGAGAGTTTGAATACCAAAAAGGCGCTTGAAAAGCTCAGCCGTCCGCGCATTTACCTGCTTCACGCAAACAAAAAGGGCGGCAAGATATACGAGCTTGGCGCACAGTCGGCTCAGCTCGGCGAGGCGCTCGAACAGGCTCAGCAGGCGGGCGGCGAAGTAATTTATCTTGAAGGCACCGTGCGTCAGCTCGGCAAAAAGCTCGAAACGGCAAAGCAGTCCGCCGACGTCATAAAAGCTGAGCTTGACAAATACGAGGCGTACACCGTCAAAAAGTCGTACCTGCGCTACAAGGAAGAGCTCGGGATCCAAAAGCAGCTCGGCAAGGAGATAGAAGAGCTGCGCTTCGCCGAGGGATTCGGCAACGCGCCCGTTTATTCGGATGAGTACATATCGCATCTTGAAGGGTTGAAGTCTTCCCTTTCCGTCGCGGAAGCAAGGCTCAGCGAGGCGAAAAAACGCTACGACGCGGCAAAACAGCGCGTGCTTGATATGAGCGAAAAGCTCGATATTTACGAAAAATTCGGGCGCGACGACAGCGAGCGCGACGCGATGATCTCATCTGCGGCGGAGCTTGACGCAAAGGTGAGAAAGTATTCGCTGATGAAGAAGATATCCGCGGTTTCGGCGGCGCTGTTCGCAATTCTCGCGATAGTCGCCGTGTTCCTCGGAGCGACGGGGGTGCTTCCCTCCTCGGTGCCGATAGCCATTGTTTGCGGCGCGCTTTGCATAGCGGGGTTCGTTGTGTTCGCCGTTTCGATAGCAAAAAGCGGCGATCCCAAAACGGAGCTGAAACAGATCTGCCGCACGTTTGGGTGCGAAACGTACCCCGAGCTTGACGAGCTGAAACGCGCGGCGTCAAAAGACGAAACGGTACTTTCATATATCGCCGACGAAAGAGATGCGGCAGACGGCGCGTTCAAGTCGGCGTCAGATTCGCTTGATCTTGTCAACCGCGAGATAATAACGGAGCTTGAAGCGGCAAACTTCACCATAGAAAAAAACACCGTTGCGTCTGTCGACGCGGCGCTTGAGATATGCCGCGAACAGCAGCGCGCCCTCGGCGAGCTTGAAATGAAAAAAAGCGAGAGCGAAGCTCGCTGCGTCGAGATAGAAAAGGCTCTCGGGCCGTATGAAGAAAGCTTTATAAAGAGCGCCTGCACGACGGAATTCGACGAGGAGGCGATGGAGTCTTACGACTTCAAATCCCGCCGCCGCGATTACGATTACGCGAGCGCCTCGATAGAGTCGATCACCGAAAAAATACACGGAATGGAAAAACAGCTTGCCGCGCTCACCGCGGTGAACATCCGCCCTGCCGATATCGCCGCCAAAAAGACGGAGATCGACGGCGAGCTTGCCGATCTTACCGAAAAATACGACGCGATCGCGCTTGCGATCGACGCGATGACAAATGCGTCGTCAAATCTTCGCCGCGGCCTTGCGCCGAAGATAGCCAAAGGCGCGAGCGCGATAATGGCGGAGCTTTCCGGCGGAAAATATGAGTCGCTCGGCGTAAATTCAGAGCTTGGCATGACGTTTGTTTCCGACGCCGCGACGCACAGCGTTGAATATCTCAGCGCAGGCACGTCGGACATTGCGTACATAAGTCTGCGCGTGGCGCTTATCGACGTGCTGTATAAAAAGGCGATACCGCCGTTTATCTTCGACGAAAGCTTTATGCGAATGGACAACGACAGAATGACAAGATCGCTCAAACTTTTGTGCGAGTTCGGCGAGCACGGCACGCAAAGCCTGCTCTTCACCTGCCACGGCAGAGAAGAAAAACTGATGAAAACCATCGGTGAATATACGTATTTTACGATATAAAAAGTTAGATTTTTGAAGAAAAACACCGTTTTCCTCCGGCTCTATAACATGAGAGAAAAAAATTTTGACTTTTTTTGATTTTTTTGTCGTATTTTTGCCAAAAAGGGGGTTATTTATATAGAGAGGAAAAATCTCTCAAAAAAATTAAAAAAAATTCAGGAGAAAAAACCAATGAAAAAAACCACAAAAATTTTAACAGTAGTGCTGGCAGCAGCAATTTTATTCTCGGTGCTGAGTGTAAGTGCGTTCGCGAGGGATGACATACGGTACACACAAACTGCGCACAAATATGTTTTATTTAATAACGACATATTTGATTGCAAATCAGAAATGGTTGTTTATACAGACGGTTCGCTTTACGTGGGACTAAATGTTTCTTTCTTTGATCAGGAGCTTTTTGAAGATGAATTTCCGTATGAAGAAAATCCATATCCGGATTATGTGCCCACTGGAGAGTCCTATTCAATTAATTTATCTGTTATGACCGTTTTTCAAATTTACAGTGAACAAATGACAACAGAGTGGACTTATGGAAGCGGAACGTTATCAAGCGTTCATCCTGTTTTAGCCAGTAATATACATCAACTCCAAAGCAATGTTCCATATCAATATGTGTCAACAGAAAACTTTATTGTCATTACAAGCTCAACGGGCGCAACGTATGAAGTGCTTTCGAACGGTATAGCACAATTTTGGACCTAAAAAAGTTTAAGCAAGGATCCATTTTATGAAAAAACTAATTTCTCTCTTTATCGCTCTTTCAATGCTTATCCTCGCGCTTTCATCCTGCGGGCAGCAGGCTGCGCCGAGCGCGAGCGTCACCGTGCCGAGCGAATCTGCGCCGACGGAAGCGGCAACGTCTGATGGTGCGTCCTCCTCGAGCGAGCCGACGGGCGAGCCTGCTCCATCCGAATCGGCAACAACCGAGCCGACGGAAACAACAGGCGGAACGAACATAGATGATCCGAAAGAGTTTGTGCCTACGGGGTATTCATTTTCTCCGGATACAGGCATGACCACATTTGTTGAAACGAACTCGAAAATTATTTTTTTAGGTGTATATTCAGTGGCCGGTAACAAAGCAGGCGTATATTACTACAGCAAGGCGGATGGGGAGTTTTACCCGTTCTGCTTTGACCCGCTTTGTCAGCATCAACGTATCTGGGACGGGGAAAAATACGTAGGGACGACGTGCGTTGCAAGAATGCTGGAAGTAATTAATGGGGCAAGAACTGACACATTAAATCCGCCCCTTTATATCAACGGAAGAATTTATTTTACATTTTTTGATGAAATATGGTCTTGCAACGAATATGCAACGGATATCCGGATAGACGTATCTTTCTCGAAGCTTCCGAGTGATTTTACAAGAACAGACGCGAGAAAACGCGTAAACGGAAATATCACTTATTTTCCCATTTTTATTTCCGGCGGCAATTCTATTTATTTAGAACATCTTGACGCTGACGGAGTTGTAAGAAATTACAGGCTTGACACTGAAACAAGAAAACTTCACGATCTTTCGGAAGAAATGGAAGCTCTTGCAAAAGACCTCGGACTTGAAAGTCTTGTGTTTCAATACGCGGTAGGAAAATACATACGTTTTGGCGGAATTAATCCAAACACAAAAAAGACAGAGTATGTAGTTACCGATCAAAATCTGAATATAACAAGTATTCCGTTTCTCGGAGAAAATGACACTCTTTCCATAATACGCAATACAGCAAACGGACAACTTTGTACAATTGGTCGTCGTAACGAGAAAGGTAATCGTATTTCAAGAGAGAAGATTGAAGTTTTTCCAAACGGAGAATACAAATTAATTGACATAGAAAGAAACGCATCATACGCAACGAATAATTATTTATACTATCCGGGTGGAGAATCGGTATTTCTCGGATACGGCAGCTATGTATCGATTGTAACGGGCGAAGCGGAAAAAATCATAAATTCAGCAAACGGGATAGTCAGATACAACAGAAAAACAGGCGAGGAAGAATTGCTTTTTCAAGACGACCTACTCCATTGCAATAGGATTTTATATGTAAACGAAGAAACGGGAGAGTTTATTTCATTAGCGACACAATATAAAAAGTATACCGACGGAACCTTCGGTGCAACATCGAATAATATATATATCGGAAAACTTGTTGACGGCAAACTTGAAGACTTCCACCACGCGCAGTTTGAAGAGGTCGAAGAACCCGATCATCCGATCATCCCCGGAGTTGACTGGTAACATTATAAAACATAAAGTCGGTCGTATGACCGACTTTTTTCACAGTGGTAAAAATAAACAATTTTTTTACAAATAACCCTTTATTATTTTGCAAATATGTGCTATAATTAAAGCGTAAGGAGAAATCCTTAATATATGTGAAAGGCGGTCAGTATTATGAAAACCAACATCCTTTTAAGAGGCGTAACGCTTGACGACAAAACGCGCGCTATCATCGAAAAGAAGGTCGCAAAGCTTGACAAATTCTTCAAAAATGAAACGGCGGCCTCCGTTACGGTGTCAAAACTGCGCGACAATGAAAAGCTGGAGCTGACGATCTCTCACCGCGGGCGTTTCTTCCGCAGTGAAGTTATCGCAGAGGACGCAAGCCACGCCATTGACGAAGCCGTTGACACTGTTGAGCGGCAGATAAGGAAGAACAAGACGCGCCTGGAAAAGAGCCTGCGCGAGGGAGCGTTCATAAAAGACGCGGGCGATGCTTTTGATGACGTCAAAGAAGAGGGCGAATTCGACGTGCGCCGCAAGGACTTCACGCTCTCCCCGATGAGCGTTGACGAAGCCATTTTGCAGATGAACCTGCTTGAACACAGCTTCTTCGTATTCAAAGACGCGGACTCCGGCCTTGTAAGCGTTGTTTACAAGAGGCACGAAAACAGCTACGGACTTATCGTTACAAACGAATGATATAAAAATTCCCCGCTTACGCGGGGATTTTTTTATTTGCACAGGTCGCAGTCGCGGCAGAATTTTTTGACGTTGGGAACGGCCGCAAGTCCGCCGAGCGCCGTTTCGCGCAGCTCCGCCGGCATCGCCGCGCCGACTTTTTTCATCGTTTTCACAACGTCATCGAACTGGATAAGCGTGCGCCTTGTGGCAAGGGCTATCTCCGCCGATATGACGGCGTTGGCAACGCCCATGGCGTTTCTTTTCTGGCACGGCGCTTCGACAAGACCGCCGATGGGATCGCAGACAAGGCCGAGGATGTTCGATATAGCGTCCCCCGCGGCGCCGAGGCAAACCTCGGGTTCGCCGCCGAAAAGCTCGCACAAAGCCGACGCCGCCATTGCCGACGCCGCGCCGACCTCCGCCTGACATCCGCCCTCGGCTCCCGCAACCGTTGAGCCGAGCGTTATAAGATATCCGACCGCCGCCGCGTTGAACAGCGCGCGCACGAGTTTTTCGTCGTCAAAGCCGTACTCTTCCCCGGCCGCAATAAGCGTGCCGGCAAGCACGCCCGACGATCCCGCCGTCGGAGCGGCAACGATGCGCCCCATCGACGCGTTTACCTCAATTACGCCCATTGCATACGCGGACGCGCGCGAGATCATCCCGCCAAGCGCCCCGTTTTTTTCTATATAGCAAAGGTGCGCGCGGCTCTCACCGCCGATGTATCCGCCGAGCACCCCGACGTTTCCCGCCTTTGCCGTTTCCACGCTCTCGCGCATAACGACAAGCGCGTGAGTCATTTTTTTGATAGTTTCATCTCTCGGGGCGCCGAAAACTTCCGACTCGCGCCGTATCATCGCCTCCGATATCGAAATGCCCTCTTCTCTGCAAACGCCGATCAGCGCCTTTCCGCTTTTGAAGTCCATAATAATCCCTCGTCCCTAGTCCGCAAAATCGAAGTAGCTGACGGAATCGATCTGCGGCAGTTTTTTTATTTCTTCCATAAATTCATCGCTGACGGAGCCGTCTATTTCGACGATCGAATATGCGTTTTTCCCGTCGCGGTACACGCGCATGAACGCGATATTTACGTTGTGCTTTTCAAATACGCCCGCGATGCGCGCGATGACGCCCGGCGCATCCTTTTGCCTGATTATCAGCGCGTCGTACTGGCCTGAGAAGCTGATGTCGGTTCCGTTGATGTTTGTTATCTCGATCTCCCCGCCGCCGACGGACGAGCCGCGAAGCGTAAGCTCCCCGCCCTCGAAGAATACCGTTATTTCAACGGTGTTGGGGTGGTACGGGTTTTCCGAGTCTTCGGTGTCGAACATAAAGTTTATCCCGCGGGCGCGGGCGATCTCAAACGAGTTTTTGATGTTCAGATCGTCCGTTTCCATTCCGAGTATGCCGCCGAGCAGTGCGCGGTCAGTCCCGTGACCGCGGTACGTCTTTGCAAACGAGCCGTACAGTATAAAATGAACGGCCGTGATCTTCCCTCCCGCAAGCCTGCGCGCTATCCGCGCGATTTTGAGCGCGCCCGCCGTATGCGAGCTTGACGGCCCGACCATGACCGGACCGATGATGTCAAATGCACTGAGTTCTCTCATTTTCTTCCTCTGTTTTATACATCTGTATTGTTTATATTATACGCTTGTATAATTTACCTTTTTTATGTCTGCGCCAAGGTTTTTCAGCTTTTCGACTATATTTGAATAGCCGCGTTCTATGTGGTAAATGTCGTCGATCTCCGTCTTTCCCGGCGTTTCGAGAGCCGCTATTATCATAGCCGCTCCGGCGCGCAGGTCGACAGCGCGCACAGACGCCGGCGTCAGTTTATCGACGCCGATTATCTCCGCCCGTCTGCCTTCGGCGCTTATTTTCGCACCCATACGGCGAAGCTCGTCGACGTAGCGGAAGCGGTTGTCGTAGACGGTTTCGTTTATCATTCCGACGCCCGACGACGCGCACATAAGCGCCGCCATAAGCGGCTGCATATCAGTCGGGAAGCCCGGGTACGGCATTGTTTTGACGGTGGTGCATCTCATTTTCCCGCCCGGAACGCGCACCCGCACGCCGTCGTCGTATTCGGTAATCTCGGCTCCCATTTCGACAAGTTTTGCGCTTATCGTTTCTATGTGCCGCGGGATTATCCCGTCAACGTAAACGTCCCCGCGCGTTGCCGCGGCGGCGACCATATATGTACCGGCTTCAAGCATATCCGGGATTATATCATACGCGCAGCCGTGAAGCATACCGCCGCGCACCTTGATAACGCCCGTGCCCGCGCCCGATATTTTGGCGCCGCAGGTATTCAGAAAGTTTGCAAGATCGACAACGTGCGGCTCGCGCGCGGCGTTGTTGATTATCGTTGTGCCGTCGGCGCCAAGCGCCGCGATCATTGCGTTCATCGTTCCGCCGACGGTTACGCAGTCGAAAAATATTTCCGCGCCGTGAAGTCCGTCGGGCGCCGAGAGGCGTATCGTGTTCTCGTCGCTGTAAGCGTCGGCGCCGAGCGCGCGGAACGCTTTTATATGCTGGTCGATCGGCCTCGCTCCGAGGTCGCACCCGCCGGGAAACGCCATTTCCGCCTTGCCGAATCTTGCAAGCATCGCGCCCGCAAGGTAGTACGAGGCGCGCAGTTTTTTCACAAGTTCGTCCGGCGGGCGAACGTTTTTAATACCCGACGCGTCGATAAACGCCGTGCCGTCGGAAAATGTGACGTTTGCCCCAAGCGATTTGAGAATATCGAGTGTTGTCTGCACCTCGCTGATTTGCGGCAGGTTTGAGATCGTGTATTTTCCGCCCGTTACGATGCCCGCATAAAGCACCGCGCCGGCCGCGTTTTTCATTCCGTCAACCTTTACACGTCCATAAAGCGGCACGCCGCCGCCGATGATGATCTTCTCCATTTATCTGCCTTTCAGTTCGATTGTATAAGGTTACCGGAAACAAGGTCATAGATATGCACTGTTCCGTCTGTATATTGCACCGAGCAGGCGGGAATAAGGTACACCACGCCGAGCACGTCGAAGCACGTGTCGTAAATGTACTCTATTTTTTCAGCCGTCATTCTTGCGGCGCCGTTTATGCTGAAATATTTTTTCTCTTTTATCATTATATCAAAGCAGTCGCAAAGCTTTGCCGTGTAGTCTTCCGTCGGGCGAATAAGCAGTGCGCGCCCGTTTGCGTGTTCAAGCTCATCTCCCGAAAATACGGCCGTTATGACGTTTTCCGTCATTATGCCGCCTACGTATTCGCGCACGGTGATCTGCGTTTGCCCGCTGCCGTATTCAAATGCCGACTCCGTTTTATACGATATTGCCGCGGGCGTCGCGACGGAGCGGTCAAGCCCGAGGAATGAAAGCACCTTCTTTTCAAGACGGGAGCGCGTTTCGTTTTTTACCGTCGTCATATCGCCGTATGGCGCGCTGTAACCGCTTGCCGACATCTCAAACGCAAAATCGCGCCCGATTTTAAGTGTGCGGCCGTCCTTTTCTTGTATGAACGCGCCGTCATCAACGCTTCCCTCTCCGAAGATCCCCGTCATCGCCGACAAAAACCCGTCGTCGCTTACTTTTTCAGAATATACGTGGTATCCCGGTTTTTGACGCGGCAAAACGGAAACGTCGGCTGAAATACCGCCTTGATCGAGTATTGCGGAAAGCTCCGCCGTTTCTCTTTCGGAATGGTACGTGCTGTCGACGCGGTTTGAAATGATCATAATTACGATAATGACGTTCAGTATCGCAAGAGCCGCCAAAGCGAACACGGTGATGTTCTTTTTGTTCATTTTTCCGCCTCGCTTTCCGCGCGCAAAACAGGCATAAGATAAAGTCTGTCGTTCAGTTCCGACTGAATGAAGTCGATATAAAACGGCGCCTGTTTTTCGGCAAGCGCGGCGCGGATGCGCCAGTCAAGCTCATCTATCTCGGTTTTGCCGTCATATTCCTGCGCTTTAAGCGCAATGCATTTCACCGATATGATATTGCCGCCGCCGAACTCCGCTTCAAGCGCGCACCGCCCGCCCGACAATATGGAAAATCCGTCGTAGACGTACGATATCGCAACAAAAGCGCGGTTTCCGTCCTCCTCGCAGCACGTTATCGCCGTGCCGAAGGCACCTGAGTCGAACACGCCGAGCCGCTCGCCCAAAACGAGCGCCGCGCCGACAAAGTCGGTGACGGTGTAGTCGCCCTCATCAAAGTCATATCCTATGACGTCGGAAATGCCGATGCCGTACTGCTCGGAGAGGGCTGAATACGTGATCGAGCCGTCTTTTGAAATTTTGACGTTGATGCCCTCGTCAAAGAACGTTGTGCCGTCGTCGCCCTCGTAAACCGTTACTTTTTCGGGGTTCTGCCCGAAAACGCGAAGCACCGTTTCCGGCGCTATTTCGTCCCCGTTTGCGACGACAGCCGACATCGCGGAAAGTTCTTTTTCGGGAATAATTTCGTATTTATCTATCTTTTCATAGAATCCGGCGAGAGTTTTTGCCGCGTCGACAGTCAGCGCGTGGGCAAATTCAAACTTAAAATCTCCGCCGCTTTCAGTGTATGCCGAAAATCTGTTTTCGTTAATGCGATATTCGGTAAATGACGTAAAGTTGTTCCCGCGAAGGTCTCGCATATACGCCGTTGTGCCGCGCTCGGACGGGACGATGAACATATCGTAAACGTACTCGTCGCCGACGTCGTCCATGATCGAGTCGGGCTTTTGGCAGTAGTAAATGACTTTTCGCGGAAGCTCCGTGCGGAAGCGCACGTAGATATACGCGCCGTCGTAGTCGATAAAGTCGGGTGCTTCGTCATTTGCGGAAAAATCGGCGTCAGGCCCCATAAGTTCGGTGACCGCCTCGCTTATCCCGAGGGAATAAACAAGCGCGGCGCGGCTGACGTATCCGCTTTTGCCCGAGCCGCCAACAAGCCCGATAAAATATGGACTTACAAGCTCGCCGCCAAGCTTTCCGGCATACGACGCTTTATAAAGCTGTTCCCTTACCGCCTCGTCCATCTGCGGCGTAAACGTGTATCCGCCGTCGCCGCCGAATAGGTTGATATAAAACAATGACAGGCAGACAAGCGACGCCACAAGCACAAAGATCAGCGCCATTTTTACAGTATCGGCCGCCTTTTTCATCGCTTATCCCTCCTATCATTCAAAAATTCAAATATTTATATATTTCAATACTGTGTTTCGGCAATATTCGTATTTGCCACTTTTGTGACAAACGGCATCCAAACGAACATCTTGGTTCCTTTTCCGACTTCGCTCTCAACGCGGATATAGCCGCCGTGCGCGTCGATTATCTCTTTTGCGATCGCAAGACCGAGTCCCGAGCCGCCCGCGTTTGACGTGCGTGCTTTTTCGACTCTGTAAAATCTTTCAAACAGGCGCGGAAGATCATCCTTCGGTATTCCCATGCCGTTGTCGCTGACGCATACAAGCAGCCCACCGTCGCTCTTTGTTGCACTAATGTCGATGTGTCCGCCGTCGTCGGTGTATTTTATCGAGTTTGAAACGATATTGACAAGCACCTGCTGGAGCTTTTCCTTGTCGCCGGTAAGCTTTGGCATAAACGGCTCGTAGGAGCAGGTGAGCGTATGCGAGTGCGCCTTTGCGTCGACGCTCATAACGTCGCGCAGATGATCGAGAAACGCTGGAACTTCAAACGTTTCGACTTTCCACGCAGTGCGCTTGTTGTCAAGGCGGGAAAGAACGAGAAGGTCGCCGACGATGCGCGTCATTCTGTCGCACTCCTCGACCGCCATATCGAGAAAGCTCTTTCGTATCTCGGGATCGAGGTCCGGGTATTCCATTATCGTTTCAAGCGCGCCTTTTATCGCGGTCAGCGGCGTGCGAAGCTCGTGAGAAACGTCGGAAACGAACTCGCGGCGCGACTTATCAAGCTCGTATCGCCCGGTGTTGTCGTGAATGACGCACATAACGCCGCGGTTGTCCTTTTCCTCGGAATAGCGGAACTCGGCGAAGGTGATATCGTATGCTTTCTCGCCGTAGATGACGTCGCGGAACATGGCGTTTTTCTTTTCGACGTATTCGCGCGACACGCCCTCGTAGTCGATGCCGAGCGTCTTTATCATTTTAGCGAGGCTGAAAGAATGGGTGCCGTCGTCCTCGTCGGGCTTTGGCAGACCGAACATCTTTCTCGCCATGCGGTTGACGTGAAGCATCTCGCCGTGCCTGTCGAAAACGACGACGGCGTCGTTGAGGTAGACGAAGAGCGTTTCAAATTTGCGCTGCTCGCTCGTCTTTTGGTCGATAGTGTCCTTGATGACGTTTTTCATGTTGTTGATCGTATCGGACAGCGTGCCGATCTCGTCCGACGCTTCGACGTCGGCGTTTTCCCCGTAGTCGCCGTCTGATATTTTTTGAGCGACGCCCGTCAGCTTCTTTATCGGCGACGCGATAGCCTTTGAAAGAAAATACGCAAGCACGACGGCGACAACGATGACGACAAGAAGCGTCTGCGCCGTCAGGCGAATGATCATAAGCGAGAACTCGCGCGCCTCTTCCTGCGTGTCGATGACGTAAATTATGCACCTTTTGCCGTGCGCTTCAAACGGCACGGCGTAGTCGATATAGCTTGAAAACAGCTTTTTCTCCGATCCGGTTTTGCCGGACATAGCGGACAGGATATTCGGCGTCATTTCAAGATTTTCGGCGGCGCCGGTGTCTGAGCCGTCAAGCACCTCGCCGTTTTCGTCGATTATGTAGAAGTTGCGGTATCTGCCGATGCCGAGCTGCGTCGAGTACGCGCGGAGGATCTCTTTTTGGCGCGCGTAAAAATCGTCGTCTGCAAGCGACGCCGTAAGCTCCCCGCGAAGCTCGCTTCCCTGTGCGAAAGCAGAGTTCATCTGCGAGGTAAATCCGTCGTTGTAGTAGTTTGACGCGCCGACAAGCATTACGATGCTGAGCGCCGACATAAGCACGACGGTGAAGATAACGAAGATCAGAATGATCTTAAAATGAAGTCCGCGATACACGCCGTCCCCTCCTTATGCGATGTAGTAACCCTTTGTGCGCTTTGTAATGATGTACTGCGGATCGGCGGGGTTGTCCTCGATCTTGGAGCGCAGGCGAGCCATTGTAACGTCGACTGTGCGCATATCGCCCAAAAAGCCGTCGTAACCCCATACCTTTTCAAGCAGCTCCTCGCGGGAGAACACCTCCCCGCGGTTTTTTGCCAAAAACAGCAGGACCTCGTATTCCTTGCGCGACAGCTCGATCTCACGCCCCGATTTTTTGGCGGTGAACGTCTTTTCGTCGATCACAAGCTCGCGTATGGTTATGATATCGTTTGACTCAGGCATCGATTTAAGCTCCACCGTTTCGCCGGAGTATCGGCGTATGTTCGCCTTGACGCGCGCCAGCAGAACCTTTACCGAGAACGGCTTTGTGACGTAGTCGTCGGCGCCGAGATCAAGCCCCATTATCTTGTCTGTTTCGTCCTCGCGCGCCGTCACCATTATTATCGGTGTGGCAAGCGTTTTGCGGACGGCGCGGCAGACCTCAAAGCCATCCATTTTCGGCAGCATTATATCGAGCAAAATCAGGTCGTAGTCGCCTTCAAGCGCCATTTTGAGTCCCTGCTCGCCGTCGTAGGCGGCGTCGCACGCGTATCCCGCCATCATAAGATTTACCGCAAGCACCTGCGAGATCTTTTTTTCGTCCTCAACTATGAGTATCTTTTTTTGTGTATCCATAAACTGCCCCTTTTCAAATTTATCTGTAACCCGTTTCGGTAGGCGTTATTATTTTAATGTTTTCATCGGCGAGCGATTCAAAGAACGCCACTATCGCATTCGCGTTCTGCGCCGATACGGTGACTGATACCGTCGCCTCGGCGTAGTTTGCAAGGTTTTCGCCCGTCAGCGCAAACGACGGCGGAACGACAAGTCCCGACGAGAACGCGGCAAACGAGCCGTCGTACCTTCTGAGCGCACCCGCGCCCGTCAGCACAAGGCGCGACGTCGTCTTGACGACGTATTTCTGGAACGAGAGCATATCGCCGACGCTCGTCATATCGCCGCCGTTCGTCGAGTCGTAGACGCCCCATGGGAGATTTGAGCAAAACGTCTTCATAAGCGCCGACGCGCAATCACCGCTTTGCCCGACGCGCAAGTCGAAGAAGAACGCGCAGCTCTGCCCCGAAGCGACGACGGCGTCAAGGACGCGGTCGAACAGGGAAACGTTTTCGGCACTGCCCTTTACCGAGTCACCGTCGAAGATAAGCGCCATACGCACCTCGGTTTTTTTCTCGTTTGCAGCCGTCCCCGGTATGAGCGCCGCCGCCGCGATGATGACGGCGACAAGCACAAAAGCCGTTATTTTTTTCATTTTACTGCTCCGAATAAAGAAGATAATTCACCGCAAGATCGACAACAAGGCCGTAGCTCTTGATGCCCGCGGGCTGATTGTGCGATTGAATGTATGCGTCGTTGACTGCGTTTGATATTTTGGCAACGGTGTTTTCGCGGTATTGATCGAAGAACACCGAGAAAGCCGTAAGTTCAAGGCGGATGCGAGCATCCTCCTCCGTGCGTATCTTTGTCCACAGCGTTTTGTCGGCGCTATAAAGCCTGTCTACGATATTGCGGTATATTTCAAGGTTGCCGCTGTAACGGATATACGGATCGTCGGAGAGCGACGTTACGAGGAACGACGCAAAATCGGCCTCGTCCTCCTTGCCCACGCCGCGCTGATGCGACATTTCGTGCGCCGATGAGGAAACGATGATGAAGTCGGGGTAGTTCATATTTACGTTTGCTTCCCCGGTGAAGAATGAATACAGCCCCGAGGTATGCGTATACGTCCACGGCTCGCTGAGCACGACCGGCTTTATATTTGAGTACATACTCTGGTACGCGGGGTACTTTTCGTTGAACTTTTTGTATGCGGCGTTCAGCTTTTTGTTCATTTCCGAAAACGAATATGGCATAACGGACTCGCCGTTTTCAAGGAAATCTATTTCTTCGATGTCGGAATTTATCCTGTCGAGCAATATCTCGGCGGCGTCGTAAAGCTCCTCGGCGGAAAGGTCGTTGCGCTCAAAGCCGGTGTTGTCCTCGATCTTTGAGCCGTAATACGACGCCTCGTATCCGAAAACGAACAGAGAGAAAACGGTGAACGCGACGCACGCAAGCGTGCAGACGTAACGCCATACCGGTCCCGCTCCGCGCTTTGCCTTTTTTACGGCGACGAAAACGAGGACAAAAATCAATATCGGAGATGAAACGATGATAAGCTCAAGGAAAGAAAACGGGAAAATATTGAACACCGTCGTAAGACAAACGCGTATCGCCCTGCCTGTCGTGCGGTTGAAAAACTCGGCGACGTTTGTGTTTTGTCTTATGACAAACAGCATCACAAGCGATACCGCGGCAAGCGCGAGAAATACCCAGAACGCTATCGGGATATACTTGCTTATTCCTCTTTTATTACTTGTTTTTGTTTCATCCATAAAGCTTTTCCTCACCGCAATAAACATTTTACCAATTTAATAATATCATACTTTTAATAATTTTTCAAGTATTTTTTACTGTGTAGAATAACTATATACATTTAATATAATAAATTATAAATCAAGTATTGAAAAAGCGGCGAAAATATGGTAAAATATTCTGACAAGATTTCACGGAGGGCGTTATGGATAAAGAAAAGAACATTCACAAAGACCATCGTGTGCGGGCGAAAGACCGCTTTTTGCGCGAGGGACTTGACGGTATGGCCGAGCACAACGTGCTTGAGCTGTTGTTGTTTTACTCTATTCCCAGAAAAGACACAAACGTGATCGCCCACCGCCTTATCGATAAATTCGGTTCGATCAGCGGAGTATTTGACGCGCCGTACGAGGCGTTGATCGAAGTTGACGGGGTGAGCGAACACACGGCGACGCTGCTTAAACTCATGCCCGAGCTTTCGCGCAGGTATATCATCAGCCAAAATCGAGGGCGCGTTCACATTTCATCTATTGAAGATGCGGGAAATTATCTTGCCCAACGGTATATCGGCGTCTTGAACGAAACGGTGTTTTTGCTTATGTTCGACAACAAGATGGACGTTATCGAATGCGTCAAAGTTCACGAGGGGAGCGTCAATTCGGCTTTGCTTTCGCCGCGCAGACTTGTCGAGATATCACTGCTCAAAAAGGCGTCGGCGGTGATCATTTCGCATAATCACCCGGCAGGGCAAGCGCTTCCGTCCTCCGACGACTGTCTTACGACGCAGCTTGTCAGAAGCGCGTTTGAAAGCATAAGCATATCTTTTCTGGGACATATAATCGTTGCGGGGGACACCTTCAGCAACGTGCTCGATCCCAATAAAAAGATCTATAAGGTAACGAAAAATGATAAAAGATAAATTTATTCTTCATTCGCCGTTTGCTCCGACGGGCGATCAGCCCGAGGCGATAGAGGCGCTGACGAACGGGGTTTTGCGCGGCGACAGGATGCAGTCGCTTGTCGGCGTTACGGGCTCGGGCAAGACTTTCACTATGGCAAACGTCATCAAAAACGTGAACCGTCCGACGCTTGTGCTTGCTCACAACAAGACGCTGGCGGCGCAGCTCTGCTCCGAATTCCGCGAGTTCTTCCCCGAAAACGCGGTGGAATACTTCGTTTCGTACTACGACTATTATCAGCCGGAGGCGTACATTCCCGGCAAGGATATGTATATAGAAAAGGACGCGCTGATAAACGACGAGATCGACAGGCTTCGCCACAGCGCGACGTCGGCGCTGTTCGAGCGGCGCGACGTAATAATCGTCGCTTCCGTTTCGTGCATATACTCCCTCGGCGACCCGAGCGAATATCAGGCGCTTGTGCTTTCGCTCCGCGAGGGTATGCAGGTGCGCCCGGAAAGAGTTATAGACAAGCTTGTCGCCATAAATTATTCGCGCAACGATATGGCGCTTTCGCGCGACAAGTTCCGCGTGCGCGGCGACGTTATAGACATTATGCCAGCGTCGGGAAAATCAGCCGTGAGGGTTGAATTCTTCGGCGACGAGATCGACCGCATAACAGAGGTCGACGTATTGACGGGCGAGGTGAAAAACCGCCTTTCATACGCGGCGATCTACCCCGCGTCCCACTATGCGACGTCTCCCGAAAAGCGCGAGGCGGCGCTTGGAAACATATACGACGAAATGACATCCCGGGCGGAATATTTCCGCTCGCAAGGCAAGCTTATCGAGGCTCAGCGCATCGAGGAGCGCACAAAATACGACCTTGAAATGCTGCGCGAGATAGGATTTTGCTCCGGCGTTGAAAACTATTCCCGCGTGCTGTCGGGGCGTCCCGAAGGCTCAACGCCGTACACGCTTCTCGACTACTTCCCCGACGACTTTTTGATGTTCATCGACGAGTCGCACGTAACGCTTCCGCAGGTGCGCGGCATGAGCGGCGGCGACAGAGCGAGAAAGACGAATCTTATCGACTACGGCTTCCGTCTGCCGAGCGCATACGACAACCGCCCGCTGTTTTTTAACGAATTCGAGAACAAATTGAATCAGGTCATATTCGTTTCGGCAACGCCGGGAGACTATGAGCGCGAGCATTCGACGCAGCTTGTCGAACAGATAATACGCCCAACGGGGCTTGCGGATCCCGTCGTCGACGTGCGTCCCGTCGCCGGGCAGGTCGACGATCTTATGGGCGAGATACGCTTGCGCGCCGCGCGCGGCGAGCGCGTACTCGTTACGACGCTGACAAAGAAGATGGCGGAGGACCTTTGCGAATATCTCGAAGAAAACGGCATAAAGGTGCGATACATCCACCACAACGTCGAAACGATGGAGCGGCAGGAGCTTATCCGCGATCTGCGCCTTGGCGTATATGACGCGCTCGTCGGCATAAATCTGCTCCGCGAGGGGCTTGATATACCCGAGGTGTCGCTTGTGGCGATACTTGACGCCGACAAGGAGGGATTCCTTCGCTCCGATACGTCGCTGATACAGACGATAGGCCGCGCCGCACGAAACGAGCATGGCAAGGTCATAATGTATGCCGACGTCGTTACGGGCTCGATGAAGCGCGCGATCGATGAAACGGCGCGCCGCCGCGAAATACAGCTCCGCTACAACGAGGCGCACGGCATCGTGCCGCACTCGATAGTAAAAGAGGTGCGCGACATCATCGAGATATCGAAGAAAGAAACGCACGACACGCGCAAGATGACAAAGGCGCAGAAGGAAGAATACGTGGCGCAGCTCACCGCGGAAATGAAAAAGGCCGCGTCGCGCCTCGACTTTGAGCTTGCGGCAACGCTGCGCGACAAGATAGCGAAGATACAGGGAAAGAAAAAGGAAATAAAATAATGGCAAAATACATCACAATAAAAGGCGCAAGAGAACACAACTTAAAAAACGTCGACGTAACGATACCGCGCGACTCGCTCGTGATATTTACGGGACTTTCAGGCTCGGGCAAATCGTCGCTGGCGTTTGACACGATATACGCGGAGGGGCACCGCCGCTTTGTCGAGTCGCTGTCGTCATACGCGCGAATGTTCATCGGGCAAATGGACAAGCCGGACCTCGACTTCATCGATGGACTGTCGCCCGCGATCTCGATAGATCAGAAGACGACGTCGAAAAACCCGCGTTCCACCGTCGGAACGGTGACGGAGATATACGATTACCTCCGCCTGCTTTACGCGCGCATCGGCGTGCCCCACTGCCCCATCTGCGGCAAGGAAATAGCGGCGCAGACGACGGATATGATCCTCGATAAGATCATGGCGCTGCCCGAGGGGACGAAGCTCCTCGTTCTCGCGCCCGTCGTGCGCGGGAAAAAAGGTATGCACGAAAAGGTGTTTGAGGACGCGAAAAAGTCAGGCTTTGTACGCTTTCGCATCGACGGCAGCACTTATACGACAGACGAGCTTCCGAAGCTCGACAAGAACATAAAACATTCGATCGACGTCGTTGTCGACCGCCTTGTGATGAAGGCCGACGTGCGCCGCCGTCTTTCAGACTCTGTCGAAACGGCGCTGAAACTCGCCGACGGCATTATGACGGTGAGCATTGTTGAGAGCGGGGACGAAATGCAGTTTTCGCAGAATTTTGCGTGCGACGAGCATGGAGTCAGCATCGGCGAGCTTGCGCCGAGGATGTTCTCGTTCAACAACCCGTTCGGCGCGTGCGACAAGTGCGCGGGTATCGGTGAGCTTCAAATAATTTCGTATGACAAGATAATTCCCGACCGCTCGCTTTCCCTTCGCGGCGGTGCGATAGTCGTGAACGGCTTCAAAACACTTGAAGAAGAATCGTGGATGGGGCCGCTGCTCGCGGCTGTCGGCGAAAAATACGGCTTTACGCTCGACACGCCGATAGAAAAGTTTTCCGAGAGCGCGCTCGACGTGCTTCTCGGAGGCTCGGGAAGCGAGCATTACCATATAACGCGCTATTACGGCGGCGAGGAATTTGAGCAGAACACGACGTGGCGCGGCATTGTTCCGATAATCGAACAGCGCATGGCGCAGATGCCGAACAAGGAATATTACGAGGAATTTATGGACTTTATCCCCTGCCCTAAATGCGGCGGCAGGCGGCTTTCGCGCGAGGCGCTCTCCGTAACTGTCGGCGAGCTTAACATTCACGAGCTTTGCTCGATGAACGTGACAAAAATTCTCGATTTCATAAACGGTCTTAAACTTATCGGCAAGGACGCGATCATCGCCGCCGAGATACTGAAAGAAATTCGCGCGCGGCTCGGATTTTTACAAAGCGTCGGGCTTGATTATCTCACACTTTCACGCAAGGCCGGCTCGCTTTCGGGCGGCGAGGCGCAGAGGATCCGCCTTGCAACGCAGATCGGCTCGGCGCTTGTCGGCGTGCTGTACATCCTCGACGAGCCGAGTATCGGGCTTCACCAGCGCGACAATTCAAAGCTCATAGCGACGCTGAAGAGGCTTCGCGACGTGGGCAACAGCGTGCTTGTCGTCGAGCACGACGAGGAAACGATGCTCTCATCAGACTATATCGTCGACATCGGCCCGGGCGCGGGTGTGCACGGCGGCGAGATCGTTGCCGCAGGCACGCCGGAGGAGATAATGAATAACCCGAACTCGATAACGGGGCAGTATCTCTCTCACAAGCTCGAAATTCCCGTTCCGAAAACAAGGCGCGACGGCAACGGCCACAAGCTGACGATCGTCGGTGCAAGGGAGAACAACTTAAAAAATATCACCGTCGACGTGCCGCTCGGCAAGTTCGTGTGCATAACGGGCGTTTCCGGTTCGGGCAAATCGTCGCTGATAAACTCGATACTGCGCGCATCCCTTGAAAAGACGCTCAACCGCGCGTACACGCACCCCGGAAAACACGACAAAATTCTCGGCACGGACGCGCTTGACAAAGTTATTTCCATCGACCAAAGCCCGATAGGACGCACGCCGCGCTCAAATCCCGCGACGTACACGGGGCTGTTTACGGAAATACGCGACCTGTTCGCAAAAACGCCCGAAGCCAAGGCGCGCGGGTACACGTCGGGGAGATTTTCGTTCAACATCAAGGGCGGACGGTGCGAAGCGTGCGAGGGCGACGGCGTTAAAAAGATAGAGATGCACTTTCTTTCCGACGTTTACGTTACGTGCGACGTCTGCCACGGCAAGCGTTACAACAAGGACACGCTGGAATGCAAATACAAAGGCAAGAGCATATATGACGTGCTCGATATGACGGTTGAGGAGGGCGTGTCGTTCTTCTCGTCCCTGCCCGCCATATCGCGCAAGCTTCAGACGCTTGACGACGTGGGGCTCGGTTATATAAAGATAGGTCAGTCGTCAACGACGCTCTCCGGCGGTGAGGCACAGCGAGTCAAACTCGCAACGGAGCTTTCGCGGCGCGCGACGGGAAGGACGATATATATTCTCGACGAGCCGACGACGGGACTTCATACAGCCGACGTGCAGAAGCTGCTCGATATTCTGTCGCGCCTTTGCGACAGCGGCAACTCGGTCATCGTCATCGAGCATAACCTCGACGTTATAAAATCAGCCGATCACATCATCGACCTCGGTCCCGAGGGCGGCGACGGCGGCGGTACCGTCGTTGCGACGGGCACACCCGAAGAAGTCGCAAAATGCGAAAAATCATACACGGGGCAGTATCTATCAAAGATACTCGGAAAGGACGCAAAGTGAAAAAGTCGAAATGGATATGGAACTACGGCGATTTTGAGCTGTACCACACGCAGAAAATGATGAATCGCCGCGAGGTGCGCGGAATGTATTACCCGCCGATGTGGAGAGTTGACGGCGTGCGGCAAAATCTGTTTGTCTACAAGATAGCGACGCTTGAAAGTTCCGAAAAAATGCGCGTCTACTCAAACGGCGGCGACGTTTCAGTCACCGTCAACGGAGTGCGCTTCGATCCGAAAAAGCCGATAACGCTTGACGTCGGCAAGAATTTTATCAAGGTTCAGACATACAAGCCGACGGGACTGCCCGCGCTGTATATCGATGGCGACACGTTTGCCTCCGACGAAAGCTGGAGCGTCGGCAGCTACGGCGGGCTTGACTGCCACGTCGGCACAAACGAAAACTTCGTTTCAAGAAGCGACGATCCGGAAGTTTTCCCGTTCAAGTACAAAAAAATATCGCCCGTGGCGTGTGAAAATGTGCGCGGCGGCACGCTGTTTGACTTCGGACGCGAAACGTTCGGTCTTTTGCACATTGAAAACAAAAAACCTGATAGGCGCGGCGTCTGCCCCGTCGTTTACGGCGAGTCGCGCGAGGAGGCGCTTGACAAAAAGAACGCCGTTATCACCGACGTTTTTGATAAATCATTGATCGGGCAGACTTATCCGTCGCGCGCGTGCAGATACGTTTTCGTCGCGGATAAGGACGTTTCCCTCACGCTCGACTATGAATATCTGCCGCTGAAAAAGCGTGGGCAATTCAAGACGACCGACAAAAAGCTGAACAAGATCCTCGACGTTTGCGCGTACACGCTGCACCTCAACACCCGCGAGTGCTTCCTCGACGGGATCAAGCGCGACCGCTGGGTTTGGGGCGGTGACGCTTATCAGAGCTTTTTTGTGAACTACTACCTGTTCAACGACTTCGATTCCGTGCGCCGCACCGTCATTTCCCTGCTCGGCGGAGAGCCGTTTACGCAGTTCACAAACACTATCCCCGACTATACGTTCCTCATAATAAAAGGAGTTTACGAATACTATCTTCATTCGGGCGACAGGGATTTTCTTGAATTCGTGTATAATAAATTCGAGAGCATTTTCCGCCTTATCGATAAGCGGCTCGACAGCCGAGGCTTCTTTGTCGGCGGGCGCGGCGACTGGATATTCGTCGACTGGGCGGACACGGCAAAATCGGGGATCGTTTGCGCCGAACAGGTCGCGCTGTGCGCGGCGTACTCATCGGCGGCAAAATGCGCCGCGGCGCTCGGACACGACGGCGGCGTTTACGAAAAGAAGGCTGAAAAGCTGCGCGAGTTGATAAACAGATTCTTCTGGCGCGAGGAGCTTGGCGCGTACGTCGACTGCATCGACCGCGACGACAGAGTGAACGTCGTTACGCGCCACGCGAACATCTGGGCTTTGCTCTTTGACGTTGCAGACGGGCGACAGGTGAAAAAAATAGCGGAGTGCGTTATCAAAAACGATAAAATTCCCGCGATAACAACGCCGTATTTCGAGTATTTCGAGCTTGACGCTATGTGCCGCATCGGCGAGTACAAATACGTCGTCGACATGATCCGCTCGTACTGGGGCGGAATGATCGACCTCGGCGCGACGACGATATGGGAGGAGTACGATCCGAAGATCGAAAACGTCGTCGATCACTACGCCATGTACGGCGCAAAATACGGAAAATCCCTCTGTCATGCGTGGGGCGCGTCGCCGATATATCTTTTCGGCAGGTACGCGCTGGGCGTTTATCCGACGGGCGTTGGGTATTCGACGTTCAGTGTCGAGCCGCGCGACATCGGAGTCGGTGATTTTTCCGGCCGCGTGCCGATAGGCGAAGACGGCGGATACGTTGACGTATCGTTTGACGGGGAAAAATTTACCATATCGACAAACCGCGACGGCGGCACGCTTATATACGGCGGCAAAAAAATCGCGCTCTCTCGCGGCGAAAAAACGGAAATACTTGCCTGAAATCAAGTTTTTACACATATATTCAAAATTATTTACAAAAATTATATACAATTGTAATTTGATTTGTGGTAATATATAATCGTAGTTTTTCATTTATTTGAAACGGCAATAAAAATCTATCGGAGGATACTTGATGAAATCGACCGCAAAAACGATCTTGCTTTACGTTCTGATAATCGGCGTTGTCATTGCGATAGCGGCGTATCTTATCGGCAATATGCGTCAGGCGGAAAAAATAACGTACGACGAAATTATCGATATGATCTACAAGGACAAAGTTGAAGCATTTGAGATCAGCAACAAGGACGTCATCACGCTGAAAACAACGAGCGGAGAGATATACTCAAAGCGGCTGCGCAGCGTTATCGACTTCAAGCACGATATAGAGGATTATCTGAAAGCACGCCTTGAAAAGCCCGAGTCTGAGCGCGTATTGAAAGCTTATGACATCGCGGAACCACAGCAAACGTCGTGGCTGCTTTCGATGCTTCCTTACCTGATTCTTATAGTCATCGTCGTTGTGTTCTACATCTTTATGATGAGGCGAATGAACGGCGGCGGCGTACAGAGCTTCGGCAAGGCGAAGGCAAAAATGAACATAGACACCAAAAATGCCGTTCATTTTTCTGACGTTGCGGGAGCTGACGAGGAAAAAGAAGAGCTTGTTGAGGTGGTGGAATACCTCAAAAACCCGCAGAAATTCGTTAAACTCGGCGCGAAGATACCGCGCGGCGTACTGCTTGTAGGCCCTCCGGGAACGGGTAAGACGCTTTTGGCGAAGGCCGTTGCGGGCGAGGCGGGCGTTCCGTTCCTTTCGCTCTCCGGCTCTGACTTTATCGAACTTTACGTCGGCGTCGGCGCGTCGCGCGTGCGCGATTTGTTCGATACGGCGAGAAAAGCCCCGGCAAGCATTATTTTCATTGACGAGATCGACGCTATCGGCCGTCACCGCGGATCAGGACTTGGCGGCGGACACGACGAGCGCGAGCAGACGTTGAACCAGATACTTGTGGAAATGGACGGCTTTAACACGCGCGACGGAGTTATAGTTATCGCGGCGACCAACCGCCCGGATATTCTCGATCCGGCACTTCTCCGCCCCGGAAGATTTGACAGGCAAATCACCGTCGGCTATCCCGACATCAAAGGGCGCGAGGAGATACTTGCGGTTCACGCGAAAAACAAACCGTTTGAAAACGACGTTGACTTCAAGCGCATAGCGCAGACGACCGTCGGCTTTACGGGAGCCGATCTTGCCAACCTGCTCAACGAAGCGGCGCTTCTTGCGGCGCGCAAGGGCAAATCGCTTATCGGCATGATCGACATCGAGGAATCGATGATAAAGATAACCGTCGGCACGCAGAAGAAGAAAAACAGAATAAAAGAAGAAGACAAGCGCAAGACGGCTTATCACGAGGCGGGACACGCGATACTCGCGCACGTTTTGCCGACGCAGGACCCCGTAAGGCAGATCTCGATAATTCCGTCGGGACGCGCGCTGGGCTATACGCTCAACCCACCGCTTGAGGATAGATACAGCGTTTACAAAAAGCAGCTCAAAGAGGAGATAGCAATGCTTCTCGGCGGGCGCGCCGCAGAGGAAATAATCTACGGCGACGTTTCGGGCGGAGCATCAAACGATATCCAGCGTGCGACGGACGTTGCGCGCCAGATGGTGACAAAGCTCGGCATGAGCGACGTTATCGGCACCATCCACCTCGGAGGTGAGCATTCCTCCGACGAGGTATTCCTCGGGCGCGACTTCAACACGACGCAGAACTATTCCGAAAAGACCGCCGCGCTTATCGACGAAGAAATAAAGAAGATAATCGACGAGGCTTACAAGAAAGCGATAGACACACTTCTTGCCAACCGCGACAAACTCGACTTTGTAACCGAATTCCTTGTAAAACACGAGGTCATGGACGGCGACGAATTTGAGATGGCGATGAACGGCGCAAGCATGGAGGAAATCGAAGCCAAGGGCGCCGAGCGCCGCAAAAAGAGCGAAGAAGAAAACGCTCTGCGCGAGGCTCATCTGAAGGCAGAACGCGAGCGCGAGGAAGCAGACGCGCGTCGCCGCGAAGAAGAGGAAAACGCCAACCGTCAGAAAGACGAAAATAACAAAAACGACGACAGACCGCGTTTCCCGTGGGAAATGTAAAATAAAAAATCCGGTGCAAATGCACCGGATTTTTTGTTTGCTTTTTTATCTCATTTCCTCAATGTGATATACGTAATCGAGCGAGCGGAGCGCCTCGATTATTTCCTCGTGCGTCTTGTACTTTTTAAGCTCCGCACTGCTGATGGAAATGGCGACCGAATACACAGACAGCCCCGAGCGCTCGTATGCGGTGTTATGCTCGATGTCGTCGATCGTAAGGCCAAGCTCGCGGATGGTCGTTACGAAGTTTTGAAGATATGACGCCTCTTTCAGCTCAAGGTGCACCTCAAAGTGATTTGAGCGGTCCTTGAGGTATTTTTCAAATTTCGGGAACACGGCAAGTGACAAAAGGAGCGCCGCAAACGTTACGACAGACACCGTGTAAAATCCCGCGCCGACAGTCATTCCGAGTATCAGGCACGACCAAAGTCCGACCGACGTCGTAAGTCCTTTTATCTGGTTGCGCGCACTGAAAAATATCGAGTTTACGGTGATTATCGCCGCGCCGATGACGGTTGCGCCCGATATGATGAAAAATCCCTTCCCCGTCGTCTGCCCGACGAAAAGATCGAGCAGTATCGAAACTGAGCCGGTCAAGCTGACGAGGATAAACGTTCTCAGCCCCGCCGAATGACGCTTGCCGGAGCGCTCCATGCCGATCGCCGCCGACATAAGCAGCGTTATGGCTATTCTGAAAAGCACACTGCCGATTCCGATTTCGCTTGACCACGCGCCAAGCAAGCCAGCTATAAAGTCGTTCATTTTTTCCTCCTGCGTAAAGCAAAGCTTTTATGAGATTCCGCGTCAATGTGCGCGCGGTAGTTTTCTTCCGCCGCCTCCGTGAACGCTTTTTCGTTTTCCGCGTCCGTTGTGCGCGGCGGTATCTTTTCCTGGATCTTCTTTATACGCTCGATAAGTATTTCAAGGTTCGATTTTTTGTCCCCGTCCGGTATTTCTTCCTCGGGAACAAGGTCTTCCAGCTTGTTTGAATACGATTTTGACAGATACAGCGCAAGCTTTGCACAAGCTGGGCCGATAAGCTCATACAGCACGCTTGAAGCAAGGATTATCGTTTGGAGCGCCTGCCCCGTATCTCCGCCGAGCGTTCTTGCGCCAAGCGCCGCCAAGCCGATAGCCACCCCCGCCTGCGGGATAAGCGCAAGGCCGAGGTTGTTGCGGACCTCTTTCGGCTTTTTGACGATAAGGCACCCCAAAAACGCGCCTACGTACTTGCCCGCTATCCTTACGATGAAATAAAGAATGCCGACGATGATAAGCGGCACCGTGCCGATGCTCCCCGACGTGCCGAGCATATCGAGCTTGAAATTAAGTCCCGAGCGGACGAAGAACAAAAGAAGTATCGGCGGGCTGAAATAGTTGAGCTGTTTGAAAAGCTTATCGTCTTTTGATACGTTGATATAGACCGTGCCCATCGACATACATCCGAGCAGCGGCGAAATATCAAGCACGGCGCATATTCCGCAAAAAGCGAACAGCATCGCAATTGAAATTATAAGCCTGTTGTCCGTCGAGCGCTTTTTCGGCATCATCAGCTTCATCAAAAAGCCGAACAGACCGCCGAGCAAAAGCACGCCGATATTTGTAAGAAGCGGCACTATAACGCCGCCAAAACTGAACGGCTTGCCCGACGTCGACGTTGCGACGGCGAGCGTTATCGCCATACTGTATGCGATAAGACCGACAAGGTCGTCAAGCGCGACGACTTGAAGCAGCGTATTTACAAAATCGCCTTTGGCACCCGTCTGGCGAATAGTCATCAGCGTCGACGCGGGCGCGGTAGCCGAAGCGAGCGCCGCAAGCACGACGGAGAACGCAAGGTCGAGTCCGAGGATGGTATGCGCGACGACGAACACAAGCACCGACGCCATCAATGCCTCGAGCAGCGTTATAACGACGACCTTGGCTCCGTTTTTCTTGAATTCCGAAAACTTGAAAAACTCGCCCGTGCTGAACGCGATGAACGCAAGCGCGATATCAGAAAGAAAGTCCATACCGTCGATAACGCTTTGCGGTATAAGATTAAGCACAAACGGCCCTATAAGAACGCCCGTAACTATGTACGCCGTTACATTTGGCAAGCGCAAAAGCTTGGTCAGGCGCGTCATCAAAAAGCCGCAGATAAGCATTATCGCGACGGAAATGATTATTGATGCGGCGGGCGACGAGTCGTACAGCCACTCCTGAAAAGCGGTCATTTTTATTTCACTCCGATTGTTTTTTGTTTTTTTGAAAAAATATATCACGGCTTTCGCCGTGTTTTGAGCGTTTTGCCAACTGGCAAAACGGCATTATTCTCGGTATTTATATATTATATACAAATTATATGATTTTGTCAATCATATTTTATCATCTCAAACGCGCATTTGTGCATATAATGGTATAGGCGGGCAAACGCTCGCCGGGTAGGAGATATAATGAACGAAAAGACAATTGTTTCAGTTATAAACGCGGACGCTCGCTCGGAATATGCGGTGATCAGACTATTATCCCGCGGCGTGTATGCAACGCTTGAACAAAAGGCGGGCGCCGTGATCGTTTTGCCGCCAAACGCCTCAGCGTCAACGTCGACGCCGCGTGGGCGGATCGACACAAACGAGCTTATAAAATCGCTTTCGCCCGCGGCGGTGATAGGGCCGGGCGCGGCGGAAAAATATGCCGTGCCGCTGCCGTTTTTCGACTATTCAAAAAACGGTGAATACGTCAAAAAGAACGCGGAGCTGACAGCTGAGGGAGCGGTCGGGATAATGATAAACGAGCGGCCGTTTTCTGTATCGTCGGCAAAAATCGCCGTTTTGGGCTTTGGCAGAATAGGCAAAAGCCTGTCGGAGAAGCTGACGTTTCTCGGCGGCGACGTTACCGTTTTTGCGCGGCGTGCCGAGGCGCGCGCCGAAGCGGAAAAGATTTGCCGCGCAAAAGATTTTGCCGATTTTGAGGACGGGTTTGACTGTGTTGTGAATACCGTCCCCGCGCCAACGGTAAACGTTTTGAAGATCGGCGGGTACGTCATCGAGCTTGCGTCGGCGCCGTACGGCTTTGACGAAGACGATCGCCGCCTGCTCGGCGGGAAGTTTATTTTCGCCCCCGGACTTCCGGGTAAGACGGCGCCGCGCCAAGCGGGATACGCTTTGGGGGACGCCGTATATGACATACTAAAAGGAGAAATATTCAAATGATAGGATACGCACTTTGCGGATCGTTTTGCACCGTTGAGCGCTCGTTGAAGGTGCTTCGTAGCCTTTGCGCCGAAGGCAATTCCGTTCAGCCGATAATGAGCGACGCGGTATATGGCACCGACACGCGCTTCGGCAAGGCCGAGGACATCAAAAACACCGTTGAAAATTTGTGCGGGCGCAAGATAATCCACACGATAGTCGACGCGGAACCGCTCGGGCCGAAGTCGCCGCTTGACATACTTGTGATATGCCCCTGCACGGGAAATACACTTGCAAAAATAGCCTCGGGCATCACCGACACGCCCGTTACAATGGCGGCGAAGGCGCATCTGCGCTGTGATCGCCCGCTTGTGATAGCGCTTGCGACAAACGACGCGCTCTCGGCAAATCTTGACAATATCGGGACGCTGATGAAGCGCAAAAACGTCTTTTTTGTGCCGATGGCGCAGGACGACCCGAAGGGAAAGCCGCACTCGCTTGTATGCGATTTTGACCGCGTGGGAGAAACGATGATGTCCGCCTTTGCAGGGCGGCAGATTCAGCCCGTGATGGAATAAAATAAACCCCGCGAAAGCGGGGTTTTAATTTTCATCTTTCATTTTTTTCAATTCTGTGATATAATCTATTTGGAAAGAAAAAACTGCGAGGTCGGATATGAAATACGAAAAAGCAATAAATCGGATCGGAACATACGACGTCATAGTGTGCGGCGGCGGATTTGCCGGCTTTGGCGCGGCGTGCGCAGCGGCGCGAGAGGGCGCGCGGACGCTCCTTATCGAGCGCGACGGCTGCCTCGGCGGAACAGGCACGAAGGCGATGGTAAATCATATGCTCGGCGCGCGCCGTTTTGATAGCGACACGCTTTACACCTGCGTCGGCGGACTTTATTCGGAGCTTGAAGCGAGACTGCTTAAAGCGGGCGGCGCAGTTGACGTTCACACTGTCGACCGCGAGCTTCCACCGCAGGGCTGGTATCCGCTACTCGGGGCGGGGCTTGTTTTTGACGCGGAAAAGATGAAGTTCGTCCTCGAAGAAATGGCGGCGGAATACGGCGTTGAGCTGTTATATATGACAGACATCGTTGACGTGATAAGCGAGGGCGGGCACCTATCCGCAGTCGTCGTTCACAACAAAAGCGGGCTGTATGCGATAATCGGAAAATATTTCGTCGACGCGACGGGCGACGCCGATATATGCCGTATGCTTGGCTGTTCGATGAAAAAGGGGGACGATGATGGAGGCATGGCGGCCGCATCGCTTGAAATGCACGTGGAAGATGTTGACGCCGATGAACTTACGGAATATATGCGCAAAACGCGCGACGTCAGATTCAGAAATCTGATTAATCCGCTAAAAGAGAGCGGCGTTTGGAAATTTCCTTATGAAATTTTCATTTCCGTTCAAATGACGCGCCCCGACGTTTTTATGATAAACACCATCCGTCAGGTTAGTATTGACGGCACAGACGCTAAGTCTCTTACAAAAGGCATCATCGACGGCAGAAAAGAAAGCTTTGAGCTTCTGAAAATCATGAAAGAGCATTTTCCGGGTTTTTCAAACGCAAAGATACGGCAGATCGCGCCCGTGATCGGAATACGCGAAACGTACCGCCTTTGCGGCGAATACGTGCTGAGTGTCGATGATCTGATAAACGGAAAAGATTTTGACGACGGGATCGCGCTTTCTGCATATCATTGGGATATGCCCGATCCCAAAAAACCGAGCAAGCAGCCGCTGAACGGAGTTGAGACCGCCTCTCCGTACACACAGATACCATACCGCTGTCTTTTGCCTAAAGAAGCGGACAACCTTATCGTTTCCGGCAGATGTATCAGCGTCGAGCGCGAGGTGCTTGGGCCTGTTCGCGTTATGGCTCCTTGTCTTGCGATGGGCGAGGCTGCGGGGATAGCCGCGACGGAGGCGTTGTCATACGGGCAAGCGTTCAAATACGCCGACGTTGAAAAAATTCGCCGCAAGGTAAGATTTCACGGCGGAATGGTTGACAGAAATGATGTAAAAACCGAACAGATATAAAAATTCGGCGCGGAAAATCCACGCCGAATTTATTATTTTCATTACTGTGCCGATGGCGTAGGACGACCCGAGGGGCAAGCCGCACTCGCTTGTATGCGATTTTGACCGCGTGGGAGAAACGATAATGTCGGCTTTTGCAGGGCGGCAGATACAGCCCGTGATGGAATAAATGAAAAATACCGCATCGGTCGGCGTGCCCCCCGATGCGGTATTTTTTCAAATTCTGATTTTGATTTTATCACCGTCATTGCTGTCGATGTCGACAAAGTCAAAGTGTCCGTTTTCTTTTATGTACGCTTTGAGGTTTTTATACATCTTCTTTGAAAGCAGACGATACTTTTCATACTCCGCTCCCGCAAGTCGCCAAAGAAAACGAGATTTTACGGCGCTCGTGGGGAAGAAGAAAATCAAATTTTTCTTGCTTTCCGCATCGTATATTTTTATTTTCATATCATTCGACCACAATGCGCACGCGGTCGCCGTCCGCGCTGTCAACGCTCATAATCTCGCCGATCACGCCCTGCTCCACAAGCATGAGAACTTGATTCCAGTCGATATTTTTGAGCGTATTCTTGCCGTTGATATCGGGCATTCCGGCTCCGCTTTCCGTGAAAATTTTGACAAGTGTCATCGGTAAATTTATCCTGACCTTGTCGCCGTCTGAACTGTCGACGGTCATCTTGAACATCATTTTGGAGATGTCCCGCCGCTCATCGGGCGGCAATACCTCGGCGGTTTTCGGCGCGTCCTTGCCGAGAAGCTCGTCAAGCGTAACGCCAAGCATATCCGATAGCTCCGCAAGCACCGATATATCGGGACTTGTGAGATCGTTTTCCCATTTTGATACCGCCTGAGCGCTGATGTTTATTTTGTTTGCAATGTCCTCCTGGGTAAGTCCTTTTGCTTTTCTCAATTTTTGAAATCTTTGACCGAATGTTTCCATAATAATAACCTCCGTAAAATTTTATTCAGCCTTGCAAGTGCTGTGCCCATTATACATCGGAAAACGTGCGATTTTAAGCGACAAGACGTTGTTTTTTGTAACCGAAAGGTTGTTTTTTCACTCAACAAAAGGTTGAATTTCAAAAAAGCGCCCGAATTTCGAGCGCTTTTAAGTATTACTTTATTACTGTGCCGCTTTGACGATTACCGTGAAGTCGTCGGATTTGAGCGACGCGCCGCCGATGAGGCCGCCGTCGATGTTCTTCATCGAGAGAAGCTCAGCCGCGTTTTTCGCGTTCATCGAGCCGCCGTACTGGATCGTCGTCGCCTCGGCGCAAGCCTCGCAGTAGATATCGGCAATGACGCCGCGGATCTGAGCGCAGACTTCCTCAGCCTGCTCAGCCGTCGCCGTTTTGCCCGTGCCGATAGCCCATACAGGCTCATAGGCGATGATGACGTTTTTAAGCTCGTCGGCGGACACGCCGAGGAGAGCTATCTTTGTCTGACGCGCGACAGTTTCATACGTTACGCCCTGCTCGCGCTCCGTCAGCGTTTCGCCGACGCAGAGGATGACCTTCAGCCCGTTTGAAAGTCCCGCTTTAACGCGCTCGTTGACAGTTACGTCCGTTTCACCGAAATACTGACGGCGCTCGCTGTGGCCGACGATGACGTATTTTACGCCGCACTCGGAGAGCATCGCGCCCGAAATTTCGCCGGTATATGCTCCCTTTTCAGCCCAGTGAACGTTCTCAGCACCGATCTCGATGTTTGTGCCCTTCGCAGCTTCAACTGCCGCCGCGATATCAACGTACGGAACGCAAAGAACAACTTTGCATCCGTCAAGTCCCGCGACCTTCGGCGCGAGTTCTTTGATGAACGCGCCTGTCTGCGAGGGAGTCATATTCATTTTCCAGTTGCCCGCGATGACAGCGGATCTTTTTGTCTTATCCATTGTGCGCCTCCGAATTACTTGTCTTCAAGGCAAGCGATGCCCGGAAGTTCAAGTCCCTCAAGGAATTCAAGCGATGCGCCGCCGCCCGTGGAAATGTGAGTCATCTTGTCGGCATAGCCGAGCTTTTCGATAGCAGCCGCGCTGTCGCCGCCGCCGATGATGGAAATGGCGCCGCTCTGAGCGATAGCTTCCGCAACGGCGCACGTGCCGCCCTCAAAGTTCTTCCACTCGGATACGCCCATAGGCCCGTTCCATACAACCGTTCCCGCTCCAACGAGAGATTTCGAGAACAGCTCACGCGTTTTGTCGCCGATGTCAAGTCCCATCCAGCCGTCGGGAATGGCGTCGGAGTAAATTCTCATATTGACTGTGTTTTCGTCGTATTCTCTACCGATGATGTTGTCAACGGGGAGGATGAACGCAACGCCCTTTGCTCTCGCTTTTGCGAGAAGCTCGTTTGCGAGGTCGAGCTTGTCGTCTTCGCAGATGGACGTGCCGATGGAGTTGCCCTGTGCTTTGAGGAACGTGTACGCCATACCGCCGCCGACGATGAGCATATCGACCTTTTCGATAAGGTTGTTGATAACGCCGATCTTATCGGAAACCTTCGCGCCGCCGAGCACCGCTACAAACGGGCGCTTAGGATCGTCAAGGGCTTTGCCCATGACTGTGATCTCTTTCTGAATGAGGTAACCGCATACTGCCGGAAGGCCGCCGTACATTGCGACGCCTGCCGTGGACGCGTGAGCGCGGTGAGCCGTGCCGAATGCGTCGTTGACGAATATTTCGCCGAATTTTGCAAGCTCTTTCGAGAATTTCTCGTCGTTCTTTTCCTCGCCCTTTGTAAAGCGGGTATTTTCAAGAAGAACTACCTTGCCGCCTTCAAGAGCCGCAACCTTCGCCTGCGCATCGGGGCCGACTGTGTCCTCGGCAAAAGTAACGATGCCGCCGAGAAGCTCATTGAGTCTGTCTGCAACGATGCGGAGAGAGAATTTCTCTTTGTCGCCTTCTGCTTTTTTGAGCGCCTTCGCCGTTGCGTCCGCCTGCTCTGCCTCGGGAAGCTCCGCTATTTTTGCAAGCTCTTTTTTGTTCAGCTTAACTTCCTTGTCAAAGATGTTGTGCGGCTTGCCCATGTGGGAGCAAAGCACTACCTTGCAGTTTTTGGATACGAGGTACTTGATCGTCGGGAGTGCTTCCGTGATTCTCTTGTCGGAAGTGATGACGCCGTCTTTAACGGGTACGTTGAAGTCGCATCTTACAAGAACTCTCTTGCCGGCAACTTCGATATCTTCGATCGATTTTTTGTTGTAGGTCATAATTTAGCTCCTTTTTATATATGGAAATTTTTTTATATCCGATTAAGTATAACATTTTGCAGGCGATTTTGCAATATTTTTTTGCAAAATCAAGGGAAAATTTCGCGTTTATATCTCCCAGACCGTCTGCTTTATGACGGCGACGTCGCTTCCGCGCTCATACCACACGGTAAGAAGGCTGCCGTCGTTTCTTTCGACAGTCGCGGGATAGCCGAGGTCGCTTGACGGCGCGTTCTCGGTAAGCTTAATTTCATCGCCGAAGGTTTTGCCGCCGTCGCGGCTGATGATCGCGCGAATACCCATATTGCCGTTTCGGCAGGCGTATGACATCACGAGCGCGCCCGACGAGTGAAGCATAAAGTGCGGCGGCGCCCCGGCGAGCCTGTCGATGAGCATTCTCGGCTCGGTGAACGTCGCGCCTCCGTCGGACGATTCGCAGATATAAACGGTGAAGAGCGGATGCTCGTCAAATCGCTGAACGCGGATGGCGACGATAATCCTACCGTCGGGAAGCTCTATCGCGTGCGGCTCGCACGCAAAGCCGACGCCGAACTCATCAACGCACGGCGCGATGTACGATTTTATGACGAAGTTTTCGTCACCGTCAAGCTCGGCAAGGGCGATCTCGGTCGGTTTATTTTCCTGATTTTCGTCAAACACCCGACCTACCCATATAACGCGCCCGTCTTTTGCCGTAAACGGCCCGTGGGGGCTTGTAACGGGGGATCTTTTCACCTCTCCGAAAGTATATCCTCCGTCGCGGCTGATCTTATACGTCGAGCCGAGATATTTTTCGCACACGTTTTCGGGATAAAGCCCGAAATACGCTTCCATAAGCTTCAGCGACGGGCTTGTGTCGCCCTTTTTGATGTTGCCTTCAAGCCACGCGCGCTGGTTATGTGGCGTGTTGTTGAAAGACGTCACAATGACTCTTTTTCCGTTGACGCAGATGCCGCTGTCGCGGTCGTCGAGGGGCGTGTCGATGACGACTGCCGGGCGAGTCCACGTTTTGCCGTCGTCGCGGCTGTACGATATCACGGCTTTCCCGAACGGGCAGATGTGGCGCAGGCGGAATCCCGAACAAACCGCCGCGAGAGTGCCGTCATAAAGCCTTGCCACCGTCGGCCACGCAAAATACCCGAAAATCGAGTCCGGGTTGTCGATTATCGTTTTAGGCTGCTCGATAATACGCATACGCGCCTCCTTGATTTATTTGTTTGCCCCGCGCATAATGTCGCCGGGCTTTACTTCAAACGGAACTTTGACCGAAAACTTCATCATCGGGTGCGGCGCCGACGGGACTCTTTCGCCATGCTCGTCCCATATTCCGTCGACGGTAAAGCCGCGCCCCGTCATCGTCGGGGAGATTATCTCGACAGCGTCGCCGTCGAGCAGTCGGTTGCGCTGGATAAAGCGCGCCGTGCCTGTTTTTTCGTCATAGCTTTCGCAGACGGCGATATACGCTTTCTCGCGCATATAGCCGGGCTGGGTCACGGTCTGCGCGTTTATCATCGGGTCGTCAAAATAGTAACCCGTGCAGTATTCGCGGTGGCTGACGGAGTCAAGCTCGTCAAGCCACGCGGGATCGAATTTGTAGTCTTTGCCGTATTTTTTATATCCGTCTATCGCCGCGCGGTATGCGTTTGTAACGACGGCGGTATAGTATGCGCTTTTCATCCTGCCCTCGATTTTGAAAGAGGAAATGCCCGCGTCGATAAGCTCTGGAACGTACTCTACCATGCACATATCTTTTGAGCTCATAATGAACGTTCCCTCGCGGTATTCCTCGACGGGAAGCGGGGTATCGGGGCGCTTTTCCTCGCGGATGGTATAGTTCCAGCGGCACGGCTGAGCGCACATGCCGCGGTTTGCGTCGCGCCCGATAAGATTGTTTGAAAGCAGGCACCGTCCGCTGAACGACACGCACATCGAGCCGTGGACGAATGCTTCGATCTCAAGCTCCGCGGGGAGATTTTCGCGCAGACGCTTTATCTGATCGAGCGACACCTCGCGCGCCAGCACGACGCGCGACGCGCCCATATCGTAAAACATTTTCGCCGTTTCGGAATTGACAACGCCCGCCTGAGTCGATATATGCACCGGCGCGTCCTTTATGTAGCGGCGGCACAGGGAGAACACGCCGAGGTCGGCGACGATAAGCCCGTCAAGTCCGCCGTGCCCGAGATGCGAAAGCTCCGACAGATATTCGCAAAGGGCTGAAAGCTCGTCCTCGCGCGGAAGCGTATTTACGGTAAGGTATATTTTTTTGCCGCGCGCGTGAGCGTAGTCAAGCGCGTCGTCAAGTTCCTCAAGCGTAAAGTTGTCCGCCGCGGCGCGCATACCGAACATTTTGCCCGCTAGGTACACCGCGTCCGCCCCGTAAAGCAGGGCGGCGCGCATCTTTTCGGGATTGCCTGCGGGAGATAAAAGTTCAGTCATATTTCCTCCTTAAACGCCGTATTTCTTGCGCTGATAAAGATGCTGCGCGTGAGTTTTTGAAAATACAAACGTCTTGTCTTGTTTTGAAAAAAAGTAGTAATAGTCGGTCTTTTTCGGGTTTGCCGCCGCGTTCAGCGCGGAAAGTCCCGGCGAGCATATCGCCCCCGGCGGCAGTCCCTCGTAGAGATATGTGTTATACGGGCTGTCGGCGGTCAGAAAATCGCCTTCAAACTTGCCCGTCTGCCACGCGTATCCTACCGTTGAGTCACATTCAAGGCGGCGCAGGGTGCTGCTTGACAGTCTGTTGTGCAGCACCGACGACAGCGCGCCCATCTCGGCGGTGAAGTATGCCTCCCTCTGAATTATCGACGCAATCGTTACGCACTTGTCGATATCAACGTCGGGCGCGGCGTTTTTGCCGAACTTCAAATCAAAGTTTTTCAGCATTTTTGAAATAACGTCCCGCTCCGAGCTGTCGGAATAGAAAAAGTACGTGTCGGGGAAAAGGTACCCGTCGTATCTGTACGTTCTGTCATCAGGCTTTTGCGGGATGTAGCCGTAGCCGTAATCATTTGAAAGCGCGTCGATAAATCCCTCGCGCGTGCCGATTCCGGCATCTGTGAAAATCGATATTATGCGGTCGGTCGTCATCCCTTCGGGGATCGTTATCTTTATTTGCTCGCGCTCGCGAGTGCCCGAGAGCGCGATATAAATTTCGTCATAGCTCATACTGCGCGAGAGCGTGTATTCGCCCGCTTCAAACGACGTTTTTCTTCGGAGCGCCGAGTATATCCCGAAGACGTGAGGCATATCGATTATGCCCGCGTCATCAAGTTTTTTTGAAAGCGCGCCCGCACTCGTTCTGTCAGTGAGAACGAGCGTTACCTCATCCCCGCTTTTGTCAAGCGCCAGCGCGTCGTTTGCGGCGAAAATGATCAGCGCCGAGAGCGCAAGGCTTGCGGCAAGCACGCCGCAGATGAGCAGAAATATCTTGTTTTTCTTCATTTTTCCCTCCGACGATATTATGCGCCGCCGAGGGAAAATTATTTTATGATTTTTTGGGGTAGATGCCCTTTTCCGTTATAAGCACGTCGACGGCGAGATCGAATCTGCCGTGCGGCACCTCGGGTATGATGAACTCCGAATACTCAACGCCGACCTTCGTGCCTTTGAATGTGGAAAGGTATCTGTCGTAGTATCCGCCGCCGTATCCTATGCGGAAACCCTTTTTGTCGTAAACGACGGCGGGAATTATACAAATCACGTTCCTTTGAAGCTCGCCCGTCACCTCGAATGACGGAAGCTCGGCTTTCGGCTCGCAAATGCCGAACGGCCCGACTTCAAAGTCGTCCTCGCCGATGACAAAATGGAACACCATCGATCTGTCCTCGGGGTTTGTGCGCGGGAACGCGACTTTTTTCCCCGCGGCGACAGCCTCCCACGCGATGCGGTTGATGTCGACCTCGTCCTCTTTGGCGTAGTACATAAGGATCGTGTCGGCGTAGCGATACGTCGCGCTTGAAAGGATAACGCGGCAGAGCTTATCTTCAAGCTCCGTCTTTTTTTCCGCTGTCAGCTCACGCCTTTTGGCGAGGTAGTTTTCGCGGATCTCGGTTTTATGCTCTCTTATTTCGTACATTTCACCCTCCGAAAATAAGTGTCATATCAAAAATCTGACTGATCTTGCCGTTTTTTCGGCTTCTTCTTTGCCATACAGCGCCGCGATAAGCTCAAACGCGAACTCGTTTGCGGCGCCTGCGCCCGTCGCGGTGATGAAATTTTCATCCCTTACGGCTTTTTCGTTTACCGCCGTCGCGCCGAGAAGAAATTTTTCAAATCCCGGGTAGCACGTCGCCTTTTTGCCCGAAAGAAGTCCGAGCGCGCCGATTATCTTCGGCGCGGCGCAGATAGCGCCGATGAATTTGCCGTCCATTGCGGCTTTTTTGATTATAGCCATTGCACGCGGATCTTCCTCGATGTTGTTCGTTCCGGGCATACCGCCGGGGATCACGACCATATCGAACGGCGTGTTTTCGTCTATATCGGAAACTTTGGCGTCCGTCTTTATCTCTATTCCGTGAGATGTGCGCTGATAAACGCCTGAAATACCCGCAAGCGTTACGTCGGCGCCCGCGCGGCGCAGATAATCAAGCGGCGTCAGAGCTTCGACCTCCTCTGTGCCGTCTGCCAAAAAAATGATGACTTTTTTCATGATCTCACTCCGTTACGTCGAGAAGCTTTACGACCTTTTCCATTATTGCCGACTGAATATCGTCGATAGTCAGCGGGTCTTTGCCGTCGTAGCATTTTATGTGTTCCCAGCCCATCTTGTCAGCCGAATAGAGCGCCGCCTTGTAGCAAAGGTTTAAGTATTCGACGTCGCGCTCGTGAATGTCGCTGTGCGCGCCCGTTTCTTCGTTGCGGCGGCGGATGAGGTCAAGTGATATTTCCGGCTTCATTTCAAGGAAAAGCACAAGGTCGGGCTTCGGAATGCCGAGCTTTTCATACTCAAAGTCGAACAGCCACGAAAGGAATGAGTCCCACTCCTCGCGGTCGAGCTTTGAAAGCTGGTGAACGGCGTTTGCCGTTGTGTATCTTGCGGCGATGACGACGGAATCGGGCTTGTTGTAGAACTCCTCCCATTCCGTCTTGAACGAATAGTATCTGTCAATGGCGTAAAACGTCGCCGCGGCGTATGCGTTTGTGTCGTCGGGGTGAGAGCCGAGCGCACCGTCAAGGTACAGCTTTACAAACGTCGAGCCGACGCTGTCATACCTCGGAAACGACACAAGACGCACGTTTTTGCCCTGGTTCTGAAGCTCCGCAAAAAGCAGGTCGCACTGCGTACTCTTCCCCGAGCCGTCAAGTCCGTCTATAACTATAAGTTTTCCCATAATAAGTCCTCCGTTCCAGCGTCCGATCAATCGTCGGAGCGCATGGACATTTCAAGATAGTCCTCGTAGCTTATAAGTACGTCGCGCGGTTTCTGGCCGTTTGGCGCGGAAACTATGCCGCGCGCCTCCATAATGTCGATAAGCTTTGCCGCGCGGCCGTAGCCGAGCTGAAGTCTGCGCTGAATGAGCGAGGTGGAGATCTTCTTTTCCTCGATGGCGAGCTTGATAGCCTCGTCGAGCATCGGATCGTCCTCTTCCTCGCCGTCGCCCGCTCCGCCGTCGGAAACTGTCGCTTTGCCCTTTTTGCCGCAAAGCTCGGCTTCGCGCTCGATCTGATCGGCGATGTCGCGGTCATACGCGCAAACGCCCGCGTGTTCTTTGATGAACGCGACGATGTCCTCGATCTCCTTTTCGTCCACATACGCGCCCTGTACTCGAAGCGGCATACGCGCGCCGACGGGGGCAAACAGCATATCGCCGCGCCCGACAAGCTTTTCCGCGCCCGCGCCGTCAAGGATCGTGCGCGAGTCTGTCTGAGATGAAACCGTGCAGGCTATACGCGATGGGATGTTTGCCTTGATCGTACCCGTGATGACGTCGACCGACGGGCGCTGCGTACCGATGATAAGGTGCATCCCGGCGGCTCTCGCTTTTGCGGCGATGCGCGCGATAGACGTTTCAACAACGTCCTTTGCCGTCAGCATAAGGTCGGCAAGCTCGTCGATGACGATGACTATCTGCGGCAGGCGTTCAGCCTCCGGATCGTCCGCTATCGCCTCGTTGTACTGCGCTAAGTTGCGCTTGTTTTTGGCTTCGAGTATGTCGTAGCGGCGCTCCATTTCGGTGACGCACCAGTTAAGCGCCCCCGCCGCTTTTTTCGGATCGGACACGACGGGAACAAGCAGATGCGGGAGTCCGTCGTAGATGTTGAACTCGACTTTCTTCGGGTCGACGAGGATGAACTTGACCTCGTCCGGAGTCGATTTATAAAGCAGGCTTACGAGTATCGAGTTTATGCAGACCGATTTACCCATGCCCGTCGCGCCTGCGATAAGCAGGTGCGGCATTTTTGCTATATCGAAGAATACCTTTGAGCCGGTAAGGTCGATGCCGAGCGACGCCGTAAGGCGGCTCTTCGACTCGCGGAACTGATCGCTGTCGATAAGCTCGCGCAGATAAACGGTCGACACGTTCTTGTTCGGCACCTCGATGCCGATCGCGCTCTTTCCGGGGATAACACCCTCGATAAGCACGCTCGACGCAAGGCCGAGGGAGATATCGTCCGCCCTGTTGACTATGGCGGAAACGCGGGTGCCCGCCTCGGGCGCTATTTCGTATCTCGTGACGGCGGGGCCGCGTGAGATATTGACGACTTTTGTATGGATATTGAAGCTGTCAAGCGTTTCGACAAGCTTCTGCGCCTTTGTGCGAAGCTCCTGCTCGATGTTGCCCTCGTCAATCGGGGGCTTGTACCCGAGAAGGTCGATCGGCGGGAACACGTATTTCGGCTTTTCAGGCTCTTTCGGCGGCTGTTTTTCGGGAGCCGGTTTTTTCGGCACCACAGCCGTATCGGGCGCGCGTTTTGTCGTCTGCGTGCGGCGGACGTCGAGCGTCGGAGCCGCTTTTACGTCGATGCTTGCCGACGTTTCAAAGTCATCGTCGTCGGTATTCTTTTCGTCATACGCGCTCTTTATTTCTTCGTCGTCCGGTTTGTCGAATATATCCGAAAGATCGGTTTTTGCGGGGTTGTTGACGGGGGTGAGCTTTTCGTCATAGACGGCAAGCTCCGTCGTGTCGCCAAAGTGGAACGCGTCGCTGATGTTGTCCTGCTTGCTCTTGCGCGAGCCGAAGACGTCGGAGTCGGTGTCGGCGTCATCTGCCGATCTGTCCGGCGTGCGATGCACGCCCTTTACGACAACGGTGCGAGCCGACGGATCGTATGCGTTGTATGTCGAGTAGCTCGTTTCGGGGCGATTTTGCTCCGCTTTTTCTTTTTTT